>NZ_CZVW01000006.1 GCF_001536065.1 Candidatus Chryseopegocella kryptomonas
ATTAACAATCTCGCCTGCGCCTCTTGTATTAATCTTAAAGTAAATCATAACACCTGTAATATACAAGGGATTGAAACATAATAAACCTCGCCTATTCAACCGACAATGTAAAATTGTGTGAATTGAACCTGTGAGGGATTGAAACGATATACACTTGCGATTGAATCCGCAGGTGCTAATGTGTGTGAATTGAACCTGTGAGGGATTGAAACAATGAAACGGGAATTATTTTTAGTTCTCCGTTTAGTGTGAATTGAACCTGTGAGGGATTGAGATTTTATTAAACGATTTTAACTTCCACTACATTTCTCACGCTGAATTTTTCCTTTAATCTTAATTCCTGCCAATAAAATAAGATCGTTAGCAAAATCTCCCCACCAAACCAAATTGGAAATTCCTTGCATATCAAACTTGAATTTTTTAAGTTTCAAAACAGAGCGCAAAAATAAAAACAAAATTCTTCAAAAGCCATGGCGAAAAAACTTTTACTCCTAACTTTGCTCTTCACTGCGTTAACACTTTCACAAAAATTAAATTACCCACCGACGAAAACAGTTGATGTAGTTGATGATTATCACGGCGTTAAAGTCGCCGACCCGTATCGCTGGCTTGAAGATTTTGAATCGGAAGAGGTGAAACAATGGGTTGATGCTCAAAATAAAATCACATTTGATTTCGTTCGCTCCGTCCCGTTTTATGAAAAAATTAAATCAAGATTGACTGAACTGATGAATTATCCCAAATACTCCGTCCCTGTGAAAGCAGGAAGCAAATACTTTTTCTTCAAAAATGATGGATTGCAGAATCAATCCGTTCTTTATGTGAGAGATGGTTTGAGGGGAAAAGATATGCTTGTGGTTGATCCGAATAAATTCAGTGAAGATGGAACAGTTGCTTTGATGAACATTTCATATAGTAAAGATGGGAGATTTATCGCTTATGGTGTTTCCGTAAGTGGTAGCGATTGGCAAGAAATTAAAATAAAAGATGTTGTGACGGGAAAAGATTATGACGAAGTTTTAAAATGGTGTAAATTTTCAAGCATTGCGTGGTTGCCGAATAATTCGGGCTTTTATTACAATCGTTTCCCCGAACCCGGAACTGTTCCAAAAGGTGAGGAAAACAGCCACAATAAAGTTTATTTCCACAAACTTGGAACTCCACAATCAGAAGATAAACTCGTTTATGAAAGACCAGATGCAAAGGAGTTAAACTTTTATCCGAGAATTACAGAAGATGGGAAATATCTAATTTTAACTGTGACACACGGAACAAGTCCGAAAAATAGAATTTATTATCGTGAGTTAAACAGCGATGGCGATTTCATTCGTCTGCTTGATGAAGCGGATGCAAGTTATGATTTTGTCGGAAATAAAGGAAGCGTCTTTTACTTTGTTACAGATTTAAATGCCCCGAAATATAAAATCATTGCAATTGATGTTAAGAATCCGGATAGAAAGAACTGGAAAGATGTGATTGGTGAGGATAAAAAAGCAGTTATCGCAGATGCAAGAATAATTAACAATCAATTTGTCATCGTTTACACCGAAGATGTCAAACATAAAATTAAAATTTATTCGCTTGATGGAAAGTTTATTAAGGAGATTAAATTGCCGGAGGCGGGCAGTGTTTCAGGTCTATCCGGGAGGCAGGATGATAAAGAAATGTTTTTTGGCTTCACATCTTTTTTGCATCCGATGAATGTTTATAGATATGATTTTGAGACGGGGAAACTTGAATTATTTTTTGAAACGAAGTTGAAAGGATTTGATCCGAAGGATTATGAAGTGAAACAAGTTTTTTATGAGTCAAAAGATGGAGTTAAAGTTCCGATGTATATTGTTCATAAGCGAGGGATAAAACTTGATGGAAATAATCCTGCGTTGCTTTATGGTTATGGTGGATTTAACATAAGTATAATGCCATCGTTTTCGGCGGTGAGATTGCTCTGGCTTGAAATAGGCGGTGTTTATGCAGTGGCGAATTTAAGAGGTGGAAGTGAATACGGAGAAGAATGGCATCAGGCAGGAATGCTTGATAAAAAACAAAATGTGTTCAATGATTTTATCTCTGCTGGTGAATGGTTGATTAAAAACGGTTATACGAATTCAAAAAAACTTGTCATAAACGGGCGAAGTAACGGTGGATTGCTTGTTGCAGCGTGTATGGTTCAGAGACCAGATTTATACGGTGCGGTTGTTTGCGAAGTTCCGGTAATTGATATGTTAAGGTATCATAAATTTACAGTTGGGAGATATTGGATTCCGGAATATGGCAATGCGGAGGCAAATCCAGAACATTTCAAATTCTTATACGCATATTCACCGCTTCACAATGTTAAAAAAGGCGTTGTTTATCCACCGACAATAATCACGACTGCGGATCACGACGATAGAGTTGTCCCACTTCACGCATATAAATTTACTGCAACTTTGCAATCTGCGAACGCAGGGGATACGCCGATACTTTTGAGGGTTGAAACGAAAGCAGGGCACGGTGCTGGAAAACCAACATCAAAAATAATTGAGGAACAATCGGATATTTACGCTTTCGTTTTTAAGGTTCTGGGGATTAATTATTGATTTTATTATTTTGCCCCTCTCTGCTTTTTGCAGGGAGGGGTCATCAAAGCGGAAATTAAACTTGTTTAATTTCAAAAGCGGGGTTATATTTATTTGGTTTTCGCTGAAAATTTAAAATTCTTGTTTAAGATGGCAAAGCAAAAAACACAATTCGTATGTCAAAACTGCGGTTATATCTCGCTAAAGTGGATGGGGAGATGCCCTGAATGCAATGAATGGAACACAATGGTTGAGGAAATAATAATGCCAGAGGATAAAATTCAGGAGCAGATTTCACTTTTAAAGCCACCTGCAATAGCAGTTGACCTTGAAAAAGTTGATCTAAAAGAAGAAGAAAGGATAAAAACGGGGATAAATGAGTTTGATCGTGTTCTTGGTGGAGGTATCGTGCCAGGTTCGGTTGTCTTAATTGCGGGAGACCCAGGCGTTGGTAAATCAACTCTTATGACACAAATTGTTCCGGGGTTGAAAGGGAAAAAAGTTCTCTATGTTACTGGTGAAGAATCAGTAAAGCAATTGAAACTTAGAACGGAAAGATTAAATTTTCCAAAGTCATTCCAATCAAAAAATTTTCTCGTCCTTGCGGAGACAAATTTAAACCTTGTTATAAATGTGATTGAAGAGGTAAATCCTGATATAATCATAATTGATTCAATTCAAACGATGTACAGACCCGAGCTTGAAAGTGCTCCCGGAAGCGTGAGTCAGGTTCGTGAATGTGCATCTGTTCTTATGCAACTTGCGAAAAATACGGGTAAATCTATTCTTCTTGTCGGGCATGTGACGAAAGACGGTTTGATCGCGGGTCCAAAGGTTCTTGAACATATGGTTGATACTGTTTTGCAATTTGAGGGCGAAAGGCATCAGGCATATAGAATTTTGCGAGCTGTGAAAAATAGATTTGGCTCAACGAATGAGATTGGAATTTTTGAGATGACGACGGAAGGATTGAAAGAGGTAAAAAATCCATCTGAAATTTTTCTCTCTGAAAGAACTTTTGGAGTTTCGGGTTCATCGGTTGTTGCGTGTATTGAAGGGACAAGACCTCTTCTTGTTGAGGTTCAGGCGCTTGTTACCCCGGCAAGTTATGGAACTCCGCAGAGAACATCAATTGGTTTTGATTATCATCGCCTTTCTGTGCTTCTTGCTGTCCTTGAAAAGAAAGTTGGCGTTAGGTTAAGCGGAAATGATGTTTTTATAAAAATTGTGGGTGGATTGAGAATTGACGAACCTGCGATTGATCTTGGAGTTGTGACAGCAATAGTTTCAAGTTTGAAAGATATTCCTGTTGATTCTCAATCCGTAGTTGTTGGTGAAGTTGGTCTTGCGGGTGAAGTCAGATCGGTTACGCAAATAGAGAAAAGAATTCAAGAATCAGCAAAGCTTGGATTTAAAAAGATCATCATTCCGAAAAATAACACGCGTGGTTTAAAAATTGACGCAGAAATTGAAATCGTTGGCGTAAGAAAAGTAAATCAAGCACTTGAAGAACTTTTGAACATTTAAAACAAAAAAGGCAAACGATGAAAGAAGCTCTTGGTTTAATTGGGCTTATCGCAATTGTAATATGCTGGATTCCTCAAACTTATGAGTCCATAAAACGTGGTTATACGAATATGAACCTTTATTTCCTGCTAATATATTTCATTGGAAGTTTATCGCTGACAATTTATGCTATTGGAAATTTTGTTTTCTTCACGCTTAATTTTCTTGCATCAATTGGAAGTTTGATAAATTTATACTTCAAATTTTTCCCTCGTGTAAAAATAAATCCAGCTGAAAATGAAAATAGTCCTTGCAACGAGAAACAGGCACAAGGTTGAGGAGATAAAGCAAATTTTGAAAATTTATCTTCCGGATGAGATTTATTCAGGACTTGAAATTTTAAGCACTGCTGATTTCCCAGAAATTCCCGATATATACGAGGACGGTAAAACATACTATGAGAATGCTTCAAAGAAAGCAAGGATAGTTCATAAATTTACAGGTCTTCCCTCCGTTGCTGATGATAGCGGGATTGAGGTGGATTTTTTAAATGGGGAACCCGGCGTTATATCCGCAGTTTATGCCGGTGAAAATGCAACCGATGATGAAAACAACAGAAAACTTTTAAAACTTCTTGAAGGAGTTCCAATTGAAAATAGAACAGCTCGTTTTAGATGTGTGATTGTTTATGTTGATGGTGATGTTGAGAAAATTTTTGAAGGCGTGACCGAAGGTAAAGTTATATTTGAACCGCGCGGGGATGGTGGGTTTGGATATGATCCGCTCTTTGTTCCGGATGGATTTGATTTAACATTTGCGCAGATGCCAAAAGATTTGAAAAATAGGATAAGTCATAGAGCGAAAGCAATTAAAAAATTTGCGGAATTCATTTCGGAAATTTTGCAAAAACAAAATTGAGAAATTTTTGATGAAGACGGGCAAAAGCAAAAATCTTTATTCAAAGGCGTTAAGTTTAATGCCCGGGGGTGTGAATTCACCAGTCAGGGCTTTCAAGGCGGTTAATTCAAATCCATTGTTCATAGCAAAAGCGTCGGGTTCAAAGATATGGGATGTTGACGGGAATAAGTTTATTGACTATGTTATGTCTTGGGGTCCGCTTATACTTGGACATTCACATCCGGAGGTTATATCTGCTGTTAAAAATGCTTTGAAAAACGGAACAAGTTATGGCGCTCCAACGGAAATTGAAGTTAAAATGGCTGAATTGATCAAAAAGATGATTCCGTCAATTGAACTTGTTAGAATGGTTAACTCTGGGACGGAAGCGACGATGAGCGCAATTCGGCTTGCGAGAGCTTACACGGGAAAAAAGAAAATCATAAAATTTGAAGGTTGTTATCATGGTCATGCAGATAGTTTCCTTGTAAAAGCTGGTTCTGGCGCTACAACTCTTGGAATACCGAGCAGTCCCGGTGTCCCAAATGAACTCGCATCGCTTACTTTGAATGCAAAGTTTAATGATATTGAATCAGTTCAAAAACTTGTTGATGAAAATAAAAATGAAATTGCTTGCATAATTGTTGAGCCGGTTCCGGGGAATATGGGGGTTGTTTTGCCAAAAGATGATTTTTTGAAAAAGCTTCGTGAGATTTGTGATCGTGAAAATATAGTTTTGATTTTTGATGAAGTTATAACGGGATTTCGTCTTGCTCCCGGGGGTGCGCAAGAGTTATTTGGAGTTAAACCTGACTTGACAACGCTTGGGAAAATTATAGGTGGTGGATTTCCTGTTGGAGCTTATGGCGGGAAAAAAGAAATTATGCAATTAGTTGCACCATCAGGACCTGTTTATCAGGCAGGGACGCTTTCAGGAAATCCAATCGCAATGACTGCTGGATATACAACTTTGAAAATTTTATACGAAAAAAGAAAAACGATTTATAAACAACTTGATTCAAAAGCGAAGTATCTTGCCGAAAGATTCAGAGAAATTGCAGATAAAAATGGTGTAAAGGTTCGGGTCAATCAAATTGGCTCAATGATGACTATTTTCTTTTCGGATGGCGAAGTTTATGATTATGAGTCGGCTTTAAAATCGGACACAAAAAAATTTGCAAAATTTTTCAACCTTATGCTTAAAAATGGAGTTTATCTCCCGCCGTCGCAGTTTGAAGCGATGTTTTTGTCAACCGCACATACAGAGCAAGACATTGAAAAAACAATCAAAGCATTTGAGAAAGCGATCAAAGCTCTTTTAAGTTAATAGCCATTGGAACATTTCGCTTTCTTCATCTCGTCAAATTATTTTGAATTTATCACAAACAAAATCAAGGTGTTAAGATGAGAGTAAAAAATTTACTGTTTTTGTTTGGGTTTATTCTTCTTTTTTCATTTGTTTCATCTTTTGCGCAGAAAAAAACTGAGCCAGTAAAAGCGCAACCATTTAAATACGACACGAGTTTATATCGTGCTATGCAGTGGCGTGAGATTGGACCGTTTAGAGGTGGAAGGTCAATAGCAGTTGCAGGTCATCCTGAACAACCTTTGACTTATTATTTCGGTGCAACTGGCGGTGGTGTGTGGAAGACGGAAGATGGTGGCGCCACATGGGTAAATGTTTCAGATGGATTTTTAAAGTCAAGTTCTGTCGGTGCAATCGCAGTTGCTGAATCTGATCCAAATGTAATTTATATTGGAATGGGTGAGTCGTGTCTGAGAAACAATATAATCATTGGAGATGGGGTTTATAAATCCGAAGACGCTGGGAAGACATGGAAACATCTTGGACTTGCTGAAACGAAAGTTATATCAAAGATTCGCATTCATCCGAAAGATGAAAACATTGTTTATGTAGCTGCGCTTGGTAATCCATTTGCACCATCGCCAGAACGAGGTGTTTATAAATCAACAGATGGCGGTAAAACATGGAGAAAGGTTTTATACAAAGATGAAAAAACAGGAGCTGTTGATTTATCAATTGATCCAACGAATCCGAGAGTTATTTACGCTTCAATGTGGGAAGTTTATAGAAACTTTTGGACGCTTTCAAGTGGTGGTCCAGGAAGTGGGCTCTGGAAATCAACAGACGGTGGGGAAACATGGTTTGAAATTTCAAATAATCCGGGCTTTCCAAAAGGGATAAAAGGCAAAATTGGGGTTTCGGCATCACCTGCAAAACCTGGACTTGTCTGGGCTCTTGTTGAAGCGGAAAATGGTGGACTTTTCAAATCGGAAGATGGTGGCGCAACATGGAGAAAAGTTAACGACGACAAAAGGTTATGGGAAAGACCTTTTTATTATATGCATGTTTTCTCTGACCCGAAAAATCCAGATGTCGTTTATGTTTTAAATGTTCAATTTTTAAAGTCAATTGACGGAGGGAGAACTTTTACAACTGTGAGAACCCCGCACAGCGACCATCACGATTTGTGGATAAATCCGAAGGATCCAAATATAATGATTCACGCAAGCGATGGAGGAGCTTCTGTTACATTTAATGGGGGTTTAACATGGACCGAGCAAGATTATCCAACCGCACAATTTTACCATGTCACAATTGACAGTCAATTTCCATATTACATTTACGGGGCTCAACAGGACAACACAACTGTTGGAATTGCAAGTAGAACAACGGGTTTCGGAATAGATAGAACAGATTGGTTTCCTGTTGGTGGAGGCGAAAGTGGTTATATTGCAGTTAGACCAGATGATCCGAATATAGTTTATGCGGGAAGTTATGGTGGACTTTTAACAAGATTTGATAAAAGAACTCGTGAAATTAAAAACATAAGCGTTTGGCCAGAGACACCAATTGGAGCCGGAGCGAAAGACATAAAATATCGTTTCCAGTGGACTTATCCAATTGTTATTTCACCTCATGATCCAAATGTTTTATATGTTACGGGAAATCATGTTTTCCGAAGCACGGATGAGGGGATGACATGGGAAGTTATAAGCCCTGACTTAACAAGAAATGATACTTCAAAGATCGGTCCATCGGGTGGACCAATAACAAAAGACAACACGACGGCGGAGTATTATTGCACTATTTTTGCTTTCGCAGAATCTCCCGTCAAAAAGGGAGTTCTCTGGGCTGGCTCTGATGATGGGCTAATTCATGTTTCAACGGATAACGGGAAAACTTGGACAAATGTAACTCCGAAGGAATTACCAGAATGGAGTTTGATAAGCATAATTGAGCCATCGCCTTTTGACGCTGGGACAGCATATGTGGCTGCGACGAAATATAAACTTGGTGATTTTAAACCGTATATTTTCAAAACCACAGATTACGGGAAAACATGGAAAAAAATTGTGAATGGAATTCCAGATGGACACTTTACACGAGTTGTTCGCGCCGATCCGAATAGAAAGGGTTTGCTTTACGCTGGGACTGAATTCGGTATTTATGTATCTTTTGATGATGGCGAAAACTGGCAAACGCTTCAACTCAACCTTCCAATCACTCCAATTTATGATATTGCGGTTCATCCAAGAGAGAAAGATCTTGTCGTTGCAACGCATGGGCGTTCGTTTTGGGTTCTTGATGATTTAACACCGCTTTATCAGATAAACGATGAAGTTGCAAAGTCAGATGTTTATCTTTTCAAGCCTCGCGATACATACAGGATGCGCGGAGGTGGTGGTTTTAGGGTTCCAGGTGCAACAGTTGGGCAAAATCCGCCGAATGGCGTTATTGTTTATTATTATTTCAAAGAAAAACCCAAAGACGAAGTCAAACTTGAATTTTATGACGAAAAAGGAAACTTGATAAAATCATTTTCAAGCAAAGCCGAAAGACCGGAAGGAGAACAACCCCAACAGGAAGAATTCTTCATGTTTGGTGCAGGTCCTCGCGCTGAAAGAGTTCCCGTGGAAGCGGGGATGAACCGATTTGTCTGGGATATGCGCTATCCTGATGCTGAAAACTTAAAAGACATTCGTTTCTGGAGCTGGGGTGGGACGACAAGAGGACCTGTTGCAGTTCCCGGAAAATATCAAGTTAAACTCACAGTCGGTGGCAAAACATTAACACAATGGTTTGAAATTAAAAAAGACCCGAGGATAAAAACAACGGATGAAGAATTTAAAGAGCAATTTGAACTTTTGATCAAAATCAGAGATAAACTCAGCGAGGCAAATAAAACAGTTAACACGATAAGAGACATAGTTAAGCAAATTGACGAATTAACACAGAGATTAAAAGGCACACAAAACGATGAAAAAGTTAGAAAACTTGCGAAACCTTTGAGAGATAAACTTACATCAATTGAAAGCGAAATAACACAAAATAAAGCAAGAAGCTCACAAGACATTTTGAATCATCCTGTTAAATTAAATGGAAAACTTGCTGCACTTGCAAGTGCAGTCGCAAGCGCCGATTCCAAACCAACCAAACAAATGTATGATGTCTTTGATGACCTATCAAAACGACTTGATGTCCAACTTAACAAGTTTAAGGAAGTGATGGAAAGGGATATACCTGAATTTAATCGTGCAATTAAAGAACTTGACATTCCAGCGTTAATAATTGAGAAGAAATAAAACAACCGGGGGCTTATTGCCCCCGGCTAAATAAAAATAAATCCAGGAGTGGGGATGAGAAAACTGTCTCAAATTTTTTTGTTCTTTATTCTTTATCAATTTGTCCTCTCTCAACAAAACGACACAATAAAAACTTATTATCTCGGCGAAGTTGAGGTTACGGCTTATCGTGCTGGTGGAGAAGTTTTAAATCTTCCGATGTCAGTAAGTTTGCTTGATTTTTCTGATTTTGCTTTGAAAAGGAAGATGGATTTATCTGATGTGATGAATTTTGCTCCCGGCATTCTCGTTCAAAGCAGGTCGGGTGGAGGCGATGTAAGGTTGACAGTTCGTGGATTCGGCGCTCGTGGCTATGGAGATAAATCAAACGCAGGAACAATAAGAGGGATAAAACTTCTGGTTGATGGATTCCCGATAACAGAGCCAGATGGAAGAACATCAATTGATTTTGTTGATTTGCTTTCAACAGAGAGAATAGAGATAATGAGAACCAATGCTTCAGCTTTATTTGGAAATGCTTCGGGTGGAATTATAAATTTTGAAACTTTTGATGTGAGAAACTCATTTGCAGAAGCAATTGGTATGTATGGAAGTTTTGGACTTTGGCAAACTAATTTTAAAGTGGGTGTAAAGTTTGAAACAGGTGATGCAATTTTAACTGGGACAATTAAAAACTTTGACGGATGGCGTCAAAATAGCTCAAACCAGAAAAAACAAATATATTCAGTCATCAAGACAAGAATCGCAAAAGAAACACAACTTAAAATTATCACAGGCTTCGTTTCAAATCTTTTTTATATCCCTGGACCTTTGACCATTGAACAGTTTAATTCAAGCCCAGCACTTGCAAATCAAACTTACTTCAATCGCAAAGAGCGAAGATATAACAGAATTGGGAAAATTGGATTAAATTTGACATCACCGCTTGCAAAAAATCATATTTTTGATTTAAGGATTTTCTTTGAGCCGAAAGTTTTACAAAGATCAGAAAGGGGAACTTTCCGGGACTTCAATCGCTACTTTTTTGGTTCTGGATTTACCTATCAATTCTATGCTGATGAGATTCCGTTCAGACCTAAATTTATTTTAGGGTATGACGACTCTTATCAAGATGGAACGATTCTTTTTTACAATCTCAAAGATGGTGAAAGAGGTGATTCCTTGAGAACGAATAAAAGAGAAGGAGGTAGAACAGGTGGATTTGTCCTGAAACTTGAACTTAACCCTGTTAATAACTTTTCCATCTCTTTTGGAGGTAGATATGATTTCCACAATTACATAAGTGAGATTTACCCTGCGGGCATAAAACGAATCACGCAAAAAGATGTGTTAAGGATGAGCAAATTCACCCCGTATTTTTCTATGCTCTTTAAAGCTGGTGGAGATAATTCAGTTTACTTTACATTAAGCGGTGGAGTTGAAGCTCCTGCATTTAATGAGGTTGACCCACCACCGGAGTTAAAAGATGTTTCACTTAATCCGTTGCTCAAACCAATGTCGTCTCAAACATTTGAATTTGGCTGGAAAGGTGTCAAAGCATTCAAAAATTCTATTATGTCAAACTTGATTTATTCTGTCTCTTTTTTCAGAATTGATGTTAAAAATGAGATAGTCCCGTATAACAACGGAAGTTGGTTTTTCTCCGCTGGTGAATCAAGAAGATATGGAATTGAAATAAGTAATTCTGCTAAATTTTCAACATTTATTGATTTCACTTTTGTTTTGACTTATTTAAGCGCAAAATATCTTAGATATGAAAACGACCTTGGAAATCTTTCGGGTAAATTTGTCCCCGGCATTCCGCGACTTTGGGGAAGCGCAGGGTTGAAAATTAATTTAAAACCATTTGTAATAAATCCAGAGCTAATTTATGTCGGAAGATATTTTGCAGATGATTTAAACGAGCTTGAAATTTCACCTTATACACTTCTTAACATCTCGCTTGGTTCTGAATTTTCAATTTCAAGCATAAAAGCTTCCATAACTGCTGGGATTGAGAATTTGTTTAATAAAAAATATATTTCATCTGTTTTCATAAATCCCGAGAGGAAGCAACCATACGCTTATATTGAGCCGGGACTTCCAAGAAACTGGTTCATCAGTTTTTCATTTGTTTATTTTTGATCGGGGAATTTGATTTTTTGTGTTGCTCGTGTTAGATTAAACTTGTAAATTTTGAGAAAAAATAAAAAATGCAAAGATGAAGTTAATTGTAAAACTTTGTGGATTGCTTCTGTTTTTAAATTTTGCTCTCTCACAGGAATATCTCATAAAAGTTGCGACAATTGCACCTGATGGAAGCACATGGATAAATGTTCTTAAAGAATACGATGCACAAATAAGAAAAGAAAGCAAGGGACGAATCGGTTTCAAAATTTACGCCGGTGGTGTTGCTGGGGATGAAATTGATGTTTTGAAAAAAATTAGAATCGGACAATATCACGCTGGTGGATTCACAGGCGTTGGCATAGGTGAAATTGCTCCAAATTTGCGAATCCTTGATTCCCCTTTTCTGTTCAAAAATTATGATGAGGTTGATTACATATATCAAAAATTTAACGATGAATTTGAGAAGGAAATTGAAAAAGGTGGTTTCGTTTTGCTTGGATGGGCAGAAGTTGGATTCATATATACATTCACAAAAACACCAATTTATGGCGTTGATGATTTGAAGAAAATAAAAATGTGGGCGTGGCAGGGAGACCCAATCGCAGAAGCTGCTTACAAAGTCATCGGTGTAACCCCAGTTCCCCTTTCAATTACGGAAGTTTTAACATCCCTTCAAACCGGGATAATTGATGGAGTTTATGGTTCACCGCTTTCAATGCTTGCAACACAATGGTTCACAAGGGTTAAATACATGCACAATGTCCCGCTTTCCGATGCTTCCGGAGCGCTTCTTATTTCAAAAAGATATTTTGATTCGTTGCCAAAAGATTTACAGGAAATTTTATTGAGAAATGGCAGAAAATATATGCGTAAACTTGTTGAATTGAGCAGGGAGGAAAATAAAAAAGCGATAGAGGTGTTAAAGAAAAATGGCATCGTTATAACTGAGCCACCTTCAAAGAAATTACTTGATGAATATGATGAGATCGGAAAAAAGGCAAGGAGAATGCTCGTTGGAAAAGTTTTCAGTGAGGAGTGGTTGAATAAAATTGAAAAAGCACTTGAAGAATACCGTAAGACAAATCAAAAAGTGTCAAATTGATGAAACTTTTTGATGTAATTGACGAGGCGCTCGCAAAAATTGAAATGGTTTTGTTAACATTACTTCTTTCGTTGATGCTTTTGGTTGGATTTGTTCAGATTATCTTGAGAAATTTTTTTGAAACCGGTTTTTTATGGGCTGATCCATTTTTGAGATATACAGTGTTATGGCTTGCTTTTATAGGGGCTTCGCTTGCTACAAGAGAAGACAGACACATAAACATTGATGTTTTGACAAGATTTCTAACACCAAAATTAAAGAAGTTAACTTCTATACTCACAAGATTTTTTGCCCTCGCTATTTGTGTTATACTTTTAAAAGCATCTGTTAATTTCATAAGAATGGAGATTGAATTCCCTCAAGATGTTTTTCTTGGGATAAAGAACTGGCAGGTTGAAATAATTATCCCAATTGGTTTTAGTTTGATGAGTTTTAGATTCTTTGTGCGAATTTTGAAGTTATTGCTTATCAAAAATATTTTCTAAATTTTTAAATGCTTAATTTTATTCTGATACTTTTGTTCGTTCTTTTTGCGTTGTTTAGGACACCTTTATTTGCGGTTATATCGGCGATTGCGATTTTAAGTTTTTTAACGGCGCAGACGGACCTTTCGGCGATTATAATTGAAATGGTTCGGCTTGCGAATACCTCTACTTTAATTGCTATACCTCTTTTCACATTTGCTGGTTACATTCTTGCCGAAAGCAACACACCGAAGCGACTTGTTAATTTAACACAGGCGCTATTCGGCTGGATTCCGGGCGGACTTGCCATAGTTGTTCTCGTTTCATGCGCTGTTTTTACAGCTTTTACAGGTGCATCTGGAATCACAATCGTTGCTCTCGGTGGTCTTGTTTTTCCGGCGCTCATAAAAGGAAATTATTCGGAGAAATTCTCACTTGGGCTTGTGACAACATCTGGAAGTTTGGGACTTCTTTTCCCCCCGAGTTTGCCTCTGATTTTATATGCTCTTGTGGCTCAAGTTGATGTTGATAAATTGTTCATCGCTGGAATTATACCCGGGACATTGCTTATAGTTCTTCTTTCAATTTATAGCATTGCAAGAAATTATAAATCAGGCATAAAGATACAAAAATTTTCATTTAGAAATCTCTGGCGCGCGACAATTGATGCAATCTGGGAAATTCCGCTTCCGTTCATAATTATCGGTGGAATTTATGCTGGACTTTTTACGGTGATTGAGGCATCTGTTATAACTGCTGTTTATGTTTTGATAGTTGAGTTCTTCATTTATCGCGATTTGAATTTTAGAAAAGATTTGACAAGAATTATGAAGGAGAGTATGATTCTTGTCGGTGGAATTTTGATTATTCTTGCGTCTGCGCTTGGGTTGACAAGTTATCTCATTGACGCACAAGTTCCGATGAAAATTTTTGAATTCATTCAAAAGTATATTTCAAGCAAATATGCATTTTTACTTCTTTTAAACATTTTTCTTCTCGTTGTTGGTATGCTGATGGATATATTTTCAGCTATAATAGTTGTCGTCCCGATTATAACTCCGATTGCAATGAAATTTGGTGTTGACCCGGTGCACCTCGGCATAATTTTTCTTACGAATCTTGAGATTGGTTATCTTACGCCACCCGTCGGTTTGAATCTTTTCATTTCAAGTTTTAGATTTGAAAAACCGATAATAAAAATTTACACTTCAACGCTTCCATTTATATTTATTCTTCTCATAGCCCTTCTTCTTATAACCTATATCCCCGAAATTTCACTTTTTCTTGTTAAGTGAGAAAATATCTTGTTTGGGAAACTCTGTATGTAAAACTTGATTTTATTTCCCCGTTTTTATAAATTTATAATCGGAAAATTGGAGGGTTAGCCTAATTGGTAAGGCGGCGGTCTTGAAAACCGCTGGGCTTCGCGCCCTTGGGGGTTCGAGTCCCTCACCCTCCGCTTCACTTCCTACCTTAAATTTCATACTTTAATGTCTGATTTTTTTGACTTAAATCAATTTTTTACACCCGCAAATTTTTTATAATACAGAAAAAAAATCAAGGTTAAAAATGACAGCAACGCAGCAATTGAAAAAGGAACATCAAGCGATTCGCCTCGCTTTAATTTTTCTTGAAATGATAAGAATTCAAATTGAAAACAATAAAACAATTGATGTGGAAAAGATTGAGAAACTATTGGAATTTTTTAAAGTTTTTGTTGATAAATGTCATCATGGAAAAGAAGAAAACTTCCTTTTTCCAGAACTTGAGAAGGTAGGTATCCCAAAAGAGGAAGGACCAATTGGGGTGATGCTTACAGAACATCAATTTGGGCGGGATTATATCCGCATAATTGAGGAAAACTTACGAAGTTATAAAATGAACCCCGATGAAAATACAATTAAAAAAATTTCTGAAGCGATAAAAGGATATGTTGAACTTCTTGAACAGCACATCTACAAAGAAAACAATGTTTTGTTTGCAATGGCGGATATACATTTTTCCGAAAAATTACAAGAAGAATTGTTTGAAAAGTTTGAAGAGTTTGAGTTGAAAGAAATCGGTCCTGGGAAACACAATGAATTTCATCACATGCTTGATGAAATGAGGGATAATTTGCTTGGAAAAACCAAAATTCTTGATGTTCGCGAGATTCCGCCTGTTCAAAGGCATGGAATTATACTTAGCGAATTTGACAAATTAAACATCAACGAAAGTTTATTTCTGGTGAATGACCATGACCCAAAACCCCTTTATTATCAATTTCAAGCGGAAAAGGAAGGAAAATTTAACTGGGAATATCTGATTTCTGGACCGATAATGTGGGGTGTTAAGATAACAAAGACAAGTAATTAACAGGTGTTAAGATGGAAAGGAATATACTGCGTGGGTCAATGTTAATTGGAATTTTATCGTTTGTTTTAGCAGTTGTGCTGGGCGTTTGGCGTATCGCACTAACTCGGGGCTTTGAACTGCCTTCAATTCCAGATATATTTCCACCGCATGGAAATTTGATGGTTGGGGCTTTTCTTGGGACATTGATAATTTTTGAAAGAATGTTTGCTCTCCCCGTAAAATGGCTCCTCTGGGTTCCATATATTTGGGGATTATCTGCAATTGCAATTCATACAGATTTAATTTATTTCAAAGTTCTGAGCCTGCTTGCTCTTTTAGGTTGGGGAATTCACAGATTTATCGCATATAGAACATTTAAACATTTTGGAATTCCGCTTATTGAATTTTTATCGTATGTTGTTTTATCTGTTGCGTTGTTTAATCAAAATGGTCTTGCTGGAAGCGTTGAATCTGCGCTTGCTGGATTGTCATTTGCCATAGCTGTGATAGGTGTTGAGAGGATTGAGTTAACGCTAAGTTCGGAAAAGAAAAGTGCAAAAATTGTCTATGCTCTTTTGATAGTTTATCTTTTGGTTTTGGTTTTGAATTTATCTTTTTACAATCTCCCAATTCAAATTTTTGGTTTTATGTTAATTTTTGTTGCTTTGGGAATGATTTACAATGACCCGGTTGTGATTTCTGCTTTTAGAAGAAGCAGATTACCTCAAACACCTTTGCATAAATTTTCAAGAGAAACATTGTTTGTGGGATACTTTTGGCTTTTTCTTGGCGGATTGTTTTTGATTTTTTGGGATTTTATGCCGATGCAAAAAGATGTCGTTTATCATTCAATTGGGCTTGGTTTTATATTCACAATGATTTTATCACATGCGCCTGTTGTTCTTGGTTCAACTCTTTCAAAGATGCCGAAGAAATCACCATCGCGTTTTTTGTTTTATGCGTTTCAAAGCATGACATTGATAAGAATTTTAGCGGATATATTCGTTTCAAATTTTGTTGAGCTGTGGATGTGGTCTGGCTGGATAACGGGGACTTTACATTTTGTAATTTTCATAGCTTACATTTTAACAGTTTTGAAAAGTTTTAGCTAAATCAAGCAAATGGTTTTGTAATGAAGCAGATACATCAGGAGTTTGAAAAGGGATTTATCTGGTGGGCAATTGGAATTGCGGTCTTTGGTGGTTTTATGCTCGGGGGGCATATTGCGATGCAGATTGGATTTGATATGGGACTTCCACAAGCACTTGATGTATGGATTCAGGTTCACGGTCATCTTCAACTTGTTGGTTGGGCTGGATTGTTTATAATGGGAGTGAGTTTGCATTTCCTCCCAAGAATGGCAAGCGTTCCAGTTCAGAAGAGAAATACTTTGAAATTGATACTTTATCTTACTGTTTTGGGGCTTTTGCTCAGGGCAAATTTTGAGTTCTGGAAAGCGTATGTTGATGATGAAAATTTTGTAAAAGTTTTTGAATACGCTTCAAGGTTTGGAAACATCGTTGAGTTTGTTGGGATAATTTTTTATATCTTTGTTTTGTTGAAGACATTTCTAAAAGCGTCGGATTTTAAGAAGCGTGGCTTTGAAATTGTTAAACCATTTTTCATTCTCTTTTTGCTCGGTTGGTTGATATATTCGCTTGTTCAAGCATCAGCAGTTTTATTTGAAAGATACGAATGGATCGTATGGAATAAATGGAGCATTTGGGTTTTTATGAACTTTACACTTTTCCCGATTTCATTTGCCTTTTCAATTTTAAATTTTCCGCTTTACATACATCTTAAACCGCCAGCAAAGTCAATAAAGTATCTTGGATATGCTTATCTTATCTCTGTCTTAACACACGCATTTGCTTTGCTTCCAACTTGTGAAATAACGATGCCATTTGATTTTAATTTTACTGCGTTGATTGTTGATTTGCTTATCATCGCTTTGCTTTTTAATTCTGGAATAATTCAAAGGATATTCTTGCCTGATCTTGAACTTTCAAAATCGCCTTTCTGGAGGAGGGATAGAATTGAAGAAAAAGGTTCAAACTTGGAAAGAAAGCCGAGAAGAGGTTATTCTGACTATGGGGAATTTGGAAGGTTTGAACTTTTAATTTATTCTGCCTATGTGTGGCTTTTGATTGGTTTATTTCTTGACATTTTAGCACGGGTTTTTATGCTTGCTGGGCTTAACATTCATTACGGCGAAGATCCAGTGAGGCATTCTTTTTTTGCTGGATTTATAACTCTTTTAATTCTGGGAATGGCGCAAAGAATGTTGCCTGGATTTATGCACAAAAGTAAAATTGCAAACACAAAAATTGTATTCTGGACATTTATCCTCGGGAATGTGTCGGTTTTCTCAAGAGTTGTTCCGATGCTTGTCCCTCTTTATCTTTCAGGTTCAATGTGGATTTTTACAAAAATTATGCTTTATCTTTTCGGTGTATCTGGATTTATTGCGATTGCGTCAATAATTTTGCTTTATGTGAATCTGTGGAAAACTTTAAAAATGGGGGAGAATGTTTGATTGTCCTGCCTTTGAAATTGCTTAAAACTTGAATAAATGTTAAATTTTTTCAGAATCAAAACAAATCAAGATTGCTATGCGCAGGATTTTAAGCGTTTGGCTTGTTTTATCTTTGATTTTTACTTTTCTCGCACATTCGCAGGATACAAAAGAAAATGCGGAATTTAAACTTGCGATAAATTTATACAACGAGGGATTTTACGACCTTGCAATTTCACAGTTAAAAAAGTTTATTGACTCTTACCCAAATAGTCCACAAGTTGCGGAGGCACAATTTTATCTTGGCATGGCTTACTTTAAACTCCGAAAGTTTGAAGATGCGCAGATGGTGTTTCAAAATTTTGCTCTTTCAAAACCAACACATCCAAGGGCTGTTGAAGCGCTTTGGAAATCCGCAGAATGTTTCGTTGAAATGAAAAAATATAAAGACGCTGGCTCTGCCTTTGAAAGAGTTAAACTTTTTTACCCCAAAAATCAAATTGCTCCGAAGGCATTGATTGAATCAGCAAAATACTTTGAACTTGCTGACGATATTCAAAATGCGAAAAAAGTCCTTCTCTCATTGGTTCAAGAGTATCCTGATAATGAATACTTTTACACTGCACGATTTAAACTTGCCGACATCCTTGTTAAAGAAGGAAATCTTGAAAAAGCGTTGATTGAATACAGAAAGATCGCAAGTGAAGTTGAGGATAAAAATTTAAAATTCAGAGCATATCTTAACATTGCAAAAACTAATCTTGCGCTTGGAAAAAGCGAAGAAGCGGAGAAAACACTTCTTGAAATCACTTCGCAATCTGGTTTAAATTCCGAAATAATCGCTGAATCTTATTTTGAACTTGGGAAACTTTCCGCTGAATTTGGCGAATATGAAAATGCAATAAATTACACGCTCAAGGCAAAATCTTTTATAACGCAAAGTGATACAAACGAGAATTTAAAAATTTTAAAACAGAAAATTTCGCTTCAACTTGCAAACTATTACTTTAACACTGCGGATTATCAAAGTGCGATAAAACTTTACAATGAAATTTCAGATTCTATCTCCGAAACAAGTCCAGAGATATGGTTTAACACTGCGGTTGCATTTGACAAGATTTTGAATTATCGGAAGGCGAACGATCTTTATCAAAAAATCATTGATTCTGACACAAATTCATTGAGGCGTTCAAGGGCGATTTTAAATTTTGCCGAAAATTGCTCTCGCATTGGGGATTTTGGAAAGGCAGTTGATTTATACAAAATGTATCTTGCTTCTTATCCAACAAGTGAGTTAATTCCAGATATTCTGTTTCGGCTTGGGATTTTATACGAAGAAAAAATTGGCGATTATAAAAATGCAGTTTTTTATTACACTGACCTGATAAACCGCTTTCCAAAAAGTAAATATGTTGATGAGGCAATTTATCACATTGGATTATGTTATGAGAAACTTGGCGATGTTGACGATGCTATTTCAAGTTTTGAGACGCTGACGAAAAATTACAAATCTTCCGAACTATATGAAGATGCTCTTAACAAAATTGAAACATTGAAAAAATTTCACATTCAGCGAAAAGATGATTATGTTAATTCACTTATTGGTCTCGTTGCAGATATCCTTGTGGGTAAACCCAAAAATGAGTTAATTTTTAAACTTGCGGACATTTACAATTTCTATCTAAAAGATTATTCAAATGCGTTAAAATACTATGACCTTGCTTTGTCGCTTGGCGGGTTTGAGCCATCGGTGATTGCAAAAATTGGTTATGAAAAATCCGTTTGTGCTTATAATCTTTTTCTTGAAAATAAATTAAATTCTGACAGCGCAGTGAGCATAATCCGAGGTTTTGTGGATTTAAAAGATGGCGTTGAAGCAGATGAAATTGACAGCGCTGTTTTTTATCTTTTTAAAATTCAAGTTTCTGGATTAAGTCAAGATGGAAGACGGAAGATTGCGGAAGAATTCAGGACAAAGTATCCAAGTTCAAAATTTTTCGGTCTCTTCACAATTGAAGTTTTAAATTACTATTTTTCAAACGAAAACTGGAACGAAGTTATAAAAGTCGCAAATGAAAATTTCAACAAATTTAATCAGGAGCATATACCCGAGGTTTTGTTTAAGCGTGCGTATGCTTATTACAAAATCGGGGATAAACAGAAAGCGCTTTCGGATTTAAATTTACTTTTTGGGAAATATGCTCCATCCCAGTATGATGCGAGGGCGATGGATTTGCAGGCGCAAATTTTCAAAGAGTTGAAAAGTTATGTTGAAGCGATAAAAGTTTTGCGTGAAATTGAGAAAAATTATTTTTATGTCGGGCTTGCTGAAAATGTTAAGTTGAAAATTGCGGATATTTACTTTGAATCAGGCGATTATATAAAAGCGATAGATGAATACAAGAACTATCTCTCGCAGGATGAGTTGGTTCGTTTTGAAAGAGAGCCCGAAGTTGTCTTTAAAATTGCATCTTCTTACCACAAGCTTGGTGACTTTTCAAATGCAAAGAGATACTACAAAATTTATCTTTCAACTCCGAAGCCAGCTCCAGGTTTGACGCTTCAAGCAATTTTGCCACGCATAGGCGAGGTTTATTATGCGCTTGGGAACATTTATAAGTCTGAAGGTGTAGGTGAGAAAGCGGTTTATTATTTTGAAAGAGCGGGAAAATTCAGCACAACGCTTGGTAAGAAAGTAATCTTTGAAACCGCACAAATGCTTTTTGATGCCGAAAGATATGATGAGGCGTTGAAAAAATACAACGAAGCTTTAAGATATGCTCAAAGTGATAGCGATCGTGCTTTAATTCAGTCAAAAATTATAACTTGTTATTTCAGAATGAACGACATAGACAACGCAAACAAAGGTGTTAATTCATTTCAAAAAGCATTTTCAAAACTTGACATAAAAAATTATCTTGCGGAGTTTCAGATTGAGCTTGGGGGTTATTATTTCAGAGGTAGAAATTTTGAAAATGCGAGAAAAGTTTTCAATGAAGTGATAAAAAATTATCCCGATACAAAATTTTCCTACCTTGCTCAATACTGGCTTGCGAAGATTGAGGAGTATAACGGTAATGTTGAAACTGCTGTTAAGTTGCTTCTTGAACTTAACAAAAAACCGCTTGATAAAGACACAAGATTAAGAGTTAATCTCTCGCTTGGAAACATTTACTTCAAACTTGAAAAATATGACTCTGCGACGATTTATTACAGATTTGTAGTTGAGACAGCAGATGAGCCAAAAATTCTTCAATCTGCTATGAGCAATCTTCTTGAGTGTTATGATGAACTTGGTTATTATGAGCTTGCTATTGGGATTGCAAGAAGATACATTGAGAAGTTTCCAAACGCTGAAGATGTGATTGATAAAAAGATCAAAATTGGTGTGATGTATGAGATGCTTGGGAATTATGACCTTGCGCTTTCTTATTTTCAGAGTTTGCTTGAAGAAGCAGATAAAGACCTTGAAGCGGAGCTTCATTATTACATTGGCGAGGTTTTATATTACAAAGGTGAATATGAACAGGCGATCCTTGAGTTTTTGAAAGTTCCTTATCTTGTTACGAAGAAGACGAGAATTGACTGGACTGCGAACGCTTTTTACATGGCTGGACAATCTTATGAGAAGATGAAAAAATATGATCAAGCGATAAATATGTATCAGCAGATAATTGACAGACCTGGGATTGATCCTATTTTCAAAGCAGGAGCACAAAAAGAGATTGAGCGAGTTAGAGCGATTTTAAAACAATAAAAAATCTGGATTAAAAAATGTTTGAAACAGAGCTTCAAAATACGAAGCAAAAAATTTTTTCCCTTGCGTCGGGAAAGGAGCAAATTTCGCTTATGGAAATTTTAAGCTGGCAAATACCTCAAGCGGTGAAAGATTATTTCAATATCTTCGCCGAAAGAATTTTAAGCGAAGAAATTTTGAATGTTTTATATTCAAGAAGATTTGACCAAAATAATCCGGAGTTTGTTGAAGCCCGGAAGAAATTAACGAGTTCTCTTAAAAATGCGATTTTGTTCAACCGTTCCGAGTTTGAAAATGCTGTTGACAAGGCGGTTAGATTTGCGATAAACTTTGTGTTAAGACCTGAATGGACTCTTGCGAAGATAATTTTCAAAAATGATTCTGTAAAAACAAAAGAGCAAATACTTGAAGCGTTTGCAAATTTTAATGAGTATGCTTATTACAAAAAATTGATTGAAAAAATTTTCACAAAGTATCAATCCGAAGAGATCAAACTTGAAGTTTTTCAGCGACTGCTTCGCAAAATTGATGAAGAAGTGATGAGAAATGTTTCTATTGGAGATTTAATTTCAATTGTTGAGCCGGTGTATAACTTTTTCAAATTTGCGAATGACTCCGGGCTTGTCCCAGCAAGTGCACTTGTGATTTTCTTTAACGATAAAGGAGCCGAAAGCATAGTTAAAGAAATAGAACTTGAAAGAGACCTTCACGGAAGAGCTAAATTTTCTGTTTCCGATCTTGAGATAATTTTGAAACGGGTGCTTAAGGTTTCGGAAGTAGAAGAAAAAGCGGTAGAAGAAAAACCAGTTGAAGTTGAGCCAGAAGTTGAAAAACCTTTGGTGGTGAAAGAAGAGGCAAAGAAGGAAGAAATTAAAGAGGAAGTTGAAGAAAAAATTGAACCGCAATCTGAACCAAAAGTTAAACTTCCGGATTTAAATTCATTGCTTGATGAAAAGATGAGGGAGAAATTTGTTAGGAAGATTTTCAAGCGCGATGAAACGAGGTTTAATGAAGCGATAGAAAAACTTAACACAATTCCGACTTGGAAAGATGCATCGGCATTTATTGATTCAATTTTTGTTGAATTTGAAATTGACCCTTATTCAGATGAAGCAATTGAATTCACAGATTTTGTTTATAGAAGATATTCTACTTGGGTGAAGTGATATGCTTTTGATAGATTATGCGAAAATCTATGTTAAAGCAGGTGATGGTGGCAATGGTTGTGTGAGTTTCCGGCGGGAAAAATATGTCCCAAAAGGTGGTCCTGATGGTGGAGACGGTGGAAAGGGTGGAGATGTGATAATACGCGCGGATAGAAATCTTTCAACCTTGCTTGATTACAGATACAAAACATTTTACAGGGCTGAAAACGGCGGGCACGGAAGAGGAAAAAATCAACACGGCAAGGACGGTGAAGATGTCGTCTTACTTGTCCCGTGTGGAACGGTTGTAAAAGATGCCCAAACTGGCGAAATAATCGCAGACCTTGTGAATCACGGTGATGAAGTCATTGTCGCCCGTGGTGGAAAAGGTGGAAGAGGAAACGCACGATTCGCAACTCCGACAAATAGAGCGCCAAGATTTGCTGAAAAAGGTGAAAAGGGGGAGGAAAGGGAAATTGAGCTTGAACTTAAACTCATCGCTGATGTTGGTTTGGTTGGGTTTCCAAATGTTGGAAAATCAACCCTTATTTCAAAAATCTCAGCAGCAAAACCAAAAATTGCGGATTATCCATTCACCACGCTTCAACCAAATCTTGGAATTGTAAGATATGATGAGTTTAAAAGTTTTGTCGTTGCTGATATGCCGGGATTAATTGAAGGAGCTCACGCAGGCAAGGGGCTGGGGATACAATTTTTGAAGCATATTGAACGAACAAAATTGCTTGTGATTATGATTGAATGTGTAAGTCCCGATCCAATGAAAGATTATGAAACGCTTTTAAACGAAATGCGTCTATTTTCGCAGGTTTTGCTTGAAAAGCCACGCATAGTTGCAATTACAAAAATTGATCTTGCGGATAAAAGTTTGAGAAAAAAACTTGACAGAGTAAAATTTGAAGACAATATACCAATTGTAAAAATCTCTGCCATCACGGGTGAGGGTTTGAAAGAATTGATTGACCTTATGTGGTCGGAGCTTGAAAAAATAAAAGAAAAAGAATCTATTTCGGCTCAAAATGATTGAGACGCTTCATAATCAGGTTTTTTATGAAAAGCCAGAAGTTGTGAGCTCTGCTCCAGCGACGATAAATTTAATGGGAGAATATACGCAAAGAAATGGTGGATTTGTGTTCTCAATCGGTGTAAATCGCCGTGTCTATGTGAGCATATCTTCAAGAATTGATGAAAAATTTTTGATTTATTTTGATCGTGATATTGCGATTGAAAGTTTTACGAAAAAATCGCTCTCAAAAATTTCAAAAGGTGAAAGGTCTGCAATTGTCAAAGGGATCATCAAATCTTTTCTTGATAGTGGTTTTGATCTTTTCGGGCTTAACATTTGCATTGCTACGGATATACCTACAACTATGGAAATTGGGAATTTGCCCGCAACTATAGTTGCTTTATCTTTCGGAATTCGCCATTTGCAAAATTTTGACATTGAAGACATTGATCTTATCCAATTGTGTGAAAAGGTGAATAAGTATCTTTTATCTTCTTATGTAAATGTTTCTGATTGTATTGCTTCCGCAATGGTAAGGGATAATGCTGGGATTTTTGTTGATTGCAGGACATTTAAATATGAATATGCCCCAATTTCAAAAGGATTAAAAATTTTGATAATTGATCCCGGGCGAAAAGACGCCTTCACCGGTGAAGATTTTTTAAAGCGTGAAAAAGAATGCAAAGAAGCACTTGATATAATTTCAAGTGTTAACCCCAAAATTAACTCACTTCGTGACTTAACATTTGATGAAGTTTCAAAATATGCAAACTTCCTTGAAAAAAGTTCAATTAACAGAGTCAGATATGTTGTTGGTGAAAATGAGAGGACATTAAATTTTGTCATTGCCCTGAGACGGCGAAATTTTTCAATGCTTGGGAAACTTATGTTTGATTCACATTTGAGTTTAAGAAATGATTATGAGATGTCGTCAGATGAAATTGATGCAATTGTTGATATATCTGCCACGATTGATGGCGTTGTTGGTGCTAAAATTTATGGTTTTCGTTCCGGAGTTGTGGCTATTGCGTTGAAAGAAAAAACAGGCGAGGCGATAAAAATTATATCGGACGAGTTTCAAAAATTATTCGGAAGAAAAGTTAAAATCTATGTTACCTCGCCAGAAAATGGAGTTGAAGTAAGCTCAAAAAGTTAAATCAATTACGCCAGAGATATTGAACTTTTAAAAAGAACTCACGATTTGTCTGCCTCACGCCATAAGGTTCTTCGAAGTCAATCATATCAAGAGTTGAACCGATGTAAAAAATTGTGAATGGATTAAGTTTAAAGCTTAACAATGGAAAAACCTGAACAGAACCGCTGAATGAATTATACTGCGTTATCAATCGCACGAACAGATTCGGATTAAACTGATAGATTCCAACAAGCCCAGTTATATAGCCGTCGTAAAATTTTTCTTTCGTTTCAATATCTTTCAAATTCGCTTTTTGATACCAGATAGAAATTTCAATTTTATCTGTTGGTTTAAGTTTAAACCATGCGCCGAGTTCTGTCCCTAAACCAAGTTTTGGCTCATCCGTGCGATAAATATATTTCCCATATGAGCCGTTAAATTGCAAACTTAAAAATCCAGTTGGGGTAGAGTAAATGTTTGCAAAAATACGATGAATGTTTCTGAATCTATGATTTCTGAAAATTTCATCGTTTAATGGAAGAAATCCAATGAATACATTTGTTTGAGTTTTTAATTGTCCGCCAATCCCAAGCATGAACCATTTTTCTTTCT
Source organism: Candidatus Chryseopegocella kryptomonas (assembly GCF_001536065.1). Lineage (GTDB taxonomy): Bacteria > Bacteroidota > Ignavibacteria > Kryptoniales > Kryptoniaceae > Kryptonium > Kryptonium kryptomonas. Next base: position 25,770 of record NZ_CZVW01000006.1, read on the forward strand.
GCGCCCCGAAATAATTAAATCTAATCCCGCCCTCGGCTGTTAAAAATGCAATGTCTATAAATGAATTTTTGGGATAAAGTGTAAATTGATTCTCAATAGTTAAAACTCTCCCGTTGTTTGATGTGACAAAACCTAAATGTGGTTGAAATGTTGGTGAAAGGTCGCGGTAGGAAATGTCAAGTTCGTGATGTTTTGTGTTTCTTGTAAATCTCAAAATTACTCCTGTCCCAGAATATCTTTCACCGTTAAATGTTGCATCAAAGTTTGAATTTCCAAATTTTCTTGTGCTTGAAAATATGTCAGAGTTATTTATCTCTTTCGTCAAACTGTAAAGAATTTGCCCCCTGAAATAATAGCTCTTCCAGAAAAATAAACTCCAATCAACACCACCGACATAATTATACGCATCGTTTAAATTTCTCGTCGTCAAAAGAAAACCTGCATAAGATTGTTCGCCGAAGTCGTATCTAATTCGTCCGATGTTTGAGAGTGATTTTAAATTTGTTGAGATCGTTGAACTCTCTTCTTCACCTGGAATAATAAATGTTGTATTTCTGTCAAGTGATGAAAGATAGGCAATGGTTATTTTATTTGACTTTTGTTTCAATTTCAAAGCAAAGAGTGGATTGTTTATCATTCTTGAATAAAATGCATTTATCGGCGTTCTAAAAATTTCCGCACCTTCAAGAAAGAAAGGTCTCTTTTCGGGATAGTAGAGCGCAAAAGTCGTATTTACATTTATCTGATATGCGTCGCTTTCAACTTGGCTGAAATCCGGATTTAAAACGCCTTCAATTGTAAGTTCAGGATTTGGAGATATTTTTACGCCACTTCCAAATCTTCCTTTTATCGGCTCGTTTTTAAATTCAAGTGAAGGATCATAATCTTTTAGAAAGCCAGATTGATAACCCATTGCATAAGGTAAAATTTCAATTAAGCTTGTTGAAGTAATTTCATCAAGTCCCGTTAATTTCCCGCCTTGACATAGAAGGCATGGATTGTTTTTATCAAAAGGTGTCCATGAGAAGATAAATCTACTTTTGCGAGGATAATTTCTTCCGATTAAAATGTTCCATTCGTGATTTTTCTTTTTCGGAAATCTCAAACTTTTAAATGGAATTGCAATTTCAACAGTCCAGCCGGAGTCATTTACGAAGCCAGCCGAACGCCAGATAAAGTCAAAACTCATATCTTCTGAATTCCCAGCTCTTATGCCATCTCCTTGAATTCCGTATGGATTTACCGCAAGCTCGTATGCATTCTGATTGTCTCCGTATGTGTCAATTATTAAAATGATGAAGTCATCTTCCCAGATTTTATCTCTGTCTGTTAAGTGTGCTCTTATTTCTTTCGGGTTTGTGTCATAGCATATGAATCCGAAGTAAAAATTTTCATTGTCGTAAAGAACCATCGCTGTTGTTTTTTGAAGTGCGGGTTCGTTGTCGGTGATTTGAACTTCGTAGTTTAATTGAACTTTTTCTGCTATTTCCCAAGATTTTTCATCAAGTTTTCCGTCAATTTTAATTGGTTCGTTAGTTTTAAGGGCTTTGATTTTGTATTCGTTTTGTGAAATTGCAGGATTTAAGAAGGTGAGAAGAGAGATAAAGATGATTAGTTGTAGATGTTTTGACATTTCACAAGGTTTCGTTTTGTTTGCGATTTTATTTCGGTATGTTTTTACGAAAGGCGGGATTTTAAAGTTACAGATGCTGAAAAATCAAAAAACCTCCCCAGATGGGGAGGTTTATGAATGAGTTAATCAAAACAGAAGATGATAAATCAAGCTTACATTTCGCCCCGGCATTGGAGCAAAACTTTTTATCCTTGAAAGATGATCGTAATATGTTTTATTTGTTAAGTTTTCAATGTTAAGATTTATCTCATGTGCAAGTCCGAAGGAAATCAATCTCAATCCAAAATGCAAATTTATAATCCCATAGCCGGGCGTTCTCGTTTCATCCGGGGCGATTTTATTTTGCGATGAAACTAATTTAATTTCAGCTCCAAAATTATATTTGCTCGTTCTATATTCAATCCCAATAATACCTCTCAACGGTGGGATGAACGGGAGGTATTCGTCAACATCTCTTTTTTTACCTTCAACATAATCAACAAGAATTGATGTGTTAAGATGTCTTATCGGCTCAAATTCAAATTTTGCTTCAAAACCACGCAAAACAGAGTTTGAAGATGTGTATCCATAAATTGGAAGCCCAGATACACTGTCAACCTCGCCAGTGTTATATGGATAGACGAAGTTATTGATGTAGTTCAGAAAAAGCGAAACATCAACATTTGATCTTTGCGTCAGCCATCTAAATGAGAGATCAACCTCGTTTGATATTTCCGCTTTTAAATCAGGATTTCCAACTTCAAAACTTAAAGTCCCAAGGTGTGGTCCATAGGCAAATAGCTCTTGCAGTGATGGAATTCTGAACCCTCGGGAGAAACTTAAAGTTAAATTCATCGGATCGGCGAGTTTATAAACAAATCCAGCAGATGTTGAGAAGACGCTGAAATTTTTAACTTGAGATGGCGCATTTTCAAATTCTTTTGACTTAATGCGAGCGAAATCGTATCTTACGCCAGTTTGAATTGTTAATCTGTTAAGTTCAAGTTCTTCGTAAAGTATTAAAGAAGCAAGATAAAGGTTTGCATCCGCAAAAAATTTCTCTTCGCCTGTGGTGCTGTAATTTTGATACATAAAGCTTGAACCAAGCATCCCGGATAAATTCCCAATTTTTGCATGTTTTAATTTCAAATCAGATGTTAGCGTCCTCGTTTTTATGTGCGTTGCAATTTCTCCATTTTCAAGTTCCCTGTGGTCGTAATCAGTTTGATTAATTTGCAATTCAATACCTTGAATTTTTGAATTTTCAAATCCAAGCTCGGATTTAAAAGCAAATTTGTTTCTGTTTATCTTAAATCTTGGATGTTCTTCATCTTCAGTTGGGACACCGTAATTACCTTGATAATTTCTGAAAGCAAATCCAGTTGTTAAGTTTTTTGCGTGATAAGCTATCCCGATTGAAGATGTCAAGTTTTCAGATTCTGTGTTGTTGAGCGTTCCAATTGGAGTTTTCGTATCGCCGTTTTTTCTGTATCCAAATTCGCCTCTAAAACCAAAATTTTTAATTCCATAATCAAACGCACCTGAGCCAGATAAAGACGAATTGACACTTGAACCAATCAATCTCATAGAACCACGGAGTTTATCGTGAACTGTTTTCGGTATGTCTTCTGAGATTATGTTTATTGCACCGCCAACGGAATTAGTCCCGTAGAATAAACTTGCTGGACCGCGGATTACCTCAATTCTTTCAACTGATGTTGGTTCAAAAGAGATAGCGTGATCTGGCGATAAATCAGAAGCGTCTCCTATTCTCACGCCGTTTTCAAGTATTAAAATTCTTGTGCCCGTTAGCCCACGTATCACAGGTCGTCCGACATTTGAGCCGTTAAATTCAAGATTTATCCCTGGTTCATATGAAAGCGTCTTTGCAATGTTATCGCTCAATCTTAAACCAAGTTTGTCTTCATCAAGCACTGCGATTGGTTGATGTATTTCAAATGCACTTCTTTCATACATCGTTCCTGTAACCACAACTCCGGGGAGTGAAATTGCAGTTTGCTCAAGCTCAATGTTTAATTCAACTGTTTCATCATCTTTTAAATTTATCTTCTTTTGTGTTTTTTTATAGCCGACATAGCTAACTTCAATCGTGTAATTTCCCGCTGGGACTTTGTTGATGATGAAAGTTCCATCGTTTTTAGTGATCGTTCCTCTTTTGAGTTCAATGAGATGAACATCGGCGAAAGGAAGCGGTTCTTTCGTGGTTTTGTCTATAACTTTGCCTTTAATTGTTCCCTGCGCAAATAAATTTATGTGAAAGAATATAATAAGCCCAAACAAGATTATTTTTCGCATGGCTTTGAAAACCAAATTTTGTTTTTAAAAAATTTTTTTCAGAGAAATGAAAAAGTTTAAAGATGGATTACAAAACTGGGGGAGCACGCTTTAGGATTGAAAGATAGTTGAGAGGTTTTGGGAAAGGTAAAATCTCAGCAGTTGAAATGTTTTCTGTCTCAGCTGTAAAATCTAAAGTGTAAATTTTTGAAGAGAGATGGTTTAAATTAAGCGATGTTAAAACGCAGGCAAATTCGGAATTTAAACCGGGATGAAATTTGTGGTTTATGCAGTTGTGTTCGGTTATTTGCTTTGAATCGTGGCTTAAATGAAAATGAAAGTTAAGTCCGACATAAACAAGTCCAACAAGATAAATCGCAAGCGTAAGCAATATGTAAATTTTTCTTTGCTTCAAAGTCAGCCAAATTTGTTTTGTTATTCAAAATTTTTAAACACAGTTGCGAAAATTCTTGTTCCATCAAATCTCAAGGATGCGTTTTAAATTTCCGGAAAGTATTTTTTGAATTTCTTCATCTGTTAAACCAAGTTCGTTCATTATCTCAAGCTGTTGATTTAAGATGTCAATTCTATATCCACGAGGGAAAACACCGCTGTCCGTCCCAAAAATAATTCTATCAACCCCGAAAACATCAATCGTCTTTGCGAAGACATCTTTGAGATCAATTTTATAAGGTAAAACTTTTATCCAAGAATTTGAGCTTGATGTATCAACATAGACATTTTTACATTGAGAGCCGAGCATTAAAACTTCGCGCAGGTATCCAGCGCCAAAGTGTGGTATTATGAAGTTAACATCCGGATATCTTACTGCAACTCTGTGAAGGTCGGTTGGATTGCTGTATGTCCCATCAATTTGGTCGTTTAATCCAATTGCTTCGCGAATGGGTATTTTCAAAATTCCAAAATGTGTGAAGACGATGATTTTATATTCTTTTGCGATCAAATAGATTTTTTCAAGCAATTCATCATAAACGTGTATATGATAAAGTGCTGGAAAAAGAATAATTCCCTTCATCCCCATATTTTCAACTGCGTGCTTTATATTAGATTCAACTTCCGATGAGAGTGGGTTTATTGTGATAAAGCCGATAAATTTATCCGGGAAAGCCGAAATTGCGGTTGCCACGGAAAGCGCATCTTCTGGAATGCTTGCAAATAGAACAAGTTTTGAAATTTTATATTTTTCCATTTCCTCAATCCATCGTCTTGCGAGTTGCACGGGACTAACTGGTGGGGTTTCTATTCCGTATTTTTCTTTAAGATTTGAAAATTCTTCGCTCAATGGTGTTTCTTTTGTCTTCATTCTTATGAGAGTTTTGAAGAAGTTAAATGAGAAAAAGTGAACATGGGCATCCCAGATTTCAAATTTTTCCGTCATTTTAAACTCCAGAAATTTTTTCTTTTGTTCAGTTTTAAAATATCAAAATCAAAGGAAGTTTTCAAATGGTCGGTAAAAAAATAAAAAAAGACCGCTGGCGCTCGGGGACACACGCCAGCGATCCCGGCGGGAAAGGAAACGGGGATGATTATGCCTCGCTATAAATATAATAAATCAAAAATCTTTTGTCAAGGGTTTCGGGCTATTTTTTGAGGTCATTTTAAAATTGGCTCTGCAAAGCCCTAATGAATGTGGATTTGAAATGATTTTTAAAAAGTCAAAATTTTCTGCCCAAAATCCTTGCTTTTTAAAGCATCGGCTTTTATTTTTGAATTAAAAGCAAAAATTAATTTTCCCCGAATATGTTGAAAAACGCACTTTCTTCTTGGTCCCTAATTCTGGTGATTACTATTTTAATTTTTGGCTGTGATAAACCGAGAGATTTGATCACGCCGACGCATATCGGAAGAGTTCCAGATGTTAAGAATTTAAGTGTTACTGTTGGGAAAACGCCAACTGGAAAATATCTTGTTCTTTTAAACTGGAGTTATGATGACAATGGAAATTTGCGTGAGTGGGAAGTTTACAGATCTTTGCGGGATACAACAGGTGGAAATTACTCATTTCTCCAACCGCCTGTCAAAATCCCAAGTTACGCTGATTCAACAATTCCAAGCTTCGCTGAAGATAGTATATTTGTCTACTACAAAGTTATCCCGGTTGGAAATGATAGATTTCTTGGGAAACCCGGGATAGAGCGTGTAACTCTTTACAAAAAATAAAAATCAAAAAGAGGTGAAAAATCATGCGTAAAATTACGGGCTTAATTCTGGCTTTCCTGCTTTTATTTGAAGGAAAGGTCTTTTCCCAATTTGCACCACTTGATACATCAACACCACAAGTGGTTTACAGTTGATAATACACCAAATCTCGCTGGTGGACAAACAAATTGGGAGGTTGACCGTGATTCAACCGATGGATATTATGAGAAAGAGCCGAGCACAGTTGGAAGCGGTCAACCTGGACCTGGATGGTTTACAAACACAGGTTCAGCAAATGTTGGACCCGACCACAGGAGAACCCCATACACAGCAGGAAGTCCATCTGGAGCTTGGGCAAAGTATATTTTCAACATTCCAACACAAACACAGCAAAACATTCTTGACACGGATGATTATTACATTCTTTACTACTATCTTCAACAGAGTGGGAATGCATCTCCAAATTGTTATATAACAGTTGAGAGATTTGGTGAGGGTGTTTATGCTGATTCTTTGAGACATAATCAGATGTTAAATGGTGCTGGACTTCCGACTTTACAACAAGCGGGTTTGTGGCGTCCAACGCAAAGTGGTGCAGATGGTTCATGGTATCCACTTACGATTTTGAGATTAAACGCTGGAGCTCCTGTTATTGTGACAATTGGTGCTGACACATTAACACCTGCATTTTTGAGGGTTGATGCTGTTAGAGTTTTAAGAAGCAATCTTCCAAGGGATCTTGAATTTGGTAGGCGAATGAAGGGTAATCCATGGCAGGTGACAAATCCTGATACGACGAGACCGAATATGGATCATTTCGCACTTTACAGAGTTGGAGAGGTTTTCCCTGAGGTTACAGCTGGAGAGACAGCTGAGAAAAAGGTGAGATTGTTTAACCTTGGGGATAGCGTTTTGACTATTTACAATGTTTATGGACACACTGGAAGATTCTACACGAATGATCCTATGCCAATAAGGATAAATCCGGGAAGTTATTATGATTTGACGATTGTGTTCAGACCTTATCAGGAGGAGTTTATTGTTGATTCACTTGCGATAGAAAGCGACGACCCAGAGGAACCAGTTGCATATCTTCATGTTGCTGGACAAGGTTTAAACTATAATTTCATAATGAATGCAAGCGATGGGAGTGAGCCACATTGGAGAGCTCCTGGTGGGGATCAAGTTCTTTATCAAGAGACACCTGCTGGATGGGTGAATTCAGTTGCAAGTCCTTATCCATTTCCAATCCCCGGAGGCAATAGAAACAGCAGGGTTTACACTGGGACGGGTCAGATACCTTATGCGATTTATCAGTTTGTGATTCCTGATACGCTTGGTGGTGATTACATACTTGAGTATTCAGGACCTGCTGGTTCACCAAACGCAGCGACAGCAGCACAGATTGATGTTGTCACGCCATTTTTTGCTGATACACAGAGGGTTACAGGTTTTAATCAGAGACAGGTTACAACCGCTCTTGTTTGGGCGCAGATTGGTGGACCTGGTTTTACATTTAAGTTAAACCCTGGAGGACCGACGCAGGTTATATTCAGCAACCCTGGGCAGGCATCTGGTAATTTCCTTAGGACTGATCTTTTAAGAGTTAGAAAAGTCCCAACACATCCTCAGATAACTGTTGCTCAAAGAACGATCGCATTTGGTGAAGTTGCGGTTGATTTAATTGAGAGAGAATTGCAAGGTAATTACAGAAGAACAAATTACAATTGGAAGTAATGGTGAGAGATCGCTTTGGATTTATGACATTCATTTTGCGGATACTTCCGGAATTTTCAGAATCATAAATATGCCAAATTTACCACTTGAGCTTCCTGCAATAAATGGAAAGTTTAACCTAATCGTTGAGTTTGCTCCGAAAGATTTAAGAACATATGTTGATACCCTTTACATTGTTTCAAACTCAAAGTATGACAGCGTTTTAACTTTAATTTTCACCGGCACAGGCAGAGGTACGCTTGTTTATGCTGATAACGATGTTGAAGGAGAATTTTATGCGCAACCAAGCATAGTTGATTATGTTTATCCGCCAGTTGATACAACTTATAACAAATGGAACAGGATAACAGGAAGCGGAATAAATAATTCAAGATTGCTTGCTTATATCTATGGAGCTCCAAATGCGTTTGCAGAATGGTATCCGTTTATACCAATGAGAGAAGGTGCTTCTGAGGTTGATAGTTTTGATGTTTATGCAAGAACCGGGCTTGCAGCAAGTAATTCAACCCCAAGAGCAAGATATTTGATTTATCAACAGGGTGGCGCTCAACCCGAGACAGTAATTGTTAGTCAACTTGGCGTTGAGAGAATTTACCTCGGCAGATTTCAATTCAGACGAGGTGGACGCGACTTTACAATGGGCTCAAAACAAACAGCGATCTTTGGTTATATCCGGCTTGAAAACGATACAGCTCTTGTGAATGCATATTACGCTGATTCACTTTTAAATAGAGCAAAGCAAGATAGTTTTGTCATAAGAGCAGATGCAATTGAAATAAGAGAAGCTCCAAAACCAGTTACAAAAGTTCAAATTGCTGGCAATGAAATTCCGAAAGAATTTTATCTTGCGCAAAATTATCCGAACCCATTCAACCCGACAACAGATATTGAATTCTCTATTCCAGTTGCTGTGAATGTTGAGATAAAAATTTATGACATACTCGGCAGAGAAGTTGCAGTTTTGATAAACGAATTCTTACAGCCCGGAAAATATAAAGTCAGATGGAATGGAACAGATAAAAATGGTGCAACAGTTTCGTCTGGTGTTTATTTCTATGTGATGAAGGCGGGTAAATTCGTTCAAACGAGGAAGATGATGTTGATTAAGTAAAAATTAAAGCCCGGGTGTTAAGCCCGGGCTTTTTGTTTTAAATTAACTTTTCATTCCTCGTCTTGATCGTTATCATATCTTGTTTTTGTTCTTAGAACTTTTGCGAAGCAGTAAATTGTCAATGTTGCAACAATTCCCCACGCAAGTGTCATAAAGATAATTCCTTCCGTTGTTAATTTCATTATATTTCTCCAGCTTTTGTTTTTTCTCGTTTTGCCCAGGCGGTTTTAACCATTAAAATTATGATTAGGAAGATCAAAAACATCAAAGCTCTTGCGCCCCATCTATATGGTATATCTTCTGGCTTAACATCTTTCATTAAAAGCGTTGGTATTGCATCTTGAACGAGCCAGTTTACCATGATGAAAAGGAGATAAAGAGGAGTTATGTATTTGATGATGTAGTAAAAAATTCTCGGCACTTTAATATCAGCGCCTTTTGTTATTTCAGCCCAGCCTTTATCCATCCCAAATATCCAAGCGAAAATTATAATCTCAAACAAAGCAAAAAGAACAAGTCCAAAAGTTCCAGCCCAGTAATCCATTTCATCAAGGAAGCCATGTTTTAAGAAAAACACAACAAATTGTATTGCGATGAAAACAGAGAAACCGATCAAAGTTGTCGCTCTGGCGTGTGAAATTCCGAATTCTTCTTTTAGAAATGCTATCAAAGGTTGAGCCATTGCAACAGATGAAGTTATCCCTGCGAAGAAAAGGAGCAAAAACCAAAGAAAACCAAAAAATTCTCCAAATGGAAGTTTTTGAAAAATTATCGGCATTGATACAAAACCAAGGTTAAATGCACCGCCTTTGGCGATTTCCTGTGTCGTTTCTATTCCAAAGAAAGCAGCTGCAACTGGAATCGCAATGCTTGCTCCAAGAATTACTTCAACGAATTCATTTGTTGAAGCTGTTGAAAGACCGCTTAAAGCGATGTCATCTGTTTCCCTTAAATAACTTGCATAAGCTTGCAATGTTCCCATTCCGACGCTCAATGTGAAGAAAATTTGACCTGCAGCAGCAAGCCAGATTTTTGCATCACCAAGTTTTGAAAAATCAGGATTCCATATAAAAGCAAAGCCACTTTCAACGCTCCAATCAGGATGATTGACTGGATCAGGTGTCCCAAGCGTCACAACTCTTATGACGAGAACTATTGCAAACAGGAAAAGCATTGGCATTGCAATTTTAGCAAGCATTTCTATGCCCCGTGATATTCCACGATAAAGAATGAAAAAGTTGAGAAACAGGGTTACACACATAAAAAGGTATGCGGGGAGAATGCTTTGGAAATAATTTTTCTCAATTCCTTGATAACTTTGCAAGAAGCTTCGCATCGTGTCAAATGTTGTTTCGCCAAAATATGCTTTCGTTATTGAGAAGAAACTAAATGCAAGCGTCCACGATTCAATGTATGTGTAATAAACCATTATTACCGTTGATATAAAAAGCCCAAGTGCTCCAAGATACTTTGATATTGGAGCTTTCCACATAGCGTCAAACATTCCGGGTGCGCTTCCGTGACCGAATTTACCGCCGTATCTTCCGATAGCCCATTCAACCCACATCAATGGAATTCCAAGAAGTAGAAAGGCAACGAAATATGGAATCATAAAAGCCCCCCCCTCCGTTTTGTGCAGCTTGAACTGGGAATCTGAGAAAGTTCCCCAGTCCAACTGCATTTCCCGCCATTGCGAGAATTAATCCGATTCTTGTCCCCCAGCGTTCTCTTTTTGCCATTACGCCTCCTTATTTGTTAGTTTTCGTTTCGTCCGGGTTTTGAAAATTTTTTGTTTCCAAATTTAAACAAATGATAAAAACTTTAAATCAAATTTTCAAGTAAAAGTGCATTACTTCGCCTGCCTATGTTAATTTTCCCGTTTGTTCTTTCTTACTTTTTTGTTAAATTTTAAAAAAAAGAAAAAGCAAATTGAGAATTGAAAAAGATTGAACTTGACGAGCTTAAAAAAAGATTGAAGCAAGTTAAGCTCGTTGCCTGTGATATTGACGGCACATTGTTAAGTTCAGACAATCAAATAGGCGAGGGCACAATTCAACTGGTAAATGAATTAAAAAATTACGGAGTTAAATTTACTCTCATCACTGGGCGTGTTCATTCCGCTTCTGTAAAATATGCGAAAATGCTTGGGGTTGATGATCCAATTGTCTCTCTAAATGGTGCGCTTGTGAAATTTCCTGAAGGAGAAACTATAAAAGCATTTTATCTTCCAGAGAAAAAAGTTTTAAAGGCGCTTGAACTTGCAGATAAATTTTTCGTGAATATACTTTTTTATTCCGAAGATAAAGTTATTTACACTCCTGAAAATACAATTTTCCCATCTTACATCGGAAATCTTGAAGCGGAAACGATGGAAGTTGATTCATATTACGATTACACAGATAAAGTTTTGCGTGTCGTTTTAAGTTCAGACCGAAATTATATCCTTCACAAAATTGCACATAAACTTGAACCGCCTTTGTTCTCAAATATATCAACTTCAATTTATCCATCTCTTAAATACGACAGGTTAACATATCTTGAAGTAAAGCGACGAGGAATTTCAAAAGCGACGGGCTTAAAATATGTCAGAAAATTTTTTAAATTGAAGCGTAGTGAAGTTGCTGGCATAGGTGATTTTTATAATGACATTGAATTTTTAAAAAAGGTTGGAGTTGCGGTTGCTATGAAAAACGCAGTCGCAGAAGTTAGATTTAACGCCGATTATGTCACAACGAAGACAAATGATGAAGATGGTGTAAGTGAATTTCTTGAAATTCTACTTGATGCAAAAAAATTGAAATAACTTATGAAAATTCCTTCGCTCAAAATATCATCTTTATTCCCGAAAGACCTTGCTCTTAAAGTTTTGATGTTTCTTGTTATCCCAATTTCTGTCGTGGTTCTTTTCCCAAGTCCTTACGCTTTTGAATATAAATATGAAGTTGGAAGTGTATGGCTTTATGATGATGTCGTTGCTCCTTTCTCATTCCCAGTTTATAAGGATGAAAAGCAATATCAGGATGAAGTTAAATCCGTCTATTCAAAAGTTTATTTCATTTTTGATGTTGACACACAGGTTTATAGAAATCAAGTTAGAGAGTTTGAAGATTTTATAACGAATTTGAAATCATACCTTGATTTGAAGAAAAGTTATCAGGTGAAAATAAATCGTGGTGTCAGCACAAGTTCATTGAAGCAGGATTCCATTGAGATTGAGCGATTGAAAAATTTATTGCTTGAAAAAGTAAATGTTTATGAACTTGAAAAAATTGAGTCGTTAAATAAAATTGGGTATTTTGAAATTGGCAAGTTTAAAGTTTTGGGACAAGCGTATCTTTCAATGATTTATCAGCCAGCGGGTGTGCTTTCCATACCGAGGGCAAATTTGAACAGAAATGAGATTGTTTTAAGAAAGGGTAAGTTTGAAGAAATTTACAAAGAGGGAAAATTTTACGATTTGAGCGAATGTTGGAATCTTGCCAAAGATTTTGTCAGGAAAAATTTTTCGGAGTTTGAAGAAGTTGACACTGCTGGATTTGATTTAGTTGCAAAAATTTATTATTCGTTTGTTAGACCAAATTTAATTTTTAATGAGAAAGAAACGAATGATTTGATTGAGCGAGAAAAAAGTAAAGTGTTGAAAACCGTTGGGGTTGTGCGTGAAAATGAAAAAATAATATCAAAACACGAGATAATAACGCCAGAGATATATCTTAAACTTGAATCTTTGAAAAAGGCACAAAAAGAGCGTGGAATTGGCACGGGCAAAATTCTCAAAGATTTGGGAAGATTTATCTTAACAGGATGTGTTTTCGCAATTTTCTGGATTTATCTGTATATGTATCGCAAAAGGATTTATTTTGACAACAAGTTGATCGCATTGATAACCGCATTGTTCTTGTTTGAAATTTTGCTTGCGTTTTTGGTGGGGAAAATAAAAGTTACAAGTAGCGATGTAAATTATCTTGTCCTTATTCCGACTTTTTCAATGTTGATGACGATAATTTTTGATTCAAGGGTTGCATTTTGGGCGACTTCTGTAATTTCGTTTATCACGGGGTTCGTTCTCGGATACAGTTATGATTTTGCGGTTTCGTCTTTTGTTGCTGGAACTGTTGCAATTTATTCTGTGAGAAGCATTGCAAATAGAATGCAAATTTTCAAAAGTTTTGTCTTCATATTTTTTGCTTATGTTTTCGTTGTGCTTGGTTTTTCGTTTCAAAAATATGAAAGTGTGAATTATTTGTTTGTTAAACTTGGTTTTGTCACAGCGAATTCTTTGCTTTCTCCAATTTTTACATACGGTCTTTTGATTTTCTTTGAGCGAATTTTTGGAATTATGACAGAGATTACGCTTCTTGAACTTTCAGATTTCAATCATCCGCTTTTGCGTGAATTACAAGCACGGGCTCCTGGGACATTCCATCATAGCATTGCTGTTGCAACACTTGCAGAATCCGCAGCTAAAGCCATAGGGGCAAATCCAATTCTGGCAAGAGTTGGAGCATATTACCACGATGTTGGAAAAATTTTAAATCCTGAATTCTTCATTGAGAATCAAATGGAGTCGGATAAACTTCACGATTCAATAACCCCGGAGCAAAGCGTTCAAATAATAATTTCGCATGTGGAGGAAGGACAAAAACTTGCGAAAAGATATAAGCTTCCATCCGAAATTATAAAGTTTATTCCTATGCATCACGGAACGACGCTTGTTGCGTATTTTTATGGCAAGGCATTAAAAAGGCGTGAGCTTAAAGATGTTGAAATAGAAGAAAGCAATTTCAGATACAAGGGACCAAAGCCGGATTCAAAGGAAACAGCAATTGTTATGCTTGCTGATTCAGTTGAGGCTGCTGTTCGTTCGCTTGATGATAAGACGCCGGAAAACATTGAAAAAATTGTTGAGGCTATATTTGAAAACAGAATTGAAGATGGACAACTTGACGAGTCAAATTTAACATTCAAGGACATTGAAGAGATAAAGAAAACATTTATTCAAATGCTCGTTAATCTTTATCATCCACGTGTTAAGTATCCAGCGCAAGAGGAAATTTTGAAAGAGAAATCAGAGCGAACCCCGGAGCCGAAAGCGAAATCAAAAAAGAGAACGAGAAAAGTTAAAAATGGCGGGGATTGAGAGCAAATATATTGTAAGCGAAGCGCTGTTAAGAATTAAAAGCGAGGTCTGGAGAAAATTTTTGACTCATTTTTTGAAATCAATTGAAATAGAAAAGGGCTATTCAAAAAATACTGTTGATTCATATTCAATTGACTTGATTCGTTATGTGTTGTTCCTTGAATCAAACGGGATAAATCATCCTGATGAAGTTGAAGAAGCAATCGTTAGAAATTATATTCGGGAACTTGGCTTAATTGGTTTGAGTCCGTCAAGCATTTCAAGAAATGTTGCGTCAATAAGAAGTTTCCATAAATTTTTACTCGTTGAGTCATATTCAAAAGTTTATCCTGTTGAGAACATTGAACATCCACGTGTTAAAAAGAAAATGCCGGAAGTTTTGACAGTTGATGAAGTTTTTCAACTCCTTGAACAACCAGACACATCAACACTTATGGGCATAAGAGACAGAGCAATTCTTGAGACGATGTATGCGACGGGGGTTAGAGTTTCTGAACTTATAAATTTGAGACAAACGGATTTATTCTTTGATATGGAAATATTAAGAGTTATGGGAAAAGGTTCAAAGGAAAGATTAGTTCCGATCGGCAAAGTTGCAATTAAGTGGATTCGTGAATATCAGTTGAAAGTTAGACCGAAACTTGTTAAAATAGGTAGTGGAGATGTTCTTTTTTTAAGCAGATTAGGAAAAAAATTAACACGGATGAGCGTGTGGAAATTGGTAAGAAAATATGCTTTGATGGCTGGGATAAGAAAAAAAATTCATCCACACACATTAAGACATTCTTTTGCAACGCATCTTCTTGAAGGAGGTTCTGATTTGAGATCGGTTCAGGAAATGCTTGGACACGCAAGCATAACAACGACGCAAATTTACACACACATAAGCAATGAAATGTTAAAAGAAATTTATCGGCTTTATCATCCAAGGTCAAACTAAAAACAAAAATGGAGAGAAGATATGGCAGGGCAACTTCCAAACTGGGAAAACATAGTTGAAAAACTTAATAGTTATGTTGATGATGTCAGGAAAGAATTTGAGCAAATGCTTGGTGAAATTGTTGAAGTTCCAACAATAAGTATGGATCCATCTTACAAAGGTGAGATTGAGAAGGGCGCTGATCTTGCGGTTGAATTTTTGAAGAAGTTTGGCTTTGAAGCAAAGAAATGTCAGACCCCAGGAAATCCCGTCGTTTTAGGTTCTTACATCACAGATCCGAAGAATCCAACAGTTGCAATTTACAATCATCTTGATGTTCAGCCAGCTGGTGGTCCGGAATGGGTTCGTGAGCCGTTTAAATTTACAATTGAAGATGGAAAATACTATGGTCGTGGGACAACCGATGACAAAGGTCCAGCTCTTACAGCATTGTTCGCAGCTCGTTTTGCAGTTGAGAATGGAATCCCAATAAACATTAAGTTTATCTGGGAATTTGAAGAAGAAAATGGAAGCCCAAACTTTGAATATTTCATCAAGAATTATAAGTCGGATTTAAAAGTTAACTCTGTTCTTGTTTCCGATACTTTGTGGATTTCACCGCAGAAACCATCCATTCCTTATGGTTTGAGGGGTCTTCAAGGTGCACGGCTTGTGCTTGAAACAGGAACGAAAGATGTTCATTCTGGAACAACGGGCGGAGCTGCACGCAATCCAATCGGCGAACTTTGTCAATTGATCTCACAGCTTTATGATGCTAAAACAGGCAAAGTGAAAATCCCGGGATTCTACAAGGATGTCAAAAAGCTCACCGACGCAGAGTTGAAGAACTTTCTCGCTTCAGGGTTTGATGTGAAAAGATGGATACAGGTTTACGGATTTAAGAGCATAAGGACGAAGAATAAAGCAGAGATTTTGAGGAGAATTTGGGCTGAACCTACATTTGAAGTTCATGGAATTGTCGGTGGTTATACAGGACCTGGGATAAAGACAATTGTCCCGCCAAGAGCCGAAGCGAAGATAAGTATGCGACTTGTGCCAGATCAAAAACCTGATAAAGTGTTTAAGCTTTTAAAGGATTATGTTAAGAAGTTAAATCCGGATGTTCAAGTTATAAAAGAAAATTCGCTTGAGCCGTATTATGGTGAATTCACCGGACCTTATGCGGAAGCAGCTGTGAAGGCACTTGAATTTGGTTTCGGTTTGAAGCCAGCGTTCATAAGAGAAGGCGGATCAATTGGTGCAGTTGTCACGATGAAAAAGCATTTGAAAGTTCCAATTGTCTTCATCGGTTTAAGCTTGCCTGAACATGGTTATCATGAGCCGAATGAGAATTTTGACTGGAGACAGGCATCCGGTGGAATGAAGACATTTGTTAAGTATTTCTATGATATTTCACAGATAAAGTGAAAACTTTAGCAGAGGGGCTTTCGTATGAAAGCCCCTTTTTCGTTTCAAAACTTGAAACTTAACAAAAAATTTATTATTTATTATTGTGTTTTTTAGAATTGTCAAACTCTAAAAAACAGGAGGAGGTGAAATTGAAAGCGTTAGGCAGGCATCTTTTGATTGAACTTTTCAACTGCGACAGAAAACTTTTAAACGATGTCGCTTTTGTTGAAAAGACGCTCACCAAATCTGCTGAACTTGCGGGAGCAACGATCGTAAAAACTTTTTTTCACACTTTTAATCCACACGGAGTAAGTGGGGTTGTTGTAATCGCAGAATCGCATCTTACAATTCACACCTGGCCAGAATATGGATATGCAGCGGTTGATGTCTTTACATGTGGTGATGATGTTGACCCGTATGTTAGTTATCAGTATTTGAAGGAGAAATTCAAAGCCAAAAGTGCCTATCTTATGGAGGTAAAACGCGGGCTTGCTGACAACATTAACAACACGATTACAAAGAAAATAACAACAGGAGTTCTTGCAGGAGAAAAGTGAAGTAAATACTGATATTCCAAATAGTAGTAGGAAACAGGACTACTGGTTTACTGAATATGGTCCGACGAATACCGCTATATCTTTAAGGGTGAAGTACAAACTTTTTGAAAAAACAACTCCATATCAAAAAATTGAAATTTTTGAGTCATACGATCACGGCAGAGTTATGGCTCTTGATGGATTTATTATGCTTACTGAAAAGGATGAGTTTATTTATCACGAGATGATAGCACATGTTCCACTTTTCACACATCCCGAGCCAACTTATGTTCTTGTCATCGGCGGAGGAGATGGCGGTGCTGTAAGAGAAATTTTAAAACACGAAACAATTAAAAAAGTTGAACTCGTTGAAATTGATGAGGAAGTTGTCAACGCAGCAAAAATTTATTTCCCTCAGGTGGCATCACATCTTGATGATGATAGAGTTGAAATAAGTTTTCAAGATGGAATTGAATTCGTCAAAGGTAAAAAGGGAGTTTATGATGTAATTTTGATAGATTCTCCCGATCCAATAGGTCCAGCGGTTGGACTTTTTGAGGAGAGTTTTTACAAAGATGCTTTCTCTGCTTTGAACGATTCAGGTATAATCGTTGCGCAGGCGGAATCACCTTTTGTTTTTCCAGATCTGATAAAGCAAATAAATTCAATTTTCAAAAAGTATTTCCCAATAGTTCGCTTTTATCTTGCAAATGTTCCAACCTATGCAAGCGGGGTTATAAGTTTTGTCCTTGGCTCAAAAAAATTTGACCCCATAAAAGATTTCAATCCGAATAGAGTCAAGAAAATTGTTCAAAGTTTAAGGTATTACAACGATAAAATTCACATCGCTTCATTTGCTCTTCCGAACTTCTTTGAGAATTTGCTTAAATAAAGATTCACGCAACGGGTGGATTTCAAAGTTGCATACATAATTTTGATTTTGACACTTTTTTTATCTTGTAACGCTGAGAAAGGAAAGGGCACTGATAAAAAAATTGTTCAAACATACGCAGAAATTTTATTCTTGACCGAAAAGTTTAGAAATGATTCAATCAAACTTAAACAGGAAATAGATTCGCTTTTGAAGTCAAATAACTTGACAATGAGCCAGGTTGATTCTATCACCGCTGAATATAGCAAAGATCCGAAGAGATGGGCGGAATTTTTTGATGAAGTTAAAAAACATCTTGACGAGAAAAGTTTAAATGCGCAGAAAAAATATAGATGAAATATCTCTTTACTCAATCTGGCTTTCCCACGCTGGGAAATTAAAACTCAAAACAAAAAACTCCGATGAGATAGAAATCCTTGATACGGGAGAAGTTAACACAACAGATGGAGCTGATTTTACTGACGCAAAAGTAAAAATTAATGGAAAAATTTATCGTGGTGATGTTGAGATTCACATAAAAGCATCGGACTGGAAAAACCATAAACATCATCTTGATGAAAGATATAACACGGTCATCCTTCATGTTGTTCTTCACGATGACACAGGAGATGGCTTTGTTCAGACGGTTTCGGGTAGAAAAGTTTTAACTGCAGAGATTGAAAGTGATGAAATTTTACATGGGAGAATCACGAAAAATGACAAGATAAAGTGCTATGGCGTCAATAAAATTGTTTCGGTTGAGGAGAAATTAAAATGGATTAAAAATCTTGGGCTTACGCGTTTGTTTTTTAAAGCGAGAAATTTAAGCGAAAGATTGAGCGAGATAATTGATGAAAATTTCTTTTTAATTTCCGACTCCCCGAAAGATTATTTTCCAACCTATCAAAGTTATTCGCTTTATCAACTTTCACACAGATTTGTCTGGGATCAGCTTTTATATGAGAAGGTTATGGAGGCACTGGGCTATTCAAAAAATAAATTGCCCTTTCAGAAACTTGCACAAAATTTAACATTAAAATTTATCTCCGAACATTCGTTTGCACATTCGTATGAGAAACAAATTTTAAGAATTCAAGCACTTCTCTTCGGTGTGGCTGGATTTATTGATCATTACTCCGGGAAAAAACTTGATGCGGAGACAAAACTTTTCATTGACGAACTTAAAAAAGAATGGATGAACGTGCGTGGTTATTATCATCGTGAGGTTTTACATCATTCGGAATGGCATTTTTCATCTGTCAGACCAGCAAATTCTCCAGCATTTAAACTTGGTGGCGCTTCGGTTTTAATCTGGCGGATGATACACGAAGATTTTTACGCTCAGTTAAACGAAATTATTATTTCAAATTTGGATGTTTTTGAAAAAGTTAAGCGACTTGAAAATCTTTTCCGCGTTAAGTCGGAAGGATACTGGGAAACACATTATAACTTCGGCAAATCTCGTGGGGTTAAAACTGATTATATGGTTGGAATTTCAAAAGCGCGTGAGATAGTTGTCAATGCGGTTTTGCCAGTAATGATGACATTTTCAAGAATTTTCAAAAACAGGGAACTTGAAAAGAAAGTAATTGAGATTTACAAAAATTTTCCGAACCTTTCAGCAAACTGGATCACCGCAAAACTTGAAGATGAGCTTTTCTTCGGGAGAGTTAAACTTTCTTCTTCAGGTTTGACACATCAAGGCGGGATACATCTTTTCAAATTTTACTGCTCAAACTCACTCTGCAATGCCTGCGCCATCGGTAATAAACTCTTTTTGTAATTTTGAGTGAATTTATTTTGTTCGGTTTATGAAATTTTGAATTTTTTCAACTTGCTCCACGCTTTCTGTCAATTTTGAAAACGCATCGCTTAAATTCTGGGCATTTGAAATTTTCAATATCTCTTCAATCGTTCCGCTTGCAACAATTTTACCGCGATTTATTATGATCAATTTATCGCAAATTTTTTCAATCACATCAAGAAGATGAGATGAGTAAAAAACAGTTCGTCCGTTTTGAGCAAGTTTTTTAATGAACTCTTTGAAGATTTTAATTGCATTTGCGTCAAGACCGTTTAACGGCTCATCAAGAAATAAAACTTTTGGATTATGCATCAATGCGGAGATTAAAAATATCTTTTGCTTCATTCCCTTTGAAAAACTTAACATCGGCTCATTTTTGAATTCATAAATTTCAAAAAGTTCCATAAGTTCAAATATGTTCCTTGTGATTTCAGATTCACTCATTCTGTAAATTTTACCCACAAATGTGAGAAATTCAACTGGCGTTAAAGTTTCAAATATCGCACCTGACTCGGGAACATAGCCAATGATTTTTTTTACATCGTCTGGATTTTCTTTGACATTTATTCCATCAATATATGCTGTTCCGCTTGTTGGTTTAATTATCCCTGTTAAAATTTTTATCGTTGTTGTTTTTCCTGCTCCGTTTGGTCCAATGTAACCGCAAATTTCTCCTTTACGCACACTAAAACTTATATTGTCCAGAACAAGTTTTTTGTCAAAGTATTTTATTAAATTTATTGCCTCAATCATCTTACGCTGACGGTGAAATTTCTTATCTCGCTTATTGAATTTATTATGTTTTCGCTTTTTGAAAAAGTTGCAATCTTCCAGAAGTAGGTTCGTCCGTTGTAGAGTGAAGGACCTGTGTAATTTACAGAAATTGTGTCAGATTGATTTTGTCCGTAAATGATTTTCTTCCAAATTTCATTTCCATATTTTGATGTTGAAAGAAAAATTATGTATCCGTTTGCATTTTCAACTTTTTTGAATTTGAATGTTGGGTCGTATCCAGTTATTGAATTATCGTTAGGTTCAATTAGCTCTGGTGTTTTTAAAATTATGTCGTCGTCTTCAAAGCTTGGTTTGCTTTCAAGTCCGCCTTTATCAACTGCAACTATTTTGTAGTAATATCTTTGATTCATTGAAAGATTTAATGTGTCGCGGAAAAAATTTGTTTCAGAAGTTGCGATTAAATTTGAATCGCCGGGTGTAAAGTTGGGTTTGTTTGCTCTGAAAATTTTGTAAAGTTTTATGTCTCCATCGGGGTTTTTATACCAGTTCAGATTAAAGTATATTCCATCTGGATCATTGTGGGCGAACACAGCAAGTCCAAATGGTTGAGTGGGGGGATAGATGTTAACTGGTTTTGCGCTGACAATTGAACTTGGTTCACTTTCGTTTCCGGAGTTATCAACAGCAGTTATGTAGTAAAAGTAAGTTGTGTCATAATCAAGCTCTTTGTCTGTGAAGATATTTTCTGTTGATTTACCGACCAAGTGAAACCTTATGCTATCGGTTCCGCGATAAACTTTGTAAAATGACAGGTCTGGTTCTCTATTATTTTGCCAGATGAGTATGACCATACCATCGCCTGCAAAATAAACATAAAGACCTTGTGGTGGTGAAGGTGGGGTTTTATCAGGTCCTGTGATCTCATCCATTTGTCTTGAACAACCGGAGATTAAAATGATTAAACCAAGAACGAAAATGAAGTTTCTCATTTAACTTTTGAACGAAGTTTTATTATCGTTACCTCAGCTGGGGCATTAAGTCTAATTGGAGCAAGTGTAAAGCCAAGCCCATTGTTTACATTTATCAACATTGAATTAAAGCGATAATCACCCGAGACATATTTTGTTTCAACTCTTGAAGGGACTATTTTAAAACCGAAAATTGAAAAGGTCACCTGTCCTCCGTGCGTGTGTCCAGCAAGAAAAATTTTATAACCATTTTCATGTGCAAGTTCAACAAGATTTTCAGAAGGTTGATGTGTGATTAAAATTTTAAGGTCCGCATTATTTTCGCTCAGTAAAGAATTTAATGTCTCAAAATTGGGTCTTTCGCTGTAAATGTTTGTGATGAATGTAAGCGTAAGGTTTGCGTTGTTTATTTTTAGTCTCAAATTTTCGTTTGAATAAAGTTTTAATCCATATTTTTGCATTTCGCTTTTTATGTTCTCAATTCCAGCCCAGTAATCGTGATCACCTATGCAAGCGTAAAATCCAGATTTTGATTTTATCTTTGATAACATCTCAACAGCGATGGGGATGTGTTCAGTCCCGTATGTGACCATATCACCTGTGAAGATTACAATATCAGGGTTAGTGGAATTGACGATGTCAATATATTTTTGAATTTTTTCTCTTTTGGTTCTTGCGTCCGCCTGTATGTCGCTTATGTGAACGATTTTAAAATTGTTAAGTGAAGGATGGAGATTTTCAATTTCAAAATCAATTGTTTTCTGTTTTATAGCATTTGTGTCAATGTAAATTTTAATTCCGGAGTATATCGCACTTGTGAGAGCAATTAACAAAGTTAACCTCGGCAAGATGGAATTTATCTTAGCTTGCAGATTTGATGTCGCAATTAATGATGAGATGATCTTTACTATGTCAATTGCAAGGAGTGGGAAGAATGTTTGGACTGCGAACACAAGCCCGAACCAAAATGGATAGGTAAATAAAACATCAAAAATTTTGTTTCCAAATCTAAATGATGAGATCAAACTTTGCAACCCGAGAAAAAATCCAATCAAGCCAACCAAGGGATATGAGACAAGATATAACGGAATGAAGATCGTGAAAAATTTTAAAATGCTCTGATTCGGATTTATTGTTTGTTTAACTGCGGTTGAGATTTTAAGTGTCAAGTAAGAATAGATCAAAATCAACAACCCAAGCAGAAGCAATGTCATTCTCAATACCCAGGGCAAGTTCAGTGTGATAAATTTGTTTTTGTTTCCTTAAAATTTTAAAAATTTGTGCAGATAAAAACAAATTTCGTTTTTTATTTTGAGTTTTTTTGATAATTTCTCACAAAAAAACAAGTTAAGGTGAGTTATCAAAGCGAGCTTGAAATAGCAATTGCGTCGGCAATTGAAGCTGGAAAAATTTTGAAAAATCATTTTGAAAATAGAGATAAACTTCAAACGCAGTATAAGAGTAAATCGGGGCGTGGAAGCCCAGTGACAAATGCAGATTTTGAATCAAATGAACTTTTGAAAGGAAAAATCACCTCAAATTTTCCGGATGACGGTTGGCTTTCGGAGGAGACAACCGACGATGAAACAAGATTAAGCAAACGCAGAGTTTGGATCGTTGATCCGCTTGATGGAACGAATGATTTTTTAAATGGAATTCCAGAGTTTTCCATTTCAATTGCACTTGTTGAGGATAAAATTCCAGTGCTTGGAGTTGTATATAATCCAGTAAGTGGGGAGCTTTATTTTGGCGTTAAAAATGAAGGAGCATTTTTATTGAAAGCAAAAGATGAAAAATCTTTCAGAAACTCAACCGCTCAAAGGCTTAAACTTAACAATGTGCGAAAAACTACCGCCGAAGCGTCGGTTATTGTCAGTAGGAAAGAAATTAACAAAGTTGAAAAGGTTAAACTTCTTGCTTCAAAATTTGGTCAAGTTAAATTTAGAGAGAGCATAGCTTATAAAATTGTGAGTGTCGCAAGTGGTTGGGCGGATGCTGTTGTGAGCATTTTTGATAAAAGCGAATGGGATTTAGCAGGCGCTCACATCATAGCTGAAGAAGCAGGTCTTAAAGTCACAGATTCTCACGGTGGTAAAATTTTTTATAACGAAAAAAATGTCCGAAAACCCGGTGTAATCATCGCAAATGAATTCTTGCATGATGAGATTTTGAGAATTTTAAAATCCGAATGAAATCATCAAAAATATACTCTCACCTCCGCTTGTGCTATGTGGACAATTCCGCTTGATGTAAAGCGACCGTTATAATTTCCTCCAATTTGAATGTAATCCCCAACGCTATATGAAACATTCAATCTCATGAAAACATTTTTGCCAGTATAATTTCCCTCAACAAGTTCGTATCCCGGCGTCCCGATGATGTTTTGTGTTGTGACCTCATTTCTTTCAACTTCAAAATCAATTCTTCCCTTATTCATCAAAAGCCAACTTATCTTAACACTTTGGCGATTTAAGTTCGCGCTTTTCCCGCTTATATCTTTGTTTCTTCCAGTGCCAGTTTTAAAACTTAATTCAATGTAATTAAATGGCTTATAAAAAATTTCAAGGTTCAAACTCTGCCCGCTTATGTCAAATGATTCATCTTCCCTGAATCCGCCGATTGATTTTTTGCTTTTTATCAATCCCTCCATCTGAAACCCAAGATCATACTCGGGATACCATCTCACTCTCAAAGAATTTTCAACGCCAGATGTTTTTTTCTTCGCTATGCTGTAACTGTACATTGCACCTGATTTTAAAAATCTGTATCTCACAGAAAATTTTCGGTTGTTTTCAAAAAGATATACATCCTGTCTGAATGTCATTGAACCGCTGATTGTCTTGTCCTCGCGTTGAAAATATCTCAAATTCAAAAGATAAATTTTTTCCCAATTTTCCAAACTATTTTCAGAAACTTGGAAGTATGTATCTGCTGAGATAGATGAAAGAATTTTTGAAATTGTGGTTTTAATCGTGAATAATCTTTCGGGATAGAGTCTTAAATTAAAGCTTGCGTCAACATTTGCACTTGGTATCATCTTATCGCCCGGAAGCGTGAGCAGAACATAGTCGCCGTCAAATTTTGTCCTTTCAAATTCGTTTGGGTCTTGAATTCCATTGTTGTTTAAATCTCCGATGTATCTGTAATTTCCAGTTCCACGTTGAACTTTTATAAATACTGGCTCAAGTTGTGAGATCATCTTTGTCATTGCGCGATAGATGAAACTCGTTCTAAATGCTCTGTTTAGAAACTCAGCTTTTCCCTGAAACCTTGCGAGAACATTGTTGACGCTTTTGCTTGATGAATCTGGGTTCACATAGATTTTTTTGTTAAGTGTTAAGTCAGCGTTTATGCTTAACTCTTTGCTTTCAAAGTTTGCTCTGTAATTTTGATTTCTCATTATGCTTGAGCGGGCGTAATTTCCATTTCTTACGACATCGTCAAATCTTAGCTCATAGGAAAATCCAGTTTTAAATTTTTTTAACGAAAATTCAACGCCGGGCACAAGCCGTAAAAACCTGAAACTTGCTGGATTTAATTCGCCATTGTTTAAAATTTCTCGCAATTCCATTTCATAATTCACAAATGGGATCACAAAACCAAATTTGTAATTTGCAAGACCTTTATTTCTGAGCCATTTTGAGTTTGTTTCAGTTGATTTTGAGATTAAAATTTCTGCGGTGTTATCAATTTTTGGTGCGTTATCTTCACCAAGTTTTAATTCAATCACGCCTCTGTCTGTTTTGAATTCGTTTTCGTTTCTCAACTGTCCATATCCAAAGTTTATTTGACTTTTCTTGAAAATTTCAAAGCGAAGAGAAGATTCAATTATTGATTCGTTGAGTTGTCTGATTTCGTCTATGTTCCATTTTCTGTTGAATTCAACGACATCAAATCTATCAATTCCGATGAAATTTTTATTTTTTTGTCTTTGAAAGATGTTAAACTCAATCTTTCTTAATCCTTTTTCCGAAATTTCACCTGTTGAATATTCAAGCCCGTATTTGAAAGCAATCCCTTTGTTGTTTGCGTCATCAATTGCGGAGAATTGATTTTGGTCAAAATTGCTGAGTGCGGTTTCAAAAAATAGATTAAAATTTCCGGCTTTGTATTTTCCTTTTAAATCAAAAAGTTGTAAAGATTGTGGCATTGGCAAAAAAATAAGCGGAAGATAATCACCTTTACCTCGTCCGACGAATTCATATTTTCCAATTCCTTTTCGTATATAATCACCTTTTCCAAAGCCAACATAGGAAAAACTAACGGAGTAAAGCGCCTGCTTATCCCCGGGCGAATAGACGAAAATTTCATATTTTGTTGAGTCAATTATCGTATCTTTTTTCACATATTGACCTTTCCCAATTCCCTTTGCTGAATCAAATCCGACGAAATTAACTCCGCTTTTTACTGCTTTTAAATTGTCATCTCCGCTTGAACTTAAAATTTCAATGTCCGACGGTGAGAGCACAAAGTCAATCGGTGCATTTTTGTTATCGGAGTCGTAAAAATATGAAAAGGATAAATTCAATTTATCTTCAAGGATCAGGTTATCGGATGTAAAAGCGAAAAAATTGCGAGCGTATTTTCTGTCAGTGTATTGGAAATCAACTGTTATTCTTGAAGCCGATGTTATCAAACGATTTGGAGTGAAAGTTATCTCTGCTGTTGAATAGTCAATTATGTAATCGTTGCTTTCACCTCGCGTCATTAGTTGCCCATCAATATAAACTTTTTCAGTTCCAGCTATGACAATTATATCTTTTTCACCATTTTGACCTGTCAATCTGTATGGACCTTGAACCCCATCAATGCCGTTGAAATAATTTGTTGCAAATTTTCCGCGTGAAGATGCGATTGCAATTGTGTTTTTGGTTTTGAAATTTTCAAACTCATAATTTGATTGAAATTTTCCGCCTTGCAATCTTCTTCTCACGCCTGCAAACTCCGGCGTCTCTGAAAAGTACAAACTTTGTTCATCGCTTATCCCATATCCAATGTCATAATCTCCGAAGATAGCAAATAAATTTTTTGATCTAACCTGAATAAAAATTTTGTCAATTTCCTGCAAAGTTTGCGTGTTCCCTTCCGGCTGAATTGGAATGTTTTCATCTGTAAGTGATGCAACAACCTCAATATCTTTTGTCAGATTTCCCGAAAGTTGAAGGTTAAATCCAGATTGAAGCGTAAGATCACGATTGCTCCCCAATGTAAAACCCCGAACTATGCTTCCATTTTTTCGGATGTTTCCGATTAATGCTGGATTTTCGTTTTTTTCACTTTTGAAATTTTCTCCGCTGGCTCTGGTGCTGTCTTTTATTTCTGTCTTCGTGTATTTGTAAAATGTTTTCCCAATTGGAATTGTTTTGTAAAATGCTTTGAGTTTGATTTTTGATGAATCAAGATTTGACCTTATTGATTTAAGTAGAAAAATTTTACCGCTGTTGTAGTCAATCAGATAATGAATCCCGCGGACGAGTTCTGTTGTGTCAATTTTCAAAATCTCACTTTTTGGAATGATAAAGCCATTCGGCAGATTTACAATGGAGTCGTTTTTTGAAATCTCAATTTCAAAATTTCTAAGCTGAGCATAACACAAATTTAACGAGAGAATAAAAATGCAAAACGCAACGCGCATAACGGGAGTAAATTGAAGATTGATTTTTTGAACGCATTTTCATAGATTTAATATGATTTGAGCTTTTCACAAGTCAAAAATCAAATTAAGAAGGGATTTTTTTAAATGCAAAGCATACTTATAACCGGTGGCGCTGGATTTATAGGCAGTAATTTTGTAAAGTATATCCTTCAAAATTATCCCGATGTCAGGGTTGTAAACCTTGACAAACTCACATACGCTGGGAATCTGGAAAATTTGAGAGATGTTGAAGATAACCCGAATTATCATTTTGTCAGGGGTGATATTTGCAATCAAGAGCTTGTTGAGTATGTAGTTCAAAAATTTGAGGTTGATACAATCGTGAATTTTGCAGCAGAATCGCATGTTGATAGAAGCATCCTTGGACCTGAAATTTTTATCAAGACAAATGTTTTAGGGACGCAGGTTCTTCTTGAAGTTGTGAAAAAATTTGGTGTTAAGAAATTTATTCAAATTTCAACTGATGAAGTTTATGGCTCGCTTGGACCTACGGGTAAATTTACCGAAGATATGCCACTTTCACCAAATTCACCTTATGCAGCAAGTAAAGCAAGCGCTGACCTTCTGTGCAGAGCTTATTACAAAACATTTGGTGTTCCAGTGATCATAACAAGATGCTCAAATAACTTTGGACCTTATCAATTTCCCGAGAAACTTATTCCACTTATGATTATAAATGCATTGAACGATAAACCTTTGCCAGTTTATGGCGATGGGAGAAATGTTCGGGACTGGATTTATGTCATTGATCATTGTAGAGCTATTGATTTTGTAATTCAAAAGGGAAAAGTTGGCGAAATTTACAACATCGGGGCAAGCAATGAATGGCAGAACATTGACATTGTTAAATTGATTTTGAAAAAGCTTGGGAAACCTGAATCTTTGATCAAATTTGTCAAAGATAGACCCGGGCACGATAGAAGGTATGCGATGGACTGGAGTAAGATAAAGCGAGAGCTTGGATGGGAGCCAGTTTATAGTTTTGAAGACGCGATCACTGAAACAATCAACTGGTATATTCAGAATGAAAGCTGGTGGCAAAGGGTGATTTCAGGTGAGTATCAGAATTATTACCAGCTCTGGTATGGCGAGAGATTGAAAAATTAAATCATCTGTGTGAGTGTGGATTTAAAAGAGAAGATAATCAAGAGGAAAGCAAGAATAGGTGTTGTCGGGGTCGGATATGTTGGACTTCCACTTGCAGTTGAGTATGCTTCAAAAGGTTTTACGACTGTTGGAATTGATATTGACAAAATGAAAGTGGAAAAGTTAAACAAGGGGGAAAGTTATATTCTTGATGTTGATTCAGAAAGATTGAAAAAACTTGTCCGTAGCGGAAAACTTTCCGCTGTTGATAATTATTCCTGCATTGATACGCTTGATGTGATTTTCATATGTGTTCCGACGCCGTTTAAAGAAAATAAAGAACCGGACATTTCGCACATTTTAAACTCTGCCGAAGAGATTTCAAAAAAGTTAAAGCAGGGACAACTTATAATTTTAAAAAGCACGACATTTCCGACGACAACTGAAAAATATGTCTTACCGGTTCTTGAAAAAAGCGGTTTGAAAGTTGGAAAAGATTTTTTCCTTGCGTTTTCTCCTGAAAGAATTGATCCGGGGAATAAAAAATGGACTCTTGTGAATACCCCAGTAATCGTTGGTGGAGTTACACAGAAATGCACCGAGCTTGCAGAACTTGTTATAAAACAGGTTTCAAAAAATGTCCATTGTGTTTCTTCACCGCGAGTTGCGGAGATGGCCAAATTGCTTGAAAACATTTTCAGAAGTGTTAATATCGCTCTTGTGAATGAACTTGCACAATTGTGCGATAGAATGGCTCAAAAGGGGAATGGCGAGATTGATATATGGGAAGTGATTGAAGCTGCTTCAACGAAGCCATTTGGTTTTATGCCGTTTTATCCAGGTCCTGGAATTGGCGGACATTGTATACTCGTTGATCCGTATTATCTTTCGTGGCTTGCGCGTGCATATGATTTTCACACAAATTTCATTGAACTTGCAGCTGAGACAAATGAATCAATGCCGTTTTATGTTGCGAATTTGATCTTGAAGGAGTTAAGCAAAATTCCCAAAACATTGAAAGATGCGAAAATACTTTTTCTTGGCGTTGCTTTTAAGAAAAATGTTGATGATACGCGTCTTTCACCGGCTTTGAAAATTATGGAGATACTTTTAAATGAGGGTGCGAAAAATTTATTTTATAACGACCCGTTTGTTCCAGAAGTTGAAGTAAATGGATTTGAATTCAAATCAATTGAACTTAGCAAAGAAACATTGCGTGATTTTGACATCATTGTGATAACGACAGATCATAGCGTTTATGATTTTGAATTTATTGTGGGAAATTCAAAAGTTATAATTGACACAAGAAACGCAACTGGCAAAGTTAAAAATTGCAATGCGAAAATAGTTAAACTTGGTGCTGGTGTGAAAAATTTAAATGAAAACAAATTCTAAATCGTCATGCGAAAGTTTATCTTTGTGATTTTTCTTCTGAACATTAATTTTCTTTTCTCTCAAATTCCCGAGTTAAAACCGGAGGCAACTTCAAAACTTGGGATAAAGTTTGATGACCTGACGAAACAATTTCAAACATTGCAATATCCAGTTCTTGACCCGAACATTTTCTCACTTGAAAAGCCGATTGATCCCGAAACTTACATTGTTGGACCTGGGGATATTTTAAGTGTTAATATATGGACTTCGCCTCCATTGAGTTTTACAATTCAGGTCACGCTTGAAGGAACTGTTATAATTCCGACGGTTGGCGAAGTTCCCGTTGCAGGGCGGACGCTATCAGAAGCGAAGAAAAGCATAATTCAAAAAGTTAAATCAAAATACATCGCAAGCGAGATAACAACCACATTGATAGCACCGCGTTCTTTTAATGTAACTGTTACAGGCTATGTTTTAAACGAGGGCAAGTATAAAGTTCGCTCAATAGATAGAGTTTCAAATGCTGTTATACTTGCTTTTATGCCAGTTGATTCACTGCAAATGCTGAGACGTTCAACTGCAATTGATAGTGTTAACCTAAGAAAAATTACGCTCAAAAGGAGCGGAGATCAAATCAATGTTGATTTAAGAAAATACTTTGCAACGGGTGATGATAAATATAATCCTTATCTTCTTGAAGGTGATTGGATAATTGTCCAAAGGCGCGATCCGAATTCATTTATTGCAATTTATGGCGCTGTGAATAAGCCCGGGGTTTATGAGTTTGTTGAAGGTGATAAATTATCTGACATAGTTAAAATTGCAGGTGGAACAATTGAAAGCGCAGATTTGGAAAATGTTCAAATTTTGCGACTTGATGAAGAAGGAAAGTTGCGTGAGAAAATAAATGTAAATTTGAAAAAAATTTTAAACGAAGAAGCCCCGGATGTTAATCTTGAAGTTGGAGATAGAATTTTTATCCCCGAGAAAAGGACATTAAAACAAAATTATAAAGTTACAATTCTTGGCGAGGTATCAAATCCAGGAACTTATCCAATTTCAAGAAATGGAACAAGGTTAAGCGAGATTTTAAACGATGCTAAACCGACGAGATATTCAGACTTAAAAAATGCTATTGTGATTAAAGAAGCAGTTAACAGTCCTGTTGCTGAGAAAGTTGACTCTTTATTTCCGTTGTTGTTTTTGAAAAATTTTGGTTTTCCGGGCTCTGATTCAATTTACTTCG
The DNA here is from genome assembly GCF_001536065.1 of Candidatus Chryseopegocella kryptomonas. Classification (GTDB taxonomy): domain Bacteria; phylum Bacteroidota; class Ignavibacteria; order Kryptoniales; family Kryptoniaceae; genus Kryptonium; species Kryptonium kryptomonas. The sequence continues at coordinate 56,430 of NZ_CZVW01000006.1, forward strand.
TTTATGAAGTTAATGCCATCAAAGATTTGAAATTTAGGTCTATTGACCTTTCCAAAGTTGTTTCGGGCGAGGAAGATTATGAATTGCAGGATGGTGATTTAATTTACATTCCCCCAAAGTATGACCTTGTTTATGTTTTCGGACAGGTTAATAATCCCGGGTTTGTGCCTTATGAGGAAGGCAAAAGTTATAGGGATTATATTTTGAAAGCTGGTGGATTTTCGCAACTTGCAAGAAAAGGTGATGTCAAAATCATAAAGCGAAAAACTTACATTTGGTATGATGCGGATAAGACAAAGATTGAGCCGGGAGATTTTATTTTCGTTCCGAAAAAAATTGTGCGTGAGCCAATTTATTACTGGAATCTTGCGAAGGATATAATTTTAACGGTCGGTGCAATTGCTTCAACAGTTGCGACAGTAATTTTGATTTATAACCAAATCAAAACGAAATGAATAGATTTTTGGAATAGATGAAACAGCAATACAGAGCCGAACTTCTTCTGCTTTTAATCACATTTATCTGGGGCGGGACATTCAGCATAGTTAAAACTGCGCTTGAAAATGCCTCGCCTTTAATTTTTTCTCGGGATAAGATTTGGAATTTCAACGATTTTGTATTTTTTCTTTTTTCCTTATTCAGTTAAGGATTTTGATCGTCAAACTTTGAAGCATGGTTTTGTGATTGCTTTTTTTCTCTTTGCTGGATTTGCTTTTCAGACAGTTGGATTGAAATATACCACCGCTTCAAAGTCCGGTTTTATAACAGGTATGCTTGTCATCTTTACTCCACTTGCGCAAGTGTTAATTGAGAAGAAACCACCGAAACCGGGCAATTTAGTCGGCATTGTGCTTGTGACATTTGGGCTTTTGCTTCTTACATCAAAAGAGAGTTCAATTGAAAATTTTGTTTATTCGCTCGGGCGTGATTTTACGATAGGAGATTTTCTGACGCTTCTGTGTGCGATTATGTTTGCTCTTTACATTGTTTATCTTGACATTTATTCAAGACAACATCAAACAAGCAAACTTGTCTTTATTCAGCTTGCGGTTACATCAATTTTTTCGTTTTTGATTTCGCCAATTTTTGACGATGTGAAATTAAAATTTGATCTTCAACTTGGGATCGCTCTTTTATACACTTCCATTCTTGCGACGATATTTGCAACTTACATTCAGACCGAGTATCAGAAATTCACGACCCCGACGAGGGCAGCAATAATTTTCACAATGGAGCCAGTTTTTGCGGGGATTATAGCCAGGATATTTTTAGGTGAAAAATTTGCTCCGCTTGCGGTTCTGGGGTCAGCTTTGATGGTTTCAGGACTTTTGATTTCGGAGCTTTCGGATGTGATCTTTGGGAATGGGAAATTTTTCAGAAATTTTTTGAGAAGAAATTAAGTTTTATTTTAAGAAATGAAACCGAAAACAAAATTTTTTAAATAGATGCGAAATCCAAAGGACATAACCGTTGTAGTTGCAATGAGCGGTGGAGTTGATTCGTCGGTTGCTGCTGCAATTTTAAAAGAGCAAGGATACAATTTGATAGGGATAACGATTAAAACATATAACTACGAGGACATTGGAGTTCAAAACGAACATAGTTGTTGTTCTCTTGAAGGAATTAACGACGCAAGGATGGTTGCGACAAAACTTGGCTTTCCACATTATGTGGTTGATTTGACAAAGGAATTTCATCGTGAAGTCATAGATTACTTCATTAAAGATTATCTTGCTGGTAGAACTCCAAATCCGTGTGTTATCTGCAATAGGAAGATAAAGTGGGAAGCGTTGATAAAGAAGGCGCTTTCATTGGGAGCTGATTACATAGCGACGGGACATTATGCGAGAATTAAGTTTGATGAAACGAAAGGAAGGTATATCCTAATGCGTGGGGTTGATTCAAGCAAGGATCAGTCATACGCTCTCTGGGGATTAACGCAGGAAAGTTTGAGCCGGACAATTTTTCCGCTTGGTGAACTTACAAAGCAGGAGGTTAGAGAACTTGCGAGAAAATATGGCTTGAAGATTGCAAACAAGCCAGAAAGTTTTGAGATTTGTTTTGTTCCGGATAATGATTATACGAAGTTTCTTGAGAAAAATGTTGATGGTCTTGCTGAAAAAGTCAAGGGTGGTGATATTGTTATGGATGGGAAAGTCATAGGCAAGCATCGTGGTTATCCATTTTATACCATTGGACAGCGTAAGGGACTTGGTGTTGCTCTTGGTTATCCGGTTTATGTCATAGGAATTGATCCTGTGGCAAATGTTGTTGAAGTTGGCACTGAAGATAAACTTTATCATAATGCTTTAATTGCTGGAAATGTTAATTTGATTTCGGTTGATAAAATTGAAGATGGGATGAAGGTTCTTGCAAAGATAAGATATTCAGACGAAGGGACATTGGCAATGCTCAAAAATTACGGAGATGATAAAATTCTCGTTGAGTTTGAGAAGCCAAAGCGTGCAATTACACCGGGACAGTCGGTTGTGTTCTATGATGGCGATGTTGTCGTCGGAGGCGGTATAATTGAGAAGGCAATTGATGTTTAATATCTATCAAGTTTGAATTTTTCCCCAAGATATAACTTTCTTGCTTCGGGGTCGTTTGCTAAAAATTCCGCTGTTCCTTCTTTTAAAATTTGTCCTTCAAATAGAAGATATGCTCTGTCTGTGATTGAAAGCGTTTCGTGGACATTGTGGTCGGTGATCAAAACACCAATGTTTCTGTTTTTTAGATTTGCAACTATGTTCATTAAATCTTCAACAGCGATCGGATCAATTCCAGCAAATGGTTCATCAAGCAAAATAAATTTCGGATCTGTTGCAAGCGCACGTGCTATCTCTGTCCTTCTTCTTTCTCCACCGCTTAACATATAACCTTTGCTTTTCCTTATGTGAGCGATTCCGAAATCTTCAAGCAATTTTTCAAGTTTCTCTTTTCTTTGTTCTGGTGTTAAATCCATAACTTGCAAAACTGCCATTATATTTTCTTCAACTGTTAACTTTCTGAATATGCTTGCTTCCTGCGGTAGATAACTTATCCCCAATCTTGCTCTTTTATACATTGGCATTCGTGTTATTTCAATGTCGTCAATGAAAACTTTTCCAGCGTTTGGCTTTATCATTCCGACGATCATATAAAAAGTTGTTGTTTTCCCTGCGCCGTTTGGTCCAAGAAGTCCAACAACTTCGCCTTGTTTTACTTCTATGCTGACATTTCTTACAACATATCTTTTTTTGTATCTTTTGTAAAGTGATTCTGCTCTTAAAACGCTGTTGTTTGATGTTTTACCCGCATCTTCTCTTTTTTCATTTGACCCAAACGATTTCAAGTTTAGCATTTTTCTCTGGTTTTCTTTTGATGTAGTTAAATCCTTCAAGATTAAAGTTTGATTCTTTCCCTTGGACAAGTTCTTCGGGGTAATAAACTCCTTCAATCCCGCCTATGATTTTTATCCTGTGCATTTTTCCGTCTTTGAACTTAATCCAGACGCTGTCGCCACTCACATAATTTACGCCGTTTGGTTTTCTTTCGTTTGTTTCATCGGTTTCAAAAATATAATACAAACTCATTGCGTTTTTTTCAACATAAACTTCGTCAATTTTGTTTTCTTTAAATTTAATTCGCATCGTTTTTCCTTTCAATTGATTGAATCTTTCTGGGTAAGATGAATCTGCGGGGTCAATTGCAAACGCCGAGCCATAGACATAAACTTCGTCAATTCTTCTATCTTTCAACTTAACAACTATTGAATCGCCCGAGATTTGGCTGTTTTCATACCATACAACTGGATTTCTCCACAGGATTATCAGTTCTTTTTTATCGTAGTAGAAAACATCACCGCAAACTGCGGAAAGATTTCCACGCACGATTATAACGCTATCAGTTGCTGAAAACATGCTTATGTTTGTATCACGAAATGCCTCCATAAACTTGCCGATCACGATCAAAGTGTCAATTTCTCCACTTGATGAAGTATCAATTTGAACAAGTTTCGGGTTATTTTTTATAACGCTGTATTTTGTGCTATCGTAGTTTTCAAAATATCCGCCGTAGATTGTGATGTTGTTTTCAAGATTTGTGATTGCTACATTGCCAACCGCAATTGATTTTTTCTCTGTGCGATAATAAAAGAGTTGTTCTGCGGTTATGATCGTTGTTGAGTCAACAAGTTTAACATTTGATTTGAAGTTTGCGATTTTTTTCTGTGCGTCGTAGTTTCCGTAGTTTGCTTCAAGCGTTGTTCTTCCATCTGTGAGTTTAACATTGCCTTCGCATAATGCAATTTTTTTATCCCCAAGATAAACTCCCTGATTTGCTTCAAGGATCAGTGTATCCTGTTTTACCTTCAAATTTCCGTATGCTTCAATTCTATTTTCATCAACATACTGGATTGCTCTATCACACCAGACATAGATATTTTCGTGTTTTAGATGGACATTCCCGATGAGTTCTCTTACAGTTTTTGAGTCAAATTTTTTGCCGACTAAACTATCAGCGTGGATTAGTTCAACGAGTTTCTTTTGCTGTGAAAAAAGTTGAAGCGTTGCAAACAGACAAACAGCGATGTATTTAAGACATCTCAAGGCGATGAAAAATTTTGCTTTTTGTTTTTATAATTTGGTCAAAATTTTCTCAAATAGCAAAAAGAATCTTGCTTTGTTGGGGGTGATGAAGATGGAATAAACGGACTGGGTTATTTGTCTTATAAAGTGAAGATGAAAAATAAAATTCAAGCGACGACCATGCAAAGGTTGAGAAAATTTTACCAATTGGTTTTGCTTTTCGTCGTTTTCATTCTTTCATTTACCTTTTTCACAGAAAGACAGGCAAAGTCAAGTGCAAAAGTAAGTTATGAAGTTAAAATTCCACTTGGCATTCCGAAAGATTTGTGGGAAATTTTTGTCCCGCCAGATAATCCGATAACCCCTGAAAAAGTTGAACTCGGGAGGAAATTGTATTTTGACAAGCGACTTTCGGTTGATAACACAGTTTCCTGCGCAACCTGTCATGATCCGAAATTTGCTTTCACAGATGGGAAGAAAGTAAGTGAAGGTGTGAGGGGTCAAAAGGGGGCAAGAAATGCTCCGACGGTTTTGAATGCTATGTTTTTTGAGCAACAATTCTGGGATGGTAGAGCCCCAACGCTTGAGGAACAGGCGAAACAACCGATAATCAATCCAGTTGAAATGGGGATGCCAGATCATGATGCGGTTGTTAAGAAATTAAAAGGAATTCCAGAGTATGTGGATGCGTTTAAAAAAGTTTTCGGTGGTGAGATAACAATTGACAGAGTTGCACAGGCGATCGCCGCTTTTGAGAGAACTCTTTTGACTGGAAATTCACCGTTTGACAGATTTATTGCTGGTGATCAAAATGCAATAAGTGAATCAGCAAAGCGTGGGTGGCAACTTTTCCAAGGTAAAGCAAGATGTATAACCTGCCACGAATTTAACCGTTCAAATCCTTTCTTCACGGACAACAAATATCACAACATTGGCGTTGCGATGAATAAAGAGGGATTTGCTGAACTTGCCAGAAAAGCCGAGCAACTTGCCAAGCAGGGACAACTTGATAAGAGAAAACTTGACGAACTTGCGCTTGATCCAGCATATTCAGAGCTTGGGAGATTTCTCGTGACATTTAACCCCAAAGATATTGGTGCTTTTAAAACCCCAACTTTGAGAAATGTTGAACTTACAGCTCCATACATGCACGATGGTAGCGAAGCAACTCTTCTTGATGTAATTAAATTTTATAATCGTGGTGGAAATGAAAATCCAAATCTTTCTGGCGAGATGAGACCGCTGAACTTGACAGATGAAGAGATGAACGATCTTGTGGAATTTTTGAAGACGCTTACAGGTGAATTTCCAAAAGATTTTCCAGAAAACAAATAACAAACAAAAGGAGGTGCAATCATTATGCCGAAAATGCCAAGCGAGAGAAAAGAAGAGCAGTATTTGAAGGAAAGAGAGGAATTTTTCAAGATGTTGCCGAAGTTGAACCGAAGGCAATTTCTTAAAGTTGCGATGGCATCTGCTGCGGTTGCGCTTGCAAAAAATCAGTTCCCACCGCATTCCTTCCAAATTGTTGAAGCAGTTGAAGCAAAACAGGGCGGTGGAACGGAGGTCAAATTTAGATTTGCTTATATTTCGGACACGCATCTTTATGAGCGAAAATTGAACGAAAGATTTGTGAGAGCAGCTTTAAAAGCAGTTCAAGATGTAAATGCCCTTGACCCACAGCCAGATTTTGTTCTCTTCGGTGGGGATCTTGCACAACTTGGTCAACCAGAGGAGTTAAAGCTTGGAAAGGAAATTTTAAGCGAACTCAAACCGAAACTTTATATGATGGTTGGAGAACACGATTGGTATCTTGATCTTGGAGAAAAATGGATTGAGCTTTTCGGTCAACCGTATTATTCATTTGATCATAAGGGAGTGCATTTTATTGTGTTAAATTCTGTGCTTGTTGATGATTACTGGACTGAGTCAAAGATGACGCCGATGGAAAGAATGAAGTTTATGGCTCAACTTGACAATCCGAAAGGAAGACCGTTTACGGTTGGAAGAGGTTATGGTGATGTTGGTAAAAAGCAATTTGAATGGTTAAAACAGGATTTAGCGAAAGTTTCAAAGGATACACCGATAGTTGTGTTTTCGCATTCACCACTTTACAAGTATTACAAGCCGTGGAACTTCTGGACAGATGATGCCGAAGAGGTTCAAGCATTGCTTAGACCATTTAAGAATGTCACCGTTATCCACGGTCATACGCATCAACCAGTTTTCAACAAGATCGGAAACATAAACTTTTATGGGATGCTTTCAACCGCCTGGCCTTGGCCATATGCTCCAACGGGACTTCCAAAACTGACAATTAAAATGAACAGGGCAGATCCATTTGATCAATTTGATGGTTGCGGTGATGGAACTGTTGAGGTTCTCGCAAATGGAAAAGCAAATAAAATTTATAACCTTTGGAGCAGAGAACCGATGAAAGTCACCGCAAGATATCTTGAATCAGGTGGAAAGGAGGAAGTTCCACCAGTTCCAGCTGATCCATCGTTTTAAAAATAAAATTTTAAGGAGGAATTTGTTATGCTGAAAAAATTTTTCACCCTGTTTCTTCTTGTTGTGGTTGCAATTTTCTTGACTGGCGAAAATGATTTAACCGCAATTGAAGGTGGCAAAGATGGGAAAAAATCAGATAAGAAGGTAATAACTGCGTGTGATGGTAAAACACAGGTCGTTTTAAATGATGTAAGCAAAAATGAAGTTATGCCAAAAGAAAAAGCGCAAGAAGTAGCAAGTATGCTTCTTGCTACTTATCAACAGCAGAAGAAATATCAATCAACCAAATTCACACGCAGAGATTCATTGATATGGGAAAGGGAACTTAAAGCTATGATTGAGGAAGGTTACAAATGGTTTCATGATCCATCGCTTGGGACAAATGGAATTTCCTGTGATATGTGCCATCCCGATGCAACTGATACACATCCTGAGACATACCCGAAGTTTCAGATTCAGCTTAAAAAAGTTGCTTTGCTTCGTGATATGATCAATTGGTGCATTGAGAATCCTATGGAAGGCAAACCGTTGAAAGAGGATGACCCACGTTTGAAGGCAATGGAGGCGTATATAATTTGGGCTCGTGCAAATCAAGACCCACGACCGCAGGCTAAAACACTCAACCCCGGGAAGAGATAATCCCCGCAAAGCCCCGGCTTTAAGCCGGGGCTTTTTTATTTCCTGTCCAATAATCTCATTCATTTGAAGAATATTAGCCAGCAAGATTTCCCACTCCCATTTTAAATTTCAAATTTGACGAAAAATTCAAATGGCACGGGCTTTGATTTTATTTTTCTTTGAAAGTTAAATAAAATCGGCTTGAAAATGGCAGACAAAGTTCAACTTCAGCAGCAACAGGTTCAGCAAAGTCAAAACGAAACTTCGCATAAGGGAAGTAAAAGGACGATCTTTTTCGTTGCTATTCCTATTGTGCTACTTCAAATAATTATCGCTTATCTTCTCGTTCTTGATTTAAACTCAAAAAGTAATGCAGGGCAAACAGAATCAAATGTCAAAAAAGAAAACACGCAGAAAGAACAAATCCAAGAAAGAAAAGTTGCGGATGATTATAAAATCACTGAGTCAGAATATGCAATCTCACATCCGGAGTTTCTCTTTGTTGTTAAGGATTTAATCGTCAATCCAGCTGGGACTGGGGGATTAAGGTATCTTTTAACAAGCGTTGGAATAGAAGTCACGAATGAAAAAGCATTTGCAGAGATTCAAAGTAAGGAAGTCATTGTAAATGATATTTTGATAAATGTTTTATCAAGCAAGACACTTGAAGAATTAAGCGATGTGACGAAGCGAAAAGACCTGAGGCGTGAAATAGCTAAAAAAATTGATGAGATATTAACACAGGGAAGAGTTCAAAATGTTTATTTCAGCAAATTTATAATTCAATAGGTTGAACTATTATGCCTGAAATTTTATCGCAGCAGGAAATAGACAGTTTGCTTGCTGGTTTAAGCGCAGGCAAATCTCCTGGCGAAGTGATTTCAAAGCAGGAAGAGAAAGAAATTGTCCCTTATGAATTCAGGCGACCGAGCAGAGTTTCAAAAAATCAAATCAGAACAATTCAAACAATCCATCAAAATTTTGCAGAAGCCCTTGGATATTATCTTACGAGCCGACTTCAAACTCCAGTTACAATTCAAGTTGAGAATATTGATCAACTTTTTTACTCCGAATATATACTCTCAATTGAAAAGCCAAGCGTTATATTCACGCTTGACGCCGGAGATGGACGAGGTGAGATAATTTTTGAAGTTGGACTTGAACTTTCATTTGTCTTGATTGAAAGATTGCTTGGTGGTGGGGATTTGAATGGTTCGGGAAATAAAAAATTTTCAAGGGCTTTGACACAAATTGAGCAAAGTTTAATCCGTGGCATAGTTGAACGTTCAACTTCCGAACTTGAAAAAGCATGGAGCATAATTGATAATTTCAAATTCAAAATCACAAAATACGAGAGTGATCCCGACATAGTTCAAGTTGCTCCATCAAGCGAAATTGTCCTTGTCATATCTTTTATCGTATCACTTGCTGATAAGAATTACAGAATGAGCATATGTTATCCTGTTTTCGTGATTGAAGATTCGCTTGCAAAGATGACGCTTCAAAAATTTATGGGCATAAGAAAACACACAGCAGAAGAATATTCAAAATACATCGCTGAAAAGATCAAAACCACAAGAATACCTATAAGCGTTGAACTCGGGCAAAGCGAAATTTCAATTTCTGATCTCATAAATTTGAGCCCGGGTGATATAATTTTGCTTGACACAAGGATTGATTCAGAGGTTAAAATTTTTATCGCAGGGAAATTGAAACTTTACGGAAAACCCGGAGTTTATGGAGGGAAAAAAGCTGTTAAAATAACAAGAATTGCAAACAATGAAGAGGTCTAACTATGGAGAAGGAGCAAGAAATTAAAAACGCAGAATTTCAAAATTTTGAGAATCTGCCACAACAAGAAACATCAAAAGAAAAAATTATAAATAACAAACTTGAACTCCTCCTTGATGTGACATTGCCTGTTTCAATTGAACTTGGTAGAACAACGATGGTCATAAAGGATATACTTGAACTTGATCGTGGTTCTGTGATTGAACTTGATAAACTTGCAAGTGAGCCAGTTGATGTGATCGTCAATGGCAAAAAAATTGCAGAAGGTGAGGTCGTCGTGATTGATAAACATTTTGGGATTAGAATTACGAATCTTGTTGCAGTTGAAGAGAGAATAAAAAATGTGAAGAAGTGAAATGAGTTGGGTGATCGTCAAGACATTTTTATCCTTTGCTTTGATACTTTTTCTTATGGCTGTTTTGTTTTACGCTCTGAAAAAATTTTATCCAAATTTTTCAGGTTCTTCCCAACAAGGTCTTATTATGCGAATTTATGGAAAATTGCAGATTCAACCGAGAAAATCAATTTACATTGTCAGAGTGTTAAACAAAGTTCTGGTTCTTGGAGTAAGTGAAAATTCAATCAGCGTTTTATCCGAGTTGAATGAGCCAGAAATGATCAGGGTTCTTGACGAGATTTATTCTTCTGGTGTGAAGAAGAATGGAAAATTTATTATTTCAAAAAAGGGAGGTGCTGTTTAAATGCGTGTCTTTTTCTGGTTTCTTATCTTTTTGTTTCTTGTTTCTGGGTTAAATGCACAAACGAAATCAAGTGAGCAAATTTCATTTCCAATCCCAAAGATAACGGTTGAGGTTGGGAAAGCGGATAAATCTGGCGATGTTGCGGTGACTTTACAGATTTTGTTTTTGATGACAATTCTTTCGCTTGCCCCTGCAATAATTATATTGACGACATCTTTCACAAGGATAATTGTTGTTTTTCATTTTTTGAAGCAAGCGTTGGGAGTTCAACAAATGCCACCAAGTCAGGTTCTTGTGGGGCTTGCTTTGTTTCTTACATTTTTTATAATGGCTCCCGTGTGGGAAAAAATTAACAACGATGCGATACAACCATATCTTAAAAATGAAATCACGCAGGCACAAGCTTATGAAAAAGCTGTAAAACCAATTCGTGAATTTATGTTTAAACAGGTTCGTGAAGATGACCTCGCTCTTTTTGTTTCAATGGCAAATCTGCCTAAACCAAATAACAGAGATGAAATCCCAACATATGTTCTTATCCCAGCATTTGCAATAAGTGAGTTGAAAATTGCTTTTCAAATTGGTTTTTTGATTTACATTCCATTTTTGATGATTGATCTAATCGTTGCAAGTGTGCTTATGTCAATGGGAATGATTATGCTTCCGCCAGTTATGATTTCATTGCCATTTAAAATTTTGCTTTTCATTTTGATTGATGGTTGGCATCTTGTTGTGCAATCTTTGATTCAAAGTTTTCGCTGATGTCAAATTAAAAAGTAATTTAAAATGACAGAACAATTTATAATTCATCTTGCGAGAGAGACATTTTTCACTGCTTTTCTCGTTTCAGCGCCCGTTTTAATCGCATCTGCAATAGTCGGACTGATAATTTCAATTTTTCAATCTGCAACATCAATAAATGAGATGACCTTGAGCTTTGTCCCAAAACTTATCGTCATAGCTGTTGTCCTTGTGATTGCTCTTCCGTGGATAATTGATGTAATGATAAGTTTCACAAAAGAATTATTCAATCAAATTCCAAACATCGCAAGGTAAATTATGGAGTTTTATTTTTCAACATTTTACGCTTTTGTTTTGATTTTCGTCAGAGTTTTGAGTTTGCTCTCAAGCGCACCATTTTTCGGACATTCATCAGTGCCGTTTCAATTGAGATTCTGGTTGAGCATTTTTTTGAGTTACATTTTTCTTCTCATCGTTGATTCTGTAAATTTGAATTTGTCTGTTGAAATTCTTGGTTTCATAATTCTTGTCGTGAAGGAAGTTATGGTTGGGTTGATAATTGGGTTTTCAAGTTGGGGAATTTTTTACGCTGTTCAATTTGCTGGGCATTTGATAGGTTTTGATATTGGTTTTTCAACTTCAACCGCCTTTGACCCTGAACATTCAGAGCCAATGCCGACATTGAGTCAATTTAAAAATTACTTTGCACTTGTGATTTTTCTTATGTTGAACGGACATCATTTTTTGATTCAAGTTTTGAAGTCAAGTTTTGAGATAATTCCAGTGTCAAGTTTTTCTGTTAGTTTTGGACTTGTGAATTGGGGGACGAAGTTGATCACTTTCGTCTTTATCTCTGCTGTTAAGATAAGTGCGCCAATTCTTATTGCTTTGTTTTTGACCGATATAACTATTGGAATTTTGTCAAGGGCATTTCCGCAGATGAACATCTTTATGTTTGCTTTTTCTGTCAAAATCATCATTGGTTTTCTTGCGATGATGATAACGATGCCGTTTTTTGTCTTTGTCTTCAAAAAACTTCTTTTCTCTTTTGAAAACAATTTGATTGATCTTTTAAAATTAATCAGTGCTTGAAATGGCGGAGGAATTTCAAGAGCGAACTGAACAAGCGACGCCAAAACGAAGAGAAGACGCAAGGAAAAAAGGTAAAGTCGCAAAAAGTTATGAGTTAAGTTCAGCAATTGTTCTGTTAACTTCTTTAATTGTTTTCTATTTCGGCGGAAATTATGCATACGAGAAAATCGCAAACTTTACAAAATATGTGCTTTCAAATTCTTATGCGATTGAAATTTCAAGGGATAAAATTTCAAATTATGCTGGGAGCGTTTTCGCATTTTGGGGGCTTAACTTTCTTCCGTTTATAATTTTTCTTATGCTTGTCGGAGTTGGTGCAAGTGTGGCGCAAACGGGCTATGTTTTTACACTTGAATCGTTGAAATTTGATTTTGAAAAGTTAAACCCCGCAAGCGGGATAAAGAAAATTTTGTTTTCAAGAAGAAGTTTATTTGAACTTGCGAAGGGATTTTTCAAAATTGGCGCACTCGGTTTAACCGCTTACATTGTTTTGAAAGGGCTCGTTGATGATGTGTTAATTCTTATTGATTCAGACATTGCAGATGTTGCTGGATTTATCGCAAGGTCAGGGTTTTCGCTTATGCTTAAAACAGGGCTGGTTTATCTTTTAATTTCAACTTTTGATTTTGCATTTCAAAAGTGGGAATACGAAAGGGAGTTGAGAATGACAAGGCAGGAAATAAAAGAAGAGATGAAGGAACTTGAAGGTGATCCGCTTATCAAATCAAGAATCAGAAGAAGACAAAGAGAGATTGTGCGGATGAGAATGATGCAAAAAGTTCCAAAGGCGGATGTAGTCATAACAAACCCGACGCATATTGCGGTTGCATTGAAATATGAAGCAGAAAAAATGAATGCTCCAAAGGTCGTCGCAAAAGGAGTTAATTTGATTGCAGAAAAGATAAAAGAGATTGCAAAGGCAAACGGAGTCCCGATTGTTGAAGATAAACCACTTGCACAAGCACTTTATAAAATGGTTGACATTGATGAAGAAATTCCACCGCAACTTTATAAAGCGGTTGCGAAAGTTCTCGCTTATGTTTTCAGTTTGAAAAAGAAAGATAGAAAAGTTTAATGAAAAATCTTGCAAGAAATACGGATGTTTTGCTTGCCGTTGCGGTTATATCAATTCTTGTCTTTATGATTTTGCCATTGCCACCTTTTTTGCTTGATATTTTAATTGCATTTAACATCACCTTTTCAATCGTCGTGCTTTTGATCTCAATGTATATCACAAGTCCACTTGAACTTTCTGTATTTCCGGGGCTTTTACTTATCCTTACGCTTTTCAGATTGAGTTTGAATGTCGCTTCGACGAGATTAATCCTTGCAGATGGATATGCTGGAAAGATAATTTTTGCTTTTGGTTCTTTTGTCGTAAAGGGAAATTATGTTGTTGGTTTTGTCGTGTTTTTAATTCTTGTTGTAATTCAATTTGTCGTGATAACGAAAGGTGCAGGTAGAATTGCGGAAGTTGCTGCAAGATTTACGCTTGATGCAATGCCCGGGAAACAGATGAGCATTGATGCGGATTTAAACGCAGGGCTTATAACCGAGGACGAGGCAAGACGAAGAAGAGAGCTAATTCAAAGGGAAGCGGAGTTTTACGGGGCTATGGATGGCGCAAGTAAATTCGTTCGTGGCGATGCAATCGCTGGATTGATAATAACTGTTGTGAATATAATCGGCGGTTTGATAATTGGTGTATTACAGCGTGGTATGAGCTTTTCCGAAGCACTTCAAAATTACACTCTTCTCACGATTGGAGATGGGCTCGTTTCACAAATTCCAGCTTTGATAATTTCGGTTTCCGCTGGAATGGTCGTGACAAGGAGTGCTTCTGGAAATCAGTTTGATGTTGAGATAAAAGGACAAATTTTTCAAAGACCTAAAGCATTGTTAATTGCTTCTGGAGTTCTTGCATTTTTTGCAATTGTTCCGGGTTTGCCAATGCTTCCGTTTCTTGTTTTATCTGTTATAAGTGGTGTTGCAGGTTATTTTGGGACGAAGGCTGAAAAAGAAAAAACACAACCTGTTGAAGCAAAGCCAAAGCAAGTTCCACAACAAGAGGAAAAAGTTGAAAAGTTGATCCAAGTTGATCCAATTGAAGTTGAAATTGGTTATGGCTTAATTCCACTTGCGGATGAAGAACAGGGAGGGACTTTATTTAAGCGAATCATCGGCGTAAGAAAACAGCTTGCGCTTGAACTTGGCTTAATTGTTCCGCCGATAAGAGTAAGGGATAACATTTATCTTGAGCCGAATGAGTATGTCATAAAGATTCGTGGAAATAAAGTTGCAAGTGGTGAAGTAAAACCGGGTTATTATCTTGCGATGAATCCCGGGACAGCAATTGATGAAATTCGTGATGCGATAAAAGTTAAAGAACCAGTTTATGGATTTGATGCTTATTGGATTCCTTCACATAGGAAAGAAGAGGCTGAGGTTATGGGATATACTGTTGTTGAGCCGGTTTCTGTTATCGTAACTCATTTAATGGAAGTTTTGAGGAAGAATGCTGGAAGAATTTTGAGCAGGCAAGATACGAAGACATTAATTGAAAATCTTCGTGAAGATTATCCAGCTCTTGTTGAGGAGATAACATCTGATGTCCTTCCCATAGGAACAATTCAAAAAGTTTTGCAAAATCTTTTAAACGAAGGAATCCCGATCCGTGATATGGTTACAATTCTTGAAGCGTTGCTTGATTATTCAAGGGTTACGAAAAATGTTGATGTTTTGACCGAATATGTGAGGCATTCTCTTTCTGAAACGATCGCACGGCTTTATCAGGACGAAAGCGGTGTGATCCACGCAATTCAACTTGATCCAAGAGTAGAAGAGATTATAACTCAATCTTTACAACAGACGAGCTCTCAATCCACACCGACGCTTGGTCTTCCACCAGAGGTGATTCGTGCGATTAATTTGAGTTTGGATGAAAACATAAAAAAAGCTAAAAGTTTGGGTTATCAGCCTGTTGTCATATGTTCAGCAACGGTTCGGCTTTATTTTTATCGTTTAATTCATTCAACATTTCCGGATGTAAGCGTGATCTCATACACGGAACTTCCAACAGATGTTGATATAGAAATCATCGGTCGTGTAAAAATTAACAACAATGTTTAATGCCAAACTCACACCTTGCTTTTCTTCTCTATTTCGTATGACCAGTGCTCCAACCCCAACAAATCAAGAGCGACTTCGCTTGATAAAGAGATTTTGTGAAGTTAAATTTAAGATAAAAATTGAGTTTTAAATGAAACCCTCAAAAGTAATGTGCAATCTTCTTGCTCTGTTGATTGCAAGCGCAATTTCAATTTCTCAAACTAAAATCAACGGCTTTTTCCAGTATTCTTATCTCGTTGAATTTAAAAATGTAAGAAAAGAGACATTTATTCCGGGGACAATCAATTTGAGATTTAGCAGTTCGCTCGCCAAACAAATCAGATTAGAGCTTCAGGTCGGGCTTAAAGAGATGGATTTTAACAAATTTTTAAAAGATTATTTTATTGAGATTTTTGATCCGATCCCGGGGTTAAAAGGATTAGAAATCAAAGCAGGTCAGTTTAAGTATTACTGGTCAATTGAGAGGAAAGAATCTTCAAGCGATCGGAGGACAGTTTATCGTTCTCAGGTAGTTTCTGCTCTTGTTGCGGATAGAGACCGTGGAGTTGAAGTTTCTTATACCGGTTTGGAAAATTTTCGCTTCGCTCTTGGCGTGTGGAATGGTGAGGTCGTTTATAAAAATGCAGGGACAGTTTTTGAGACAATTGATTACACAAGAAACATGGACGACTCCGACACGAAGAAAGATTTAACTGCATTTGCAAGTTATGATCTTAAAATTTCAAGTGGAAATGAATTAACAATCAACGCTGGCTATTTAAATGGCTCAAATGGGAGGATGGGGATAGCGAAAAAGATAAGATACGGATTTGGTTTTGACGGTCATTTTGTAAATAAAAATTTACATTTTAGAGGCGAGTTTATAGGTGGAAAGGATGATAACATCAAAAAGTTGGGATATTATCTTCAACTCAGTTACAAAATTTTTGACTATTTTGAGCCAGTTCTGAAATATGATCTCTGGGATAGCAACATTAATTTGGCTGGAGAAAGTAAATGGTTGACATTTGGAGTTTATTCCAAAGTGATGGAGTATTTGGTTTTTAGATTTAACTATGTCAGAAAAATTGAGGAAGTAGTTGATATTAAAAATGACGAGATTGTGTTTATGATTCAGGTGAAATTTTGATTTGATTTTGCAACAAAAGAAAAACTTTAGATGGAAAGTTTTTTCATTGAGCCGAAAAATGTAAAGAAGAATCGGGCATTTGTAAATGGTGAGGAATTCCATCACCTTGTCAGGGTATTGCGTAAAAAAGTGGGTGAATTAATTTATCTTTTTGATGGAACTGGAAAAATTTACACGGCGAGGATTACGAAGATAACAAAAGATAATGCGGAGTGCGAGATAATTGAGGAAAATTTTATGAGAGGCGAGTTAAATGTTGAAATTGCGGTTGGGCAGGCGCTTTTGAAAAATCCAGAGAGATTTGAGTTCGCACTTGAAAAATTGACCGAAATTGGAGTTAGGCAAATAATTCCAGTTCTCACGGAAAGAGTTATTGTTTCAAAAAATCCAAAAGATATTTCACCAAATAAAATAGAGAGGTGGCGAAAGATAATTCTTTCGGCGTGCAAACAATCAAATCGTGCGTTTATACCCGAACTTTTTGAGCCAGTTGTGTTTGAAGAGTTTATTTCGTTGGAAAAATACGAGAAAAAAATTATTTTTCACGAAAGCGAAGTTAAATCTTTAAACAGAGTTCTTTTGTATGATTATCTGAAAAATTTGAAAAATGTTGGCTCAATTCTTCTTGCAATTGGTCCAGAAGGTGGCTTTACAGATGAAGAGATTGAAAAAGCAGTTGAATCAGGCTTTGATGTTGTCTCGCTTGGTTGCAGAAGATTACGCTCTGAAACATCAAGCATTGTTTCCGCAGGAGTTATATCCCAGTTTTTCATTTCGGAAACAAAAAATTTATAAGTTTGGAGAAGATAAGAGCAAATAATTTAAAGAAGTATTTTCGCACTGGAAACAGGATTATAAAGGCGGTTGATGGAGTTGATATTGAAATAAATGAGCGTGAAATTTGCGCTTTAGTCGGTGAATCGGGAAGTGGGAAATCAACGCTTGGGAAATTGATTTTGAGAATAATTGAACCTGATGAAGGTGAGATATTTTTCAATGGAATTGATATAACTAAACTTGACAAATCTAATTTGAGGGCTATGCGAAAGAAAATGCAAATGATTTTTCAAGATCCATTTACGACATTTAATCCGATTTACAAAATCGGGAATCAAATTTTTGAAGCGATCAAATTTCATAAAGTTGTTGAAGATAATCTTGTTGAGGATTATGTTGTTCAACTTATGAGGGTTGTTGCTCTTCATCCTGATACACTTAAAAAATATCCATCGCAATTGAGCGGGGGACAACTCCAGCGTTGTGCAATTGTAAGGGCAATTTCTTTACAGCCAGAGTTTTTAATTTGTGATGAAATTGTTTCTTCGCTTGATGTATCAGTTCAGGTTCAGATAATTGAACTTTTAAAGGTTTTGAAAGAGGAGTTTAAATTGACTGTTTTATTTATTACGCACGACATCGGAGTTGCGAGAAGAATCGCAAACAGGGCTTTCGTTATGTATTCTGGAAAAATAGTTGAAAAAGGTGCGATTGAAAAGATATTTTATGAACCGAGCCACGAATATACAAAAAAATTGCTCGGTTCGGTTTTGAGCATAAAAACATAGGTGAGAGATGCAATGAAGTTAAAATCAGTAAACCCAGCAACGCTTGAGGTTTTGGCTGAAATTGACACAACGCCTGTTGAAGAAGTTTTTGAAATTTCAAAAAAGGCACAAGAAGTTTTCAGAAAATGGTCAGCGACGACAATTGACGAGAGATTGAAACTTTTGAAAGATGCAAGAGATATTCTTTACAGAGAAAAAGATGAAATTGCAAAGTTGATAACGCTTGAAAATGGAAAGCCAATCCTTGAATCATATTCAATGGAGATTTTCCCAACGCTTGATCTTTTTGAGTTTCACATTAAAAATGCGAGGAAAATTTTAAAGCCGAGAAAAGTTCGCTCTCAAATTCCATTGTTCTGGTTAAAACGAAACTATATTCATTTTGAACCACTTGGAGTTGTTGCGGTTATTTCACCGTGGAATTATCCCTTGCTTCTTCCAATTGCTCCGATAATTTCTGCTCTTGTTGCGGGCAATTGCGTGATTTTCAAACCATCGGAATATACAAGTTTGATTGGGTTGAAAATTTATGAAATTTTCAAAGAAGCAGGTTTTCCAGATGGAGTTTTTAACATTGTGGTTGGTTTCGGCGATGTAGGGGAAGCGCTTGTTAATTCGCACATTGATAAAATTTCGTTTACCGGAAGCACAAAGACGGGCAGAATAATAATGCAAAATGCTGGTAAAAAGCCAATACCTGTGACGCTTGAACTTGGTGGAAAAGATCCGATGATTGTTTTTGATGATGTTGATATTGATCTTGTGTCAAGTTCTGCGGTCTGGGGTGCTTTTGCAAACGCTGGACAAACATGCGTCTCGGTTGAAATTTGCTATGTTCAGGAGAAAATTTTTGATGACTTCGTTGAAAAAGTTGTTGAAAAAACAAAGAATCTTAAAATTGGCAACGGACTTGACCCAGATGTTGAAATTGGTCCTATAAATAACGAAAGACAATTGATGATAATTGAAAAGCAAATTGAAGATGCAATCTCAAAAGGAGCAAAAATTTTAACAGGTGGGAAAAGAATTTATCCGAAAGATAAAAACGGAAATGAATTAAAAGGTTATTTCTTTGAGCCAACGGTGATAACAGATGTTGATAACTCAATGCTTCTTATGAGGGAGGAAACATTCGGACCTGTTCTTCCAATTGTTAAGTTTAAAGATGAGGATGAAGTTATTGAAATGGCTAATTCAAGTGAATATGGACTTTCAGCAAGCGTATGGACGAAAGACAAAAAGAGAGCAAAGAGAATAGTTGAAAAGATAAAATCAGGTTCTGTTCTTGTAAATGAGTGTGTTGTTCATTACGGTGATGCGAAAGCACCGTGTGGCGGTGTTAAGTCAAGCGGTTTCGGCAGAGTTCATTCTGAATTTGGAATTTATGATATGGTAAATGTTAAGTTTGAAAGTTTTGACTTTGTTTCGCCTTATCGGCTGTGGTGGTTCGGGTATGATGAAAAACTTCTTGTGACGATAAAAGATGCAATTTCTTTCCTTTATTCACCATCCCTGTTTCAAAGGTTAAAATCATCCCTTTTTCTTGTCCCAAATTTATTTAGGAAAGAGAAAAGCAAAATTTAAACTCGCATATCTTTTGAATTATCAAAAACAAACTTCGGTTCAAAAATGAGAAAGTTATCCTTGTTGTTTTTAATTTTTTCTCTTTTTGCAGTTCAGATTTTAAATCTTTCAGAGCTTGAATCTGCATCAAGAAAACCCGTAAAGGCATTTAACGGTATGGTTGTCTCTTCTGATTCGCTTGCGACGAAAGTTGGCGTGGAAATTTTAAAAAAGGGTGGAAATGCGGTTGATGCAGCTGTTGCAGTTGGATTTGCACTTGCGGTGACCTATCCGCAGGCTGGAAACATTGGCGGTGGTGGATTTATGGTGATAAGAATGGCAAATGGTGAAACTGTTACAATTGATTACAGAGAGAAAGCACCGTTAAAGGCACATAGAGATATGTTCCTTGATGAAAAAGGAAATTTCGTCCCAGAGAAAAGTCAAATTGGGCATCTTTCCGTTGGTGTTCCGGGCTCTGTTGCAGGTTTGCTCCTTGCACTTGAAAAATATGGAACAATGTCAAGAAAAGAGGTTTTAAATCCGGCGATTGAACTTGCTGAAAAAGGTTTTATCGTAAATGAGGGACTTGCTAATGCTTTTAGAAATGCTTTTGAGCATTTTAAAAAATTTCCAAGCACGATGAAATACTTTTCAAAGAATGGCGAACCATACAAAGCGGGCGATAAACTTGTGCAGAAAGATCTTGCTAAGGTTTTAAAGTTGATAAGAGACAAAGGAAGGGATGGATTTTACAAGGGCATGGTTGCGGATTTAATCGTTTCTGAAATGAAAAGAGGTGGAGGATTGATAACTTATGAAGACCTTGAAAATTATCAGCCGGTGATAAGGAAACCTGTTGTCGGAAATTATCGTGGTTATGAAATTATATCAATGGGTCCGCCAAGTTCTGGGGGAGTTTGTTTGATTGAACTTTTGAACATACTTGAAAATTTTGATTTGAAAAAATATGGTTTTGGCTCGTCTCAAACAATTCATTATTTAGTTGAAGCGATGAAACGAGTTTATGCTGATAGAGCGGAATACCTTGGGGATCCTGACTTTGTTCAAATTCCGATTGAAAAACTTCTTTCAAAAGAATATGCAAAGGAAATCGCAGATGAAATTGACACTTTATATGCTACGCCGAGTTCAAAAATTATTCGCTCTGTTTCACCATCTCCCGAGGGAGTGCATACAACTCATTATTCCATCGTTGATAAATGGGGAAATGTTGTTGCGGTTACGACGACAATTAACAGTTATTTCGGCTCAATGGTTGTTGTTGATGGTGCGGGGTTCTTTTTGAATAATGAGATGGACGATTTCAGCGCAAAGCCAGGCGCACCAAATCAATTTGGATTGCTTGGAAGCGAAGCAAATTCAATTCAACCTGGGAAAAGAATGTTAAGTTCAATGACGCCGACAATAGTTTTAAAAAATGGTAAGCCGTTCCTTGTTCTCGGCTCTCCAGGTGGTTCAACAATTATAACATCAGTTTTGCAGGTGATTTTAAATGTAGTTGATTTTGGAATGAATATTCAAGAAGCAGTTGATGCGCCACGGATACATCATCAGTGGTATCCAGATGAAATTTATTATGAAAGGCGGGGATTGGTTTTTGATGTAATTGAAAATTTGAAAAAGCGGGGGCATAAACTTGTTGAAAGGCATGGATTTCAGGGTGAAGTTCAAGCAATTTTGATTGATGAAAACGGTGTTAAATATGGCGCTGCTGATCCACGTGGATATGGACTTGCAATGGGGTATTGAGCAATTTCGGAAGTTTGATTAAATTTATTAAAAATTAAAGCGAGGCAAGTTATGAGGTTCAAGATTTTTTTTCATTTTCGTTTTGCTTTTTCAAAACCACCATCTTTACGGACAAGTTGAAAAGGAAACAGACAGATTGAGGTCAATAGAATTACGGCTTGAAAGATTGGAAGCCACGCTTAACACTTTTATGCAACAGGTGGATAAAAGATTTGAGCAGATTGACAAAAGAATTGATGATTTAAACCGCAAGATTGATCATTTTATGACATTTTTATGGATAATTTCTGGAATTTTTACTGCAATTATGATTGCTGCGATTGGTTTTGCGATATGGGACAGGCGAACCGCAATTTACAGGGCAAAGCAGGAAGTGATTGAAGAGGTTGATAGAAAATGGAATCTTACAAATGTTGTGAGGGCGCTTCGTGAATATGCACTTGGAGATCAACGTCTCGCTGATATTTTGAAAAAATATGGTTTGATGTAAATGCTTCAAAATCTTTTCAAAATTTTTCGCTTTATTTTCATTGCAATTTTGCCACCTTTGATTTTTCTTGTTTTGTTTTTCGCTGTTTCAATGGTCGTATATAAAAATCTTGAAAAAGACATATCTTGGGTTGATGCTTTTTTCTGGATAACGCATCCGCACGCAATTTCTGAACATAGAAAGGATTTGACGAAGTTATTTGCTTTTGTCGTTTATGTCGGAATCTTCTTTTTTCAAGTCTGGTTCATTGAAAGAATTCTCGTGAATATATTCAGTGGGGAATTAAAAATACTTTGGAGGAAGCGTATGAGTGAAGTGGCAATTTCAAAACTTAAAGATCACTATATAATCATTGGCTATGGTCAGGTTGGAAGAACGGTCGTTGATGAACTTGTTAAATTGAAACTTCCATTTGTTCTTGTTGAGACAAACGAAAGCATTGTTAAAGAACTTTTGAGAGAAGGAATCAACGCAATTCAGGGTGATGCGAGGAGAAGAAGTGTTTTGATAAGTGCTGGAATTGAAAGGGCAAAGTTTATTTGCACATTGATTGATAACGATGCTGACAATCTTTACATAACTATAACTGCAAAAATGTTGAATCCAAACATAAAAATTATCTCAAGGGCTGGAAATTTAAGATATGCGGAGGCGATGAGAGGTGCTGGAGCAGATGAAGTGGTTGTGCCAGAATATGAGGGAGGAATGGTTGTCGGAAGGATAATTTCAAGATATGAGAAGTTGAAGGAGTTGTAAAATAAAAAATCTTGGGGTTATGAAGATACTTTTAGTTGAAGACGAGAAAAAAGTCGCAAGTTTCATAAAACGAGGGCTTGAAGAGGAACATTTCACAGTTGATGTCGCTTATGATGGTGAAAGCGGTGAATTTATGGCTTTGACATCGGAATATGATTTGATAATTCTTGACATACTTCTCCCAAAGAAAAACGGACTTGATGTTTTAAGAAGTATAAGGGCAAATAAAATTAACACTCCTGTTTTAATTTTGACTGCAAGAGGTTCAATTGATGATAAAGTTGAAGGTTTAAACAGTGGGGCTGACGATTATCTCACAAAACCATTTGCTTTTGCTGAACTTCTTGCGAGGGTAAGGTCTCTTTTGAGAAGGGCTTCGCCTGAAAAATCAAACATTATAAAAATTGCTGACCTTGAACTTGACACAGTTAAACACATCGCAAAGCGTGGGGATAAGATAATTGAATTAACCGCACGAGAATTTGCTTTGCTTGAATATATGATGCGAAACAAAGGCAGAGTTTTAACCAGAACGATGATAGCAGAACACATTTGGGATTATCACTTTGACACTGGTTCAAATATAATTGATGTTTATGTGAGAAGATTGAGAAAGAAAATTGATGAGGGTTTCCCCAAGAAGTTAATTCGCACAATTCGTGGCGTTGGTTATGTAATTAAAGAGGATTGAGAATATGTTAAGTTCAATCAAATTAAAACTTTCAATTTTATACTCTCTTGCTTTGCTTTTTTCTCTTGCGATTTATGGGGCGCTTGCTTATTTCTATATGAGGAAAAATCTCCTTGATGGGCTTGATAATTCGTTGAAATCGGAGATAAAATGGATAAAAGATGCGGTTGAGCCGAAGATTTCAAATTTTGAGATTATGGCAAACGAACTTGAAGAAGAACAAGTGGCGGATTCAACGCTTGAAGATGAAATTTGGGATATGATTTATGAGCATTCGCTTTTGAGCGCAAAGAAACAATTTATTCAAATCAGAGATAAAAATGGCAAAGAAATTTACAGATCGTTAAGTTTGGGGCAACTTGATTTACCGCTTGATTCGGTTAAAGAGACGAATCAAATTTTCCTTTTTACTGTTGATAAATTTAATTCGCACAAAATTAGATTGGCTGTTTTAAAGTCCGAATATCTTCAACTTGGAGTTGCATATCCAATAGATGAAATAGACCACGCATTGGCGAATCTATTTAGAATTCTCGTTTTGTTAATCCCAGTTGCTCTTTTGATCTCAATTGTTGGTGGAATTTTTCTGGCTGGTCGTTCATTAAAACCAGTTGATGATATTGTTAAAACCGCAAGAGAAATAACCGCTGGAAATTTAAGCAGACGAATTCCAGAACCAAGATCAAACGATGAAATCGCACGCTTGATAAAGACATTGAACGATATGATTGATCGGCTTGAAAAATCATTTGAGCGAATGAAACAATTTTCCGCAGATGTATCTCACGAATTTAAAACTCCTTTGACGATAATTCGTGGTGAAATTGAACTTGCTCTTTCTGGAAATAAGAGAGCAAACGAGTTGAAGAAGACACTTGTTAATATACTTGATGAGGTTGTGCGACTTTCAAATATGGTTGATGATTTGTTAACACTTTACAAATCAGATGTCGGGCAGATTAAATTTGACTTCAAAGAAATTGAACTTGATGTGTTACTTAAAGATTTACTTGATGATGTTGCAGTTCTTGCCGAGGGAAGTGGAGTTAAAATCAAAGTTGGAAAACTTGAAAAAGCAGTTGTAAGCGGGGATGAGATGAGGTTAAAGCAGTTGTTTTTAAATTTGATTGACAACGCTATAAAGTATAACAAAATCGGTGGTGAAGTTTTAATTTCAGTTGAAAATAAAAATGGATTTGTTGAGGTATCAATAAGTGATACGGGCATCGGGATTCCAGATGAAGAGATAAATTTGATATTTGAGAGATTTTATCGTGTTGATAAAGCAAGAAGTAGAGGTGGCGTTGGACTTGGTCTTTCTATAGCAAAATGGATAGTGGAATCGCACAATGGTAAAATAGAAGTTGAAAGTAAACTCGGACAGGGGAGTAAGTTTAAAGTTATTTTGCCGAGTGTTGAAAAATAAAACCTCAAGATGCGATTTAATGCAATAGGGCGTAAAGAGATGAAAAAAAAGTTTGATTTTGTATATTAAAGTGCAAAAATAAATTTCAAAAACAAAATTTGGGTTTAAAAATGAAGCGTTTAATTCTCATCGCAGTTGCTTTTATTACCATTTTTAATTTTCTCGCATTTTGTCAGGGGGAGAGCACAAAATCTAAACAGTCAAAACCTGAGATTATCGTTTTGCCTGAACATGAGAGAAATTTTGAAAGGTTGATAAACTGGCTCCAAACAAACGCTTTGTTTAAAGATAAAACGAGTTTTATCCAATCAATTCGTGAAACTTTTAATTTTGCTAAAACAGGAAACTTGGAAAAATATGCTTATTGGTTGAAGATTTTTAATTCCGAACTTTCAAAGTTAGATACGCTTGAGATGAAGGAGTTATTAAATTTTGCTTTATCATCTTTAACTCCGGTTAAAAGCAAGGAAGTATTGCCTGCAGAAGTTCCAGGTTGTGGGGCTGATTGTTTGTTAACTTCTTGCAGAATCACCTGTCCTTCTGGAACAAAGCCGAAATGTCAATGTCATTTCTTTTTCGCAGATTGTGGATGTGAGCCGTATCAATAAAGATGAAAAAAGTTTAATTTTATTTTCATCTTGTGTTAATGTTGGGTTTGTATATTAAAGTGCAAAAATAAATTTCAAAAACAAAATTTGGATTTAAAAATGAAGCGTTTAATTCTCATCGCGGTTGCGTTAATTTTGGGGTTAAATGTTGCTGTATTCTCACAGCAGACGCAACAGCAGGCGCAACCCCAGAAGCCGGCAGTAACTCAGGAAAAGAAAGCCGAGGCGGATACGGCTAAGAAGGCGGTGAAGAAAGAAGCAAAGAAGGCGAAAAAGGTGAAGAAGGAAAAGAAAGAAAAAGAGCCGAAGCCCGGCAATTAATCTGATGTAAGCCCCGACCCAATGGCGGTCGGGGTTTTTTGTAAAAAACGGAGGTGCTACATTTGTATGGTTATACTTTTCACGCTTTCACAACTTGAACTCACCGGCGCTGAGGGGCATACCTGTTAAAAGGGCAGGGTGAAATTTGGAATTTCAAATGGCTTTTTTTATATTTTTAAAAAACTAAATCCTCAATGGTGGGTTTTCCCCAAAAGGGACCCAGCTTCGGGAAACCCACTATTTTTTTTGAGTTATGATAAATTTTGATGAGTTAAAGTCAAAAATCAGAGAAATAGTTGTGCCGATAATTGAAGGCGCTGGAGCTTACCTGGTTGATATCAATTTCAAAGGTATAGGGCGAAATCTTACGCTTGAAATTTTTGTTGATACAGATGACGGGATAACTGTGAAAAAATGTGAGGAGATAAGCAGGCAAATTTCAGATGCACTTGACTTTTATGACCCGATACCTGGAAGATACCGGCTTGAGGTTTCTTCCCCGGGTGTTGGTGTGCCTTTTAAAGTTAAAAGACAATACTTAACAAACACAGGAAGATTTCTGCGTGTAAAATATATTGACCAAAGTTCGGGTCAAGTGATTGAAATTATGGGAAAACTTGTTTATGCTGATGACGAAAAAGTTAAAATTGAGATTAAAAGCGAAAAAGATCCGATTGTTTTGACCTACGAGCAAATAATTGAAGCAAAAACTGAAATTGTGTGGTAATAAAATCAAAATTAAAAAACCCGGAGTATGAATCGCGAAATAGTTGAAGCATTCACGCAACTTGCAAAGGAGAAAAAAATTGAAAAAGATAAAATTGCTTTTATCCTTGAAGATGTCTTTAGAACGCTCGTTAAGAAAAAATATGGAGATGATGCTGAATTTGATATAATCGTCAATATGGAAAGAGGAGACATTGA
Source organism: Candidatus Chryseopegocella kryptomonas (assembly GCF_001536065.1). Lineage (GTDB taxonomy): Bacteria > Bacteroidota > Ignavibacteria > Kryptoniales > Kryptoniaceae > Kryptonium > Kryptonium kryptomonas. The sequence continues at coordinate 82,827 of NZ_CZVW01000006.1, forward strand.
AATTTACCTTATGAAAGATATAGTTGATGTTGTTAAAGATCCTTTGAGACAAGTTTCGCTTGAGAAGGCTAAGGAAGTAGACCCAACGCTTGAACTTGGCGAAAAATTTGTTGAAAAAATTGAATTGAAAGATTTTGGTTTAAGATTGATTTCGCAGGCGAAGCAGCTTTTTATTCAGAGATTGAGCGAGTTTGAACGTGATTCAATTATGAGGGAATATGAACAGCATAAGGGTGAAATTTTAATTGGTGAAGTTTATCAAATTTACACTGGCAAAGATGGTAAACCTGAGGTAGTTTTTTTGATGCACAATAAAAATGAGCTTATTTTGCCAAGAAGCGAGATGATACCCGACGAGAAATACAGGAAGAATGAAAGTTTGAGAGTTCTTGTAAAAGATGTTAAACCACCAAATCCAAGGGACGAACGCAGAGGCGGTGGAAATCCTCAAATAATTGTTTCAAGAGCTGATCCACAATTTCTTGTTAAACTTTTTGAGCTTGAGATTCCGGAGGTTTATGATGGTGTTGTGGTCATAAAGAATGTTGCTCGGATTCCGGGCAAAAAATCAAAGGTTGCGGTTGCTTCAACTGATGAAAGAGTTGATCCTGTTGGAGCGTGCGTCGGAATGAAAGGCGTAAGAATTCATTCAATTGTTAAAGAACTTAACAACGAAAACATAGATGTCATAGCATACAGCGATGACCCGGCTATATTCGTCGCAAGAGCATTGCAACCGGCGAAACCGAAAGGAGTTGAGATAGATAGAGAGAAGAGAAGAGCAATAGTTTATGTCCCGCCTGAGGAAGTTTCAGCAGCTGTTGGGACTGATGGAATAAATGTAAAACTTGCATCTGAGCTGACGGAGTATGATATTGAAATAGTTTCAACCGAAGGAGAGAAAAAAGATGTTCAGCGAATTGTTCGCTTGTCGGATTTGAAAGATCAAATTGGTGAGGAAATTTATCAACGTTTGAAAGATGCAGGAATTGAGACGAACAGAGATTATCTTGCTCTTTCAGATGAAAATATAAAGTCAATTCTTTCTGGATTGCAAGGGGTTGACGATAAAAAAATAAAACGTTTGAGAAACATAATAAGAAAAGCTTCAAGGTAAAAGATCATGGCAAAAAGAGTTTATAACATAGCGAAGGAATTAAATATATCGTCGGATGAGCTTGTGAGCTTTTTGCAAAAGCAGGGATTTGATGTGAAAAGCCATATGTCGCCAGTTGATGATAAAATGCTTGAAGTCATAAACAGGCATTATAAACACGAACGTGAATTAGCCGAGCGACAAAGGAAGAAAAAAGAACTTGTAATGAAGGAGGTTGAACAAATACCGAGCGAGACACCACAACAAGTTGCAGAACCAGAAGTTAGCACTGAAATTGTTGAACAGAAACAGGAGGAAATTACACAAGAAGTCACAGTTGAGGAAACTAATTTGACAGAGGAAATAAAACAAGAAGTTGAAACCGTCATCAAAGAGTTTGAAGAAAAAGTTGAACAACCTGTTGATGTTGCAATAGAAAAACCCGTTAAAGAAACACCCATTGAGACAGAGTCATCTGTAATTGAAGAAAAAATTGAAACGCCAGCGCCTGCAGTTGAGAAAGTTCCTGAAGTAAGCCAAGCTGAGGAAAAAGTTGAAAGTGTAACTGAACCTATCTCACAGGCAACAGAAAAAATAGAGGAGCCGATCGTTCAGGTAGAGGGACAAAAAGTTGAGCCCGTTGAAGGTGTAGTTGATACAGGCAGACCTGGCAAACCGGAGGGGATGGTTTATGTTGATTTTAAGGATAAGCATTTCAAAAAAGATAGAGATGAGAAGAGAAAAAGGTTTGAACGGGAGGAGGAACGAAGGAGGGAAAGAGATAGGAGAAAAGATAAATTTAGAAGGAGAAAAGGAGAGGGAAGATTTGAAAAGGAGAAACCCAGAAAGAAAGAAGAGCCAGTCGTTGAAGGCGTTGTTCATTCACCTGATGTAGAAGCCCTGAAAGAAGAGACGAGAAAGAAGAAACAGGCGAAAGAAAAAGAAGAAAAGAAGCGCAAGGTTGTTGAAATTGAAGATATTGAAATAAAGAAACCTTTGAAAAAGAGCAAACGCAGAATTGAAATTGACGAAGAAGAAATACGCAGGCGAATTGATCAAACGCTTGCTGAAATGGAAGATGCAGGACCTGATTTCAGGGAGATAATCAAAAAACGAAAGAAGAAAGAAAGACAGGAAAAAGAAGAAAGGAAAATAGAGCAACTTGAACGAGAGAAAAGAAAGATAAAAGTTGCGGAGTTTATCACTGTTAATGAACTTGCAAATTTACTTGGTGTTCCAGCAAGTGAGATAATCAAAAAATGTCTCGGTCTTGGGCTTGTTGTCTCAATAAATCAACGCCTTGATTTTGACACGATAACTTTAATTGCAAGTGATTATGGATTTGAAGTTGAGAGAGCAGAAGAATATCTTGAGGATTTAATTGAAGAAGAGCCTGATCGTCCTGAGGACCTTGAGCCAAGACCACCGGTTGTCACGATTATGGGGCATGTTGATCACGGTAAAACGACGCTTCTTGATTACATAAGACAGAGTAACATCGTCGCTGGTGAAGCTGGTGGGATAACTCAGCACATAGGTGCTTATCAAGTTACACTTCCGAATGGGAAGCAAATTACATTTATTGACACGCCCGGGCACGAAGCATTCACCGCAATGAGAGCTCGCGGTGCGCAAGTGACGGATATAGTTGTCCTTGTTGTTGCTGCTGACGATGCGGTTATGCCACAAACAGTTGAAGCGATAAACCACGCCCTTGCAGCTAATGTCCCGATTATCGTCGCGATAAATAAAATAGACAAACCAGAAGCAAATCCGGACAAAATTAAACAGCAACTTGCAGAGCGTGGAATTTTGGTTGAAGATTGGGGTGGAAAATATCAATGCGTTGAAATTTCTGCAAAATACGGAAAAAATGTTGATCTGTTGCTTGAAAAAATTCTCCTTGAAGCTGAACTTATGGACCTTAAAGCAAATCCAAAGAAGAGAGCTCGCGGTGTTGTAATTGAATCAAAACTTGACAAAGGACGTGGTCCGGTTGGAACGGTTCTCGTTCAAAATGGAACATTGAAAATTGGCGATCCATTCGTTGCTGGAACGACATTCGGGAGGGTAAGAGGTATGTTTGATGAAAGAGGAAATAGAGTTGAAATTGCAAAACCATCAACCCCGGTGCAGGTTATAGGATTTGATGAACTTCCGGAGGCAGGTGATTCATTTGTCGTCGTTGAAGATGAAAAGAAGGCAAGAGAAATCGCAAACAAAAGAGCACAACTAAAAAGAGAACAGACATTCAGACAATTAAGAGCTATTTCACTTAGCAAACTATCTGAACAAATTAAAGAAGGCAAGGTTAAAGAGTTACCCGTTATCATCAAAGCGGATGTCAATGGCTCGGTTGAAGCTTTGAGCGATTCTTTGATGAAACTTTCAACTGATGAAGTTAAAGTGAGAATAATACATAAAGCAGTTGGTGCAATAAGTGAATCTGATGTTTTGCTTGCTCAAGCTTCTGGAGCAATAATCATTGGCTTTAATGTCAGACCAACTTCAAGTGCGAAGAAACTTGCAGAAAGCGAAAATGTTGAAATACGACTTTACAACATAATTTACAATGTGATTGAAGATGTCAAGAAGGCGCTTGAAGGTATGCTTGAGCCAGAAAAAAGAGAAGAATTTCTCGGGACGGCTGAAGTCAGAGAAACATTCAAAATTTCAAAAGTTGGAACTGTTGCGGGTTGCTTTGTAACCGAAGGTAAAATTCCAAGAAATGCTTATGTAAGATTGATCAGAAATGGAATTGTGATTTATGAAGGTAAAATTGCATCGCTTAAAAGATTTAAAGATGATGTCAAAGAAGTTGAAGCAGGACTTGAATGTGGAATTGCACTTGAAAATTATAACGATATAAAAGTTGGCGATATAATTGAAGCGTTTAACATCCTTGAAGTGAAAAGAAAACTTGAAGAGGTGAAAAAGCAGTAAATTTCTTTGAACTTAAAGCGAGGGTTAAAAAATGAGCACGATAAGAGCGGAGCGAGTCGCTTCTTTGATCAAAGAGGAAGTTTCAGATATAATTTCAAAAGTTCTTGAACACGAAAGCGTTGGGTTCTGGACTGTTACAAATGTGAGGGTAAGCCCAGATTTAAGGTATGCCAAAATTTACATCAGCATTTACGGAGATAAAGTCACACAACAAAACACAATGAGAAAAATTGAATCGCTGAAAAAAACAATTAGACAACGGCTTGGTTCAAGATTGAGTTTGAGATTTGTTCCTGAAATTGAATTCTATCTTGATGATACGCTTGAACATGTTGACAGGATAAATGCTCTTTTAAAGCAAATTGAAGATAGGGAAAAGAACAACAGAAAAGGTGATGACACTGGCTCAGAGGATAAGGCAGGGTGAAATCATACTTGTAAATAAACCCGCTGGTTGGACATCTTATAAAGTTGTTGATAAAATAAAGCGATGGTTTAAGGTAAAAAAAGCAGGTCACGCTGGAACGCTTGACCCGTTTGCTGAAGGACTTTTGATAATTGCAACGGGAAAGAAAACGAAGGAACTTTCAAAGATTACCGAACTTGATAAAGAATACGAAGGAATTATGGAACTTGGAGCGATAACGCCAAGCCACGATCCCGAAACCGAAATAATTGAGCGAAAGCCAATTGATGGCATCACTGAGGAGATCATAAGAGATAATGTTAAGTATTTCATCGGGGAAATTGAGCAAATTCCGCCGATGTATTCCGCAGTTAAGTATAAAGGGAAACCACTTTATAAACTTGCTCGCAAAGGCATTGAGATTGAAAGAAAGCCGAAAAAAGTTAAAATTTTTGACTTTCAAATTCTTGAAGTTAAACTTCCAGAAGTTCGCTTTCGTGTTAGATGTTCAAAGGGAACTTATGTGAGAACGCTTGTCCATGACTTTGGACAGAAACTTGGTTGTGGTGCTTATTTGAAATCGCTTGTCAGAACAAGAATTGGAGGTTACAAGTTAGAAGATGCTTTAACAATTGATGAATTAAGGAAAATTTCAACCGAGAGAAAAGATGGGGATAGTGCGAAACATACGGAAAATTAACAAAGATTCAAATTCAGTTGTGACAGTTGGTGTGTTTGATGGAGTTCATATAGCACATCGTGAAATTTTGAAACGAATGGAAGAAGAAAAGAAGAAAACAGGCGCAAGAACTTTACTTGTTACATTTGATCCACATCCGCAGGAGATTCTCCGACCGAGAGAGAAATTTCAAATTTTGACAACAATTGATGAAAGAATTGAACTTTTGAAAGAGTATGACCTTGATATTGTCTTTGTTGTAAATTTCACGCTTGAATTTTCAAATATCACTGCTGAAGAATTTTGCAAAGATGTGATGCTTGAAAAAATTGGATTGAGAAAAGTTATAGTTGGTTATAATCATGCTTTCGGAAAAAATCGTGAAGGGAATCCAGAGAAGTTGAAAGAGTTTGGTGAAAGATATGGGTTTGATGTTGAGATTGTCCCGCAACTTCTTGTTGAGAATATACCTGTCAGCAGTTCAAAAGTGAGAAGCATTTTAAACAACGGCGATGTAAAACTTGCATCAAAATTGCTCGGAAGATATTATTTTATAAATGGAGTTGTCGTCCGAGGAAGCGGTCGTGGTAAAGAACTTGGAATACCAACTGCGAACATTGAGCCAAATTCAAGGAGAAAATTGATTCCTAAAAATGGAGTTTATGTCGTAAGGGTTACAATTGACAGAAAAAATTATTATGGCGTTATGAACATCGGATATAGACCGACATTTGAGCTTGATAGCGAAAGAGTTATGGAAGTGAACATATTTGATTTTGATGAGGAGATTTATTTCAAACATATCAAAGTTGAATTTATAGACAGGTTGCGGGATGAGATGAAATTTTCGTCTCCAAAGGAGCTTGTTGAACAAATCAAGATAGATAAGGAGAGAGCCTTTGAGATCCTTGAAAAGGAGTTTAAAAAAGAGGAAATTTTAAATAAGTAAAACAAAAAAATCGGGAGATATGCCATTGACGAGCGAACAGAAAAAGGAACTTATTAAAAAATACGGAAAACACGAAAAAGACACTGGTTCACCAGAAGTTCAAATTGCAATTCTTACAGCAAGAATTAACCAACTTGCGGAGCATTTTGAGAAGCATCCAAAGGATAAACATTCAAGGATGGGATTGATAAAGATGATAGGAAAGAGGAGACGGCTTTTAAGGTATCTTGAGAGAACAAATTATGAGAGTTACAAAAAAATTCTTGAGGAACTTGATTTAAGAAAATAAAAAATTAAGGTTGGTGGTGTGGCTATGTCGTATCTTAAGAAGGAAATTGAAATTGGTGGGCGAATTCTTTCTTTTGAAATAGGAAAGTATGCTAAGCAGGCAGATGGTGCAGTTATGGTAAGATATGCGGATACAATGGTTCTTGCGACTGCGGTTGCAGAAGAGGAGCAAAAAGAAGATATTGATTTTATGCCTCTTTCGGTTGAATATCGTGAGAAGACATCAGCAGCTGGAAAAATTCCAGGTGGATTTGAAAAGAGGGAGGGAAAGCCAACTGAAAAAGAAATTTTATCCGCTCGCTTAATTGACAGAGCATTGCGACCTCTTTTCCCGAAAGAATTTAGGTGCGAAACGCAGGTTACAGTCACCGTATTCTCATTTGATCTTGAAAATGATCCCGATGTAATTGGTGGAATTGCAAGCTCAACTGCGCTTATGATCTCTGATATTCCGTGGAATGGACCTATAGCTGAGGTAAGGGTTGGAAAAATTGACGGTGAATTTGTTATAAACCCGACGATATCTCAGCTTGAAAAGAGCGATCTTGATCTTGTTGTCGCTGGAACGATTGACTCAATCGTTATGGTTGAAGGCGAAGCGAAGGAGATTTCAGAAAAAGATATGGTTGAGGCGATAAAGTTTGCGCACGAATACATAAAAAAGATTTGTGAAGTTCAACTTGAAATTGCAAAAGAAATTGGAAAGCCGAAAAGAGAAATCGTTAAAGAGGAAATACCCGAAAGAATTTTAAATGATGTGAAAGAACTTGCTGAGGCACGGATTAAAGAACTTAACAGAACTCCGCTCAAAAAACTTGAACGAGCGGAGAAAATGGATTTAATTTTACAGGAGACGATTGAAGCTTTAAAGCAAAGATATGCATCTGAACTCGTCCAGGATGAAAACGGAAATCAAATTCCACTGCTTTCACTTTATCCGAAGCTTGAATTTTGGATTAAACAGGTGATTGAGGAAATTGAACGACTTGATATGAGATATATGGTTTTGAAAGAAGGCAAAAGAATTGACGGTCGTGGTTTAAATGATATTAGACCTATAACGGCGGAAGTTGGGGTTTTGCCCAGAACTCATGGCTCTGCTTTATTTACACGTGGTGAAACTCAATCACTTGCAACTGTTACGCTTGGAACGAAAATGGATGAGCAGTTAATTGATGGTCTTTTGCCTGAGTATACGAAAAGATTTATGCTTCATTATAATTTCCCGCCGTTTTCTGTTGGTGAAGTTGCTCCATTTAGAGGTCCAAGTAGAAGAGAAATAGGACATGGGAATCTTGCTGAAAGAGCTTTGAAAAATTTAATTCCGCCTGAAGAAGAATTTCCATACACGATAAGAGTTGTCTCTGATATTCTTGAATCAAACGGTTCATCATCAATGGCTACAGTTTGTTCTGGAACGCTTGCTCTTATGGATGGTGGAGTTCCGTTGAGAAAACATGTTGCAGGTATCGCCATGGGACTTGTCAAAGAAGGTGATGAAGTTGCAATCTTAACAGATATACTCGGGAACGAGGATCGGCTTGGGGATATGGATTTTAAGGTCGCTGGAACGCGCGATGGTATAACCGCATTTCAAATGGATATAAAGATAAGCGGTATAAGTTATGAAATTTTTGAGCGAGCTCTGGAACAGGCGAAAGAGGCAAGGATGAAGATACTTGACATACTTGAACAAACTATCCCGGGACCAAGACCAGAGGTTTCACCTTATGCACCTCGTCTTATGACAACGCGAATTCCTGTTGAAATGATCGGCTGGGTTATAGGTCCTGCTGGGAAAAATATCAAAATGATGAAGCAAGAATTTGGAACAGAAGTTTTTATTGAAGATGATGGTTTGGTTTGGATAAGTGGACCAAATAAAGAAGCGTGTGAAAAGGCAAAGCAAATGGTTGAGCAACTTGCGGAGGTTCCAGAGGTTGGAAAAGTTTATAAAGGTATTGTGAGGAAAATTGCTGATTTTGGAGCTTTTGTTGAAATTTTGCCGGGTAAAATTGGACTTTTGCATATCTCGGAGATTGATCATAAAAGAGTTGAAAAGGTATCAGATGTTTTGAAAGTTGGTGATGAAGTTGAAGTGCAGATATTAACAGTTGATGATATGGGTAGATTTACATTGAGCAGGAAGTCGCTTATTCCAAAGCAAGAAGCACCACAGAGACAGCAGACCACCGCACAACGCCAGCATACCGCTCACCAAACCACACAGCATAGAACGAGAAAATAAAATCTGTGGGTTTCCCAGAACCCACAGGTTGCTTCTTTTTTGTTTTTAATCGCCACCGCTTTAAATTTTCTCTGACATCAAAAATTTTTCACCAAAAAAGCAGTTGAAAGTTTAAATGTTTCAAATAGGGAGCGAAATTGAAGTAAAAATTGAAAAAACAGTTTTTGAAGGCAAGAGCATCGCAAGAGTCAATGGTTTTGTTGTTTTTGTCAGAAATGTTGTCCCCGGAGATGTAGTCAAAGTTAAAATCACGAAATTAAAGAAATCATACGCAGAAGCAGAACCAGTTGAATTAATTCAAAAATCAAGTTTAAGGGTTGAACCAAAGTGTAAATTCTTTGGCGTTTGCGGTGGTTGCAAATGGCAAAACCTTGAATATAATGCACAACTTGAATTCAAAAGAGACCATGTGATTGAAAGTTTTGAGAGAATCGGTGGTTTTAAAGGAATTGATGAAATTGTCTTGGGCACTCTTCCATCTGATGAAATCTTCTTTTACCGAAACAAGATTGAGTTCTCTTTCTCCGATCAAAGATGGCTTCTAAAAGAAGAAATTGAAAATATAGATGAAATTGACCGAAACTTTGCTTTAGGGTTTCATCTTCCAGATAGATTTGACAAAGTGCTTGACATTGACGAATGCTTTTTGCAATCGGAGTTAAGCAATGAAATTTTAAATTTCACACGAGATTATTTCAAATCAAAAAATATCCCGATTTATTCAAGCGAAAAAAACGAAGGTTATCTTCGTTTCCTTACGATAAGAGAAGGCAAAAACACAGGGGATGTGATGGTTAACCTTGTGACATTTGAAGATAACGCAGAAATAATGTCCGAATTCACAAATTCTTTGCTTTCAAAATTCCCCAATATAACAACAGTTGTGAATAACATCAATACTCGCAAGGCACAAATAGCAGTTGGTGAATATGAAAGAGTTTATCACGGCAATGGAACTATCACTGAAAAACTTGGGGATTACATTTTTCAAATCTCTTCAAACTCATTTTTCCAGACGAACACAAGACAGGCGGAAAAACTTTACAAAAAAATTGTTGAGTTTGCAAGCTTCAAACCCGATGATGTTGTTTATGATTTTTATTCTGGCACAGGGACGATATCAATTTTTGTGTCATCATTTGTTAAAAATGTCATTGGACTTGAACTTGTTGAAAGCGCTGTTGAAGATGCGTGGAGAAATGCAGAGATAAACAGGATCAAAAATTGTAAATTTATCGCTGGTGATTTAAGAGAAAAACTTTACACTGATAAATCTTGGATGCGTCAGACCCCAAAGCCAGATGTTATAATCATTGACCCGCCTCGTTCAGGTATGCATCCTGATGTTGTCAAAGCAATTTCAAGAATTAAACCCGAAAGAATCGTTTATGTGAGTTGTAATCCGACAACGCAAGCAAGAGATATAAAACTTTTGATTGAATACGAGCCAAATTATATGATAGAGCTTATACAGCCAGTTGATATGTTTCCCCACACATATCACATTGAAAGTGTAGCGCTTTTAAAATTATCCCGTGGTTTGTAAAAAATAAAAAACCTCCCCAAAATTTGGGGAGGTTTCAGTTGCTTTTACCAGCATCGGTGCAATCGCAACCCTCTTTTGGGTTTACCCCAGCCATAAAAACCATCACGAAAACCGAAACCAAATCCAAATTTTTCTCTCAAAATTTTTCTCTGTTCCGGAGTCAGAACCTGCTGAATGTTAAGCCAGTGATTTACCCTGTTTTTGTTGAGCTCTTTCATATAGCCAGAGATTTCATCAACCTTTTTGTCAATCGCTGACTTATCCGGCTTTTCGGATGAGAGGAGTTCTTGGAGTTCAATTCTTGCTTTGTTTAACTTGCTTGCAATATCAGTTTGATTTTTGCGAAATTCAAAAAATAGATTTTGAAGTTTTGATTTTTGTTCATCTGTAAGTTTGAGCTCATCATAAAGTCGGGTTATTCCTCTTTGCCATATACCATCGTCCGGAAGGAATCCAAACCTCGGACCAAACATTTGTGCGAATGAAGTTGATGCGATAAGTAGAAGTGCAACCGCTATTATTATTGTTCTTGCTTTCATGGCTTTTCTCTTTTTTGTTTTATCTTTGTGTCTTCACTAAATTAGATGTGATTTGAAACACAAAGGTTTAATTTTGAAGCGATGAGGATTTTTTATGCGAAATACATTTTGCCTGTGACTTCCGAGATAATTGAAGATGGTGCAGTTGTAATTGAAGGGAATAAAATCATTGATTTTGGGGCTCGTGAGGAAATTGATTCAAAGTATAAAATTGAGAAAAGGTTTGATTTGAAAAATGCTTTGATAATGCCTGGATTTGTCAATGCGCACACACATCTTGAACTTTCAAATTTAAAGTTTAAGGAAGCAAAAAGTTTTCAAGATTGGCTCTGGGAAGTTGTGAAAAAGCGAAACAAATTTTTCAAGGGTAGGTTTGCAAGTGTAAAATTTTTAAAATTTTTATCCGAGAGAAAATTTAAAAATGCTGTTAAGCGAAGAATTGATGAAGTTATAAACTCCGGGACAGTCGCAATTGGAGATGTTTCAAACACGGCGAAGTTGATAACACTGCTTTTGAGAGTTCCATTGAAAGTTCAAATTTTCATTGAGTTGATAGCCTTCAAAGAAGAAAGGGGTAGAGAATTTTTTGATGTTGTGAAAGATTTAATTGAAGATATAAACAACATTGTGCGAAAACATAATTTGCAGAAAGATTTTAAAGTTTCAATGTCTGCGCATGCTCCATATTCCGTATCTGAAGGACTTTTTAAATTGATAAAAAATTTCAATGGTTCATCAAAGACAAGCGTTCATCTTGCCGAGCCAGTTGAGGAGGTTGAGTTTTTGAAGCAGGGGACTGGATTTTTCCGCAATTTTTTAATTCAAAGAGATGCCTTTGATCCAAAATGGGAAGCGCCAGGAGTTTCGCCTGTAAAATATCTTGAGCAAATTGGTTTCCTTGATGAAAATACTCTCGCAGTTCATTGTGTCAATGTTGATGAAGAAGACATTGAAATTTTAAGCCGAAGGGGTGTGAGCGTTTGCACATGTCCGAGGAGCAATTTCTTTTTAAAAGTTGGCAAAGCGCCGGTGCGAAAATTTCTTGACAGTGGGATAAATGTTTGCATAGGGACGGATAGCATCGCAAGCAATCGTGATTTGAACATACTTCACGAGTTGAAGTTTGCACGAGAGTTTTATCCTGATGTAAGTGATGTTGAATTGATAAAGATGGCAACAATAAATGGTGCAGTTGCGCTTGGCTTTGGTGATTACTGCGGTAGCATTGAAAAGGGGAAAGATGCGGATTTGATTTATTTCATAATCCCAAAAGATTTAAAGAAAAGTGAAATTTACGATTTCATATTTCAGTCAAGTATCTGCGGGAGGTTGGCTTGACTTTTAACTCCGATTTGAGATATTTTTATTACCAGAAAAATAAACAGCCGAAAATTTCCGATGAGTTCAGCGGTTGTGATATGCCATTATCACGAGGTTGCGCTTAAACAACGAAATAGAGAAATTTTTGAGAAAAAATTGAGAACTAACATTGCTTTTATGCTTTCTGACATTGTTAAGCAAAATATGGTGATGCGAGGATATGGACGCTTGAAAATTGTTCTCCCATTTGGATTTGAAGAGACGGAAAAAGTTGAAATTGTGAAATCAAGATTGAGCAATGTTTTTGGATTGACGAATTTTGGGATTGGTGTCGTCACAGCGCTTGATATTGAGAAAATATGCGAGGCGAGTTTAAAGGTTTTGAAGAATAAAACTTTTAAGACATTTAGCGTAAAGACGAAAAGACAGAACAAAAGATTTCCTTTGAATTCCGTTGAGGTGAATCGTCAAGTTGGGGCTTATTTGCTTGAAGAGTTTAAGAATGAAGGTAAGGAAGTTAGCGTTGATTTAAAAAATCCAGATGTAAGCGTTCACATTGAGATAGTTGATAAGGAAGTTTATGTTTATGCTGATAGATTCAAAGGTCCGGGCGGGCTTCCGGTTGGTTCAAGTGGTAAAGTTGTCTCATTGCTTTCGGCTGGTTTTGACTCGCCAATTGCATCTTATATGATGATGAAGCGGGGGGCAAAGGTTATATTCGTTCATTATCACAGTTATCCATACACTTCTTACGATTCAATTGAGCAAGTTAAACAGTTGGTGAAAATCTTAACAAAGTTTCAATTCCATTCAAAACTTTTCATAGTCCCAATAGCGGAAGCGCAGAGAATCATCGTTTTAAATGCCCCCGTTGGTTTGAGGACAATTTTATACAGAAGATTGATGATAAAAATTGCTGAAAAAATTGCGGAGAAAGAAGGAGCGGAGGCACTTGTCACAGGGGAAAGTTTAGGTCAAGTTGCTTCTCAAACTTTGAGAAATATAAGAGTCATAAATCAAATCGCAACGTTTCCAATTTTGAGACCTTTGATTGGGATTGATAAAGAAGAGATAATTCAAAAAGCGCGTGAGATAGGAACATATGAAATTTCAAGTCAACCTTACGATGATTGTTGTAGTTTTCTAACGGGGAGACATCCTGAGACATGGGCTGATTTTGACGAGATATTTGAAGTTGAGAAAAAACTCAACTGGGATGAGCTCGTTGATATGTCGCTTTCAAATGCTGAAATTGAAAATGTCTATGCTGAATTTCTTAACAAAGATATACTTGAAAAAATTGAAGATTGAACGAGTGCTAAAAATTTTAACATTTTTTCTCATCTTCGCGCAATTGCTTTATTCCCAAACTTTTCGTTTAAAACGACCTGTTCCCGACCACATTCAAATCAATGGTTCTTATCTTTATGGTGAGCCAAACATTCGCGATCCCCAAAACAGGGCGCATGCTGGGGTTGATATCCTTGTAAGATATGACACAGTTTATTCTGCCTGTGATGGGATCATTTATTTTGTTGCTTATAATCCGTATGATACAGTTGGAGGTTTTGAACCAAACGGCGCTGGAAATTATATCTTCATCAAAGGACGATGGGAAGGGAAAGATTTATATTTGCTTTACGGACATCTATCAAAACCTTTGAAAAATCAAGGTGACAGTGTAAAAGCTGGCGAACCAATTGCAATTTCTGGCAACACTGGTTATTCAACTGGACCGCATTTGCATTTTGAAATTCGGCTTGGGACACCTCGTTTTGATGCATACAGGACAAGAAGAAACCCGGAACTATGGTTTTCAATGCGTGGAACAGGCGCAATTTACGGTAAAATTCCAAATGCACCGAATTCAACAAGGGTAGATATAAAGCCCGACCCGAAGCCGAGACCACCTTACACGACTTTCTCATACGCTTTGACTTACAATTTCAACGATCCTTACATCGGAAGCGATGATATTTATCAAGAAAATTACGCAATTGGTGAAGTAAAACCCGGAACTTACACGATAACAGCGTTAAATGAACTTTACACAAGAATTGTAACAGTAAGAGATGGTAAAGTTGTCTGCGCTGACCCAACAACTGAGGTTAAAGAAAGCGAAATAATTGCGGATAAATTTGAACTTTATCAAAATTACCCAAATCCATTTAATTCAAGCACCGTGATAAGATTTTATCTTCCGGAAGCAAGTCATGTTGTGTTGAAAATTTATGATTTGCTCGGTAGAGAAGTTAAAACGCTTGTTGATGAAGAAAAAGGAGCGGGGCTACATTACGCAATTTTTGACGCAAGCGGGCTTGCAAGCGGAGTTTATGTCTATACGATTTTTGCAGGTGAATATGTCGCTTCAAAGTTTATGATTTTTGTAAAGTGAATTTTACAAAAACAAAATTTCAAAAGTAAAATGAAAAAACTTGGTTTCATCGGTCTCGGGATAATGGGGGAAATGATGGCAAAGCGACTTTTGAACAATGGCTTTGAACTTGTCATTTACAACAGAACGAAAGATAAAATTTCAAAACTTGATGTTTCTGGTTTTACAATCGCTAATTCGCCATCTGAAGTTGCTAAAAATTGCGATGTGGTTATTTCAATGCTTGCGGATTCAAGAGCTGTTGAAGAGGTTGTTTTCGGGACAAATGGAATTTTCGCAAGCATAAGAGAAGGTTTAATTCATATTGATATGAGCACAATTTCACCAGCAACGACGAAAAAACTTTACAACGAATATAAATCTCACAAATCATATTTTATCCACGCTCCTGTTCTTGGGAGCAAAACTCAAGCAGGCGATGGAACTTTGTTGATTTTCGCAGGTGGTGATAAAGAGGCAATTGAAAAGTGTGAAGAAATTTTTAAAGTCCTCGGAAAAAGATTGTGGATTTTTGATTCCGTTGAAAAGGCGACAAATTTAAAACTTGCGATGAACTCAATGATTGCAACTATGATCATCGCACTTTCACAAGCATTTGTGCTTGCTGAAAAATCAGGTATTTCAAAAGAAACAGTTCTTGAAGTCCTTGAAAATTCCGCTCTAAATTCGGCAATGTATCAGAGTAAGGGAAAAACGATAATAGATGGAAACTTCGCACCGAACTTTTATGTCAAACACATATTGAAGGACATAAATCTTGCTCTTGAAACAGGTCAAGATTTGAAAGTTCCACTTCCAATTTTGAGTGCGATTCGTGAGCTTTATGTAAGTGCGATTTCAAAAGGTTATGAGAATGAGGATTACTCGGCTGTTTACAAAGTCATTGTTGAGTTTGCGGGTTTGAAAATTTAAAAAGAAGAAAATATGCGATTGAAAATTTTCGCTGTTTTAATTTTCATTTTCTCGTCTTGTGCGACTTTACGACCGCCGTTTGAGTATGAGCCAAAGGTTGTAATTGCATGGGTTGTCAAATCCGATAGCACAAGTTTTTTATCGCTTCAGAAAAATTCATCTCTTGTGTCAATAGTTTCGCCAACATGGTTGAGAATTGACAGCGTTGGGAATGTAATTGCAGATATAGATTCAGGGTTGTTAAATTTTGCACTTCAAAACGATCTTCCTGTTATGCCTCTCGTTGTAAATCACGGGTTTAGAGTTGATGTTGCGGAAGCCCTACTTTCAGACCCAAGGACGAGAGAAAGAGTTGCGGATTCAATTTTGAAATTTGTTCTTGATGGAAATTACATTGGAATAAATCTTGATTTTGAAGGTCCGTTCATCGGTGTTCGCGATGGATACACGAAATTTGTTGAACTTGTATGTGCAAAACTTCACAATTATGGAAAAATTGTAAGCGTTGATGTCGTCTCAAAGACACAGGAAAAATTTACAGGTTGGGCTGGGGTTTATGATTACGCAGAATTAGGTGAAGTCGTTGATTATTTTATCATAATGGCTTATGATTATTCAGGACGACTTGATCCGCCTGGACCTGTTGCGCCTAAATGGTGGGTTGAAGAGACGATAAAATTTGCAATTTCGCAAGGGATAAAACCACGGAAAATCATTCTTGGGATTCCTTTCTACGGAAGATGGTGGGTTGGAAATTCGCAAGGAAGAGGAATTTATTATCCCGAACTTCAAAAAGTTATAGCAAAATATAATCTGAAAAAGAAATGGGATGGGAAAGCGAAATCGCCTTATTTTAAATTCAAAGACGAAAATGGCGTTGAAAATGTGATTTACTTTGAGGATGAAAGAAGTTTGTCTGAAAAATTAAAACTTGTTGAAAAGTATGGACTTGCTGGAATTGCTATATGGCGACTTGATGGTGAGCCAGATGAATTTTGGAAGATTATTGAACTTAAACTCAAACCAAAAGGATTCTTAACAAACTAAAAATGGAGGTAAATTATGAAAGCAAAAAGATTTAAACTTTGGTTGCTTTTCTTAACACTTACTTTTTCAAGCCATTTGCTTTCGCAGGACAAATGGACGCCAGATGTAATGATAAAATTTAAGCGTGTTGGTGAAACAGCGATTTCTCCGGATGGAAAGTTAATTGCATACACTGTTTCTGTTCCTTTGATGGAAGGTGAAAAATCAGAGTATTTGACGCATATCTGGGTTGCTTCATCAGATGGAAAAATGAATTATCAATTTACATTTGGCGAAAAATCTTGCACTTCCCCATCTTTTTCGCCGGATGGAAAATATCTTGCTTTTCTCTCGGCAAGGGGAAGCGACGGCAAAAATCAAATCTGGATTTTGAGATTAACAGGCGGTGAAGCGGAGCAAATAACAAAAGTTAAGTCGGGCGTAATTTCATATCGCTGGGCTCCTGACTCAAAAAGAATTGCCTTCACAAGCGCTGATCCCGAAACAGAAGAAGAGATAAAAGCGAAGAAAGAAAAGCTTGATATGGTTGTCGTTGATAAAAATTATAAATATGCTCATCTTTACATCGTCTCACTTGAAAAAGATCAGAGAGGTGAGTATAAAGTTAAGCGTTTAACATCAGGTGAGTTTCACATAACATCTTTTGACTGGTCTCCCGATGGTAAGTTTATAGTTTTTTCACATCAAGTAAATCCAACCGCTGATGTATGGACAACCTCTGACATTTCAATAGTCCCATCTGATAGCGGAGAAATCAAGCCACTTGTTAAATGGAAAGGTTCAGATGCGAATCCAAGGTTTTCTCCAGACGGAAAATGGATTGCTTTTGAATCAGATGGTGGAGAAATAAAATGGGCTGGGTTAAGATATGTCTATGTGATTCCAGCAACTGGTGGAGAAGCAAAGAGGTTAGCGCCGACATATGATGAGAATTGCAGAATCATTGGATGGTCAAGAGATGGGAAAGAAGTTTATGTAAGTGAAGCATACAGAACTTCACAGCGGGTTTGGGCTTTGCCTGTTGATGGCGGGAAACCGAGAGCTTTAACTCCAGATGATGGAAATTACACAGGCGTTTCATTCAGTTATGATGGAAGCACAATGGCATTTGTCTATCAAAATCCCGAAATCCCGCCGGATGTTTATGTCACTTCATTAAAAAAGTTTGAACCGAAGAAATTAACCGATGTAAATTCTGATTTTCCGAAGTTGCCAATGGGAAAAACAGAAATTTTAAGATGGAAGTCAAAAGATGGAAAATTTGAGATTGAAGGGCTTGTAACTTATCCTGTGAATTATGAAAAGGGTCGCAGGTATCCGCTTGTCTTGCTTGTTCACGGTGGACCTGCTGGTGTTTTCACGCAAACTTTCACAGCTGCTGGTGCAGTTTATCCAATTCAAGCTTTTGCACAGGAAGGATATGTCGTCCTAAGACCAAATCCACGAGGAAGCAGTGGATACGGAAAAGAATTTAGATTTGCAAATTACAACGATTGGGGCTTTGGGGATTATGACGATTTGATGGCTGGTGTGGATAAGTTGATTGAAATGGGAGTTGTTCATCCAGAAAGTTTGTGCGTTGCTGGATGGAGCTACGGTGGATATATGACATCGTTTATCGTGACGAAGACGAAAAGATTTAAAGCAGCAAGCGTTGGAGCAGGCGTGACAAATTTAATTAGCTTCACAGGCACAGCTGATATTCCAAGTTTCTTGCCTGATTATTTCAGCGGTGAATTCTGGGATCGGCTTGATGTTTATATGAAACATTCGGCTATATTCAATGTAAAGGGTGTTACAACGCCAACGCAGATAATCCACGGTGAAGTTGATGTTAGAGTTCCAATTTCTCAGGGAAAAGAATTTTACAATGCTCTTAAAAGACAGGGTTGTCCAACCGAGATGATAATTTATCCAAGAACTCCACACGGTGTCCAAGAGCCAAAATTTATCGCGGACATTGGCAAAAGAATAATTTCCTGGTTTAACAAACACCTTGGAAGAGACGCGAAGTTAACAGGAGTGAAATGATTTTTGATATTTTCTCTTTTCAGATTAAAATTAAAACAAACACGCAAACAAAATTTGAAACTAAAATGAAAAAATCAATTTTCCTCGTTATGATGCTTTTGCTTTCCACCTTTTCAGTAGCTCAAAACAAAATTTTTCCGTTCAAAATTAACAAAGTTGTCCTTGACAATGGCTTAACAGTTTTATCTGTTCCCTTTGATTCACCTGGGATAATTGCGTATTACACTGTTGTCAGAGCTGGTTCAAGAAATGAAGTTGAGCCTGGGAAATCTGGTTTTGCGCACTTTTTTGAGCATATGATGTTCCGTGGCACGGAAAAATATCCTGAACAAGTTTACAATGATATCTTAAAACGGCTCGGCGCTGATTCAAACGCCTTTACAACCGCAGATTGGACTGCATATCACATCGTCGCAAGCAGTGACGCTCTTGAAACAATAATTGATATTGAATCGGATCGTTTTATGAATCTAAAATACACGGAGGAACAATTTAAAACAGAAGCAGGAGCAATACTTGGTGAATATAACAAAAGCGCTTCAAGTCCATTTCTTGCTCTTTATGAAAAACTTCAAGACCTTGCCTTTACAACTCACACATACAAGCACACGACAATTGGATTTCTTAAGGACATTCTTGATATGCCGAACCAGTATGATTACAGTTTGAAATTTTTTGATCGCTATTATCGTCCCGAAAATTGTGCAATTGTTGTGGTTGGAGATTTTGATCAAAATAAGTTGATTCAACTTGTCAAAAAATACTATGGAAACTGGAAGAGAGGAAATTACAAACCTGAAATCCCTGTTGAACCGCCGCAAACAGAAGAAAAAGTTGGTCATATCCCTTGGAAAGGTAAAACTTTGCCTTATCTTGCAATTGGGTATCACATTCCAGAATTTTCAACTAAAAATGTTGAACGTGCAGCGTTTGACTTAATTGTTGAACTTTTATTTTCAAAAACCGCACCGCTTTATCAAAAACTTGTCATAGAAAAGCAATGGGTTGACTTCATAAACGGCGATGCGCCAGACCGAAGAGATCCATTCCTGTTCATCATTATGGCAAGAATTAAAAATGAAAGTTTGATTGATTCTGTCAAGAATGAAATTTTCAATGCAATTGAAGAATTGAAAACAAAACCAGTTTCAAAGAAACGGCTTGATGAAGTCAAATCTTATCTAAAATACTCGTTTGCTATGTCGCTTGATAATCCAAATAGCGTCGCTTACACAGTTGGACATTATTTCCAACTTACAGGTGATCCAGAATCTGTCAATGAACTTTACGCTCTTTATGACAAGATAACACCGCAGGATATTATGAAAACCGCTCAAAAATATCTCACGCCTCAAAATAGAACAATCGTAACATTAACGGAGGAGAAAAAATGAGAGCAAAAAAATTAATTACTCTGATGATTTTATTCAGCGCATTTTCAATCGCCCAAAATTCGGAAATAAGGATTAAAGAACTTTACAGTCCAAATTATCCGATAATAACATTCAGAGTTATGATTGAAACGGGCTCAATAAATGACCCGAAAGGGAAAGAAGGTTTGAATGCTTTAACTATTTTGATGCTTGCGCAAGGTGGAACGAAGGAATTAACATATAAAGAAGTTCAAGAAAAACTTTACCCATGGGCAGCAAGGATAAACTATCAGTTTGACAAAGAGGTTAGCGTAATAATTGGAGAAGTGCACAGAGACCATATTGAAAAATTTTATAAAATTTTCTCCGATTTGATTTTGAATCCGAGATTTGATGAAGGCGATTTCAAGCGAAACAAAGATTTGCTTTTGAATTATATCAAAGCGACGATAAGAACCGGAAATGATGAGGAACTTGGGAAACAAGCACTCGTTTCGTTTATTTACGAAGGTCATCCTTATCAATCGCCTGAGTTTGGAACGGTGCAAGGGTTAAACAATATCACGCTTGAAGATGTTAAAGAATTTTACAAAAGATATTTCACACAGGGTAACATTGTCTTTGGAATTGCTGGTGGTTATCCTAAAAGTTTGATCCAGAGAATAAAAAAAGATTTCTCAAAACTTCCACCTGGAAAACCAGAACAAGTTGAACTCCCCGAACCAAAGCGAATCAACGGACTTGAATTTTTACTGATTGAAAAAGAAACACGTTCAACAGCAATTTCGTTTGGATTTCCAATCCCGATAAATCGCTCGCATAAAGATTTTTACGCATTGATGATCGCTAATTCATATTTTGGTGAACATAGGACATTTAACGGAATTTTGATGCAAAAGATAAGAGGACAGCGTGGTTTAAATTACGGAGATTATTCATATATTGAACATTTCGTTCAAGATGGGGGTTCAACTTTTCCAGTCCCGAACATTCCGAGACGACATCAGTATTTTAGCGTTTGGATAAGACCTGTTGAGAATAAAAACAGGCATTTTGTTTTAAGACAGGCGATAAGAGAACTTGAAATTCTTGTCAAAAATGGTTTAAGCAAAGAGGACTTTGAATCAACGAGGGAATTTTTACTTAACTATTCAAAGCTCTGGGTTCAAACGCTTAACAGACGCCTTGGCTATATGATGGACTCTGACTGGTACGGGATTGAGTATTTCATTGATAAAATTCAAAAAGAACTACCGAAGTTAACAGTTGAAGATGTCAACAATGCGATAAAGAAGTATCTCAATTTTGAAAACATAAAAATTGTCGCTGTCACGAAAGATGCAAATTCATACATGCAAGATTTGGTTTCAAATAAACCAAGCCCGATTAGTTATGTAAGCCCTGTTTCTCAATCAATACTTGACGAGGATAAAATAATTCAAGAGTATAAACTTAACGCAAAACTTGAAAATTTCCGCATTGTCCCTGTTGATGAAATTTTTGAAAAGTAAAAAAGTTATGGGCGGGGATTTTCCCGCCCGATTTTAAAATGAAAAAATGTGAAATTTGCGGTAGAGAAAAACTTGTTTCAAAAACTCTAAATGCTTGTATTGATTGCATCCGCTCAAATAAAAACAATGTCCTTGATAAAATTCTATCCATTCATAAAAAGACAAGGGCAGAATTTAACCTTACCTCTGAAATTCCATCTTCAAACTCGCTTAAAAGTGTTAAGTGTGAAATCTGCGAAAACAAATGCATAATCCCAGAAAATAGCTTTGGCTATTGTGGTTTAAGGATGAATATAAACGGAAAGCTTTCTCATCTCGCTGGAACTGCAAAAGATGGACTGCTTGATTGGTATTTTGATCCACTTCCGACAAATTGTGTCGCTGATTGGGTTTGCGATGGTTCTAAACAAAGGGGAATGAAAAATCTTGCGGTGTTTTATAGAAGTTGTAGTTTCAATTGTTTGTTCTGTCAAAACTGGCATTTTAGAGAAACAGATGTGAAGAGGGCGATGAAAATTTCATCTGACGAACTTGCAGATGTCGTTGATGAAAAAACATTTTGTGTTTGTTATTTTGGTGGAGATCCATCAACTCAAATAATTCACGCAATTAGAACATCAAAAATAATTCTGAAACGGAATAAAAACATTCGCATTTGCTGGGAGACAAATGGAAATATGAACAAAAAATTTCTTGATGTCGCTGTTAAATTATCTCTTGAATCAGGCGGATGTATAAAGTTTGATTTAAAGGCGTATAGCGAAAATTTAAACATTGCGCTTTGCGGTGTGAGCAATAAAAAAGTGCTTGAAAATTTTGAGTTTGCTTGTGGTTTTATAGACCAACGCCCCGAGCCACCGCTTGTTGTTGCAAGCACGCTGGTAGTCCCCGGATATATTGATGGTGAGGAAGTTTATAAAATTGCGAAATTTATAAGCGAAATTAACCCCGATATCCCATATTCGCTTCTTGCGTTTTATCCTCACTTTTATTTAAGCGACCTTCCAACGACAAGTAGAAAATTGATGACAGAGTGTTTCAACGCAGCTGTATCTGCGGGTTTAAGAAGAATTAACATCGGGAACATACATCTGTTAAGTTAAAAAGTGCCCCTGGCAGGACTCGAACCTGCGACACGCGGTTTAGGAAACCGCTGCTCTATCCATGCTGAGCTACAGGGGCGGGTAAATGCTTATTAAAAATTAAAAAATCAAACCCAAAAAATCAACCTTTGACACAATTTCAACTCTTTTGCTTTATTAAATCACATTTGCTAACTTAAAACCGAGAAAAACAAAAAAGGAAAATGGAAAATGCAAATTATTTTTGCACTGTTAATTCTTTTGCTTTTCAACATAAGCTCGTGCGTTAGGGAAACCCCTGTTCAAACGCCGAGAAAAATAAAACGCATGTCGCAAGAAAAATTTTTTGAGATCAAGAAAATTAAACTTGACAGATTTGTTCTTAAAACGATGAAAAATGAAAACATTGATATGTGGATTGTTCTAACCCGTGAGTATGCGGTTGACCCGCTTGCGAAAGATTTATCAGCCGATAAAGCAGTTGCAAAAACCGCTCTTATCTTTGTCAATGAAGATAAAAATCTCAAAAAAATCGCAATATGCGCAAGCTACGATGTTGACCCAATTCAAAAGTCCGGGATTTATGACACAGTGATTTCATATAAAAAGGAAGGTCTTGCTCCACATTTGAAAAAAATTGTTGAAGAGATTAACCCGAAAAAGATTGCACTTAACATCTCTGAGGATTCACCCATCGCGGATGGTCTTACTGCCAGTATGCTTGAATATCTTAAAAACACACTTGGTGAAAAATTTGCAAAAAGATTTATTTCCTCGGAAAACATTGTGATTGCTTACAGAAGTCAGCTATTGCCAGAAGAGATTGAAATAATGCGGGAAGCGGTGAAGATAACTGAAGAAATAATTTCAAAAGCGCTTTCAAATGAGGTGATAAAACCTGGGAAAACAACTGAGAAAGATGTTGCGAATTACATTAAGAAGTTGATGCGAGATTACGGCGTTGGTCCATCGTGGGAAGAAGAAAGCTGTCCAAGTGTTAACGCTGGAATAACGCGTGGTCATTCTGAACCATCGGATTATGTGATACAGCGTGGAGATTTGATAACGATTGATTTTGGGATAAATTTGAGCGGATATTGCACGGATATTCAGAGAACGGCTTATGTTTTGAGAGAAGATGAAACGCAACCGCCGGATTACATTTTGAAAATGTTTGAAACAAATGTTAAGTCAATTGAAGAAGGATTTAAAAAAATGAAACCTGGAGCAACTGGATTTGAAGTTGATAGTTCAGCAAGAGCTGTGATTTTGTCTGCTGGATATGAAGAGTATCCTCACGCAGCAGGTCATGTCATCGGTTATTCAACTCACGAAATAGGTCCGATACTTGGTCCAAATTGGAAAGATAGATACGGCAAGAAACCGTTTTATAAACTTTTGCCCGGGCAAATCTTTGCACTTGAACCGTCTGTTTATCTTTACAGCAAGGAAAGAAATGGATACTTAAGAATTGGGCTTGAAGAAGATGTTTTGATAACTGAAACTGGCGCTGAATTTTTGAGCACGCCACAAAAAGAATTAATCTTGATAAAATGATTCAAACTGAACCGTATACCGCACTTGCTGAAATTTATGACTTTGTGATGCGTGATGTCCCTTATAAAAGGTGGTCAAAATACATAACGAAACTGATGAAAAATTTTCAGCCGAAAGCAAAACGAATTCTTGATCTTGCCTGCGGGACAGGGACGATGATCTTGCTTTTGAAAAAACAGGGCTTTGAAGTTGATGGAGTTGATTCATCAGCGCAAATGATAGAAAAGGCAAAGATGAAAGTAAAAAGTGATGATGTTAAGTTTTTTGTCTCGGATATGCTGGATTTTAAAACGGATAAAAAATACGATGTTGCTTTGTGCCTTTATGATAGTGTAAATTATTTGCCACGAATTGAAAACTTTTACAAACTTTTTGAAAATGTTTGGGGTTCGCTTGATGATCAAGGGATTTTTATTTTTGACATTTCAACCGAGTATAATTCAATTCAGAATGCAATTTTGATGAATTTAAGCGAAAAACACCGCAATTTTAAATATGTGAGGCGAAGTTATTACTTGAGAGATGAGAGAAAGCACATAAACGAATTTGAGATTGAAATTAACGGAGAGAAATTTTTTGAAAGGCATGTTCAACAGATTTACAAAATTTCTGAAATTGAAGACGCAATTAAAAATTCTGGTTGTTTTGAGATGCTTGCTTGTTTTGATGATTTTTCTTTTGTTCAAGCAAGTGAATTTTCAGAAAGGGTTCATTTTGTTTTAAAGAAAAAGGAAAAACGAAATGGTTGAGTTTCAAAATGTATCCGTTTGGTTTGGAGATAATCTCGTGTTTAAAGATTTAAATTTCAAAGTTGAGGATGGCGAATTCGTTTTCATAACTGGACCAACTGGCTCAGGGAAAAGCACGCTTTTAAGGTTAATCTATATGGATATATTCCCAAATCGTGGTAGGGTTATCGTTGGAAAATTTGATTCAAAAAGAATAAAAAGAAGACAAATTCCGTATTTGAGAAGGCGACTTGGGATAATTTTTCAAGATTTTAAATTGCTTGATGATAGAAATGTTTTTGAAAATGTTGCTTTCGCTCTTTATGTGACAGGTGCGAAGAGAAAGGAAGTTAACAAAAAAGTTTTAATGGCTCTTGCAGAAGTTGGTTTAAGCCATAAGAAAAACAGCATGCCTGATGAACTTTCTGGAGGTGAGCAACAGAGAGTTGCAATAGCAAGAGCCATCGTCAATGAGCCATTTTTAATCCTTGCAGATGAACCGACAGGAAATCTTGACCCTGACACATCTTTTGAGATAATTGAACTTTTGATGAAAATTAATCTTCGTGGGACTTCCGTAATCATGGCAACGCATAATTATTCACTTATTGAGATGGTTAAAGGAGCAAAAGTTTATCAAATATCAAATTATGCTCTCGTTCCACGAAAATAAAAAAGGGAGGCACTTAGCCTCCCAATGTCCCCGAGCGCCGTTGAAACTTCTTCGTGTTAAGAATCAATCGGAATTGAAATTATAAATTCCGTTCCATTTCCAACTTCGCTTATTAACTCTATCTTTCCGTTGTGATTTTCAACTATTTTTTTGCAGATCATAAGACCGTAGCCGTGTCCTCCGGGTTTTGTCGTTAAGTTTATGTTAAAAAGTTTTTCTCTGACCTCTGGGGGGATGCCTGGACCGTTGTCAGCAACTCTTATCTCAACTCTGTTGAATTCTTTATCAAAATATGTCCTCGTTATTATTGTTGCATCTTTTCTTGCATCAGTTGCATTTTTGTAAAGATTTATCAAAAGTTGCTGTATCTGGAATGGATCAACATTTACAATCGGCAATTCAGGGTCAAGTTCTTCAATAAATTTAACAGTTGAATATCTTGACAATGGCTGGACAAATTGAATTGTGTCGCGGATTATGCTGTTTATGTCCGATGGCTGTTTGTTTGGCTTCATCTCGGCACTGTCAAGCAAACCTC
The DNA here is from genome assembly GCF_001536065.1 of Candidatus Chryseopegocella kryptomonas. Taxonomy (GTDB): domain Bacteria; phylum Bacteroidota; class Ignavibacteria; order Kryptoniales; family Kryptoniaceae; genus Kryptonium; species Kryptonium kryptomonas. The sequence continues at coordinate 108,688 of NZ_CZVW01000006.1, forward strand.
TGATGAAGTATTTCATTTTATTTATGCCAGAAAGAAGAGATGAAAGGGAATTATTTAATCTTTCATCTTGTGAAATTTTTGTTATCTCACGCGAAATAAGTTTTGCATTGATGGAAATAATTGTGAGGTAATTTGAGAGTTCATGCCCTATTTCGGAAGCAAGCGCTCCACGTGTTGCCATTCTTTCTGCTTTTATCATCGCTTCATTTGCAGATTGTAAATCAGCATACGCTTTTGAAAGTTTTTCGTAAAGTTTAGCGTTTCTAATTGCAATTGCTGCATGACCAGCAAGTATCTCAAAAAGTTGAAGTATTTCATTTTTGTTAATTTCTGAAACACGATTGCTATCCACATAAACAACTCCAATTCTTTCTGAATCAACCGTAAGCGGAACACAAATTATTGTTTTTAAATTCAAAGCGACAACGCTTTCCTTTTTCATAAAGTCGCTGTAATTTAACACATCTTCAATTACTATTGGCTCGCCACTTAAATAAACATCATTTACTATGCTTTTGCTGTAGGAGATTGCCTCTTCGTTAATTGTTTCCCCCCTTGAGTTTCTCGCAAGAGCACATTTTAAAACTTCTTCTCCATTTACAAGAAACAAACATCCTTTATCAGCTTTTGCAAGCGAAATTAAATTGTCAAGAACTATCTTCAAAACATCTTCAAGTATGAGTGAGGAGTTTATGGCTTTGACTACATTAAGGATGATTTCAAGATTTCTGTGCTTTTCCCCCTCAAGCTCTTCAATTTTTTTCTTTACATCGGTGATTTTCTTTCTGACTTCTTCAAATATGTCCACATTTTCAATCATTTTGATTAAACCAAATTTAATTTTTAAAAGCCGGCGGTTCCACGAAGAACCGCCGGTTGATTAACTTAAGCTGATTTTAACGCTGTTAATTCTTCTTGGATTCTGGCGATGTATGATTTCACTTTTATCTTTTTAAAGTATTTCAAAGACGAGCTCAACGATTCACGCGCTTTTGCAATATCATCCTGCTTTTTATAAAGCTGACTCAATTCATAGTATGTTTCGCCGAGATTAAGCCAGTTTTTGAATTCAAGATTTAAATCAATCGCAGTTTTAAAATAGCTTTCCGCAAGATGTAAATTGCCTCGTTCAAGCTGAATAACGCCAAGAATTCTATATGCGTCTGCAATGCTTTGCCTGTCTCCAATTTTGTAAAATATATCAAGCGAACGGGTTGCGTAAGCGGTCGCCAAAGGTAAATCCTTCAAATGAACATAAGCATCAGCTTTCCCAAGATAAGCGAGAGCAAGCATATAACTATCTTCAAGTTTCTGCGCAAGTTCAATGCTTTTATCAAATTCATTTATTGCGTTTTTGAATTCACCTTTATGAATGAGCGTCATCCCGATGTTGTGATATGTTTGAGCAAGCCGCAAGGCATCGCCTCTTTTCTCAAGCCGTGGCAGTGCTTGCTGGAAATGAGATATCGCTTTATCCCAATTTCCACGCATGCTCTCAATTATTCCAAGGTTTATGTGAAGTCGCGCAATGAGTTCCTCATTTTTCGTCTTCTCAGCCTTCTTCAACGCTTGATTAAAATAACTCGTCCCGAAATCATAGCGACCGCTTTCGTAAAACGCTATCCCAAGACCATTTTCGCATAGCGCAACTCCATCCGTATTTTTCAACTTCTGGTAAATTTTCATCCCTTGTTTTAATGCTGATATAGCATCGTTCAATTCATTCTGCTTCGTTTTCACTTCGCCTAACTTTACATATGCCTTCGCTCTTGCTTCTTCAAATTCACGACCTTTTCCAGCTCTTTTTATAACCAGCAGAAAACAATTCTCCGCTTTATCAAATTCACCATATGTTAAACAAATATCTCCTATATCAAAACACATCTGAATGAACTTATACGGCTCAAGAATTTCACCGGACAAACTTAACAAAGTGTCAAATTTAATCTCGGCTATTATTTCATCTTGAATTTCGGGTTCAACTTGAACTTTGTCTTTTGCTTCTTTCAGATCAAGAACGAGATTTTCTTCTCGTTCTTTGATGCTCTCTTCAAATTTTTTTAAGGAAGTCGTCCCCGCAGTATCTGCGGGCGACGGCTACTATTTTATCAAAAAAGCTTGTTTTAATTCGCTTCATAGGTTTTTACCTCCTTATTGTAAAGGTTTTGATTAAAGCAAATTACCACGACCAACCATATCTTGAAAAGTGATTCGTCTGGAAGCTGATCGTTTGTTTCTTTGTATCAACTGTGACTGGGCTGTTAACATATTCCCAGTTTCCGGTTTCAGGATTATACCACACTGGCTTCAAATCATAAGGTGAACCGCCACCAAGATCAACCCCTGCATATGAAAGTGTAATAGTGACATTTTTGTTAAATGTCATGCTCGGGTTAAATTCAACCGCTGCATAATCTCCGCCGAGAACTTCAACTGTGACATATGTCGGCTCGCTTACCGCACCAGCAGGAATGTAAACTGAATTGTTATAGGTCTTTTTTCCTCCAACGGTTGCGTCATTATCCGGAAACACCCATTTGCCCGCAAATCCTTTCTTTGCAAGAAGTTCCTGCTTGAAAGCATCGTTCCATTTCAACAATTTAACCTGACCATCCCTGTTGACGATTCCCGGTTTTCCAGTTGAGAAACCAACCGGGTTATCTGCGCAGCTTGTTAAGAAGAAAGACAAGCTGATAACAACTAAAATGACGCCGAGTGTTGAGATAAGACGCTTCATGGTAACCTCCTGTTTTTTAGTTTGACATTTAGTTTGTGTTTAGAAAATTTTTAACAAGAAACACTCTTAACTAAAATACTCTTTCTGCGGTGCAGCAAATTCTTAAACCACAAATTGTTTTATACAAGTTTAAGTTGCATTCCGAAGCGACACACAATAACTTAAGTTTAACCTAATACGCGCCTATCATTATAGTTCCAAGAAATCACACGACAAATTCAATTTCATCTTGTTGAACAGATGCAACTTGCTAATTGATAAGTCTGAAATCACTTGCATTTAACAAAACGCACCACAAATTTTAACATTCCACTTTGTGAATGCAGGACATTCGTTTCAAATCATTACACATATCCATTTTTCTCCGATATGTAAAGAACGTAAAAGTTATTCACATTAATTTTTTGCAAAAATTATGCCATCAAATTCCCTCTTTAATGAAGTGATTGAAAAATAAAATTTTTGTTCCTGTAATTTTAACTTTTCGTTTTCTTAAAAAAGGCGGGGTTTGGTAAAATTGTAATACCTTGTTGCAACGAAATGTTGCAGTTGTAATAAACTATTTCATCGGGTGTATGTAATACTTCTGAATCAGGCGGTCAAGTCGTGGGCGGGAGATGCCAAGTATCCTTGCAGCTTGAGATTTATTCCAGGACACGCGCGCAAGAACCGTTTTTATAACCTCACGCTCAAAATTTTGCAAACTTGCTGATTCAAATGGTAATGATATATGTATGTTTTGTGATGCTTCCTCGGATATATTTATCGTCATTTTCTTCTCAACAAAATTTTGGAAATCTTCCGGCGTAAGATATTCATTGTTTGTCAATAACACGGCTCTTTCTATTACATGCCTTAACTCACGAACATTTCCAGGCCAAGTGTAATTTCTGAAAAAAGCTTTCGCCTCCGGGGATAAACCACGAACCTTTGGAAGATTTTTTCTGTAAAGTTCATTGAATTCTTTTATGAAGTGCTCCGCAAGGATGAATATGTCATCGCCCCTTTCACGAAGCGGTGGGAGATGAATCGGCAAAAGCATCAACCTGTAATATAAATCCTTTCTAAACCTATTTTCACGAACGAGCAACTCAAGATTTTGATTTGTAGCTGCAATTATCCTTCCTTCAAATTTCAATGTTTCAACTCCACCAACTCTTCTAAATGTTTTATCTTCAATTACCTTCAAAATTTTCGCTTGCAAATTCAACTCAAGGTCTCCTATTTCATCAAGCACAATTGTTCCACCATTTGCAATTTCAAACAAACCCGCTTTTCTATCTTTCGCATCTGTAAAAGCTCCTTTCTCATGTCCAAATAGTTCTGACTCAAGAAGTGTCGCAGGCAAAGAAGCACAATTTATCTCAATGTAAGGTCTTATCTCGGAATATGTGTTTTGATGAATAATGCGAGCAAGAAGATTTTTACCTGTCCCAGTTTCACCAGTTATTAAAACAGTTAAATCTTTATGTTCAATCGCTTTTTTAACAAGCGCCATAACTTCCTGCATTTTCGGCGAATTACCAATAAACTTGCTGAAATCAAATTGCTCTTTTCTTATGCTGAGAAGTTTCTCAGCATCTAATTTCCTTCTCCAATCAAGCGCTCTTTCTCTTATAAAATCGGAAAATGTTGTGCTATCCTCAGGCATTGAAAAGTAGGATGACACGCCTGACTTTATCAACTTAACTGTCAAATTATACGACTTAACATAATCAACACAAGCAATGTTCTGCGTTGAGAAATTTTCAATTCCCAGATCAAGCAGTGTCTCATCTCCACGATTTGAAATTACACAAATTAAAAGGTCTGGATTCCGAGATAAAAACCTTTTCATAGAGTTGTAAGATGTGAGCAAAGTAATGTCAAAATAACCTTCTTCAACAGGTATAAACTTTCTTATGTCTTCAAGTGTCGCCTTGCTTGTGCCTGCGAGAAATATTCTAAATTTCTGGCTCAATTTTTCTTCAAACATTTAATTTTTGCAGCAGGTTGTAAAATTTTTCATTCTCAACATCTTCAACATACGCCTTCACAAACTTAGGAATTTTAATCCTTCTTATCAATTCATCAAAGCTCAACAAACTCTGTTCAAAATACTGCAAGAACTTAACATCAATTCCTCTATTTTTGTAATACTCTGCAATTTTAAGATAAAGTTTCCATCTGAACTCCGCAAATTCATCCCTAAGTTCATCGGTTGATTCGTTCAAATATCTAAACGCAAGCATTTTATCTTTACTCTCGTATAGAAGCGCAAGCAGAAAGAAAATCATTGATTTTGAAACTCTGTCATCCGCAAGTTTCAGTAGGAGCTCAATGTTTTCTGGAAGTTTAAACTGTTCTGATACATAACTTAATTTGAGCATAGAAATTAAAATTTTCAAGTGTAGTTCTTTTTCTCGTCTTACAAGCTCATTTCTTTCAATCTCAGCAAGCATTGATTCTGCCCTATCAAAATTTTTCTTTTTCATTTCAAGAATAGCAATTTGAAAATCAAGCCAATGCTTTGGCAAGTTCGGACATTTTTCAGATATCTCATTTAGAATTAATTCTGCGCTGTTTAAATCTCCAATGTTTAAGTAAAGTGAGAGAAGCAAAAAATTTGCCTCGCAGATCCCATCTTGATTTTTTGATAGCTCGTGCAATCTTTTGGCTTCATTTATATTTTCGTATGCCTCCGCAAGTTTAAATTCTTCAATGAGAACCTCCGCAATATTCCCCAAAGCGTTTGCCATTCCCGGGACATCGTTTAATGTTTTGTATATTGAAAGTGCTTTTTGATAATTTTCAACCGCCTTTTCAAAATTTCTTCTTTTAAAATGGCTTATTCCAATGTTGTTATATATGTGTGCATTCTGAATTATGTCGCCGATTGATTCCGAAATTTCAAGTGCTTTCTTCCAGTATTTTATTGCTTCGTCGTGTTGACCGATGATGCTATAAAAATTTGCGATGTTATTGTATCCAGCGATCGCTTTGCGGTTATCTTTCTTTGATAACCTTTGTTCCAAACTTAACTCAAAATATCTCCTTGCATTTTTTTCTAAACCTTTCATCTGCGAAGTTATCCCAAGCCCAGCGTAAAAATCACCAAGCGTTTCAGTTTTAGCAAGAAGTTTAATTATTTTCTCGCTTTCAAATGATTTTAATATCAAAAATGCATTTTCAATTTCTCCGCTTGAAGCGTAAATTTGTGAAAGTTTAACTGCAACACGAACTTTTTCATAAGGTGTTTCTGCATTTACAAATGCGTTTTTTAATATCTCCATTGCTTTCCCTGTTTCACCAAGATGAAAATATGCTTGAGATTTCATCTCAAGAGATTGAAGATCATCTGATTTTTGGAGGATGTTAATTGTTTCACTATAATTTCCAATTTTCAGATTCAAATCTGCGAGTTTTATGGTGAATGTTTCCTTCAAGTAATCAGGCAAAAGTTCAAAAATTTCCACACAAAGGTCAATTGCTTTTTTAAACTCGTTTTTAAAAATCAATTTTTCAATTCCTTTCTCTGCGAATTTTTCAATTCCAGTTTTATCTTTTGCTTTAACAAAATGATGTAAAATTTTGTCAGTGTTTTCTTCCCAGTTTGGCTGGTTGAGATAAATTATCGCATAGTTTAGATGAATTTTTCGGCGTGTTTCTGGATCAATTGTTTCATCAATGTAATTTTTCAACGCCATGTAAGATATGCATATCTTCTCATTCTCAATTTTTATGAAGCCAGACCTTTGAAGTTCGTTTAAATGTAAAGTTATATTTTCGCAGAAAAACTCGTTCAAAATTTTTATTTCAACGGGTTCTTGTCCCAAACTTAATATCTCAAGGATTCGCTTTTGTGTTTTTGATAGATGACTGATCTGGTTGAGAATTTCATCAAATTTTATTTTTGCTATTTGTGAAATTAAGTTTGGGTTTGCTCTAATTTTTGAAAGATAATTTGAAAAAATTTCAACGATTGCAGATATTCCGCCGGTATATTCAGCAAGCACTTTGGCAAATTTTGTTGCACTTTCATCATCAAAATCAAAATTAATCATGATGTATTCTTTGATTTCATCAACATTGAGCGGGCGCAGGTAAATTGTCTCAAATTTTTTAATAAAAGAAGTGTAAAAATTAACATTGTTGCATGTTATAAAAATTGCCATCCTTCCGCCAGATGATTCATCAAATTGGAGAAACGATTTTAAAAAAACCTCAACATTTAATTCGTTCGGGTTCAAATCATCAAAAAAGAGTGCAACGGGAAAACTTGAAGATGATTCAAAAATTAACTTCTTTAAAAATTGTGAAAATTCTATGGAAATGTGCGGGTTGATTGCAGTTATATCTTTGAATTTTTCAAGTTGTAATCTCAATTCCGGGGTCAGGTTAAGAATGAGTGGTGAATTTGTGATTAAGTTTATAATCTTTTGGATATTGAGTTCATTGATTATAATCGTTTCAAATCCGAGAGTTTTCGCTTCCACATTTATGTAACGAGTCAAACTTGTCTTTCCAAGCCCATCGGCTCCGGAGATCAAAATAATTTTTGTTTCTTGAGGCGAAATTTTTAGGTTCTTTAAAATTTCAGATGCTTTTTTAATGGCTTCGCTTTTTCCAATTGGTTTTCTAATTTTGAAATTATTTGATGGTTTAAAATCAGGAGTCAAATTTTTTAATCTATTTAAAACATCAAGCATGTTTTTGGGTCTTTGAGAAGGATCTGGATCAATCATTGAGTTTAGAAGTTCAATAAGTTCAGTGTTAATTTCTTTATCGTCAAGTTTCTTTTTAGAGAGATGCCATTTAATTATTTCAATTGGATTTTCTGATTCAAATGGCGGATGACCTTTCAAAAGATGATAGATTAAAATTCCAAGCGAATAAATGTCTGCGCTTTGATCAAATTTGTCACCACGTAGGATTTCAGGCGCGATGTAAAGCAATGTTCCAGCGGGCATTTTTCCTGATGTTGCCTCGTCAAGTTCAACAGCCAGCCCAAGGTCACTTATTTTAACAAGTTCATTTTTTGAATCATAGAGTATGTTTTCGGGTTTGATGTCACGATGAATGTATCCGGATTTGTGGATTAAGTAAAGTGCGTGCGTGATTTGAATTATCATTTCAATTTTTTTCTTAAAGTCAAGTTTAGAAAAGAAATTAACAATATCGTATATATCGCAGTGTTCAAAAACAATAAATTTTCTGTTGATATATTTATCATCCTCGCCTGACCTTATGATGCCAAAGTCAAAAGCCGAGATGATATTTGGATGTTCAAATTGAGAGGTTATCTTGAATTCGTTTATAAGTTTATCTTCTGCGGTTGGTTCTGGTTTTGCAATTTTTATGGCAACAATTTTTTCTTTATAAGTGTCGTATGCTTTGAAAACTTCTCCAATTGAACCTTGACCGATTTTCTCTTGGATTTCGTATCTTTTATTTATGAGCAATCTTGTTGAAGAAAATTGTTTTTGTTTTTTAAATTAACAATGCTTTTTGAATAATTCAAGGCGTGTAAATTAAAAACATATACTTCCGAGATTATGAAAATTCTCGTTTTAAACCCGGGTTCAACATCAACAAAGGTTGCAATTTTTGAGGATGAAAAACAGATTGAACAAAAAATTTTGCGACATTCGCCTGATGAACTTGCAAAGTTTAAAACGCTTTGGGAACAATTTGATTTCAGGTTAAGGATAATTCTTGATTTTTTGAAGGAGAAAAATTTTAAACCATCGGACTTTTCAGCTGTGGTTGGAATAGGCGGTTTGTTAAGACCTGTGCGTGGGGGAACATATCGTGTAAATGAGAAGATGCTTGAAGATGCGAAAAATAATTTCCAAGGTGAACATCCTTCAAATCTTGGTTGCGCACTTGCTTATGAAATTGCAAAAATTGGAGGTGTTGAGGCATTTACAGTTGATCCTGTCTCAGTTGATGAATTTGAACCATTGGCAAGATATTCGGGACATCCTTTAATTCAAAGAAGAAGTTTATCTCACGCTTTGAACATTCACGCAACCGCAAGAATTGCAAGCGAAAAAATTGGGAAGAGATTTGAAGAAGCAAATTTTGTTATCGCACATCTTGGAGGAGGAATTTCGGTTTGCCCTGTTAAAGGTGGAAAAATAATTGATGCAAATGATGCCAGCAGTGATGGACCATTTTCACCTGAGAGAACAGGGGGGGCTTCCACTTCAACCTTTCATAACTCTTTGCTTTTCTGGAAAATATACTGAAAGTGAAATAAGAAAGATGGTTATGGGCAAAGGCGGGCTTGTTGCATATCTTGGGACAAATGATGCAAGTGAGGTTGAGAGGAGAATAAACTCTGGTGATGAATATGCGAGGGAAGTTTATGAAGCGATGGCATATCAAATTGCAAAAGAAATTGGGGCTATGTCTACGGTTTTAAAAGGTAAAATTGATGCAATTGTTTTGACAGGTGGACTTGCAAACTCAAAGATGCTTGTGGATTGGATAATTGAAAGAGTTTCGTTTATTGCTCCGGTGCTTGTTTTTCCTGGTGAAGATGAGATGCGAGCACTTGCGTTAGGTGTTTTAAGAGTTTTAAAAGGAGAGGAGCAAGCACTTGAATACCCGGGGCATTAGATTCGTTATTTCGTTTTCCGAGAACCCCGTAAAGAAGTTTACATTAAATCCGTGCAAAATCTAACTGTCTTTCAATAATTTAACCCCTGTCTGACACAATCCCTGACACTTTGTCAGGGAGGTCCTCGGAAAAATTCGTGCTTTGAGTTAACACTTTCCAACTTGACAAAGGCGAAAAAATTTATTATATTATAGTGTGTGAATTTGGTTGATTTAATTTTTTGCTTCGGTCTAGTGTGAATTGAACCTGTGAGGGATTGAAACGTGTTAAATGTTTTGTTCTAACATCAATTGCTTGGTTGTGTGAATTGAACCTGTGAGGGATTGAAACGCAATTATAAAAGCAATGGTTGAGGAGTTTATCAGGGAAGTGTGAATTGAACCTGTGAGGGATTGAAACCACGAACCTGCTCCAAAATTCCTTCCCTTACGCTCTGTGTGAATTGAACCTGTGAGGGATTGAAACCTTTTTATCCCCGCCCTCCAGATTGCGTTATCAATGAGTGTGAATTGAACCTGTGAGGGATTGAAACATTCCCGCCGTATCACGGGCAATTTCGGTTAAACCCAGGTGTGAATTGAACCTGTGAGGGATTGAAACAACACTTTTTTTAAAAATAAAAAGGAAATTGATTTAGTGTGAATTGAACCTGTGAGGGATTGAAACAAAGGCGCAGGATCTTGTTGAGGAATACTGCAATCAGAGTGTGAATTGAACCTGTGAGGGATTGAAACAATGATATGATTTCTAATCCTTTTGTATTGTATCTTGTGTGAATTGAACCTGTGAGGGATTGAAACTTTATAATATCTTCAGTTGTAATCTCTTTTAATTTTCGTGTGAATTGAACCTGTGAGGGATTGAAACGTTTAAACGAGCTGTGGTGTTAATGGGCGAGATAATGGTGTGAATTGAACCTGTGAGGGATTGAAACCCAGGCGCATTGTTCGCCTGGTGAGGGTGTTGCCCAAGTGTGAATTGAACCTGTGAGGGATTGAAACATTTTTGCAAAATTTAAATCCTGTCGTCACTAAATAGTGTGAATTGAACCTGTGAGGGATTGAAACATACATGTTCTTGAATGATGTGATTGTTTTTAAGTTGTGTGAATTGAACCTGTGAGGGATTGAAACATATTAAAGACGTGCAGCCACTACCCGCGGGTTGCGTGTGTGAATTGAACCTGTGAGGGATTGAAACAAAGCATTGGAAATTTTCCGCAATGCTCCCATTTTTTGTGTGAATTGAACCTGTGAGGGATTGAAACTATACATTTTATTATCCCTCATTAATTTTAAATTATGTGTGAATTGAACCTGTGAGGGATTGAAACGATTGATGTTGTTGCGCAGGCTTTCGCGGATGATGAGTGTGAATTGAACCTGTGAGGGATTGAAACACAAAGATAGATGTTTTCCACCCATTTTGTTGGGTGGGTGTGAATTGAACCTGTGAGGGATTGAAACACCCCACCACTAACACTATGACCCATTACATCTACGTGTGAATTGAACCTGTGAGGGATTGAAACACTGTTTTAAGCATTTTGACCTCCCTTATTTTTTTTAGTGTGAATTGAACCTGTGAGGGATTGAAACAATTAAGCGAAAATTTTTCTTTAATATGCTTTATTAAGTGTGAATTGAACCTGTGAGGGATTGAAACCAATACTTGTATAATAAGCCCAAAAATTCTTGCTAGTGTGAATTGAACCTGTGAGGGATTGAAACTATGTGATATAATTTTTTCTGACATCAACTCTGTCATTGTGTGAATTGAACCTGTGAGGGATTGAAACGTATGCAAACGATGTGCATATTTACGAAAATGTAATTGTGTGAATTGAACCTGTGAGGGATTGAAACTTTGCGCTTGTGATAACCATATTTTTCCCCAGTTGCGTGTGAATTGAACCTGTGAGGGATTGAAACAGAGCATAACCACAAACAAAATGTGCGACTTTATCCCGTGTGAATTGAACCTGTGAGGGATTGAAACTTATTTGGTCAATTATACTTCTTACCGCCGTCGCATTGTGTGAATTGAACCTGTGAGGGATTGAAACGGTAAAAACTCCCGGGGTCTTTTTTGCCCGGGAGGTGTGAATTGAACCTGTGAGGGATTGAAACTTATGCTTCCCATCGTTTGCGCTTGTGATAACCAGTGTGAATTGAACCTGTGAGGGATTGAAACCGATAATCAACAATTCGCAATTCCCGTCGTGGGGTGTGTGAATTGAACCTGTGAGGGATTGAAACCCGGAAATTTGATACTGAATTCTTAACACTATTTTATAGTGTGAATTGAACCTGTGAGGGATTGAAACGTGTTTTTCGCCCGGTTTCAACAGAGTATTTCCCGTTGGTGTGAATTGAACCTGTGAGGGATTGAAACACTGAGATGTTTATCCCCTGCGCCCCGCAAACGTCGCGTGTGAATTGAACCTGTGAGGGATTGAAACAATTTCACTATAAATATATATGTTTTATTATTATTTGTGTGAATTGAACCTGTGAGGGATTGAAACTCTCTATCTTCAAAAAATACAAAATCAGCGAGTAAATGTGTGAATTGAACCTGTGAGGGATTGAAACACGCCACCCCAACTTGTGGCGGTGGCGTTGAGAGAAAGTGTGAATTGAACCTGTGAGGGATTGAAACGGTTATGAGCATTCTTATAAAACCGGGGGTTGTTTTGTGTGAATTGAACCTGTGAGGGATTGAAACAAATCCGCAAACCTTCCTTCTAAGCCGTGGGTTGCGTGTGAATTGAACCTGTGAGGGATTGAAACTCCCATTTCCCATTAAGGGAAATGGGAATTTTTACGGGTGTGAATTGAACCTGTGAGGGATTGAAACATATTTTGTGTTCTTGCTATACTTCATATCAACCTGCGTGTGAATTGAACCTGTGAGGGATTGAAACATCCTTAAATGTTACCCTGTGATTAAAAAGATATAAGTGTGAATTGAACCTGTGAGGGATTGAAACACGGTAAATGAAATTCAAGGTCTTCGTGGTCTATACTGTGTGAATTGAACCTGTGAGGGATTGAAACAAGTATTTCATCTCAACTCATTAACTCAATTTGCCCTTGTGTGAATTGAACCTGTGAGGGATTGAAACTGAGAATTTTGTCAACGAAAGATTAAGCGAAATAGCGGGTGTGAATTGAACCTGTGAGGGATTGAAACACCAACAAGCAAGCTGTTGCTATTAGAGTAACGAATGAGTGTGAATTGAACCTGTGAGGGATTGAAACCCTGTTTTAATTACTCCAATAAGTTTATCTTCATCAGTGTGAATTGAACCTGTGAGGGATTGAAACTTTATAATAAATTTTTTCTATTTTTCCCTTATTACGTGTGAATTGAACCTGTGAGGGATTGAAACTTTTACAAGTGATGAGAATTTTAGATTTGATAAATTTGTGTGAATTGAACCTGTGAGGGATTGAAACTATCTTAACAACGATAATAAAAGTTCAATTTCATCTGTGTGAATTGAACCTGTGAGGGATTGAAACTATCTCGCCTTGCAAACAAGGCGAGATATGAGAATCGTGTGAATTGAACCTGTGAGGGATTGAAACCCCCGTCCCTGACGAGGAGACGATTTTCTTTTCAAAAGTGTGAATTGAACCTGTGAGGGATTGAAACTACCGGAACGAGAATAGCAGCAATTATTTTCCCAGTGTGAATTGAACCTGTGAGGGATTGAAACGGGTTGAGATTTATATTGAATTTTAATAAATTTTGAGTGTGAATTGAACCTGTGAGGGATTGAAACTCAAAAAATTCCTTTTTTGTCATATTTCCTTCCTCCTTGTGTGAATTGAACCTGTGAGGGATTGAAACAAGGAAGGACAAATGGAGGGACACAGGAGGGACGTAGGTGTGAATTGAACCTGTGAGGGATTGAAACGTATATACTTAAAAATTATTATGCAAGAACAACATCATGTGTGAATTGAACCTGTGAGGGATTGAAACTAGAATTGTTTTTTTGTAAGCATATTTTTCTCCTCCCGTGTGAATTGAACCTGTGAGGGATTGAAACTGCAGCTTTATTATTCCATAATCCGACTCACACTCTGTGTGAATTGAACCTGTGAGGGATTGAAACACTTCTCCTCCCTTTTTTATTTTTTTAAACCCCGCCCCGTGTGAATTGAACCTGTGAGGGATTGAAACTAAAGAGTCTAAATTTCCAGTCATTTTGTCCAAATGTGTGTGAATTGAACCTGTGAGGGATTGAAACTTTAAATTACCAACAGTATTCGTTTGTTTCTGTCGAAAGTGTGAATTGAACCTGTGAGGGATTGAAACAGATAGGCATCGACGGAAAAAAGGTAAGTTTCATAAGTGTGAATTGAACCTGTGAGGGATTGAAACGACAAATGCTAGACGGGCTTTCTTCGCCCGTCTTACGTGTGTGAATTGAACCTGTGAGGGATTGAAACTGAAGTTCATGGCGTCCAATTTTTTTTGTTTTTACAGTGTGAATTGAACCTGTGAGGGATTGAAACAAAGGAGCAAATTCCAATTTTTTTTGAGTTGAAACGTGTGAATTGAACCTGTGAGGGATTGAAACATCAATTTTGTGTAAAGTTTACGCAAATTGTTTATAGGTGTGAATTGAACCTGTGAGGGATTGAAACTCTCTTATTATCTTCTTCGAGTGCCTCGATAATTCTGTGTGAATTGAACCTGTGAGGGATTGAAACTGAGTATGATCCAGGTTCGAACACGTGGGTATCAAAAGTGTGAATTGAACCTGTGAGGGATTGAAACTTTAATATCTTCAATGCTTCATTTAAACGAGCTGTAGGTGTGAATTGAACCTGTGAGGGATTGAAACTAACAGAAGGAGAATATCGTGTTGAGGCTGTTACTTAGTGTGAATTGAACCTGTGAGGGATTGAAACAAAGCCCCATTACCATCAGGAAGATATACTTTAGGTGTGAATTGAACCTGTGAGGGATTGAAACATTAATAAATATATCGTTCTTTCATAGTTTCTGTATGGTGTGAATTGAACCTGTGAGGGATTGAAACGGATTTATTACAAGTAATGGACAGTTGGGATTATCCTTGTGTGAATTGAACCTGTGAGGGATTGAAACAGTAATTCTAATGCGTTTTTCAAATTTGTTACAGATGTGTGAATTGAACCTGTGAGGGATTGAAACATACTTTTGTCAATCCAGGAAAAAACACGACTTATTATGTGTGAATTGAACCTGTGAGGGATTGAAACTATTTTTTTAAACCCCGCCCCACCGCGGGGCGGGATAGTGTGAATTGAACCTGTGAGATTCTATGTTCAAAGTCAAGTTAAAAATTCGTTTTGCGTTGATTTTTTCTTAACTGAGTAGAAACATTGAATTATCAATTTTCTTGCGGAAGCTATTAGAGCAACTTTTTTAGGTTTACCTTTTGAGATTAGATTAGTGTAGAATGATTTAATTTTGGGGTTAAATCTGACTGCCGATAGTGCGCATAGGAAGAGAGTTGATTTTAGATATTTATTTGCTTTTTTAGTTGTTTTTTGGTTTTGTTTTATTTTACCTGATTGAAATACCCCTGGGGCAAGTCCAGAGAAAGAGACAAGTTCTTGCGGTTTTGAGAAATTAGATAAGTTATGAGTTTCGGCAATAATTACAGCAGATGCGATTTTAGAGATCCCTTTTA
>NZ_CZVW01000007.1 GCF_001536065.1 Candidatus Chryseopegocella kryptomonas
GGGCTTAAAACGAGAAAGTTCCAAACAATTGCAAAAAGCAAGACAAAAAGATAAACGACTTTTTCTCTCCTGTTAAATCTCATCAAGAAATTCAATCGCTTTTTCAATTTCGTCTCTTTTCCCGAGCATCACGATCATATCGCCTTCATTTAAAACAAAATCAGAAGATGGGTTAGCGAAAATTTCTTCACCACGCTGAACCGCAACGATCCATGCTCCTGTTTGACTTTTAAGATTTAATTCAGCATTTAAACCGATCTGTCATCAGATTGATTCAAGAAGTTTTTACATTTACGGCGTAAAACTTGCAGTTTGTTCAAGATGCAGTTTGATATATCTTGGTGCTCTACTTGGTTCGGTGATTTCGTGGTTTGTTTATGAGGAAAATCTTTTGAAAAAGAGCAATTTCTTTCTCGTTCTCGCTTTGATTCCATCGCTTGTTGAATTTTTGCTTGAAAAATTTTTAAATGTTGAAATTTTAACTTTTAAACTTTTTGCTTCGCTCTGGCTTGGTGGAATTGCTGGTTTTGTTTTATCTTCGCAGATTGTGAATATGTTTGGGAGGAAATAAAACTTCTTGTTAAAGTTTTGGATTTATTTTATATTGATAGTTGAAGACGCTTTTTGAGCGTTTGACATTTGGGTTTAAGTTTTTTATCTTTAAATTGAGAAAAAATTTGGTTGCTTATGGATGCAAGGGTAATTAAACGGCTTGAAGAGATCGTCGGGCGAGAAAATGTTTTAACTTCAATAGAGAATAAAATTACCTATTCTTACGATGCCACGCCAAGTTTGGCAAGCTTACCTGAGGCGATTGTAATTCCACGAACAACGGAGGATATTTCGCAGATTTTGAAACTTGCCAATGAGGAAAATTTTGGTGTTGTTCCCCGTGGTTCGGGGACAGGTTTAAGCGGTGGCGCAGTCCCACTACCTAATACGATAATTCTTTTGATGAACAGATGGAGAAAAATTATTGAGATAGACACAGAGAATTTAACAGCGCTTGTTGAGCCAGGGGTTATTACAGCGCAACTTCATCAAGAAGTTGAAAGGAAAGGTTTATTTTATCCGCCTGATCCTGGAAGTATGACAATTTCAACAATAGGTGGGAATGTGGCTGAAAATGCAGGCGGTTTAAGGGGTTTGAAATATGGAGTTACAAAAAACTATGTTCTCGGTCTTGAAGTCGTCCTCCCAACAGGTGAAATACTTAACATCGGAGGGAAGAATGTCAAAGATGTAGCTGGATATAACCTCAAAGATGTTTTGATAGGTTCGGAAGGAACACTTGCGGTGTTTACGAAAATTTTGCTCAAACTTATCCCGAAGCCACAATCTTCAAGAACTATGCTTGCTTTCTTTGATTCAATCAAAACTGCGGGCAAAACTGTTTCAGACATAATTGCAAATCATATCACGCCGGCGACGCTTGAATTTCTTGACAATGTGACTATAAAATGCGTTGAAGATTATGCACATCTTGGATTGCCGACAAATGTAGGAGCTTTGCTGTTGATTGAGGTTGATGGACATCCGGCGCAGGTTGATGAAGAAGCCCGAAAGATAGAAGAGATTTGCAGAAAAAATAACGCAACGGATTTAAAAGTTGCAAATTCAGAAACTGAAGCAATGAATTTAAAAACAGCAAGACGCTCTGCGTTTGCGGCGCTTGCTCGTGTTAAGCCGACAACTATACTTGAAGATGCAACCGTCCCAAGAAGCTTTGTCCCAGAGATGGTTGAAAAAATTCAAGAGATTGCAAATAAATATCAAATCATAATCGGAAATTTCGGTCACGCTGGAGATGGAAATCTACATCCGACCGCTTTGACGGATGAAAGAGACAAAGAGGAAATGAAAAGAGTTGAACAAGCGTTTGAGGAAATTTTTGATTTCGCTTTGAAACTTGGCGGGACGATAACAGGTGAGCACGGGGTTGGACTTGCGAAAAGAAGATTTCTTGAAAAGCAATATAACGAAGCTGGAATTGAATTTATGAGAAAGATAAAAAGAGCACTTGATCCAAATGGAGTTTTAAATCCTGGAAAAATTTTTGACCTAATAAATCCACGCTGTGAAGGTCGTCTTCCTCTTTCAAGGGAGGAAATTGAAAAATACAAAGATTTATGGGTTTGAAATAAAAAGAAGCGGGCTATGTTTGACTTGAAAATTCCACCAGAACTTATAATCCAATGTATGCATTGTGGTATGTGTCTTCCCGTTTGTCCAACTTATAATTTAACATTTCTTGAAAAGTCATCCCCAAGAGGAAGGATACGGCTTGTGAAGGAAGTTGAAGATGGAAATTTGCCACTCACCGAAGATTTTATAAACGAGATGTATTTTTGTCTTGACTGTCAAGCATGTCAAACGGTTTGCCCTGCTGGCGTGAAATATGGAAAGATTGTTGAATCCGCACGAATTAAAATTTTTAAGCTCGGTAAAGATAAGCAGGCGTTTATGAAGAAGTTAATTTTTAAATTTGTTTTCGCATCAAATTCTCTGTTTAAATTTTTCGCACGAATTGTGAGATTTTATCAGAAAAAATTGAAACCACTTGCGTTTAATTTTGGGCTTTACGAAATCATTCCGAAAAAATTGCTCCAAATTGAAGAACTTGCCCCTGAAATTTCGGATAAGTTTTCAGATGAGATTCTTCCAGAGGTTTTGAAGCCAAATGGAGAAGCGAAGTATAAAGTCGGCTTTCTTACAGGTTGTTTTATGAATGTGATGTATTCAAAAATTAACATTGACACGGTTGAAGTTTTGCTTGAAAATAATTGTGAAGTTTATATCCCCAAAGAGCAGGTCTGCTGTGGTTCGGTTATGGCTCATTACGGAGATATTGAAACTGCAAAAAAACTTGCAAAGAAAAATATAGTTGCCTTCTCAAAGTATAAACTTGATGCTATCGTTGTTAATTCCGCTGGATGTGGCGCATTTATGAAAGAGTATGGTGAATTGTTTGAAGATGATAAAGAATTTCGTGAAAAAGCCGAAAATATAAGTAGATTGACAAAAGATGTTAATGAGTTCTTGTGCGAAATTGATTTCAAAAGGCCAGATGTTGAATTAAATTTAAAAGTCACATATCACGATGCCTGTCATCTTGCGCACACGCAGAGAATAACGGCGCAACCGAGAAAAATTATCAAATCTTTGAATGGAATTGATTTTGTTGAGCTTAATGAATCAACCTGGTGCTGTGGAAGTGCGGGGATTTACAACATTTTAAGGTATGAGGACTCAATGAAAATACTTGAGCGAAAGATAAAAAATATACTTGAAACGAATGCTGAAATTGTTTTGACCGCAAATCCTGGATGTCACGCACAAATTGAATACGGACTTAAAAAAGCAAACGCAAATATCAAAGTAATGCATCCCGTCACAATTTTAAATCTTGCATATAAATTGTCAAAAAAATCTATGGAGGAGAAAGTTGATACCGCTTAAAGATACAATTCCATCAAGAACTTATCCTATTGTGACGGTTACTTTGATTGTTTTAAATGTTTTGATTTTCCTTTTTGAGCTTTCGCTTGGTGAAAGTTTATCGGAGTTTTTTGATGTGTTTGGAGTTGTCCCGGCGACATATTTTGAGTTAAAGGAATCCGTCGCTCCATTTTTGTTAATTTATTATCCATTTCTGACATCAATGTTTTTACACGGTGGGTGGATGCATTTAATTGGAAATATGCTTTATCTGTGGGTTTTCGGGGATAATGTTGAAGATAGATTAGGGCATTTCAAATTTTTACTTTTCTATCTCGTTTGTGGCTTTGCAGCAGCTTATGCCCATGTTTATACAAATCCGCATTCTGAAATTCCAACGGTTGGTGCAAGCGGTGCGATCTCGGGTGTTCTCGGCGCTTATTTTATTCTCTTCCCTCATTCAAGAGTTATAACCCTTATTCCGATTTTCTTTTTCTTTGATTTGATTGAGGTTTCTGCGTTTTTCTTTCTCGCTTTCTGGTTCATTCTTCAATTTTTCAACGGCATTGCTTCGCTTGGAGCAGCAAGTTATGCGACAACTGGCGGAGTTGCTTGGTGGGCTCACATCGGAGGATTTATAACAGGCGCTTTGATTGCGTTTTTCCTCGTCAGGCGAAGGCGTTTTTAGAAACAAAAACTCAAAAGGGAGGTTTCTATGCTGATCAATTCTGAAAAACAGTTAAAAGAATTGAAAAACTTCCAACCAAAATCTTGTCTCGTTTCCTCGCTCTATCTTAACACAGATGGAAGCAAATTTTCAAAAAAGGAAATTGAAGTCATCTTTAAAGACCTCATTAAAGAGAAAAAATCAGAGTTTGAAGGGAAAAGGGAGTTTAACGATGTGCTTGAAGATATAAAAAAGATGGAACTTTACATTTCTCAAAATCTTGACATAACCAAAAACAAGGGAATAGTGATTTTCTCCTGTTCAAAGGAAAACTTTTGGCAGGTCTATGAGTTAAATGTTTCGCCCTCAAATTTGTTCGTCGTTGATAAAAACCCATATATTCGCCCGCTTCTTATAATAATGTCAAAACTTCACAAAATCTGCACCGTCATTTTTGATCATCGCAAAGCAAAAATTTTTCAAATTTTCGGAAATGAGATAGTTTTGAAGGAAGAAATTTACGACGAAACGCCAAAGCGAATTAAAATCGCTGGTTATCGTGGATTTGATGAGTCAAGAGTGACAGAGTATCAAGAGAACAAAATCATTGAACATTACAAAAAAATTTCAGATAAACTTCTGGAAATTTATCAGGGCGAAAAATTTGATCTTCTTTTCGTTGGAGCAAAGCAAGAAGATATAAACCAATTTGTTGAGCAACTTCATCCTTACCTTAAAAAAGTTTATTCTGGCTCGTTTCATCTTCCAATTGATGCGAAAGAAAGCGATGTTTTGAGAAAGTCGCTTGAACTTGAAAAAAAGATTGAAATGGAAAACGAGAAAAAATTGATTGAGCAAATAAGAACGCATGCAAGTTCAAAAACATCTGAAATGGCAGTTATCGGAATTAAAGACACGATAAGAGCGTTGAACGAAGCAAATGTTAGCAAACTTGTTTTCAATCTTGATTTCTCATATTCAGGTAAGTATTGCCCGTCTTGTAATTTCCTTGCTTTGAAAGAAGATAAATGTCCAAATTGTGGAACTAACCTTATCCGTGTGCCGAACATAGTTTTTAAAGTTATTGATGTCGCAACTGAAAAAAATGCCGAAATTTATCCCGTGTTTTATTCAGGTGAATTAAATCAGGAAGGCATCGGTGCTTTGTTAAGGCATCGTGGTGTAATGAAGATGACAGTTTGAAAAATAAATTTTTGATGGGAATTGAAAATAAAATGCGTAATTTTTGATCTTGACGGAACAATTGCACAGACGAACGAACTAATTTTTGAAACATTCAACTACATTGCGAAAAAATACACTGGCAAGATATTCACACCAGAAGAGATCACAACTCAATTTTTCGGACCGCCTGAAGAAGGTGGGATAAGAAAACTTCTTGAACTTTCGGAAGATGAAAATGTTAAGAAAAATTTTGATGAGTTTGTAAAAGTTGCGGTTGAGGAATTTTACGAATATTACAGAAGCAATCACCATAAAGCACGGGTTTATGAAGGCATAAAAGATTTGCTTTCGTTTTTGAAATCAAAAGGTTTAAAACTTGCAATTTTCACTGGAAAAGGAAAGATCACGACTTCTATAACGCTTGAAAAACTTGGTCTTACGGATTTTTTTGACATTATCATAACTGGTGATGATGTGAAATTTCACAAACCATCTGGCGAAGGGATTAAGAAAATACTTGATGAACTTGCTCTAACTCCCGATGAAGCAATTCTTGTCGGAGATGCAGTAAGCGATGTGAAAGCGGGAAAAGAAGCAGGTGTTAAAGTCATCTCTGCACTTTGGGATTCATACGGAAAGGAAAAAGTTATAAGTTTAAAACCTGATTTTGTTGTTTATTCTGTAAGCGAGTTGAGGAAACTTCTTGAAAAATTTATTTCTGGTGTTGAAAAATCTGGCGTAATCTTGAAAATTTTGGTTTTGTTTTTTGCATTTGTTAATTTTTTATCCGCACAAGATAAGGTTGAAATTAAAGGTTTGAGAGTTTATAGTTACGAGGATGAGATTTATCCGCCGATAATTGTAAGATTTGACACTCTCTGGAATGGTGAGCCAAATACTGCAAATGATTACATTGTGATAGAATTTGATGTCAAATATAAAACTGTTCCCGATCTTGGGATTCGTTTTTACCATTGTGATAGAAATTGGCGAAGGACGGAAAACATCTTCGTTCAAAGTTTTTTCCATAGCAAAACGCTTTATCTAAATTATACCGTCGCTGAAAAAGGAATCAAAGGTTATAACTTCCACTTTAAAAACATTTTCCCCGATCCCGACGGAATAGTTCAATTCCCGTATTCGGGAAATTATATTTTTGAGATTTATGACAGAAACGCAGATACCATCGTTTATGCGAGCGGAAGATTTATTGTAGTTGATAAATTAACAGATGTAAATGCGAGATTAAGTAAGGTGTTGCTCGGAGAAAAAGCAGATTTTAAAAATTATGTCAATCAAATTGATATTGAGGTCTCAATTCCCGATTCCCTAAATTGGTATTACATAACAACGGTTGATATTTACGAAAACTGGAAAATTTATTATCCGTATCGTGTTGATTTTAATGAGCGAAAGAAATTCACATATGTCAGCGGTTTCCCATCTGAAACAAGAATTTTCAAAATCTGGAACATTTATCCATTGAATGAATACAGACAAATTGATATTAGAAGCGAAAAAATTTATCCAAATGGTTATCCAGTCATCCCCGTTGGCGGAGTTGATAAAGTCAGAAAATTTTGGCAAGGCGAACAAGATATGAACGGCGGATGTAAAATTGTTGATGAAGGTATGTATTCAGATTATCTTGAAGTAAATTTCCGTCTTGAAGTTGATAAAGAAACAGAGCAAAAAATTAAAGGAGATATCTTCATCGTTGGTTGTTTCAACAATTGGAAACCAAGCGTTGAAGATGTTTTGAAATATGACCCTTTGAGAAATTATTACTTCGTGAAAAAATGGTTAAAGCGTGGAATTTATGATTATCAATATGTTGTTGGCTATTATGACGCAAGCAAGGATGATGTTATTGTGATTGATTGGTTTGAACTTGAAGGGAACGACTGGCAAACGAAAAATGCTTATTACATCGTTGTTTATTATAGAGATGTTCAATTTGGTGGATTTGATAGAATTGTTGGATTTGCAAAAATAGAAGGTTAGGTCTATGGAAAAAATTGATATAGGGATTATTGGCGTTGGTTATCTTGGAAGTATTCACGCAAGAATTTTATCTGGAATTCAAAGTGCTAATTTCGTCGGTGTTTATGATATAAACGAGGAAAGGGCAAAGAAAATTGCTGGTGAAATTGGTGTTAAAAGTTTTCAAACGCTTGATCAACTTCTTGACAATGTCAAAGCGGTTGTAATAGCAACGCCAACAACAACGCACAGGGATATCGCTCTTTATTGTCTTAACAGAGGAATTCACACTTTCATTGAAAAGCCGATAACCGACACAATTGAAGGAGCGGATGAAATAATTAAACTTTCTCGTGAAAAAAATTTGAAAGTTCAAGTCGGACATGTTGAAAGATTTAACCCTGCTTTGCTTTCTCTTTCTGGCTATAATATAAATCCTGTTTTTATAGAAACGCATCGTCTCGCACAGTTTAAACCCCGTGGAACGGATGTTGCAGTTATTCTTGATTTGATGATTCACGATATTGACATAATTTTAAATCTTGTGAAAAGCCAAATTTATGAAATAAGAGCAAGCGGTGTTGCGGTTATCTCTGATTCAATAGATATTGCGAATGCGAGAATTCAATTTGAAAATGGATGCATTGCAAATGTCACTGCAAGTAGAATTTCAAGAAAGAATGAAAGAAAAATGCGAATTTTCCAAAAGAATGCGTATATATCAATTGATTTTCTTCAAGGAATTGCGGAGATATTTCGGCTTGTTGATGAAGATGATGAAAGCGTTGAGCCAACCTATCTTCTCGGTTCTATAAATGAAGGAGCAAAGCGAAAGAAAATTGTTTATGAACAACCAGAGGTCAAAAATGTTAATCCAATTGAAATGGAACTTACATCATTCATTGACTCAATTTTACACGATAAACCAGTGATTGTGGATGCGGAAGATGGCAAACGCTCGCTTGAAGTTGCATTTAAAATTATCTCTGAAATTGAAAAACAGCAGAAAATCGTCAGAGAAAAAATGTCTTTTGATGTTTGAGCGAAATTGAAAACAAATTTAATTTTAAGTTATGACATTTCCTGTTGCGAAAAACTTTACAGAAGATAGAATTGAGATAAAAGATGAACTTGTTAAAACCGTTGGGAAAATTGCGGATGAAAATAAATTTGAAGCGTATGTCGTCGGTGGATATGTGAGAGACCTTTTGCTTGGGAAAGAAGTTAAAGATGTTGATTTTCTCGTCATAGGTGAGGGATTAAAATTTGCGAAGATAGTTGCGAAATACTTCGGTAAAAAAGTCACGGTTTATGCACAGTTTAGAACTGCAATGATAATGCTTGATGATAGAAAAATTGAATTTGTCGGAGCAAGAAAAGAAAGTTATCGCAAGGATTCACGAAAACCAATAGTTGAAGATGGAACTCTTGACGATGACCTTGCACGAAGGGATTTTACGATAAATGCGATTGCCGTTTCAATAAATGAAGAAACATTCGGAAAGATAATTGACCCATTTAACGGTAGAGAAGATTTAAAAAATAAAATAATCAGAACCCCGCTTGACCCAGAGCGAACATTTGACGATGACCCATTGCGAATGATGAGAGCGATAAGATTTGCATCTCAACTTGAATTTCAAATTGAGGAAAGGACATTTGAAGCGATAAAAAAGATGAAAGACAGAATAAGCATTGTTTCACAAGAAAGGATAACGGATGAATTTTTGAAAATAATGATGTCAGATAAGCCATCAATTGGTTTAAAATTGATGCAGGAGACAAGTTTGATGCGAATTATTCTTCCAGAAGTTGCGGAACTTGAAGGGACGGAGCAAAGGACGAGTTCCGAAGATGAAAACACCGCACGGTATCATCATAAAGATGTATTTCAGCATACTTGTCAGGTTGTTGACAATCTCGCACGAGTCACGGATAATGTATGGCTTCGTCTTGCAGGTTTATTTCACGATATAGCAAAGCCGAGGACGAAAGCATTTAAAGAAGGCGTCGGTTGGACTTTTTACGGTCACGATATTCTTGGCGCAAAAATGGTTCGCTCAATTTTCAGAAGGATGAAACTTCCACTTGACAAATCAAAATATGTTGAAAAACTTGTTCGCTTGCACCTCAGACCAATGGCTTTGGTTGATGAAAGCGTCACAGATTCAGCGATAAGAAGATTGATAGTTCAAGCTGGCGAAGACCTTGATGATCTGATAAAACTTTGCAGAGCAGATATAACCACACGAAACCCGAAACTTGTTCAAGAATACTCAAGAAATTATGATATCGTCGTTCAAAGAATTAAGGAAGTGGAAGAAAAGGATAGATTAAGAGCTTTTAAATCGCCTGTTAATGGGAATGAGATAATGCAGGCGCTTGGCTTGAACCCTGGACCTCTTGTTGGTCGTCTAAAAAAAGCGATAGAAGAAGCAATTCTTGAAGGAATAATTCCAAATGACCACGACAAAGCATTTGAATATCTTATGAAAATAAAGGACAAAATAATTGCTGAATATGAACAGGGAAAGAAAGAAGAAAAGCACATCGGTTAGAGCAAAATTTCTTTTATTTATTTCGTTGTTAATTCTTTATGCGAAACTTTTTTCGCACAATTTTCAGAACAAAGTCGCAACCGCATTTAAAACAGATGAAAGCATAAAAGTTGACGGTATCTTATCTGAAAAAGCATGGGAGAATGCAATTTCAATAACTGATTTCGTTCAACTTGAACCTTACGAGGGACAAAATCCAAGCGAAAGAACAGAAGTTAAAATTTTATATGACGATAACGCTATTTATTTTGGTTTTATTCTTTACGATTCTGAGCCGGATAAAATTGTCTCACGATTGACAAGGAGAGACAGAGATATTGAAAGTGATAAAATTAACATCATTCTTGATACATTTCACGACCATAAAAATGCTTATTTTTTCTCCGTAAATTCCGCAGGCGTTAAAGTTGATGGAATTATCACAGGTGATGGTTCAAGATTTGATAATGAATGGGATGGGATTTGGGACTCTGCTGTTAAGATCACGGAAATTGGCTGGATTTGTGAAGTTAAAATTCCATTTGCGATTTTGAGATTTTCAACCGATAAGGAATGGGGAATTAACTTTGAAAGATATATAAGCAGGAAAAAAGAATTAATTCAGTGGGCATTTATCTCAAAAAAGGAAACGGGGCGTGTTTCAAAAATTGGACACTTGATCGGGATCAAAACGATTAATTCGGCGAAGGGACTTGAGATTTACCCTTACACTGCGCCAAAGGTTATATTCCGACCTGAATCAGAACTTAATTCAAGAACAAGGGATATAAAGTTTGATATCGGAGTTGATTTCAGATATAAAATCAGCAATGATTTTGTTTTAAATGCAACCGTGAATCCAGATTTCAGTCAAGTTGAAGCAGACCAGGTTGTTCTTAACTTAACAACTTATGAAACATTTTATCCAGAGAAAAGGCAATTTTTCACTGATGGTTCTCAATTTTTCACATTTGGTGCCCCGGGTGGAAGGGGTGGGGGCAGAAGATTTCAAGGTATGCAAATTTTCTACTCACGAAGGATAGGAAAAAAACCGTCTGGGTTTCCAGATATCCCGGAAGGTGGGAAAATTGTCTATTTCCCAGAGCGAACAAAAATTCTTAATGCCATTAAATTAACAGGTAAAACTCAAAATGGGCTTGCACTTGGCTTCATAAATGCTTTGACAAGCCCTGAAAAAGCAATTGTATCGGATTCACTTGGAAACGAATTTAGTTCAGTTGTTGAGCCACTTGCAAATTATTCTGTTTTAAGATTGCAAAAAGATGTTATGAATAACTCGGCAATTGGATTGATTTTAACAAATGTCGCAAAAGATGGGAGATTGCCAGCAACGACGGGTGGCGTTGACTGGGGATTGAGATTTTTGAATAATACTTATAGTTTTGATGGATTTTTTGTCTTCTCAAAAACATCTCATAACGACGGGAAACCTGCAACTGCGGGAAGAATTTCAATAGCAAAAATAGCGGGTGAAAATTTTCTCTATTCAACAAATTATGATTACACCGCAAAAGGTTTTTATATAAACGATGTTGGCTATTTCTCAAGGGACAACGATCACGGCGGATCAACAGAGTTCAGATTTAAACAGGATGTAAGACCATTCTGGATAATAAGAAGATTTTACGCTGGCGTAAGATATAATTACAGATGGAACTTTGATAGGGCAACAATTATGCGTGGAATCGGCTTTGATCAGATGACTGAATTTTTAAATTATTGGAGTTTTTCAATTTTCGGATTTTACAGCCCTTGGCGTGTTTATGATGATAGAGAAACAAGGGGAAATGGATTGTATCTTGGAAAAAGTAGATATAATGTCAATTTTAGTTTGAGGACAGATTCAAGGAAAAATGTTATCTTTGACTTTGAATATGGATTTGGGGAATGGGGGTTTATTGAAAAAGATGATGTTAGAAGATGGCAAAATAGGTTTGAGTTTGGAATAACTTTTAGACCTGCGGATTGGGTTGAATTTGAAATAAACAATCAATTTAGATTTGTCCGAAATGAAGAGGCATGGGTTGATAATTTAACAGTTGGAGATAGTTTATATAGCATTTTCGCTGATAGAACAACAGATGAATTTGATTTGACATTGCGTGGCACGATAACATTTACACGTGATTTAACTTTGCAAATTTACGCTCAAACTTTCATAGCGAAGGGACATTATCAAAATTTCAAACTTTTAAAGACACCGGAAATTTTAACACCTTACGATTACGCTGGAAATCCAGATTTTAATTTGCAATCTTTTAATTTGAATTTTATCTTGAGATGGGAGTATAAAACTGGAAGTGTTTTGTATTTCGTTATAACTCAATCAAGAAATGGAAGAGAAGGAAATTACTTTACAAGTTTGCGAAGGGATATTGCACAGACATTTAAAGTCCCGGCTGTAAATGGAATTTATCTCAAATTAACACACGGAATAATAATCTAAAAAAGGAGGCATTGTTATGAGAAAAAAAATCATTCTGTTTTTATTAATACTTTTCACATCTTTCGGGGTCTCTGTTTGGTCTCAAGTTCAAAAGATGAAATTCACAATTAAAGACATGCTTTCAATTAATGTCCCATCTCAAATTGACATCTCTCCAGATGGGAAATTTGTCGTTTTTGTTTTATCAAAAGCTGATTTTGAAGAAAGCAAATACAGGACTGATCTTTACATTGTTTCAACCGAAACAGGGGAAGTCAAGCAGTTAACATTTTCAAAAGAGGACGAACGAATGCCTAAATTTTCACCTGATGGGAAAATTATTGCTTTTTTATCCGATAGAAAAGCCGCCGGAGATGAAAAGGAAGTAAAAACTCAAATATGGCTATTACCCATTGACGGTGGAGAAGCTTATAAATTAACAAATGCTCCGGAGGGAGTAATTTCATTTAACTGGATGCCCGATGGCAAAAGCATACTTTATCTTACACAGGAGACATTGCCAAAGCCAGAAAAAGAGAAAAAAGAGCGAGATAAAAAGTTAAAATTTGATCCGACAGTTGTAGATAAAGAAAAGTATCGCAAAGAGTTTTATCTTGTTGATGTTAAATCAAAGAAAGAGAGAAAAGTTTTTGTTGGGGATTACGGGGTTAGTGAATTTGATATCTCGCTAGATGGAAAATTCGTTGTTTATAACACAAATTATACAGGTGATATTGACGATGGGAAAAAGTTTGATTTGTGGATTTTTGAAGTTGAGTCGGGTAAGGCAAGGCAACTTACAACAAGACCGGGGGGTGAAAGACAGCCGAAATGGTCTCCCGACGGAAGATTTATCGCCTGCGTTGCGGATCTTGATCCGAAATTTACATATTCTCAAGAAGAACTTTTCATCGTGAATCCTCAAACAGGTGAGATGAAAAATTTAACTGAAAAATTTGACCTTGGAATTGTTGGATATGAATTTTCAAAATCGCAACCTGAAAAAATTTACGCAAGAACTGCAAGCGGTGTTTATACGCATGTTTATTTGATTTCTGCTGTAAATGGCGAGGTAAAAGAGTTTCTCGGCGGTGAAAAAGTTTATGGGGACATGGCAATTTCAAATAACGATGGTGCGATTGCTCTACTTTTGGAAGATAAAGCGAGCGCGCCAGATGTGTTTATATTCAAAAACGGAGAATTAAAAAAATTAACAAACCTGAATCCTCAACTTGAAAACTTCACATTTGGAGAACAAACTGTTATAAAATGGAAAAGTTTTGATGGATGGGTGATTGAGGGAATTCTTGTCAAGCCGGTTAATTTTGAACCAGGCAAAAAATATCCAATGCTTGTTGCTGTTCACGGTGGACCTTATGGAAGGATTCAAAATATACTTCGCCAGTATTACAATTTACAGGTTTGGGCTAACGAAGGTTATCTTGTTTTTGCGCCAAATTTCCGCGGGAGCTCCGGTTATTCAAATAAATTTGGAATTTCTAATTTTAAAGATCTCGGCGGTGGCGATTTCAAAGATATAATGGCTGGAATTGATTACATCATCAAAGAGCTTAAAATTGCAGATGAAAACAAAATTGGGATATTTGGTGGAAGTTACGGTGGATATATGACGAATTGGGCTATAACTCAAACCGATAGATTCAAAGCAGCGGTTTCAATGTTTGGTATATTTAATTTGATAACTGATTACAGCAATTCCTATCTTCCAAGCTGGGAACCAGATTATCTTGGCGATTACTATTGGAACAATCTCAAAATTTATCTTGAACGTTCACCATTTTACTATGTTAAGAACATAAAAACTCCTGTTTTGATAATGCACGGGGATGAAGATCCGAATACATTTATAAGCAATTCAAAAGAGATGTATCAAGCGTTGAAACATCTTGGTAAGACAGTTGAATTTGTTCGTTATCCTCGCGAAGGTCACGGCTTTAGAGAACCAAATCATAGAATTGATGAATTTTATCGCTGTCTTGATTGGTTTAACAAATATCTTCTTGGAATTGAACCTGAGAAAAAAGCAATTGTTCGCATTGATGAATGGGTTAATTCTGATGGTTGGAGTGTTAAGGTTGTCAGGGCAAATAAAAATGTTAATTACGCTGGATTTGACACATCAGAAAAATTTATTGAAGTTGAAATTTTATTCAAGGCAAATGAAGAAGCAAAACCTTTTGATATTTCAGTGAATGACTTTACCGTATTTGACCCCGAAGGTAATAAAATTTATCCGTCTGGTTTTCCCGTTGAGGTAAGCGGTGTTAAGGCGATTTTGAGCGGAGATTTTAAGATAAATGTCAGCACAAAAGGCGAGAACAAATACTATCCATTGAAACTTTCTTTCAAGGTTTCAAATCTCAAAGATAAACTAAAACTTAAAATTGCGAAGTTTCCACAGTTTGATTTCTTTCTTGATTAATTCTTAAAAGGGGAGGGTTTTTCAAGCCCTTCCCTTTTTTATTTTTAACCTGCCCTTTTATTCTCCCAAGATCACTTTAGAGAATCGGGCTGTAAACTTGACTTTTTAAATTTTCATTTTTATATTTTCGACCGAAAAAACAAACTGGTCAAAAATTCAAATGATCGATGTTGAGAAAACAAAGAGTGAAATAGTTGAGATAGCGAGAGAAATTTTTGCAAAATTCGGGTTCAAAAAAACAACTATGGATGAAATAGCAAAAGCGATAAAAAAAGCGAAAAGCTCGCTTTATTATTACTTCCAGAGCAAAGAGGAAGTTTTTCAAGCGGTAATTGAGCAGGAGGCAGACCTTCTGCGTGAAAAAATTGAAAAAGCAATGTCCCAAGAAGATACTCCACAAGGTAAACTTCGGGCTTATGTGATAACCAGAATGAAAGCTTTGAGACAGCTTGCAAACTTTTACAGCGCACTCAAAGATGAATACCTTGAAAATTTTAAATTCATTGAAAAGTTCAGAAGGAAATACGATGAGGAGGAAATACAAACTATAAGCAAAATTTTGTCCGATGGAGTTAAAAGAGGTGTCTTTAATGTGAAAGATGTTGAGATGACTGCACTTGCGATTTTGATAGCATTGAAAGGATTTGAGTCGTGGATTTTTCAGGGAAACATAAGATGGAGCGAGAAAGACATTGATAATTTGCTTGATGTCTTGTTTTATGGCATAGTTAAAAAATAAACTCTGGAGTCAAAATGGGAAAATTTGCAAATTTTGTCATAAAATACAGATGGATGTTAATTTCACTAATCCTAATTTTGACTCTCCTCTTTGCCTATTCAATCAAAAATTTAAAAATAAATTCCGATTTTGTTTCCTATCTTCCTGAATCAGATGAAGCGGTAAAACTCTCAAAATACATCGGAAATAAATACGGTGGGAATTTAACGGCGATTGTCGCAATTGAATCCGATGATGTTTTCAAATATGAAACATTGAAAGCGATTTATAATTTAACCGAAAAATTGAGATATGTTGATGGGGTTTCATATGTTATGAGTTTAACAAATGCAATTGATATAAAGGGAACTGATGAAGGCATTGAAATTGGAAAGTTAATTTCGGAAGTCCCGACGGACAAGCAAAGTTTAAGAGAACTCAAAAAATATGTTCTTTCAAAAGATTTGTATAAAAATCTTGTCTCAAAGGATGGAAAAGTTACCTTGATTATGTGTAGATTAAGCGATGGCGTTGATAAGGTAAAAGTTGCTCGTGAGATTAAAAAAGTGGTTGATGCGGAAAATTTGAAGGAAAAAGTTTATTTTGGGGGTTTGCCTTTTCAGATGATTGATATGAATGAAATGATAATTGATGATTTGAAGATTTTAACTCCACTTGTTGGACTTGTTATCGTGATTATTTTGTTTTTGAGTTTTAAAAATATAAGAGGCGTTGTAATTCCTTTTCTTGCGGTTGCGTTAAGCGTTGTGTGGACTTTTGGGACGATGGCGATTTTGAAAATACCTTTGACGATAATTTCAAATACTATCCCAGTAATTTTGACTGCGATCGGAAGTGCATATGGAATCCACATTGTGAACAAATTTAGAGAAGACATTGGCATTCTTGATGTTAAAGAGCGTTCAAAAGTTGCTCTATCCGAAGTTGGATTGGCTGTGTTTCTGGCTGGAATTACAACGATGGCTGGATTTATGTCGTTTGTATTTGGCTCGTATTTGATAATGATAAAGGAGTTTGGGATTTTTACAAGTGTTGGAGTTTTATATGCTCTTGTAATTTCGTTAACACTTCTCCCTTCTATTCTTTCTTTTTTGAAATGGGAGGGGAAGACGGATAGAGTTTCAAAGAAGAAAACTAATAACGAGTTTCAATTTAAAATTGTCAAAGCAGTTTCAAAAGCAAGATATGTGATTTTGATTTTAACTTTCGTATTCGTGCTTGCAAGTGTAATTGGGATTTTCAAAATAAATAGAGAGGTAAGCATACTTGAGTATTTCAAACCGCAGACGAATGTGAGAGCCACTGAAGAAATGTTGAAGAAAAATTTCGGTGGTTCGTTGCCTCTTTATATACTTGTTAAAGGTGATATTCAGAGTCCAGAGGTTCTGAAAGAGATGAAAAAGGTTGAAGAATTTTTAAAGGCAATGCCAAATGTTCATAATCCACAATCAATAGTGGATATAATTGAAGAGATGAACTATGTAATGGGCGAGGGCAAAAAGATTCCCGATACAAGGGAAAAAGTTTCTAATTTAATGTTTCTGGTTGAAGGCGAAGAAATTTTTTCGCAACTTGTTTCACCAGATAAAGATGAAGCGTTGATTCAGGCGATGGTGACTTATGAGAGTTCCACAAAAATTTCAAAAATCGTTGAGCAAATTGAGAAGTATTTTAACAGTGCAAACAATAAAGGTTTTGTTGAGTTTAAGCAAACAGGTATGCCGTTAATTTATAAGCATCTTGATGATGCGATAATAAGAAGCCAAATTCAAAGTTTGATTTTCTCTCTGATTTTTGTCTTTGCTATAATGGTTGTTTTATTGAAGTCATTTTGGGGTGGGTTGATCGGGATTGTTCCAGTTTCTTTGACGATTGTGGTCATCTATGGATTTATGGGATATTACGGGATTCCGCTTGATATAGCGACTGTTTTAATTGCTGGTGTTTCGCTTGGGATGGGGATTGATTATTCAATTCACTTTATGAACAGGTTGAAAGTTGAACTTAAAGAAAGTGATTCGTTTGAAATGGCGATAAGCAAAGTTCTTGGCACAACGGGAATTGCTATTTTGATAAATGTTCTATCTGTTGCACTTGGATTTTTTGTGCTTGTTTTCGCAAGCGTGATTCCACTTCAAAGGTTCGGGATTATGATTTTGCTAACGATGTTTCTTTCAGGCGGTGCGACATTGATTTTAATGCCAACGATAATTTTGATTTTTAAGCCAAAGTTTCTTGAAAAATTAAAGGCGGAAAAAATAGAAAGAGAAGTTTTTGCTGAAATAAATCAAAAATAAAATCTGCGGTGGAAAAATGTGGCTTATTGTTCTGTTAATTTTTTCACTTTTGTGGAATACTTCATTTGCTCAACTTACTGCGGATGAAATTTTGAAAAAGGTTGACGAGGTAACCTACGCCCCGAAAGATCAGTTTTATAAAGCAAAAGTCATTTTGATTGATAAAAACGGCAGAGAAAGTTATCGTGAAGCGTTGATGTATCAAAAGGGCACGCATAAGAGATTGGTAAAATTCACAGAGCCAGCAGATATTCGTGGCATCGGATTTTTATCTCTTCCAGATGATGTGAACTATGTTTATCTGCCAGCATTTAAAAAGAGCAGACGCATTGCTTCACACATCAAAAATCAAAATTTCGCTGGCACTGATTTTACTTATGAAGATATGGAAGCATTGACATATTCTGAAAAATGGAAGCCAGAATTTTTGAGGAAAGATGAGTCGCATTATGTTTTAAACCTTACTCCAAGAGAAGGAAGGACAAGCGATTATTCAAAACTTGTGATGTATGTTAGAACCGACAATTTCTATCCAGAGAAAATTGAGTATTATGATAAGGCAGGAAATTTGTATAAAATTTTGACGAGGAGAAAAATCCAGAAAGTTGGGAATTACTGGGTTGCATTTGAGACAGAAATGAAAGATGTTAAGAAAAATCACACAACGAGAATGGTTCTTGACGATATTAAATTTGACACAAATTTGAGCGATGATATTTTCACAGTAAGAAATCTGGAAAGGTGAATGAAGAAAATTTTAATTCTGACATTTCTTCTTTGTGGTTTTGCTTTTGCTGACGATTTCAAATTTAGTTCGGAATATCTTGAATATGATGTTTATTGGAAATTTTTGAATCTTGGCAAGATAAGGGTTATTACAAAGGTTGAGGGCGATAGCATTTATTCGTGGATTCAGGTTAAGTCAAATCCATACATCTTTTTTGTAAATGTTGATTATGCTTTTGAAAGCAAATTTCATAAAGATTCTTTGTATGATGCAATTCTTTTTGTGTATGAGATGAAAGATGGAATTCCTTTGAAGACGGCTTTTGAAAGAAACAGGGAATATCTGGTTGCACGACAGGTTGATGTAAGAAATGGGAATCTCAAGGGCGAAAGGTCAATAATTTATCCTGACAGATATTATCAGGGAATAACTGCTTTCTTCGTTGCGAGGAAGTTGTGCGGGACAGGTGTTGTGGTTTATCTTCCACTTTTATTTGCGACGGAGGAAAAAGTTGAATTTCCGCCTTTCGTTGTAAGGGTTGAAAAAGTTAAATTTGACTTTTCGGAAAGAAGAGAAGATGTCAAGGTTAATTCGTTTGATTCGGAGATTAGGACAATTAAATTCAGCGGTTATGCTCCATTTGTGAGCAAAGAACTTGCGGGAATAACGGGAGAGTTCAGCGGTTGGCTTTCGGACGATTGGGCAAGAGTTCCGATCAAAGCAACTTTTAACACATTTCTTGGGGTTGTTCGGCTTGAACTTTCAAAATGGGAAAAGTCAGGATGGAATCCGCCATTTAAAACAAAGTAGCAAATTTAAAAATGAGGTTGAAAAAGTTCATAATTTTAGTTTTAATTTTTTTCAACATCACAAATTCACAGAACCTAAAAATTGGTGGCTATATTCAGGCGGATGACAGATTAAGATGGAAGGATAAGAAAATTTCGTGGGAGGAATATCGGCTTGATTTAACAGGGGAAGTTGTGCTTGATAATGTTAAGTTCTATTCAGAGTTATGGTTTAGAAATTTTGGCTCAAGTGATGCAAATAAATTATTTGATTTAATTGACAAGGATAAAGTTGAACCTTTGAACATTGACCTTCGTGAGGCGTATGTTGATGTTAAGGGATTTATCTTTGAAAATGTTGATCTAAAGATTGGAAGACAAAGAATAGCGTGGGGAACTGCTGATAAACTCAATCCAACTGATAATTTGAATCCAGACGATCTTGAAGATATATGGGACTACGGAAGACATCTTGGCTCAAATTCGGTGAAACTTTCCGTATATGCTGGTAATTTTACCTTTACAGGTGTTTTTATCCCGACATTTACTCCAGCAGTTTTGCCAAGAGGTGATTGGCTTGATATATTTGCTGATGAATTTTCCTTCGGGACAGATGAAAAACAATTAAATTTGATAAGAGAAAAAATTTTTATAAAAAATCCAGAACCGACTCTAAAAGACGCTTCAAAATTTGGATTGAAAATTTCAACCAATATCTCTGGTTTTGATTTTTCGTTAAGTTATGTGCAAGGTAGAGATGATATTCCGATATTGAAAAAGGTTTTCGTAAGTGATTTAACTTTGAGTTCGTTGGATTCAGTTATTTTGATATTTCCGAAGATGAAAATAGTTGGTTTTGATTTTGCTGGTGATCTTGGTGGAGTTGGTGTGTGGGGTGAAGCAGGTGTCTTTTTCCCAGAGAAAGTTGTTTTTGAATATGTTTTGTATCGCTTGGGAAGTGAAAGCATAATTTATTCAAGCGACATTCTTGAAGAAAAAAATTACACTCGTTTTGTTTTGGGG
Organism: Candidatus Chryseopegocella kryptomonas; assembly: GCF_001536065.1. Classification (GTDB taxonomy): domain Bacteria; phylum Bacteroidota; class Ignavibacteria; order Kryptoniales; family Kryptoniaceae; genus Kryptonium; species Kryptonium kryptomonas. The sequence continues at coordinate 20,274 of NZ_CZVW01000007.1, forward strand.
ATGGATTATAGTTTTAAAAATGGCGTTTATTTGAACATGCAATATCTTCACGGATTTTTGCACGAGCGTGGGCGTGGGAATTTGAGAAACTATTTAGTTTTCAATGTTGAGAAAAAATTTTTTGACGACAAACTTAAATTTAACTTTTTAAGCGGTGGGATTGAGTTCAAGCGTTTGAGCGATGTTAGAAACAATTATGCTTTCATTTACAATCCGCAGATAAGTTATAGTCCGATTGATAATTTTGAGTTTTCTTTGGGTGGAAGATTGATTGATGGTAAAGGCAGAACGATGTTTGGGAGGATCAAGGATAGAGACGAGGTATATTTGAGGGTGAAATATAGTTTTTGAAATAAAAAAGGCGGTCGTAAAGACCGCCTTTGTTTTTAGAGCGTTACCTTTGGTGCGTTGTTAAATCTGTTAACAACTACGCTCCAGTCAATCGCCTTGAAAAATGCTTCAATATAATCTGCTTTCTTCAAACCGTAGTCAATCATATAAGCGTGTTCAAAGACATCCATAATTAAAAGCGGGATTGAACCAGCAAGATGCCCAAGGTCGTGTTCATTTATCCAAGTGTTAAACAATCTGTTTGCAACTGGATCAAGGTAAAGGACAACCCAGCCAATACCTCTCATTCCTCCAGTTGATTTAAAATCTTTTTCCCAGTTTTCATACGAACCGAAATCTTCGGTTAATTTTTTGTAAAATGCCGAACCTTTGTCAAGTTCTTTGCCACCTTTGATCATGTTTCCAAAGTAATACTCGTGAAGTCGCATTCCGTTGAATTCCCATCCAAATCTTCTCTTCAATTCAGCATATTCTGGTGTTCCAACTTTTCCTTCTTTAATCATCTGTGCAAGTATATCTGCAAGTTTGTTCGTATTTGTCACATAACCTTGATAAAGTGTAAAGTGATTTTTCAAAAGTTGATCGCTGAAACCAGGCGTTCCGAGGAGATGATCAAAGTTTTTGGCTTCGTAAGGCATTTTTACCTCCTTTTTTTGTTTTGTTTGTGAAAAAAGATTTGAAAATTTCAAAAATGGCAAAGTCAAAACTGTCAAACCAACTTTTTTCAAAAATGTTCGCCTTGAGATCATAGCTTCACCATTCTTAATTTTAAACGGAGAATGAATGACCGCAACCGCAACTTCTTGTTGAATTTGGATTATGAAACACAAAGCCACGACCCATTAAACTATCCACAAAATCAAGCTCCGTCCCTTCAAGATAAAATAAACTTTTCGGGTCAACTGTAACTTTAATTCCGTTTGAAAAGAAGACGATGTCATTTTCTTTTACTTCATCAAAAATCAAAACATAAGTGAAACCAGAGCAACCACCAGCTTTTACTCCAACTCTCAAAGCATAATCGCTGGGTATTTCGTTTTCCTGAATTATCTGTTTGATCTCTTTAGCTGCTCTATCTGTGATTTTTATTTTTTCAATTTGCTCCTGATTTATCTGACTCATTTTAATCCTCCGATGTTAAGTTTTTGTTTCTCCTTCTTTTTGAACGCTTTGTTTCTTAAACGCAGGGTAATTTAATGTCCATACCCTGTTATACTCATTTTTCACGGTTTTAAAAATTCCTTTTTCAACCATGAATTCTGAAAACTTTTGCGCCAGATATTCCGCCTCTGAAAAACTTATTTTTCTTCCTTTGTTAAGAAAATAATCAATTATCGCATATTCAATGTCACGGACGAAAACATTTGACAAGTGATAAAGTGGATAACGCTGCTTCATAAAGTTTAAAAATTCTTCCCAATTATCCTGAAGGATTTTCACTTCCTTCATCTCTTTCATCGGTTCAATTTCAGGTTTTGTTTTAGAGTTTTGTTATCTCTTTTTTCAATTTATACTTCGGCGAAATACTTCGCAAATGATTTACAACTTCAACGATGCGATTTATGACATAATCAATTTCTTCTTCCGTGTTAAACCTTCCGATGCCAAATCTTATTGCGCTTGAGATAAGGTCATCGTTTAATCCGATTGCTTTTAAAACATGTGATTTTTCAACGCTTGCGGAAGAGCAAGCCGAGCCAGTTGATAGTGCAACCTCTTTCATTCCCATAAGAATTGCTTCGCTTTCAACTCCGTAAAAACTTAAATTTAAATTATTTGGCAATCTTTGTGTTGGGTGACCGTTTAGATAGACATCTTCAAGTTTATTCATTATTCCATTTTGAAGTTTATCACGCAGATATTTTGTTCTTTCTGCTTCATTTTTCATTTCAAGTTTTGCTATTTCACAAGCTTTCCCAAAGCCAACTATCCCAGGGACATTTAACGTTCCTGATCTTAATCCATTTTCATGTCCACCGCCATCAATGATTGGGACAATTTTTATTTTTGGTGTTTTCCTTTTTATGAAAAGTGCCCCGATTCCTTTTGGACCATAAAGTTTATGGGCGGAGACAGACATAAGGTCAATGTTAAGTTTTTGAACATCAATCGGGACTTTGCCCAGCGCCTGTGCTGCGTCGGTGTGGAATAAAACATTCATTTCAGAACAAATTTTCCCAATCTCTTCAATTGGTTCAATCGTTCCAATTTCATTGTTCGCAAACATCACACTTACAAGTATTGTCTCGGAAGTAATTCGCTTTTTTATCTCGTCTGGATCAACCACGCCGTATTTGTCAACGGGGAGGTAATCAATTTTGAATCCAATTTTTTCAAGTCGCTTGCATGTGTCAAGCGTTGCTTTGTGCTCAATTTGAGTTGTGATTATATGCTTTCCTTTTTCAGCGTAAGCAAGCGCAATACCTTTGAGAGCAAGATTTATTGATTCGGTTGCCCCGCTTGTGAAAATTATTTCCCTTGGATTTGCGTTGATGAGCTCTGCGATTTGTTTTCTTGCAAGTTCAACAGCGGATTCAGCTTCCCATCCGAATTGATGCTGACGGCTTGCGGGATTGCCAAATTTTTCAGTAAAATACGGAAGCATTGCTTCAAGAACGCGCGGGTCAACGGGCGTAGTTGCATGATTGTCAAGATAAATTGGAAAGCGCAGAGCCATTTTTGGAATTTTATTTTTTGAAAATTTTTACCGCTTTTTTCAATGCCTCAATAAATCTGTCAATTTCTTCAAAAGTGTTGTAAATATAAAAACTTGCTCTCACAGTGTTATCAACCCCAAGTCGCGCCAGAAGTGGCTGTGTGCAATGATTTCCAGAACGAACCGCTATTCCGTGTTGATCAAGAACCCCGGCGACATCGTGAGGATGAATGCCACGGATGTTAAATGAAATCACGCCAAGGCGATTTTCCCTTGGTCCGTAAATTTCAATATCAGGAATTTCGCACATCTTTTCAAACGCATAATTCAAAAGTTCTTTCTCGTGTTCAAAAACTTTATCCATCCCTATGTTTTGAAGATAATCAACCGCTGCACCAAGTCCAATTCCACCAGCCACATTTGGCGTTCCAGCTTCAAATTTCCACGGAAGTTCGTTCCATGTTGCACCTTCTGTTGTAACAGTGCTTATCATATCCCCACCGTAGAGAAATGGATTCATTTCTTCTAGAATTTCACGGCGTGCATATAGAAATCCAATTCCAGTTGGACCAAGCATCTTGTGTCCAGAGGCGACGAAAAAGTCGCATCCGATATCCTGAACATCAATTTTAATATGCGGGGTTGATTGAGCACCGTCAATTAAAACATAGCAACCTTTTGATTTTGCGATTTGAGTTATTTCCTTAACAGGATTTATCGTTCCGAGGACATTTGAAGCATGGACAACACCAACAAGTTTTGTCTTTGAAGTTATCAATTTTTCAAATTCTTCAATCTTCAAATTTCCATCATCAGTTATATCAACAAATTTTAAAACGATGCCTTTAAACTTCTTTAACCATTGCCACGGAACGATGTTTGAATGATGTTCCATAATTGTGACGAGTACCTCATCTCCCTCTTTCAAATTTGAAAGTCCCCAAGCATAAGCAACTAAATTTACCGCCTCAGTTGCATTTCTTGTGAAAACTATCTCTCTCCACGATTTTGCGTTGATAAACTTTGCAACTTTTTTATGTGCTTCTTCATAAGCAACCGTTGCCTCATAACTTAAAGCATGAACGGCGCGGCGAATGTTTGCATTCATTTTCTCATAGAAATTTTTAACTGTGTCAATAACTTGTTTCGGTCTTTGGGTTGTAGCTGCATTGTCAAAATAGATGATGGGATAACCGTTTACAATTCGGTTTAAAATTGGAAAATCATTTCTTATTTTTTCAATGTCAATTTTTGCTGTGATTGTTTCGTTTTGCTCTCTCATTGTGGTTTCACTTTTAAATTTTTATGTAGATTTTATCACCATCAACTTTAACATCGTATTTTTCAAGTGGCTCTGATGCGGGAAGTCTCACAACATCACCTGTTCTTATGTTAAATTGAGCGCCATGCCACGGGCATGTTAAAATCTCTCCATCAATTTCCGCATCATTTAATTCAAGTTCCATATGAGAGCATTGATTTTTAAAAGCAAAAAATTCACCGTTTAAATTTATCAAAATTATTGATTCACCATTAACCTCAAAAACCTTCAACTCGCCATTTTTAACATCACTTGTCTTGGCAATTTCAATATATTCACTCGTGAGCGTCATAGGTTAAAAAATTTTGTTTTTAGTCCTCTTCGCCAGGCCATGTGTTAATTCCATAAATTCCCGCTTTTAAAACTTTTAAAGCAAGGAGAGCACACTTTAATCTTATCGGGCTTATCGGAATTCCAAGTGCGTTTAGCATATCATCTTTGCTGAAATTTTTCACCTCTTCAAGCGTCTTTCCCTTTACTATCTCTGTCAAAATAGATGCAGATGCTTGACTTATTGTGCAACCTTTTCCCGTAAATTTGATGTCAGATATTTTGTTGTCTTCAAGTTTAATTTCAATTCTAATTTGATCGCCACAGGATGGATTTCCTTCTTCGTGGACTATGTCAGGGTTTTCAAGATGTCCGAAGTTTCTTGGATTCTGATAATGGTCAAGCAAAATTTCCATTTGAAGTTCGTCCATTGACATCTCAAAAATTTATTTGTAAAGTGTTTTTCATGTGTTCCATTTTTGATGTATCATTTCCTGAATCCTTTCACGCACAAAATCAATTCTAATCTCGTCAAATGCTGGCAAAAGAAAACCTTCAACGATTGTTTTTCTCGCTTCGCTTTCGGTCAAACCACGTGACACAAGGTAAAAAATTTGTTCTTCATCAATTTGCCCGACTGTTGCGCCGTGTCCAGCTCTGACATTGGCATTTTTAATCTGAAGTGATGGAATGGCGTTTGCCCGTGCGCCCGGATTTAAAAGCATAGCGTGTTCACTCAAAAACGAATCTGAATCGTGAGCGTCTTTCTCAATGTCAACAAGTCCATAGAAAACCGCTCGTGCTTTATCTTTGAGAACACCTCGCATTACGACATCACTTTTCGTATATGGACTTATGTGCTGAGTGTGACTTGTTAAATCAAAATGTTGGTTATCGTTGCCGAAAGTAATTTGAACATCCCTTAATTCAGCTCCGGGTTTTTCAAGGAATGCCTCGTGTCTTGAAATTGTTAATTTTCCACCAAGCCAATTTCCGATGAAATTTATCTTCGCATCTTTTTCAGGGACGAAAATTCTTTCAACATAATTATAAATTCCACTTGCTAAATTATTTATGTGAATAAAATTAACATTGCTCCCTTCTCCACCAAAGATCTCGCTTATATTTGTTACAACCGCATATTCATTGCCGAGACAACAGTGATTTTCTTCAACTATCGTTGCATGCGAATTACGACCAACCAGTATCAAATTATGCGAGAAAATCCCAGCGTTTTCAGCTTGAACTTCGTTTACAATATAAATTGGTCTGTCAAGTTCAACATTGTCGGGAATGTAAATGAAGACGCCAGCGTTTAAAAGCGCAAGATGAAGTGCAGAAAATTTATTTCGGTCGTATTTAAATTTTGTAAAGATTTTTTCTCTTATTAATTCTTCATACCTTCTCAATGCGTCGGAAAGCGGTAAGACAATAACTTTGTCCGCATACTTTGGAGAAATGTGATATTTTGTAGATAAATTTGCTTGAACTATGAAAATGTCAAGTTTATTTATATCAAAAAGAACCTTGTTCGGGTTTCCAGAGACATGCGGGTTTAAAATCTCGGGGTTAAATCCTTTTATCTTTGTATACTTTGATTCAGGAAGGGGTAAAGGATCAAAAATTTCAAGCGCTTGAATTCGTTTTTCGGTAAGCCATGAAGGTTCATTTCTCTGTGTTGAAATTTTATTTATCGTTTCTATTGACAAACAATTCGGCAATGTTATTTCAGACATAATCTATGCTCCACCGTATTAGTTTTCGTGATAAAATTAAGAAAAATTGACAAAATTAGCAACCGCCTCTTTCAACGACGGATTCACATAAAGAAGCGGTAAAAATCTCTACTTCTCCAAATTGATAAAACGGTTTCATAAAGTTTTCAACATTTTCGCGACTTTCTGATTCAATAAACAAAAACAATCTATGTGAACCGTTCGCGACACCTTCGGATTTAATGTTAACTTTGTAATCGTTTGCGGAAGCGAGATGTTTTAAAAGCATTTGCCCAAGTTCTGGATTTTTCGCTGGGCAGTTATTTGCATCGTGTCTATGCTGAACGATGAAAAGTGGCATCTTTCTCACCTTTTTAAATTTTATTTTTAACTTTTGAACTCTTAAACCCTTGAAGCACTAAACTTATCCTATCGCTCCTTCCATTTCAAGTTTAATAAGCTTGTTAAGTTCAATTGCATAATCAAGAGGGAGCTCTTTTGCGAATGGCTCAATGAATCCAAGAACAACAAGTGTAAGAGCTTCACTTTCCGTCAAACCACGGCTCATAAGATAGAAAAGTTGATCCTCACTTATTTTTCCAACTGTTGCCTCATGACCGATGCTGACGAGCTCTTCTTCAATTTCCATATATGGATATGTGTCAGACCTTGAAAATTCATCAAGCATCAAAGCATCGCATCTTACAGTTGATTTAACACCAATTGCGCCTTTTTGAACTTTTACAAGCCCTCTATAACTTGTTCTTCCACCATCTTTGCTTATTGATTTAGATACAATGTTGCTTGTTGTATAAGGTGCAGCGTGGATTATCTTCGCTCCTGTATCTTGATGTTGACCTGCTCCCGCGTATGCTATTGAGAGAATTTCTGCCTTTGCACCCTTGCCCATAAGATAAACCGCAGGATATTTCATCGTTACTTTGCTACCAAGATTTCCATCAACCCATTCAACAAATGCACCTTCATAAGCGACAGCTCTTTTTGTTACAAGATTATAAACATTTTTTGACCAGTTTTGAACAGTTGTATATCTAACATGAGAACCTGGCATTGCTATTATCTCCACGACTGCGCTGTGTAAAGAATCTTCACTATAAACAGGAGCAGTGCAACCCTCAATATAATGAACCTCAGCACCTTCTTCTGCTATTATGAGCGTTCTCTCAAATTGCCCGACGCTTTCAGCATTTATTCTGAAATATGCTTGAAGCGGAAAATCAACCTTTACACCCTTCGGAACATAAACAAAACTTCCACCACTCCACACAGCACTGTTTAACGCTGCAAATTTATTATCTTCGGGCGGGACAACGGTTCCAAAATATCTCTTTACAATATCTGGGTACTCTCTTACTGCCGTATCCATATCCGTAAATATAACTCCCTTCTTCATAAGGTCCTCTCTTAAACTGTGATAAACGACTTCAGATTCATATTGAGCTCCAACGCCGGCAAGAAATTTACGCTCAGCTTCTGGAATTCCAAGTCGTTCAAATGTTTTTCTTATTTTCTCCGGGACCTCATCCCACGAACGACCCTTTCTATCCGTTGGTTTGATGTAATAAATATATTCGTCAAAATTTATCTCTGATAAATCAGCGCCCCATGTTGGCATTGGTTTCTTCAGGAAAATTTCAAGTGAGCGTAATCTAAACTGACGCATCCATTCTGGCTCATTTTTCCAATAAGAAATTTCCTCAACAATTTCTCTACTTAACCCGCGCTTTGCTTGATAAACATATTTCACCTCATCTTTAAAGTCGTACTTTGAATAATCAAGATCTATTCTATTTTTGATTGCCTCTGCCATGGCTAAATCTCCTGAATTTAATTTTTAAAATTAATCTGCTGCTTCAGCTGTTGTTTCCCTTATCCAAGCATAACCTTCTTGCTCAAGTTTCTCAACTATCTCTGGACCACCAGACTTAACTATTTTTCCATCAAGCATAATGTGGACAAAATCTGGCTTAATGTAGTTTAAAATCCTTTGATAGTGTGTTATCATAACTATTCCAAGTTCCGGGTTGCGAACAGAGTTAACAACATCGGCAACGATTTTAAGCGAATCAATGTCAAGTCCCGAATCCGGTTCATCAAGAAAAGCTATTGTTGGCTTTAACATAGCCATTTGCAAAATTTCCATTCGTTTCTTCTCTCCACCTGAAAAACCAACTCCTATTGGTCTATATACAAAAATTTCGCTCATGTTAAGTTTTTTTATCTTCTCAAGCAATTCTTTTTTATAATCAACTACGGATTTAGGAAGTTGCTTTATCCTTGGGGATGTTGAATCAAGATTATTTGCCTGGATCGCTTTCCAGAGAAAGTTGAACAATGTCACGCCTGGGACCTCAACCGGATACTGGAATGCGAGAAAAAGTCCAAGTTTTGCTCTCTCATCAGGTTTTAAATCAAGAATGCTTTTCCCTTCAAAAAGTATATCTCCTTTTTCAACTTTATATTTTGGGTGCCCCATGATTGTATAAGCAAGTGTGCTTTTACCTGAACCATTGGGTCCCATCAACGCATGGATTTCTCCTTTATTGACTGTAAAGTCAAGTCCTTTTAAAATTTCCTTACCGTCAACGCTAACATAAAGGTCTTTGACTTCAAGTGTTGGCATTTTTTCTCTCCTGTTTGTTAATTAACGTGTTTTGTTTGTTTATTGTTAAAACTTTTTCGGGATAGATGCAATCTCGTTCAATTACATCTTGAAGTGTTATATTTTCAAGAATTTTTATCAACTTTGCCTCAACTTCATGCCAGATATCTGCTTGTCCACAGCAGGAGGTGAAAACGCACGAAGATCCCGGCGTATCAAAACATTCAATCATTTTCAATTCACCTTCAACCGCTTCATAAACTTGTTTTAAGGTTATTTCAGATGGCATTTTTTTCAATGAATAGCCACCATTTGGTCCAAATTCTGAAAATATAATACCTGCTTTAACGAGTTGCCTCATCACCTTGGCAAGATAACTAAGCGGTATCTTTTGATTTTCTGCAATTTCTTTCATTAAAATTGATCTTCTGCTGGGTTGTTTCCCAAGGTAAATCAGCGTTCTCACTGCGTAATCAAGTGTTTTTGAAATTATCATTTTAGGTTAAAATTTAATTTTGGACTTTATATATCCACGATGTAAATATAATAAATTTAAAATCAAAAGTCAAATTTTGGCTGTTGATTTTGAGTGTGGTTAAATTTTTGCAAATCTTGACTTTTTGGGTTTTTGATATTATATTTATAATGCCTTCCGCGGTAGCTCAATTGGCAGAGCAGCTGGCTGTTAACCAGCGGGTTGCAGGTTCGAGTCCTGCCCGCGGAGCTTTTTTATTTTTGACCTTCTGAATTTTGTGAGCGTGATTGTTTTTAAGGGGAGGGAGTTTTTAGGTGTTAAGTTTTTGACCGCAAAATTTCAAGAAGTTTTTTCATATCATCGGGAAGTTCTGAATCAAATTTCATAAATTCATTTCTTGCTGGATGTATAAAACCAAGCGTCTTTGCGTGGAGTGCTTGTCTGGGCATTATCTTTAAGAGTTCATCAACGAATAATTTCTTCTTTCTATCAATTCCACCCCATGCAATTCTTCTTCCACCATAAGTTGGGTCTCCGAAGACGGGATGCCCTATGTGCGAAAGATGAACTCTTATCTGGTGGGTTCGTCCTGTTTTCAATTTCAATTTAACAAGCGAAAGGAAATCAAATTTTTCAAGCACTTCATATTCGGTTATCGCTGGTTTACCACCTTTGACGACGGTGAATTTTGTTCTATCACTTTTGCTTCTTCCAAGTTCTGCCTCAATTACACCACGATTTGAATTAAAATGTCCCCATACAATTGCCCAGTATTCACGCTCAACAGTTTTGTGGAAAAATTGTTTAGCAAGATGACGGTGTGTTTCATCATCTTTTGCAACAACGAGAAGACCACTTGTATCTTTGTCAAGGCGATGAACTATGCCCGGACGAACTTCATCTCCAGAAATGTTGACTTTTGAAAGTTTTGAACAATGATATAAAAGAGCATTCACAAGCGTTCCTGTATAATTTCCATGTCCTGGGTGCGTTACCATACCTGCGGGTTTATTTACAACGAGAAGATATTCATCTTCATAAACTATGTCAAGTGGAATTGGTTCAGGTGTGAGTTCAGGTCTTGGCTCTTTGGGGATTTTTACAATTATTTTTTCTCCGGGTGAAATTTTATGGCTTGGTTTTACGGTGTGACCATTTACAAGGACAAGCCCAGATTCAATGAGTTTTTCTATTTTGCTTCTGCTTGCGTTTTCAATTTGATTGGTGAGAAATTTGTCAATTCTTTCTCTTTTTTCAACATTTGGAACGATAATTTCAATCTCTTTCAAAATTTTTATTTTCCCCGATATTTCAACAATCTCATCATTTTGTTTCCCCTTCATCGGTTCCAAGCGTTTCGGCGTTTATTTCTTCAATCTGAATTTGTTGCGGTTCTTTATGGTGAGCGAAAAGCAAAATTAAAACTCCAATCGTCACGGAAGCATCGGCTATGTTAAAAATTGGCCAGCGATCAATGTGATATCCGAAAATTTTTATATCAAAAAAGTCAATATCAATGAAATCAACAACCCTACCGTGGAAAATTTTGCCATAATTGAAAATAACTCCGTAGAAAATTCTGTCAATCAAGTTTCCAATTGCTCCGCCAAGTATCATCCCAAGTGAAAGTCGCGTTGCAAAGTTTCCATTTCTAACTTTGTAAAGGTAAGCGAAGACAATTATAACTGCAATGAGAGCAAGGAGCGTAAGATAAAATTTATTCCCCAAATTTATACCGAATGCGATCCCGGGATTTTCAGTGTATGTTATCCTTACAAGGTCTCCGATGACTTGCTTTGTTTCACCGATTCTCATCCCTTCAACTTTTATCCCGAGCGAAGGGATTTCAAAACCTCGGACGAGAAGTTTTGTTGTCTGATCCAGCAAAATTATAAGCAGTGAGACATAGAGTATTTTCACGGAGTTTTAGAATTTTTTCTTTTGAGCAAGTTTGCATTCAATACAAAGTTGCGTGTGCGGAACGGCTTCAAGGCGACGTTTATCAATTAACTTTCCACAGCTTATACAAACTCCATAAGTTCCTCGTTCAATTCGCATAAGTGCAGCATCAATGTAGTTTAACATCTTTTCTTCGCGTGCGATAAAGAACATGGTTTTTTCTCTTTCTTCTGTTTCAGTCCCGTATTCCATATGGATTGAATACGGAGTTCCAACCGGCTTATCGTTTTGCGTTGTTGATTCAATGAGAGATTGTCTATGGGCTTCAAGCATCTCAAGTATCTCTTGCCGTTTCTTCAAGAGGATTTCCTTGAAATGTTGAAGTTCTTCTTTTGTATACGAGGTCTTTTGCGTTTGTTCTCCGGTGCTTGGTGTATTTTGTTTGAGCTGTTCTGTTTGAGATTCAGTCGGGGTTGTGGCTGTTTGAATTGTTTCTGCTTTCTTTTGAACCTTCTTTCTTTGCTTCTTTACTTCTTTTTTTCTCGTTTTCTTTCCCGTGGAGCGTTTACGGGATTGGGTTTTTTTGCTCTTTGCTTTCTTCTTTTTTGCTGGCATATCTTACCTCATAAAATTTTTTTAATTCAATTTGACTCTTTCAATGGAAATTTCACATGGCTCGTCATTTACATCCCAAGATTTAACATATTCAGCAGGTTTAAAGTCGTCGCTTAATTCAACCGCAAGCGTTTCGTTTTTAATGTAATCGCTTAATGCAAACACTGCCTTTTTCAACCTTTCTGATTCAGTTTTGAAGAAGATACGAATTCTATCTGTCACTTCAAAGTTTGCCTCCTTTCTCATGTTTTGAACTCTATTCACAAATTCACGGGCGAATCCTTCATTTATCAATTCTTCTGTCAATTCCGTATCAAGTGCGACTGTTATAACTCCATCTGATTCAACAACCCAACCTTTGATGTTTTCGCTATAAATATCAACATCATCTTTTAGAATTTCAACTTTTTCTCCATCAATGTTAAGTTCAATCCTTCCGTTGTTTTCAAGTTCTTTTATCTGTGATTTGTTAAGTTCTTTAATCGCTTGTGCAATTTTTTGGGCTTTTTTGCCGAATTTAGGTCCTATTGATTTGAAATTTGGTTTCGCTTTTTTCTCAACTATTTCTGAATCGTCATCAACATATTCAATCGCTTTGACATTTATCTCATCAAGAATTACATCTTTCATCGTTTCAATTTGTGATTTTTCAAATTCATCTGAGACGGGGATTATAATTTTTTTCAGTGGTTGTCGGACTTTAAGATTAGTTTTCGCTCTCAATGATCTTACGATGTAGACAATTCTTTGTGCAAGTTCCATTCGTTTTTCAAGTTCAATGTCAATTTCTTCTTCATTTGGTTCGGGTATATAAGCAAGATGGACGGATTCATAAGGTTCTTTTTTGGTTACCGAATTGAGATTGCGATATATTTCATCGGCGAGAAATGGTGCAAATGGAGCCATAAGTTTTGCGATTGTTATCAAGCACTCGTAGAGAGTTTGAAATGCGGATATTTTATCTTTTTCAACGCCACTTTTCCAAAATCTTCTTCTGCTTCTTCGGACATACCAGTTTGAAAGTTGATCAATTGTGAAATCGGAAATTAAACGTGCTGCTTTTGTAAGGTCATATTCATCCATTGCTTCAATGTAATTTTTGACAAGTGAATTAAGCATTGAGATTATCCATCTGTCAATTTCGGGTCTTTCTTTTACAGGTATTCTTTCCTCTGAATAGGTGAAATTGTCAATGTTTGCGTAAAGTGTGAAGAAAGAATAGGTGTTAAGAAGTGTGCTGAAGAACTTTCTTTGAATTTCAACAATATCTTCTTCGTTGAAAAGTTTTGGTTTCCATGGCGGGCTCACGGACATAAGATACCATCTTACGGAATCAGCTCCGTATTTCTCAACGACTTCAAATGGATCAACGACATTTCCTCTTGATTTTGACATCTTTTGACCTTCTTTATCAAGTATGAGTTCATTCACGACAACGTGTTTATAAGCGGGTGAATCAAAAAGAAAACTTGAAATTGCATGCAGAGAATAAAACCATCCTCGTGTTTGGTCAATTCCCTCAGCTATGAAATCGGCGGGGGAATTCTCCTTGAAGAGTTCAACATTTTCAAATGGATAATGGAATTGAGCAAAAGGCATAGCCCCCGAATCAAACCACACATCTATAACTTCTGGGGTTCTTCTCATTTCTCCACCGCACTTTTTACAATCAAATGTGATCTGATCAACGAAAGGTTTATGCAGGTCAAGCGGTTCTGGGACATTCTTTCCTTCTTTTTTCAATTCCTCAATGCTACCGATAGCTCTTGCGTCCCCGCATTTTTCGCAAATCCATATGTTAAGTGGGGTTCCCCAGAATCTATCTCTTGAAAGAGCCCAATCTTTATTTTCTTCAAGCCAGTTTCCAAATCTACCTGATCCAACCTCCGGTGGATGCCAGTTGATTTGTTTGTTAAGTTCAATCATTCTATCAACATAGCGAGTTGTGCTTATATACCAAGATTCACGGGCATAGTAAAGCAACGGAGTTTTGCATCTCCAACAATGGGGATAGCTGTGGACGATGGTTTCTTTCTTGTAAAGCAGTCCTCGTGATTTTAAATTTTGAATTATCTCAGGATCTGCATCTTTTACAAATTTTCTTTTGAAATCAACAACTTCATCTGTAAATTCACCGCTTTTATCAACAGGTTGAAGCGTGGGAAGATCATATTCTTTCCCAACCTGATAATCTTCCTCACCAAAGGCGGGCGCAATGTGAACGATTCCAGTTCCATCTTCCGTGCTGACGAAATCAGCTGTTACGACATAAAATGCTTTTTTATCAACAGGAATATAACTGAACAATCTCTCGTATTCTCTTCCTTTCAAATCTTTGCCTTTAAATTCTCCAATAATTTCATAATCTCCGTCTATTACGACCAATCTATCTTTTGCGAGGATCAGGTTTTCACCCTTATGAGAAATTTTAACATAAGTAACTTCGGGATGAACCGCTAATGCGACATTTGAGATTAAAGTCCAAGGCGTTGTCGTCCAGACGAGGAAATAAGTGTTTTCTTCATCTTTTGCCTTCATTTTGACATAAATTGATGGATCTTTCACATCTTCATAACCTTGTGCGACTTCGTGAGAAGAAAGTGGAGTTTCACATCTTGGACAATATGGCTGGATTTTATAACCTTTGTAAATGTATCCACGATCAAAAAATTGTTTCAGCGCCCACCAAATTGATTCAATGTATTCATTTGTGAAAGTTATATATGCATTCTCAAGGTCAATCCAATATCCAATTCTTTCTGTCATTTCCTCCCAATCGTCAAGATACTCAAAGACGGACTTTTTGCATTCTTGATTGAATTTTTCTATTCCGTATTCAATTATCTCGTCTTTATGTTTTATTCCAAGTTTTTTCTCAATTTCAATTTCAACGGGAAGACCGTGCGTGTCCCATCCTGCTTTGCGATAAACTTTAAACCCGCGCATTGTTTTATATCTGCAGACGAGGTCTTTTATCGTTCGGCTCATAACATGGTGAATCCCGGGGCGACCATTTGCGGTGGGTGGTCCTTCGTAAAATGTAAAGTTTGGTCTTCCTTCTCTCGTTGCAATGCTCTTTTCAAAAATTTTATTCTCCTTCCAAAATTTTAAAATCCCTCGTTCAAGTTCTGAATATCTGATCTTATCGTTAAGTTCTTTATACATTTTCCGTCGTCTTTGGATTTATTTTTAAAAACAAAGTTTTATTCAGTGGCGCCGAAATATAAAAGAAAGAATCCACAAGATCAAAGTCAAAATTATGCTAACGAGAATGCTTGTCGTGAGCGGGAAATAAAATGTAAAGTTTCGTTTTTGAATCAGTATATCACCGGGCAATCTACCGATGAATGGGACTTTGCCACCAATTTTATCTGCGATTAAAAATATAACGCCAAAGATAAAGAGCAACGCTCCAAAAAGCATCAAAATTTTTCCGACCGATTGAAACATGGCTTTTTAAACATTAATTTTTTCAACGAGCCGTTTCATTAATAAAGTTAATTTCGGTTCCGTCTCAGATGCAACTCTTATAACTTCTTCAACGCTTAAAGGTTGAAGTGCGTCCGGGAAGCATTCATCTGTGATAACGGAGATTCCAAAAACTTTCATTCCCATATGATTTGCAACGATATTTTCTGGAACTGTTGACATTCCAACTGCATCCGCACCAATAAGACGCAGGAATCTGTATTCAGCTCTTGTTTCAAGGCTTGGACCTGTCATCGCAACATAAACGCCTTTTTGAACTCTGATTCTCTCTTCAAGCGCAACTTGTTCTGCAAGTTCTATAAGTTCTTTGCTATACGGCTCGGACATATCTGGAAATCTCGGACCAAGTTCGTCATCATTTGGACCGATCAAGGGATTATCCCCGAGCAAGTTTATATGATCCGTTATTATCATAAGATCGCCTTTTCTGAAAAGCGGATTTAATCCACCAGCTGCGTTTGAAATTAAAAGATACTTAACACCTAAAAATTTCATAACACGAACTGGGAAAGTTATCTGCTTCATTGAATAACCCTCGTAATAGTGAAATCTTCCCTGCATTGCGACAACATCTTTGCCGGATAATTTGCCGAAAATTAATTTTCCATGATGTGATTCAACTGTTGAAATTGGAAAATGCGGTATTTCCGCATAATCAATGATTGTTTCAGCTTGGATTTCCTTTGCAAGTCCCCCAAGCCCTGTTCCAAGTATAATTCCAATTTTTGGTTCAAGTTTTGTCTTAGTCCTTATGAAGTTTAATGCCTCCATTATTTGCTGTTTGAGTTCGCTCATATTTTCTCTCACTTTTTTATTGGTCAAGATTTTTAATTATATCGTCAAGTTTTATCTTTTCCTCAATTTTTTCTTTTGTTTCTTGCTTTGTGGCAGGTTCAACAAGATTTAATTTTTCAAGTTCGGAGGAGAGAAAATTTTTCAATTCTTTTAAAATTCTCTCTTTTTCAAGTTTTAAAAACTGGACTTCGTTTTCAATTTTTGCAAGTTCAAGTTTTGCTCTATCAATGGTTTCCTTTGCTTTAAGTTCCGCTTCTTGAATTATAAGTTCCGCCTGCTTCTTAGCATTTTCAAGTGTTTTGGTTGCTGTCTCCTGTGCCTGTGTGACCGCAAGATGAAGGTTTCTTTCAATCTGCTTGTAAGTTGACACTTCAGTTTCAAGCATTGCGATTTTTTCTTTCAATTCTTTGTTCTCTTGCAAGAGATTTTCATATTCAGAAGCGAGCATTTCAAGATAAACTCTAACTTCCTCAACATTATAACCTCTGAAAGATTTTCTAAATTGCTGTTTTTTGATCGCAAGGGGTGTGAATTTCATTTTATCACCATTTTAATTTCTTGGTCCAAATATCGCCGTCCCAATTCTGACAAGTGTTGCTCCTTCTTCAACTGCGACTTCAAAATCGTTGCTCATTCCCATTGATAAATGTTTCATCTCAACATTTTTCAAATTAAGTTTTGCGATTTCATCTTTTAATTCACGCAATAACCTAAACATTGGGCGAACTTCTTCTGGATTCGGAAGGAATGCTGCAACCGTCATCAATCCTTTAACTCTTAAAAATTTACAATTTTCAGAAATTTGTTTGACAAGGTCAATTGTTTCCTCGGGCTTAACTCCATATTTCGTTTCTTCGCCCGATGTGTTAACTTCAATCAAGATGTCTATGACTCTATTTATTTTTTTCGCTCTTTTATCAATTTCAAGCGCAAGTTTCAAGCTATCAACCGAATGAATTAGATAGATGAAATCAACGATGTATTTAACTTTGTTTGTTTGTAGATGACCTACAAAATGCCATCTGACATTTTCTATTGAATTTTTCTTTTCAAGGAGCTCCTGAACCCTATTTTCTCCGATATCAGTTATCCCTAAGTTAATTGCTTCTTTAATTTTTTCAATTGGTACTGTTTTCGTGACCGCTACAATACTAACCTCGTCGGGATTTCGCCCGACCTTCAAGCAGGATTTTTGAATTCTCTGTTTTACTTTCAAAATGTTTTCCGCTATTGACATCAGATTAAAGAGCTGATATGCTTTTGAATTTTAAATATAAACTATAACCTGCAAAAAATCAAATTGATGTGTGAGATCAGGTTGGTGTAAGGATTAGAATTTTTTGAGCCACTTGACATTTAGGTGGAGGCTTTTTAAATTTTAAGTGCGAAATAAAAACTAAATCGGGAGAAAAACCATGGCAGGGAAGAAAATTTTGATGCTTGTTGGGGACTTCGTAGAAGATTACGAAGTCATGGTGCCTTTTCAGGCACTTCAAATGGTTGGGCATACTGTCCATGCGGTTTGCCCGGGGAAGAAAGCAGGTGAAAAGGTGAGAACTGCGGTTCACGATTTTGAGGGGGATCAAACTTACAGCGAAAAGCCCGGGCATAATTTCACACTTAATGCAACGTTTGATAATATCAAACCAGAGGAATATGATGCGCTTGTAATTCCGGGAGGTAGGGCTCCGGAATATATCAGGATGAATGAGAGAGTTCTTGAAATCGTCAGACATTTTGCGGAAAATAACAAGCCGATAGCAGCAATTTGCCATGGTGCACAGGTTTTAACAGCAGCTGGAGTTGTAAAGGGAAGGAAGATTAACGCATATCCAGCCGTAGGTCCGGAAGTTAAGGTTGCGGGTGGTGAATATGTTGAATTGCCTTGGGATAAAGCGATTGTAGATGGAAACATTGTTACTGCACCAGCTTGGCCAGCGCACCCTGAATGGCTTGCTAAGTTTCTTGAATTGCTCGGGACGAAGATAATTCACGAGGAGAAAGTCGCTGTGTAAATTTAAATTCAGGGGCGGGAGCAAAATCCCGCCCTTTTTATTTGCAACTTTTTGAGATTTTGTTTAATTTTATCCCGTGAAAACGGGGCGTAGCGCAGATGGTTAGCGCGCTTGGTTCGGGACCAAGAGGTCCCCGGTTCGAGTCCGGGCGCCCCGACTCCTTTTCTTACCCACCTGCATTTTGATTTTTAAACTTTTTTCACCAAAATTGTAAATTGAAAAATAAATTTTGCAACAAAAATGCGATTGATGGCTTTGCTTCTTTTTGCTTTTTTATTCACAAGTTGTAAAATTTTGAATTCACAAGAAGATGATTACATATACGAGCGGATTTATCTGTCAAAGATTGAATTAAAAGATACGGTAAAAGTTGGGGAGAAATTTGAAGTTAAAATTTACGGCAATTTCCCCACGCCTGGCTGGGAATTTTATAAAATTGAAGTGCAGGAATTACAAAACGAGTTTAAAATTACTCCAATTGCGAGAATAAGAAAAAATATAATTGTCCCACAAGTTCTTGTCCCATGTTCAACATCTGTTGAACTTGTATGTAAAAATTTTACGGACTTTCTCAAAATTTCTGTTATCGGTAGAGTTGACACATTGAGCAAAACAATAAAAGTTGTCTCTGAATAAATGCCAGCAGATATTGAAGTTGAGAAAAAAGATGAATTTTATCTTGCTCGTTGTCTTCAACTTGCTCTCAAAGGCAAGGGTTATGTAAGCCCGAATCCAATGGTTGGATGCGTAATTGTCAAGGACAATAAGATCATTGGTGAAGGTTACCATGCCAAATACGGGGAAGAACACGCCGAAGCAAATGCAATCAAAAACGCATCTGAAAGTGTTGAAGGTGCGACTTTATATGTGAATCTTGAGCCGTGCGTTCATTACGGGAAAACTCCGCCTTGCGTTGATTTGATAATTAAGTCAAAAATTAAAAGAGTTGTAATTGGAACGATTGATCCAAATCCACTTGTAAATGGCAAAGGAATTGAGAAACTCAAACAGGCTGGGATTGAAGTAAAAGTTGGAGTTCTTGAAAGGGAGTCAAAAAAGTTGAATGAGGCATTTTTCAAATTTATAACTCAAAAAATTCCTTTCGTTGCTTTGAAAATTGCTCAAACAATTGATGCAAAAATTGCTGATGCGGAAGGAAATTCAAAATGGATAACATCTGAACAATCACTTCATTATGTCCACCAGTTGAGAAGTGAATATGATGCAGTTTTAATCGGAAGTCGCACTGCAAAACTTGACAATCCAAACTTAACGGTTCGTCTCGTTGAAGGAAGAAATCCATTCAGAGTTATACTTGATTCAGCGTTGAGCTTGCCACTTGAATTAAATGTCTTTTCAGATAAATTTACAGATAAAACCATTGTCTTAACATCTGCGGGTTCGTTTAAGAGTAAAAAAGAAAAAGTTGAAAAGTTGAATTCGCTTGGTGTAAAGGTAATCCCAGTTAAATCAAGAAGGAGAAAACTTGATTTGAGAGAGGTTCTTGAAAAACTCGCTGAAAATGGCATAGCGTCTGTTCTTGTTGAAGGGGGTGGAAAAGTTTTCACAGAGTTTATAAAACATAAGCTTGCTGATAAAGTTTATATTTTCATTGCCCCGAAAATTCTCGGCAAAGGGATCCCGAGCATAAGCGACATAGGTATAAAATCAATTGGCGATATATTAACATTGAAAGAAATTTCAATTCAAAACTTTGGCGAAGATGTTTTGATAACTGGATATTTGTAAGCAGATTCTGTCATCGTTGAATTTTTATGATTTTGGGTTTAAATTAACTTCAAAAAATTTGATTTGCTATGACTCGTTCAAAAGTTGCAGTTTTGAAGACGAAGCCAGAGACAGTTTTGCAGGATATAGAAAAATTGATGAAGCTTGCGGATTTTGAAAGTTCGCTTGATAAAAATTCAGTTACAATTTTGAAAGATAACATTTCTTGGCATTTCCCTTATTTGAGTTCAAACACGACGCCGTGGCAACTTGAGGGTGTGATAATTGCTTTGAAAAACGCTGGTTTTGATAAACTTGTTGCAGTTCATAACAACACTGTTGTGACAAATCCTTTCAAAGGTGGAAAACTTAACAAGCTTGAGCCGATTTACAAGAAGTATGGGGTTGAAGAGAGATACAATTTTATTCCGAGTGATATAAAATGGATTCGTTATGAGCCGAAACACAGGATGCTTGCTTTAAACAAAGTTTATCCGGATGGGATTCACATTCCTGAATTTTTCATTGGTAAGAACATTGTTCATTTGCCGACAATGAAGACACATATTTACACGACCACGACGGGGGCGATGAAAAACGCATTTGGTGGGCTTTTGAACACAAGAAGACATTACACTCACACTTGGATACACGAAACACTTGTTGATTTGCTTGCCATTCAGAGGGAAATTCACACAGGGATATTTGCAGTTATGGATGGGACGATAGCAGGAAATGGACCTGGACCAAGGACAATGATTCCAGTTGAGACGGATTATATTCTTGCAAGTTCTGATCAGGTTGCGATAGATGCTGTTTCTGCAAAGATTATGGGATTTGATCCGATGAGCATAAAATACATTCGCCTTGCTCACGAGGCGGGTCTTGGGACGGGGGATCCAAGAGAGATTGAAATCGTTGGGGAGGATGTATCAAATGTAAATTTGAAATTTTTCGTTGGTGATAATGCAGCAAGTAGAGTTGGGGATATTCTTTGGTTTGGACCTTTGAAGGGGATACAGTATTTATTTTTCAGGACACCGCTTGTTTATGTTTTTGTTTTCGGTTCTTATTTTTATCACGATTTCATATGGTGGCCTTTGAAAGGGAAAAAGATCCAGGAGAAGTTAAGAAAGGAATCAAAGTGGGGGAAATTGTTTGAGAGTTATCCATTAGATTAAAACAAAAATGGGTTAAGAGATGAAAATCAAACGGAGAAAATTTTTGCAAGTGGCGGTAAGCTTACCTGCGCTGGGTTATCTGAACAATTTTAAATTCCAACAAAAAAGCGGGAAAGAAGAAGGGGAGATTGAAAAATTGATTGATCTTGTTAAGTTCAAGTATGAACGTGAATTCACGGAGGAGCAATTGAAAATGCTTCGCGAGGAAATTCAATCAAATTTAAGAAGAAGGGAAAGATTGTTAAGTTTTCAACTTTCAAATTGGGAAGAACCGGATTTCAAATTTCAAGTTTAAAAAATTAAGGGGTTGGATATGAACGAAAAAGATATTGCATTTGCTTCAATTCGCCAGCTTGCAAACTTGATAAAGCAGAAGAAAATTTCTCCTGTTGAATTGACAAAAATTTATCTTGAAAGATTGAAAAAATATGGCGAAAAACTTGGAGCTGTTGTGACGATAACGGAGGAGCTTGCATTAAAACAGGCACAGCAGGCGGAAAAGGAGATAATGTCGGGCAAATATCGCGGTTTATTGCACGGAATACCTTTCGGAGTTAAAGATTTGCTTGCAACGCGTGGGATACCGACAACCTGGGGAGCTGAACCATATCGGAATCAAGTTTTTGATTATGATGCAACTGTTGTTAAAAAACTTTATGACGCAGGCGCAATTCTCGTTGCGAAACTCGCAATGGTTGAACTTGCTGGAGGAATGGGATATGATGATGCTGATGCTTCATTTACAGGACCGGGAAGAACACCGTGGAATTTGAATTATTGGAGCGGGGGTTCATCAAGTGGTTCAGGTGCCGCTGTTTCCGCAGGACTTGTTGCATTTGCAATTGGCTCCGAAACTTCGGGCTCAATTTTAACACCAGCAGCTTTTTGCGGAATAACCGGGCTAAGACCAACTTATGGACTTGTAAGCAGGTTTGGAGCAATGGCTCTGTCCTGGACGCTTGATAAGCTCGGTCCTATGTGTAGAAGTGCTGACGATTGTGGAATTGTTTTATCTGCCATAGCTGGATACGATCCAAAAGATGAAACAACTGTGAAAAAAGATTTTAATTATGTTAAGAAATCACTCCCGCAGAGGAAACTCAAAATTGCAGTTATAAAAGGAACAACAGAAAAAGCACAGCCGGAGGTTAAGAAAAACTTTGAGGAATCTTTAAAAGTGATATCTGAATTTGCCGAACTTGAATACGATGTTGAATTTCCGGATTATCCTTGGGGTGCAGTTGTTGGGACGATTATTGATGCGGAAGGAGCAAGTGCGTTTTATGATTTGATTATCTCGGGTAGAGTTGCACAATTGCGAAATAAAAGAGATAAAATCGGTGGTTATGCTATGATACAGGTTTCGGCTGTTGAATATCTAAATGCAATGAGATTACGCAAAAAGATGAGAAAAGCTCTTGAAGAATTTTTATTAAAATATGATGCGATTGTTGCTCCAACGAGAGCAACGGTTGCTTATCCGATTGGAGTTGATTTTGACAAAGCTTATCCGGGAGTAAGTGGTGGTCCGGCGTTAATTCCAGCGGGAAATCTTGCAGGAGTCCCGGCAATATGCATGCCAAATGGATTTGGCGAAAATAATCTCCCAACATCAATTCAATTTATGGCGAAATCGTTCAGCGAAAAAGTTTTAATTCAAATAGCAAACGCTTATCAAGAAAGAACGGACTGGCATCTTAGAAGACCACCGCTTGAAGATTAATCAAGAACTTGAAAAATTCCGAATTTGAGATATTTCGTCTCTGGCATCGTTGGCAGGACTGGATGATCTGGGGAAGCACCCCGCCATTCAATGAGACGAAGTTTTTTTCTGGAAAAATTTGAACTTTCTATGATCACCTCCATAAATGTGTCATCATCAATGTGATGTGAGCAAGAAGCTGTTGCAAGGATTCCACCGGGATTTAAAATTTTCATCGCTGTTGAATTTATTTCACGATAACCAGCAAGAGCTGATTTAACTGTTCTCTTTGACTTTGTAAAAGATGGTGGATCAAGTATGACAATGTCAAATTTTTCACCATTTTTAAGATATTCACGGAGTTTATCAAAAACATCCGCAACTTCAAACTTTACATTTTCAAAGTTGTTCATCTTTGCGTTTTCCAAAGCTTTTTTAATTGCGGTTTCAGAAACATCAATTCCAATTACGCTTTCAGCACCTGCAAATGCACAATGGAGTGCAAAACCACCTTCATTTGTGAAGCAGTCAAGAATCTTTTTCCCCAAGGAAAATTTTCTTAACACTTTTCTGTTTTCTCTTTGATCCAGATAAAATCCCGTTTTCTGTCCTGAAAGAAGGTCAATTTTAAATTTTACCCCATCGTCATTAAAAATTATCTCTTTAACTTCACCACGTAGAATTCCTTTTCTGTTCTCAAGTCCTTCAAGTTCACGCAGTGGCGATTCGTTTCTTTCAACAATTCCCTTCGGCTTGAAAATATCTTCAAGGACATCGCAAATCAAATTTAATCTCAAATCCATCCCATAAGAAAAAGTTTGAACCGATAGAAACTCCTCATACTTATCAATCACAAGCCCGGGGAGGAAATCGCTTTCGCCGTGAACAAGCCGAAATGTTTCTGAATTCGGGAAAATGATTTTTCTGAAATTATACGCATTTAAAATTCTCTCTTTGAAAAAGTTAAAATCAATTTCAGTTTGCTCCCTGCTTAACAATCTAACAGATATAAGTGAGTGCGGATTAAAAAAGCCAATGCCAAGAAATTCACCGTTAAATTTATAAATCTCAACAACATCCCCAATTTTTGGATTACCTTTTATTTCTTTAATCTCGTTGCTAAAGATCCATAGATGTCCTTTTGAAACTCTCTTGTCCCCGTCCTTTTTCAGAATAACTTTTCCCATCTTTCACTTCGCAAATTGTCTTGTCCAGTATTTCCACCAAAACGGATAATCTTTTTCTTCATACTTTACTGCGACAAGTTCAACATCGTCAAACCAGACCCTGCCTTTCCCGTTTAAAACACATTTAACATTTATTTTTCCAGCATCTTTTCCTACAATTATCGCACAAGTGTAAACGAGCCAGTCATTAGTTCCAGTTAAAAGTTTCGTTGAGTTGAAAGATTTTAAATTTCCAAGCGTGTCATAAACTTCAATTCGCATAAATGCGGTGTCAGCGTTATAGGTTTTCACAGCGCCGTAAAGAATAAATTTTTTCTCCTTCGGAAAATTTGTTACCTCCTGAACAAGATAAGATTTTGAAGCAGGGTTGTCAGATGTTATATTTGCGCTAAATTTACCGTCAAACTTTTCAATGACATCTCTTTCAAAAAACGCTTCATTTCCTTCTCGTTCAAATTTCCAGCCCTTTGCTTCGTTTCCCTGCCCGATTTCAAAACTTGAATTAAAAATCAAGTTCTTAACATACTCAACCGAATAAGGTGCGTTTGCTTTTTCAATCTCAATTATCTCCTGTTTCTTCTTCGCAAGGAAAAAAAGCGATAGCCCAAGTAAAATTGGTATGGAAAATATGATTATTCTGAATTTTTTCATCGTTTATTCTTCAAGACCGAGTTGTTTTCTTCGCTCAAGTATTTCCCTTGCTTTTTCAAGCTGTTCAATTGTGTTGATGCCGTGAATTTCGTCCCAGTTTTCCGCCTTCAATGCTGAAATTTTCATATTGTGATGCGAAAAGTAGTAAAAAACATCGGTGAGATAGTATTCGCCCTGTGCGTTGTTGGGAGTTATGTGTTTAAGCGCTTCAAAAAGTGGTTCTTTTTTGAAAACATAAATTCCGGAGTTTATTTCTTTTATCTTTCGCTCTTCTTCTGTTGCATCTTTATGCTCAACAATTCTATCAACCGAACCATCTGGATTTCTGATAATTCTTCCATACCCAGTCGGATCGTCAACATCTGCGGTTAAAACGGTTGCGACGGCGTCTGTTTCATAGTGATATTTTAAAAGTTTTGTCATCGTCTTAACAGTCAAAAGCGGGACATCACCTGATAAAACGAGGACATCTCCATTGAAATTTTTTAAAAGTCCCTCTGTTTGCATAACCGCATGCCCAGTTCCAAGTTGTTCTTCTTGAATTGCAAACTCAACCAATGGAGCAATGCTTTTAACATATTCCATCACCACATCTCTATAATGTCCGACGACAACTATCACCCTATCGGAGTTAATTTTCAAAGCGAGATTTACGACATTTTTTATCATTGGTTCACCATTTAACTGAAACATAACTTTTGCGATGTCCGGTCTTTTCATCCTTGTGCCTTTCCCAGCTGCGAGTATAACTGTTGCAAGATTCCTTGGATGTCTGTAAGTGTAAAAAAATTCTCCCATACAACCTCCGTTTTAATTACGAACTTTTTCAAATTTTTCACTTAACAAATTCGGTTATGCTCCCGTATATAATTTGCTTAATTTTATTGTTTTCGTCAAGAATTATAACTTTTGGCTTGTGATTTAGAGCAATCTCTTCCGGATATTGCGCATATGAGATAATTATTATCTTATCTCCAACAGCCCCGAGCCGAGCTGCAGGTCCGTTTAGGCAAATTATTCCCGAGCCCCTTTCTCCTGGAATGGTATATGTTTCAAATCTCGCTCCGTTGTTAACATTTACAACTTGAACTTTTTCATAAGGCAGGATTTCAGCTGCTTCAAGCAATTCCTCATCAATTGTTATGCTCCCTTCGTAATAAAGTTCCGCTTGCGTTACGGTTGCGCCGTGAATTTTTGATTTACACATCTCACGAAAGATCCCCATCTTGTGTCAAATTTTGTTTTTAAATTTTTACCAGCGTGTTATCAATTAACCTTGTGCTTCCAATTCTTACAGCAAGAGCGATTAAATACTCTTTCCCCTCGCTCAAATTTTCAACTTTTTCAAGCGTATTCGGATCAACAATAGCAATGTAATCAATTTTTGCAGTTGGTTTTGATTTTATCAATTCTTCCATTTTGGAAATAATAACGCCTGAATTTCTTTCGCTTTCTTCAATTAATTTTTCGGCAAGTTTCAAACTTTGATAAAGCACCGTTGCATCTTTTCTTTCCGATTCCGAAAGATAAACATTCCTTGAACTCATCGCAAGACCGTCGGATTCACGGACGATTGGAGCAACAATTATTTCAATATCAAAATTTAAATCCCGAACCATTTGCTTTATTATCAGTGCCTGCTGTGCGTCTTTTTGACCGAAAACAGCGATGTGCGGTTTTGTTATGTTGAAAAGTTTTGCTACAACTGTTGTAACACCTCTAAAATGAGTTGGTCTGAATTCACCTTCAAGAACTTTCGTTAATTTTTCAACTTCAACATAAGTTAGGAAATTTTCTGGATACATTTCCTCAACGCTTGGATGAAAAATTATATCGCACCCAGCGGATTGAGCAAGTTTTACATCCCTTTCCAAGTCCCGTGGATATTTATCATAGTCCTCATTGGGAGCGAATTGCAACGGATTGACGAAAATTGTTGTAATTACAACATCGCTTTTTTCCTTCGCAATTCTAATTAAACTCAAATGTCCCTCGTGCAGATATCCCATCGTCGGGACAACGCCTATAATTTTCCCTTCTTTTCTCAATTCATCTGCGACCTTTTGCATTTCTTTAACTTTTGTTATTACCCTCATTTTTAAATCAATCTGTGTTTGAAAAAGCAAAAAATTCCACCGAAAATTTTTAGTGATTTCCCCAAAATTTACAAATAAAAAAGCGATAATTCAAACTTCAAAATCAATCAATCTCTTTCAATTTCCCCCGTGCGACTTTGTATCTTATAATTTTCGGAGTTGAGGGACAACACATTGGGTCATCTTCTCCGTGAACAACCATATCAATAAGTATGCTTCTATCTGACAAAATCTTGACAAAATTTACTTTGACTCTATCTCCAAGAACTTCGCCCGTTAGATATTCTGGTTTTCCATTTTGATTTAAGATGACCCCAACTTCATAAAAATATCCACTTCCTCCGCCTGTGCTTGCAAGTATGATCACAGCATCTTCATCTCCATCGCCGTCAACATCTCCAAACGCAATTTTATCCTCAACTAAACTAACTTCAAGATAATTTCTAAAACCTTCCTCCGTGGTCTCATCAAGCAAAAACTTTCCATTTTTAAGTTTTATGGTTGTGTCATAAGCGACGCAATGGACGGTTGCGTTTTTAATTTGTTGAATTTTTAATTTTCCATCTTTTTGAGCGAAAGCCCCAAGCGTAAAGAAAGCCAGCATTAAAATTGCAATTTTCATAATTCCCCCCATTTTTAATTTTAAATTTACTTTTTCAATCTGTGTGTTTTCAAAAAGTTCTGGACTTCGGAAACATTCATCGCATTTAAAACATCTTGTTTTGTGAGCATACCTTTTCTTGCAGTTCCAAGTGAAAGTATTGTGTAATAAATTTCTCCGATTGCGTGTGCATCTGGATTTATGCTTATCTTAACACCTTTGCTTCGTGCGTAATTTATGAATCTCCAATCAATGTCAAGTCGGTGCGGGTTTGCGTTAAACTCAATTGCGACGCCAAGTTTTGACGCCTCATCAATTATTTTTTTCATATCCACAGGATAACCATCTCTTCCAAGCAAAAGTCGTCCCGTCGGATGTCCGAGAATCGTCACATAAGGATTTTGCATCGCTTTTATGATTCTGTTTGTCGCCTCTTCTTCTGTCATTCTAAATTTGCTGTGAATTGACGCTATTACAAAGTCAAATTTTGAAAGAATTTCGTCTGAATAATCAAGTGAGCCGTCTGGCAAAATGTCAACTTCTGCACCCTTCAAAATTTTTATCTTGAACTTTTTCTGCAACTCATCTATTTCTTTCCATTGCTGAATTAATCTATCCTCGGTTAAACCACCTGCATAATATGCGGATTTGCTGTGGTCGGAAATTCCAACAAATTTGAAACCAAGTTTCTCACATTCTGCAATCATATCTTCAAGCGTGTCCGAGCCATCGCTGTAAGTTGAATGAATGTGAAAAACTCCGAGCAAATCTTTTTCCTGTATCAGTTCTGGAATTTCGCCATTTAACGCAAGTTCAATTTCATCAAATCCCTCCCTTATCTCTGGTGGGATGAATTTCATTTTAAACTTTTCAAAAATTTCAACTTCATTTGAAAAATCAATTTTATCTGCGTTCTTGTAAATTCCATCGTCTTTAAGTTCAAAGCCAAGTTTCCCGATGTGTTTTCCGAATTTTTCAAGAAATTCCTTACTTCCTGTAGTGTAAAAAACTTTAAACGCATAATCTTCATCAGAGAGTATAAAATCAACCGAAACGCCGAACTCGGAATGTAAACTGATGAAATTATCGTCAGATTTTAAAATTTTCGTGTGAGGGAAATTTTTTTGAATTGCTTCAATTGTCCTGTTAAAATTTTTCTGTTTAAGGTTTAAAACAACATCAATATCTCTTATTATCTCCTTTCGCCTTCGCCAGCTCCCAGTTATTGTAAAATCAATTACATCAAGATTTGAATTTACAAAATCTTCAATTGCCTTGACGATTGGGAAGATAAATGAGATGAGATGATATTCGGAACTTCGCTTCAATCTTTCAATTTCTTTTAAAACTTTATCTTGAATTGTCTTTCCAAATCCTTCAAGTTTCAAAAGGCGATTTTCTCTGCAAGCGTATTCAAGTTCAGCAAGCGTTGTGATACCAAGTTTTTCATAGATTGCTTTTATCCTCTTTGGACCAAGACCACGAATTTGAAGCAGTTCAAACAAACCCTCTGGAATTGATTTCTTCAATTCTTCATAGTATTTCAACTGCCCTGTATTGACAAGTTCTTTTATTTTTTCAAAAAGATTTGGACCTATTCCTTTTATTTTTGCAAGATCACCCGAATCAACAAGTTCTTTTAAATCGCCTTTTACATCACGGATAATCCTTGCTGCGTTTCTGTATGCTCTTACTTTAAATTCAACTTCTCCCTTCAATTCAAGTATATCTGCAATCTCTTCAAGTATTTCCGCAACTTGTTTTTTATCCATTTGACTATTGAAGTATTTTTGAGAAAAGAAAAATTTGAGATGATGTCATAAATATGCCAAGAACTGTTCCAGCGACAACTTGCCAGAATGTATGTGCTTTCAAATACAACCTTGACCATCCGACCAAAGGTATCAAAAGAAAAAGAGGCAAGGTTTTAAAGCCAAATATCCACGCAAGAACCGTAAGAGGACCGCTTAAACCAGCGGAGTGTGCGCTTATTTTCCATCTTGAATTTATCAGCATAATAAGAAATGTGTTTGAAACATAGCACCATTGCGATGCAAGTATGAGCCAATTTGCTTTGAAATAAAGTAAAATTAAAAATCCAACAAAAGAACTTAACACTGCAAAAAGATAAGGAATTGTTCTCTTTTCACGCTCGGGGATAAATGGATGCTCTATTTCGCCTTTGTGAATGAGATAATAAACGAACGCCGTTGGGAAAATTGATGTAAATGAAATTGTTGTGAAAGCAGAGATAAGTTTCATTTTTATGTTTGGTTCAAGATAAAATGAGATAATTAGAAAAGAAATTGAACTGACAAATTGAGGAGCGAAAATTGCTGAAATAAATTCTGCTGTCTTTTGTCTGTCTATGCTGTTTAAAAAATCGGAAAATCTTTCAGCGTATCTCATAAATGTGCTTTTTTACTTTTAAAAACTTACGCCAAATGTCAATGTCAGATTTATTCCGCCGAAATTTTTTATCGGTTTCCCACGCAACGATTCAATTCCCTTTGGATACGGAATGTAATAATATCTTATGCTTATTCCGCTTATTGTTCTCGGGTCAAGCCCGATGTATGCGCCAGCCCCAGCAAATAAATTTACTGTGTAATGAGACCTGCCGTATTTTAAACTGTTGAAAAATTCTTTATCATATGGAGTTGTAAAAATCAGAGTTGGACCGATGCCAGCCATCAAAAAAGGACGGAGATTGTCAGAGAGTTCATCTTTGAACAAACGATATTGAAATGAAAATGAAAGTGGCAAAACCATTATTCTGTTAACTTTATTCGGGACAAAAGTTTGCCCAGTCCACGGATCTATGTATTCAACTTCGTTTTCATCTTTTGCTGTCATAAAGTTTAAAGTTGCCTGAATAAAATAGACATCTTTGATTTTATACCTGTAAAATGTTCCAAATGCAAAGCCATTGCTTGCAACCGAAAGGTCAAGCCCCCACGATTTTTTTAATCCAAGCGTATCAATTAGTTTAAAATCAGACGGCGTTTCATAAACTATGATGCTATCTTTCATTGATGGCGGTTTTTCCGTCTTTTTATCCTGCGAGTAGGCAAGAGAATAAAAAAGCAAGACAATTAAAATTAAACGCTTCATTTTAAACACCTCGTTTTTGAGTTTTTACATTCAAAAACTTTAACTAATCCCTTTTAAGTCAAGTTCCTTTGGAAAAGAGCATTTCTCTGTTTAAAATTACAAATTCTTGTGAAAAATAAAAAAAGGCAGGGTTTATTTGTCCCTGCCCAATTTGAAGATAAAACGAGGTTTTGGTTCTTACTCAACGAGCCACTTCTTTCGTTCAATAATTTTTCTTGGCTCGCTTGTCGGTTTGGGCTCGTATTTTATCTCTTCAATTTCTTCTTCTTTCACATCTGGATACACATAAATTTCGTATCTAAAGTTTCGGAGAATGATTTCGTTTTCGTTGTGTGCAATTACATATTGAGGCAGAATTGGAATTTTTCCACCGCCACCGGGCGCATCAATCACATAATATGGAACCGCAAGACCTGATATATGCCCGCGCAATTTGTCCATTATTTCAATCCCAACTCTAAGTGGCGTTCTAAAAAGATTTGCTCAACGAGTTATATCCGCTTGATAAATGTAATACGGTCTAACTCTTATTGCCAAAAGTTTTTTCATAGTTCCTGCATAACATACGGATCGTCGTTTACGCCACGAAGAAGCACTGTTTGATTTCCAACAGGTATTCCAGCATCTGCGAGCATTTCACAAGCGCGTTTACTTTCAGGAGTTATCTCCCACGGGTGATTGAAGTGTGTGTTAACATAAATTGGATGATATTTTTTCAGCATATTGCACAGGTTTTCTGTGATTCTCTGCGGTAAAACACACGGCATCTTCGTCCCAATTCTTATTATCTCAACATGTGGGATTTCTCTCAACGCTTTTATAATTTTCTCAAGCATATAATCCGTGAGCATCAATGGATCGCCCCCGGACAAAATGACATCCCTTACCTCTGGATGATTTCTTATGTATTCAATTCCATCCTGAATAAATTTCATACTGATTTTGCTTGAATCACCAACTTTTCTCTTGCGTGTGCAAAATCTACAATACATTGAACATTGGCTCGTCACGAGGAAGAGAACTCTATCTGGATATCTATGTGTAATACTTGGCACAGGGCTCATTGCGTCTTCATCAAGCGGGTCTTCGGGCATATCTTCATCTGCAAGCTCTTCTATGTCAGGAAAACATTGAAGCCATATCGGATCGCCTTTGTATCTAATCAAGCTCAGATAATAAGGATTAATTCTCGCTGGATATCGTTCAATTATTTTTCTCATCAAATCTTTGTCCACGCCAAAAACTTCGGCGAAATCTTCTGCTGTTTCTACACTTTTTCTTAATAGTTCTTGCCAGAGCTCCATTTTTTACCTCCCTAAATATATTTTGCAAAAATTATTAAATCGTCATTTTGTTTGTAAAAATCTCTGATGCGGGCTGTTTCAATATACCCGCACGACTTGTAAAAAGCTCTCGTTTTTTGATATTTCTCCTGTGAAGATGTCTCTACAAGAATTAAGCTCCCTCCCATTTGTTTTATTTTTTCTTCAGCAAATTTCATTAAACTTTTTCCTATTCCATTTCCCTGTAAATCTGGATCAACAGCGATCCAGTAAATATCAAAAGTTGCAAGCGTTAAAGGTCTTTTGCCAAAGCATATATAACCAATCGCATTATCATAATCGTCAACTGCTGAATAAATTTCATATCCACTTTTTTCACCTTGGTTTAAAAACTCATCAATTATTTCAATCGCAACGTTTATTTCTTCTTCTGTGAACATTTCTGTTGAAATCAAAATTTTTTCAATTTTTTCTCTATCTTTACTTGTTAATTTTCTTATCAGCATAGGTTCTTTCAAGCGCTAATTCTGCAATTTTAATGATTGTTTCTGCTGGTGTTAATCCATAAACAGAAGCTGAACGCATAAACCCAGCGTTTCTTGACAGGTCAGGGTTTGGATTTACTTCAAGCACATAAGGATTTCCATCTTTATCAATTCGCATATCAACTCTTGCGTAATCTCTGCAACCCATAATTTTGTAACATGAAAGTGCGATCTCTTTCACTTTCGCTTCAAGTTCCGGTTCAAGTGGAGCTGGACACACAGGAATTGTCTTTTTGTAATACTCTGTATCTGGAATCCACTTTGCTTCATAGCTTACGATTTTTGGAAGGTTCGGTGGTAATTGCGAAAAATCTATCTCGGAAATTGGTAAAACGACAGGAGGATTGTTTCCAAGGATTGCAACATTTATTTCTCTTCCATCAATGAATTCCTCAACAAGAGCTGGCTGTTTAAATTGTTTCAGGATATGTTCAACTCGTTCGCTCAATTCTTTTATATCATAGACAACGGATTTTTCATTTATGCCTGCACTTGCATCTTCACGCACAGGTTTGACTATCAATGGAAAATTTAATTCAAGTTTTTTATAACCGTTGAAAGATTCTGTGAATAGTTCAAATTTTGCAGTTGGTATTTTATGGTGTGAGAGAATAATCTTTGTTTTTGATTTGTCAAGGCATAATCCAAGCGTCATTGGTGGTGCACCCGTGTAGGGAATTTTTAAAAGTTCATACAATCCAGCTGCAAAAACTTCTTCCTGTGAATCTAGCTCAACCATTTCGCAAAAGTTATAAATAAGGTCGGTTTTTAAATTTAGAAGGTCGTTAATAAATTTGCGTGCATTAAAAACAGGTAAAACTTTCACATTGAATCCACCGCTTTCAAGTGAGTTCACGATGAATTCAATTTCACCTTTGACTTCGGTAATTGAAGCATCGTTGATATTAATTGCAGGTTCAATCATCGTAGGGTCGTTATATATAACCGTTATTTCCAAACCTTTATACATAAAAAGCCCGTATTTTTGTTTTAACAGATTGATAATCAATCATTTTCTAAATCATGCCGTATCTTTTTAAAGCTGCATTTAAGACCTCGTTTATCATCTGATTGTAGGTTAACCCCGCTGCACGTGCTGCTTTTGGAAAGCAGGAATTATCTTCGGGATTTGGAAGGATTCCGGGCAACGGATTTACTTCAAGTATATTTGGAATTCCATTTTTATCAAGTCGCATATCAATTCTGCACCAGTCACGGCACCTAAGAACTTTAAATGTTGAAAGTGCGATTTTTTCTATCGTTTCTTTTAACTTATTATCTATTTCGGCGGGACATTGAAATATATCAAGTGGTTTTTCTCTTGTATCCCAAATCCATTTCGCTTCAAACGAGTAAATTGGTTTTGCTTCTGGTGGAAGTGAATCAAATTTAATTTCAATTATTGGTAAAACTTTTGCTGATTTTCCATTTCCGAGGATTGCAACTGTAAATTCTCTCCCGGGCAAAAATTCTTCAACAAGCGCTGGTTCATTGTAAGTTTTTATCACTCTCTCAATTTCAAGATAGAGTTCATTTTTATTTGAAACGACGGAAGAATTAAATATACCTTTGCTTGAACCTTCGTGTAGAGGTTTAACTATGAGTGGGAATTTAAGTTCAATTTCACCATCAAACTCGTCAAGGTTTTCAACTACGAAAAACTTTGCGGTTGGGATTTTGTAGTAAGATAAAATTTCTTTTGTTCTTGCTTTATCAAGGCAGATTGCAAGCGTAAGTGGGTCGCTTCCTGTGTAAGGAATGTTTAACATTTCAAGGATTGCGGGAATTTGCGCTTCTCTACTTGCCCCGTAGAAACCCTCTGCGATGTTGAAAACGATATCAGGTCTATTTTTTCTTAATTTTTCAAATGCATCTTCATTTGCTTCAATCAAGATGACATTGTGATTTTCTTCAAGCGCATTTTTTACTGCGTTTATCGTTTCCCAAGTGTCCCATTCAGCATAAGTGTCATCAACAGTTTGGAGTTTGTGTTCAGCATTTGACTTATTTAAGAACTTAACACTACTAAACGAATCATCACTGCCTGAATCATCTTGTCTTTCCTTCTTCAAATTAAACACAAGACCAACATTCATAAAGAAAGCGACTTTGTTTTAAATCCGTTTTCAACTATAAATATATAAATTTTTTTGAAAATGTCAAGAGATGTTTGAGATTTGATTGAGGACTTTAGAAATTTTAAACTGTTAAGTCGTTTAGTTTGATGATGCAATTTAACCCGACAATTTTTTGAGTGTTAAGAAAGTTTCAGGAAGGTTTAACAAAATTAAAAACCCTCTCTGCTGATGGAGAGGGTGCTGGATTAAATAAGAGTTATGATTTTGATCTTATTCTAAAATTTCCGGATCAACCTTGCGAAGCAAAAATTTGTGAATTTCTGCTTTAACTTGATAGTCCATTGACATAAGCAGGACAACTGCTTTATGACTGTTTGCTCTTTCTACTACCCCAACGAAACCTTTTAAAGGTCCATCAACCACGACGACATAATCCCCCGCACAAATTTCAAACTCATGTTCGCATTTTTCAGGCACATAAATGTGATTGTTTCCGTTAATTCGCTCTTTTATCGTTTCTATGATTGATTCTTTTATCGGTTTGGGTCTCCCATTGATGCCAAGAATTTTTCTCACCCCTCTTGTATAGATTACCATGTCAAACAGCGTTGGTTTCAACTTTGCGAAGACATAGCACGGGAAAAGCGGAACGGTAATAGCTCGTTTTTTTGCTCTTATTAATCTTATTTCTTTAATTTTTGGATTGAAAACTTCAATGTTTGCAAGTGTTAAATATGATTCAACGAGATTTTCTTGTTTTGGCTTTGTTTGAAGGACATACCAGTTTAAATCCAACTTTGATCACCTCGCTTAAATTTATTTTTGAAACAGTGAAAATACTCCACCAGAAAAAAATTTGAAATTCCTCCCGCCGTAGAGAACAATCTTAAAATTTGATTATTGCAAAAATTTTCAGCTTACCCTCTTCACTTTACCCCAAACTCTTCACTTTTTGCCCTCACCTTTATCTCTATCTGCGCCGTAATAATCGTAATACCTGTAATAGCGATAATATCTGTAATAAGTTCCATAAGTTGAGCTTGCATCAAAGTTGTTCAGAAGGACACCAATTACAGTTCCACCCACTCTTTGGATCATTTCCCTTGCTTTGTCAAGGACATCAATTTCGGTTTTTCCAGCAGATGCGACAAGTAGGACTCCATCAACTTGGCTTGCTATGATCAAAGCGTCTGTTACAGCAACAAGCGGTGGCGTATCAAATATAACCATCTCATAATTTAATTTGAGATATTCAATGAATTCTTTCATTTTTTCAGAGCCAAGCAATTCCGCTGGATTTGGTGGAACAACACCGCACGGAACAAGGTATAGATTTTCAACCTCGGTTTGCTTGAAAATTTCTTCAATTTCAGCTCTACCGAACAAATAATCTGTAAGCCCAGGTTCTCTTTTAACGCCAAAAACTCTGTGTAGGACAGGTCTTCTAAGGTCGGTATCAAGCAAAACTGTTTTTAAACCAGCACTTGCCATTGTAATTGCAAGGTTTGAAGCGGTTGTTGACTTACCTTCTTTTGGTGCACTGCTTGCGACGACGATAGATTTAATTTTTTTATCAAGTTTTGCAAATTGTATTCCGGTTCTTAAAACTCTGTATGCTTCTGCGATGTGCGATTTCGGGCTAAGGTGTGTTATTAAATGAGCTGCGATGTTTCGTCCTTCGTCCTTTTTGAGCTGTTTCCCATCAAGTTTTGTTTCAACTTCAATTATCGGAATTGCAGAAAGAACTGTAAATCCACGTTTTTCAATTTGTTCTGGCGTCTTTATCGTTCTATCAAAGTATTCCTTGACGAAAACAATCCCAACCCCAAGACCGAGCCCAACGATTATGCTGAGAATTAAATTGAGATGTATCTTTGGACTTACAGGTTTTAATCCCGGGGTTGCATAGTCAATTATTTGGACATATCCAAATTGAGATTGCTCTGCTATCATTGCTTCTTGATATTTTTCCTCAATTAAAAGGTAAAGTTTTTCACTGCTCATTCTCGCGCGTTCAAGCCGTGCGTAGTCAATTAATTTCGCCGGTATCGTTTCAAATTTTCTGTTTAATTGCTCAATTAATCTTTCAAGTTCTCTCTTTTTCGCTTCGTATGCTGTTAGTTCAATTTCGGTTAACAAAATTTTCTGTTTCAGCTCTTTTACAAATCCAGTCGGGTCATAGGTTTGAGTCCCGGGGCTTCCAGAACTGGCAAATCCAGTCTTTAAAAATTCTGCTATTTTTTCCTGTAATTTCTTTCTTAATGATGCAAGCTGCTCATCTATTTCTCTCAAGC
This sequence comes from Candidatus Chryseopegocella kryptomonas, assembly GCF_001536065.1. Taxonomy (GTDB): domain Bacteria; phylum Bacteroidota; class Ignavibacteria; order Kryptoniales; family Kryptoniaceae; genus Kryptonium; species Kryptonium kryptomonas. Next base: position 56,958 of record NZ_CZVW01000007.1, read on the forward strand.
TCTTATTCAAAACTTCTTGGCTTCCAACTTTTGGATTTTGAGCAATAATTTGATCCCTCGTGACTTCAAGTTTTGCTATCTCTTCTTGCAGATATTTTATGTATGGGTCAAGTGCCTCGGTTGCGACTTTGACAAATTCTGGTTCAATCTGTTTAATCTGTTCAAGGTATGCATTCAATTTTTTCTCCGCTGATGAAATTTCAACAATTGCTTCACCGCGTTTTGATTCAAGGTTAGCAAGTTGTTCAATAAGTTTTTTTGATTCCTCGTCAAGTGCGACGACACCAGCTGATTTCATATAACTTTCAAGCTGGTTCTCCGCCTGATCAAGCAGTTTCTTTTTATCTGCAAGCTGTTCCTCAAGAAACTTTCTTACGCTTCTTGATTCATTTCGGCTCATCATAAGGTTTCTCTCATAGTAGGCGTCTGCAAAAGTATTGGCTATTAAAGCTGCTTCTTTTGGATTTTTGCTTCGGACGGTAATTTTTATTATGTCTGCATCGCGCGGGGATTCAATTTTAACATCTTTTTCAAACCTTTCAATTATCGTCTCAATTTTTGCAAATGGCTTAATTCCCTCTTTCAGTTCTTTCCTTGATGGTTTGATTATGAGGATTGTATCTTTTTTATCGTTGAGGTCAACATAAACTCTGTCAATTAACTTCTTTGCAACTGCCTCTGCAAGGGAGCGACTTTTCAAAATTTCAATTTCATTTTTAATGTTCCTTTGCTCAGAAAGTCCAGTTATGTCAAATGCCTCTGTTAAGCCAAGCCCCTTCTTCCCCCTTTCAATCAAGACAACCGCCGTTGACTCATAAATCGGATCCTGCATAAATGTAAAGATCGCAGTTGCGAGAACTACAAGTATGAATATCAAAATTACTAACCACTTGCCCCTGTAAAGAACCTGTATAACTTCATATAAGTTGATAGTTTCTTCCTCAGTTTGAAAAAAAGGTTGCCCGTTAACATTTGTTTTTTCCATAGTTGTTAAGAACGCTCATTTTGTTTTCCCGTAAAAATTTTGTTCACTTCACAATATAAAAAGTCAAAAAATAAAAGTCAAGTATTTGCTATGTGTTTTAAATCACAATTAGGGGTCTGGATAATAGTCCACACCATTTGCTCAATATTAGCCAGGAGTTTTTTGTTTTGATGCTATGGGATTTAAGAAAGTTTAAATTTTTTGGCTTTCAAAATTATGGCACAGGCTTTGAAATATCTTTTATTTGAAAAGTTAAACAAAGTCAGGATTGAGTTTAAATGAAGGTTAAAAAATTTGTTGCACCAACTTTAAAGGAAGCAACGGAGATGATGAAGAGAGAACTTGGGGAGGACGCTATCGTCCTTGGGACAAGGAGAATTAGACAGCCGGGAATTTTCGGCTTTTTCAAGCCAGATTTGATAGAGGTCATCGGGGCAATTGAAGAAGAAAAGGTTAAGAGTAAGAATGAATCCGGGGCGGATAACGCTGTTGAACTTTTAAGGAAAATGACAAATGAGATTGAAGCAAAAAGAAAAAATTTATTCAGCGACGATGGGCAAAAGGTTGAGTTTGAAAAGTATAATTACACCGAGATAAAAAGTGAGCTTGAAGAGGTCAAGCAGGCGTTAAATGAGTTAACAGAGCATTTGAAGTATAAGGGTTCGGCACAATACCCATCTGTTTTGAAGAAAGCATTTTTGAATCTGGTTGAAAAAGAAGTTGAAGAGGAGTTGGCAAATAAGATAATTCGCACGGTTTTAATGAAATTAAGTGGGGAAGAGTTAAGAGATGAAAAGCTTGTTGAAAGCGAGGTGATAAATGTTATTTCTGAGATTTTGAGATTTTCAAAACCTGTTAAGCCAGTAAGAAGAAAAACATTTGTCCTTGCGTTTATCGGTCCAACAGGGGTTGGGAAGACGACCACTGTTGCGAAGTTAGCAGCAATTTACAAACTCTTTGAAAATGCACGCGTTGCTCTTATCTCAGCGGACACTTACAGAATTGCAGCAATTGAGCAACTTCAAACATTTGCAAATATAGCAAACATTCCAATGGATGTTGCATATACGCCCGAGGATATGAGCCGGCTTGTGAGAAAACATCAAGACAAAGATATAATTTTAATTGACACAGTCGGGAGGAATCAAAGACAATCGGAGCATATATCAGAACTTGGGAAATTTATAAAAAGTGCTGATCCAGACGAAGTTCATCTTGTTTTGAGCGCAACATCAAGTTATAAAAACATGCTTGATGTTTATAATCGTTTTAAATCGCTTCTTCCAAATAGATTGATTTTCTCAAAAGTTGATGAAGCTGTTTCGCTCGGATATATTCTCAATGTCGCTTATAAAACGAAGTTACCCCTTTCTTACATAACCACAGGTCAAAATGTCCCAGATGATATTGCGGTTGCGGAGCCCAAAGTAATTGCAAACTTAATTTATAAGGAAGTTTTGATATGATTTTTGATCAAGCGGAAAAATTACGAAATCTGGTTCGTGAAAAAATTCAAAGTGAGAATTACAACGCACATGTCATAGCAATTGGAAATGGCAAAGGCGGGTGCGGGAAAACGAACATAATTTTAAATCTCGCTTTGATTTTAAGCAAAAATGGAAAGAAAGTTTTGATTTATGATGCGGATTTAAATCTTGCAAATGTTGATATTCTACTTGGTGTATCGCCGAGGTATAGATTTCTTGATTTCATTCGTGGTGATGTCGGGCTTGATGATGTTTTAATTGATGTGAGAGAGAACTTAACACTTTTGCCTGCAAATTCGGGATCTTTGAACTTTCCCAAAATTTCGGGCGATAGATTGATACAAATCATAAAAGAGATCCTCCAGATGGAGAAAAATTTTGATTTTATTCTAATTGACACGCCAGCTGGGATTTCGGATGAAGTTATAAAGATACTTGGTTATTCTGATGATTACATTCTCGTTGCGACGCCAGAGCCAACTTCAATTATGGATGCTTATGCAGTTGTAAAACTTGTTTATTATCAAACTGGTAAATCAAATGTTAAGTTAATTGTCAACAATATCAATGGCTCTGTTGATCCTGTTGATGTCGCAAATAGATTATCTTTTGCGTGCGAAAAATTTCTCGGTGTAAAGATAAATTACATCGGCTCAATTCCTTATGACCCAGCTGTTTCAAGATCTGTTATGCTTCAAAAGCCATTTGTGGAATTGTTCCCGAGGTCAGGTGCTTCAATTGCTTTGAATAAAATTGCGTCAAATCTTCTCTCGCTTGACAGGGTTAAAAAACAAAAATCATTTTTCGGGAGGCTGGTTGAAGTATGCGGTCTATAATTTTTCAAATTGGGCTTCTTTTGTTTTTTGTCTCAATTGTAACACTTTGGTTGCAGGGGACTGATATAATCGTCGCAGTTGTCAAGTCGTTTGTTCTTTTTGTTGCATCAACAATGCTTATGTTCATTCTCGCTTATCTGTTTATCTATCTGAAACAAGGTGAGAACGGGATGAAAACGGATTTTAACGAAGCAAAGAATGGCTCATCTGAAGCCCAAGAGTTCAAAGGTTTAAATGTTCAAAGTTAAAATTTAACGGGAGGTTGAGATTATGTCGTCTGTGGGTTTAATGCATAAGGAAGGAAATGATACGCCAGAAAAACTTTTCAAACTTTACAGAAGAACTCGTGATCCAGAGATAAAAAAGAAGTTGATGATTCTTTATGCGGATTTTGTGCGAAACATTGTCAGGAAAATGAATTTGACATTTGCTGGCTCGCTTCTTGGTGAGGATGACCTCGTTGATATGGGAATGCTTGGGTTAAGCGATGCGATTGACAAGTTTGACCCCAAAGTTGGTGTTAAGTTTGAAACTTACGCCTACACAAGGATAAGGGGTAGCATAATTGACGAGATGAGAAAGCTTGATAATCTTTCAAGGTCTGTTAGAAATAAAATTGACAAAGTTGATAAAGCTCGCATCAAAGTTGAAAACGAAGTTGGAGATAGAGCAGGGCGTTATCTTATCGCAGATGAAGCCGGTTTAAGCATTGAAGAATATGACCACATTGCAACAATTGAACAAACTTCAAAAAGAGTGTCTTTCAACCTTGACATCGGAGATAACATTGAACTTGGTGATTTGATAAAAAGCGATGGCAAAAATCCAGAAGAAGATTTGCTTGAAAATGAGATAAAGCAAGCGATTGCGGATGAATTGAAAAAATTGCCGGAAAATGAGCGTCTCATCATCGTGCTTTATTACTATGAGGAGTTGACATTCAAAGATATTGCGGAGATTTTAAAGTTGAGCGAGTCAAGGGTTTCACAACTTCACGCTGGGGCTTTGAGGAAAATTCGTGAATCATTGAAAAGCAAATTTTCATTTTAAAAATGAGCGGGATAAAACAAAAAATTCAAAACATAATTCAACTTGTCCCATTTCCAGCGGTTGCGATGGAAGTTGTTCGCCTTGTTGATAATCCAAAAACAAGTGCAGCAAAACTTGGCGAAGTCATCTCACAAGATCAGGCACTTGCAGCAAAAGTTTTGAAGGTTGCAAACTCCCCATTCTACGGATTTCCAAAGCAAATTTCAACAATTAACTTCGCTATCGTTGTTTTAGGATTTGAAACGCTGAAAGAAATTGTGTTAAGTGTTTCTCTTGCGAGTTCTCTTGTTAATAAACTTGACAAAGATTTTGATCTTGAAAAATTTTGGAAGCATTCACTTCTTGTCGGGTTGATGACAAAACATCTTGCAAAGGATTTAAATTACAGGGTTTCTGGTGAGGCATTTATTGCGGGATTGTTGCACGATGTGGGGATTCTCGTCGTGGCACAGTATTTCAAAAAAGAGTTTCAGCAGATAATTCAAATCGGGAAGAGGAGAGAATTTACATTTGAGCAAATTGAGCGTCGTTTTCTTGACAATTCAACTCATTATGAAATTGGTTCATTGCTTGCTGAAAAATGGAATTTTCCAGATCAACTTGTTGAAGCGATCGCTTTTCATCATCAGCCACATTTAGCCCCGAAAAATCCGCAACTTCCTTCTCTTGTTTATCTTGCTGAATATGTATGTTTCAAACTTGGTCTTGAAAACATTGAATATGCAGATCACGACGAATCTTTTTCCGCAGATTTGCCCGCTGTTCTTGAAGTTTTAAAACTTGACGAAAGTTTTTTAAACGATGGATTCATTGAAAAATACAGAGCAAAAATTCAATCTGATGTGATGAAAAACCAAATTTTTTCGGGTGAAATGTGATGAAGAGATTAACGGGAAATAATCCAGAACTAATTGAAGAACTTTTGCCACAAATTGAAAAATTCATTGAATCACGGGAAGTTTATGTGAAAGCACTTGAAAAGACGATTGAAGTTTTAAAGCGTGAGATTGAATTTAAAACAAGAACAAATTCCGACTTCAAAGATTCAATTGACGAAATTCTTTTAATCCAGCGTCTTTCCACAAAGATAAGCACTGCTTTAAATTACGAGGACATAATAACAGAGTTAATTGAATTAACACGGCAGATAATACCAGTTATAGATTGCAATGTTTATGTATGCGATGGTGAGACGAAAAAACTTGAAAAACTTTCAAACCGAAGCGGAGAATATCTTGATAAGGTGATTGAGACATACATTGAAGATGGGATAATTGATTATGTGTTGAAGGAAAAAAGAAGCATTGTCCTTCCAGACATTAATAATTCACTTGACGAGTTCAGCGAGAAAAATTTCGTCCTTGTTCCACTTGTGTTAAGAAATGAAGGCATAGGAGTTTATCTTATACACACGGATAAAAAACAAAGGGATTTTACAAATCAAATTTTGCTTTTGCTTTCAATTCTTGCAAATCAAACCGCAGTTGCGGTTGAAAATTCAAGGAATTACAACGCTCTTTTAAAAGCAAACGAAGAGTTGAAGATAACGCAGGCACAGATGATTCAAGCAGCGAAACTTGCAGCAGTGGGAGAACTTGCTGGTGGAATTGCTCACGAGATAAACAATCCTTTGCAAATTCTTTTGGGGCATATTCAACTTATGCAACTGGGGCGTGATCTTCCGAAAAGGATTGAAATCGTAAAAGAACAAGTTGAGAAAATTGCACAGATAACAAGACGACTTTTGAATTTTTCACGAAAAGTTCCAGATGATTTCAAATTTGAGCCAGTTAATGTGAATTTCGCAATTCAGGAAATTATGACGCTTGTAAGTTATCAATTTAAATACCACGACATTGAACTCGTCTTGAAACTTGATCCAGCACTTCCGACGATTTACGGAAATAAAATTTATCTTCAGCAAGTTTTTCTGAATATGATGATAAATGCAAAAGATGCGATGCCAAATGGCGGAAAACTTGTGATTGAAACTGGCTCGGAAAATGGGAATGTAATTGTTAAGTTCATTGACACAGGCGTTGGGATTCCAGAAGATATAAAAGAGAAAATTTTTGAAGCGTTTTTCACAACGAAAGGAAACAAGGGGACAGGGCTTGGGCTTTCAATAAGCAGATGGATAGTGAGAAAACATGGCGGTGAAATTAAAGTTGAAAGCGAAGTCGGTAAGGGCTCAACTTTTATAATCATTCTTCCGATAAATCCAGAACAAAATTCAAAATAAAAACAAGGCAAAAAGATGGCTGGTTTAAGCGATGGATTTTACATTTTGATTTTTTTGACAGTTTTAATTTCCGCAATTGCTCTGCTTGGACTTTGGTTTATTTTTAAAGTCATCAAAAAAAGCGATGGAAAAAAAGAAATTAAAGAAATTGAAATTTTTGCCGATAAAAGTTTTGAAGAGTATTTGAACGAAGAGAATTTGCAGAGTCAAAAGATGGAAGAGACAAAGTTTCAAAAAGATGATGCGGGCTTTGGATTTCAGGATGAGGTGAATGATTTTAGCGAGAGCGAAATTTTGAAACTTGCTAAAAAATACAGCGTTGGTCAGGGCGAAGTTGAATTGCTTTTGAATTTGAGATCAAAGAAAACAATGAAAAACGGAGATTACGAGCGGATAATTAGCGAAATTGAGAAAGGGCTTGATATGAGAAAGGTTGCAAAAAAATACAGAGTCGGATGTGGTGAAGTTCAACTTCTTCTGAATTTGAAAAACGCAAATCAAAGCATTTTCTGGAAAAAATGGAAATAAAATCGGATGTAAAATGATAAAAGGACTTTACACATCTGCGGTTGGAATGATGCCGAACAAACTCAAAATTGATGTCATAGCAAACAATCTTGCAAACATTGACACGACAGGATTTAAAAAAGACAATATCTTCGTCAGAATTCTTAAAAATGCTGTTCTTGATTTGAATAAAAACGGTGGGAATGAGTTGAGCGGACTTTATGTAACTGAATACACAAGTTTTGAGCAGGGAAACTTAAAACAAACGGGGAATCCATTTGACATTGCGATAAATGGCGACGGATTTTTCGTTGTTCAAACTCCAAATGGTTTAAGATATACGAGAAATGGTAACTTTACACTTTCGGAAGATGGGCGACTTGTCAATTCAAATGGTTATTCTCTCGTTGGTTCGGGAGGAGAGATAAAAATTCCAGATGTGAGGAGTTTGAAAAGTGTTGATGTTAGAATTACGCAAAATGGCGAAGTTTATGTCAATGATAAATTTATTGACAGGATAAAAATTGTGTGGTTTAATGATTTGACGAAGTTGAAAAAAGACACTGCGACAAGTTTCATTGCGGATGAAGGTGCGGGGGAGATTGAGTTAACAAGTGGATATGAGATTTATCAGGGCTTTCTTGAAGATTCAAATGTGAATGCGATTGAGGAGATGGTTAGGATGATTGAGGCAAGCAGAATTTATGAGTCGGGTTATAAATCAGTTCAGAGTCAAGACGATACTTTAACGAAGGCAAATGAAATTGGGAAGTTGTGATGATTTATTTGACGAGTTATAAAGATGGAGAAAAATTTTTTTGCAGGATTGAGTTTTCTGGCGATGGTTTAAGGGTTGAAGGTTTTGGAAAAACTTTTTGGAGAACATTTATTCCGTGTTTTTTAAAGGGTTTAGTTTTTGAAGTGAAATTGAAAACAAAAAAACTTTTCAAAAAATGGAAAGGGCATTGAGAACAGCAGCAACAGGGATGTATGCACAGCAGATAAACATTGATGTGATAGCGCATAATCTTGCAAATGTTAACACAACTTCGTTTAAAAGAAGCAGAGCGGAGTTTCAGGACTTGATGTATCAAATTTTAAAATCTCCAAATTCGTCAAGTCAAAATGGAAATGTTGAAGCGAGTTCAGAAATTCAAATTGGCACAGGTGTTCAAACAGTTGCGACATTGAGAGATTTCAAGCAGGGCGATCTTCAACCGACAAATAATCCGCTTGATGTTGCGATAAATGGGGATGGCTTCTTTCAATTGCGAAAACCAGATGGAACAATTGCTTACACGAGAGATGGTTCATTTAAAATCTCAAGAGATGGACGACTTGTTAATTCTTCTGGTTATGTGCTTGAACCAGAGATTGTGATACCAGAGACGGCGATTGCAATCAGCATAAGTAAAGATGGTGTAGTTGAAGTTTTAAATTCGGGTGAAGTTGAGCCAGTTGAAATTGGAAGGATTGAACTTGTTAAGTTCGTAAATCCAGCGGGGTTGAGAAGCATAGGGAATAATCTTTATGTTGAGACGCAAGCATCGGGACAACCGATTTTTGGAACTCCAGGAAGCGAAGGGTTTGGTGAGTTGATGCAAGGTTGTCTTGAATCTTCAAATGTTGACATAGTTGAAGAAATGGTCAATATGATAGTTGCACAACGAGCATATGAGATAAACTCAAAAACGATAAAGACAGTTGAAGAAATGCTTCAAATGGCAAACAACTTAAAGAGATAAAATGAAATTGCTGGCGATGAAAATATGTGTTGCTCTAATTCTTTTTCAAATGTTGAACGCTGGCAGTGATGTTGAGGAAAGGTCTAAATCTGAAATTGTTAAGTTTTTAAGCGGGAAATTTCCAGAGCGAAAAATTGATTTTGTCATCAATTTGAAGAAGAAGTTTGATGCGAATTTATTCAACGAAAGTTGCGAGATTAAAATCGTCAAGCAGATGAGTTCTGGTTTTAAAGGTTATCAAAGTTTTGAATTTAAAGTTTGTTCGGGAGATAGTGTCAAAGAAATTATCGTTCAGGCGTTTGTGAGGGCATTTGAAAATGTTTTAATTGCAAAGAAAGATTTGAAGCGTGGCGAAGTTTTTGATAGCGAGGGGAAATTGTTTGAATTTATTGGGTTTGAAAAGATTGAAACAACATTTTTAAGAGATGATTATGCTGTTGGTGTTAATTCTGTTCTGGGGAAGAGATTGAAAATGCCAGTTAGAAAAGGAGATGTTGTTTTTATGAGTTATTTTGAAGATTTGCCAATGGTTAAAGCGGGTGAGAAAGTTAAGTTAATTGCAACTGTTGGCACTGTTAAGATTGAAACAACGGGAATTGCGAAAAAGGATGGGAAATTGAACGATGTTGTAAGGGTTTTAAATCCAGAATCAGGGAAATTGCTTTATGGAAAGGTCATCGGCAAGGGAATCGTGGCTGTTGAAATTGAAAATTAAATTATGGTGCTGGAAATGTTAAAGAAAATTTTCGTTGCATTTGTGATTTTTGGCTTTATGCGGATGTATTCGCAAGAGGTGATTCAGCGTTCGCTTTTTTCGGATCATAAAGCATTTAAGAAAGGCGATCTCATAACTATCATTGTGATTGAAGTTTCTTCTGCGGAAAGCAATTCGGAAAAGAATGCTTCAAGAAGCGGAAATATAAACGGCTCTGTATCTGGAAGCGGTGCGTTGAGTTTTATCCCTGAATCAGGATTTTCAATCGGAACTGGAAATGAATTCAAGGGACAAGGTTCAACTTCAACTCGTGGAACTGTCAAGGCAAAAATAAGTGCGAAGGTTATTGGGATTGATTCATCTGGAAATTTGATAATTGAGGGCAAAAGGAAAGTCAGCGTTAATGGTGAAGATCAAATAATAAGGATAAAAGGTCTGGTTCGTCCAAGTGATGTTAACTGGGATAACACTGTTTATTCATACAACATTGCTGATGCTGAAATTGAATTCACTGGCAAAGGTATGGTTTACAGAAGCCAAAGTCCAAGCTGGATAACGAGATTATTACACTGGCTTTTTTAAAACAAATTTTTTCGGGCAAGATGCGTAGGTTGATTTTTTTAATTTTGCTTTTTCAAAGTTTAAGCTTCGGGACGAGGATAAAAGATATTGCCTATGTCAAGGGTGTTTCGGGTTATCAAGTCATCGGTTATGGGCTTGTTGTTGGCTTGAATGGCACGGGAGATACAAGAAGAGCAAGTTTTACGGTTCAATCTGTTGTGAGCATGTTGAAAAAATTCGGCATAACGGTGACAGATGAAAATTTGAGAATGCGAAATGTTGCAGCTGTTATGGTTACTGCTTTTATTCCACCTTTTGCGAAGGAAGGAGCAAGCGTTGATGTAATTGTATCATCAATTGGAGATGCGACGAGTTTACACGGTGGAAATTTGCTTATGACCCCGCTTGTTGGCTCTGATGGTGTTGTTTATGCGGTTGCACAAGGTCCAATTTCAGTCGGTGGATTTGATGTGAGAACTGCGTTTGGAACGGAGTACAGGCGAAATGTCACAACGACGGGAAGAGTCCCAAATGGAGCGATAATTGAAAAATCAATCCCGGTTAACATTGCTTCAAATTCAAATGAGAAAATTGAACTCGTCCTTCGTCAGCCGGATTTTACAACTGCAAAAAGAATTGCAGATGCTGTTAATTTGAAATTTAATTCAAAAATTGCTTTTGCAATTGATGCGTCTTCAATATTTGTGAAAGTTCCGGAAGAGTTTAGAAGCGATGAAAAAATCGTTGATTTTATCTCACAGATTGAGTTAATTGATGTTCAGCCGGATGCGATTGCAAAAGTTGTAATAAATGAGAGAACGGGAACAATTGTAGTTGGAGAGAATGTGACAATTTCACCCGTTGCGATCTCCCACGGTGCTATACACATAGAAATTCAATCAGTTCCTGTCATCTCACAGCCAGCCCCATTTTCAAGAGGTCAAACAGTTGTGACTCAACTTACGACGATAAATGTTTATCAAGATACTACTGTTGTCACTGCGATTGAAGGTGCTGCGACTGTTCAAGATATTGCAAAAGCGTTGAATGCTTTAAAAGTTCTACCAAGAGATATAATTGCCATATTTCAGGCGTTGAAAGAATCAGGAGCATTGAAAGCGGAATTGATAATAATGTGATGATTTGCTATGAAGGTTGAGAATAAAACAACACAGCAAGTTTCAAAAGTTAACACAAATCAAAGTGAAGCGAGAAAAGTTCGTCTTAAAGAAGCATCTGAAAATTTTGAGGCGATATTTTTGAATTTTATGTTGAAGTCAATGATGAAAATTTCGGACGATAAAAATTCAATTTTTGGTGGTGATAATTTCGGAGGCGATGTTCTTGACGGGATTTTCTTCCTTGAAATTTCAAAACATCTTGCTAAAAACGGCAAGTTTGGGATTGCAGAGATGATTTACAAGGAACTTGAAGCAAGGGATTCAAAAGTTGAAAACCTAAATAAACAGAGCGAAGGTGTGAAGAAAGATTTCAAAACTTTACAGAAAAATGAAGCGAACGCAAGGAAAGAGAACATAAAAAAATTTTTAATCCAGAGATACGGCGTGTCGCTTGTTGATAGAATTAAAAAGTTTGATGAGATAATTAAAAAAGCATCGGCAGAGTTTAATGTTCCAGAGGAGTTGATAAAAGCGGTAATTGCTGTTGAATCATCGGGAAATGTTTTCGCTGTATCGCCAAAAGGAGCAAAGGGATTGATGCAACTTGTTGATTCAACCGCTGAATTTGTTGGAGTGAAGAATGTTTGGCATCCTGCCGAAAATATATATGGCGGAGTTAAATATCTGCGATATCTTCTTGACAGATTTAATGGCGATTTGAAACTTGCTCTCGCTGGTTATAACGCAGGACCTGAAAATGTTGAAAAATTCGGTGGAATTCCGCCATTTCCTGAAACAATTGAATATGTTGGGAAAGTGATGCGTTATCTTAAACTTTTTGAAGAAAACAAAACCGTGTTTGAAGATGGTAAATGAGACCGTGAAAAATACGCTTATTGAGTTCAAAAACAAGTTGAAAACTTTGAAAAAGATCGCAGAGGAAAAGCAAAAGGCAATTGTTGAATTTGATTACGATAGGATTGAAGATGCTGTGAAGCAAGAGGAAGGGATTGTCGCAGAAATTGAAAAATTTTTTGGAGCAGATTTTGAGAAGAAAAAACTTTTTGACTTGCTTAAAAATGAGCCAGAATTATGCAGATTGAGGGATGAGATTGAAAGCGAGGCGAGTGAAGTTAAGAAGTTAAATTCGGAAAACAGATATTTGCTTTCACATTCAATTTCATTTGTAAAAGGATTGATTGAGGTTTTTCAGGAAGCGGGAAAAATAAACAAAAGAGTTTGAAATATGTCAGGATTGTTCGGGATAATAGAAAGCGCTAAAAAAGCGATTCATTCTTCAAGGGTTGGTATGGAAGTAACAAGCCACAATGTTTCAAATGTTAACACTCCTGGATATACGAGGCAAAGGGTTGAATTAAGTAGCACAGATGTTTTGACATCAAAGCGTGGGATGGCAAACGCAGGCGTGAAAGTTATCGGCATTAAGCAAATTCGTGATGAATTTGTTGAAAGCGAAATAAGGCGTGTTTCAAATTTGATGGGAACATATTCGGTTGAGAGAGAAATTCTCGGACGAATTGAATCTTTGATTAACGAGCCAAGCGATGTTGGATTGGGTCAATTGATCCAAAACTTTTTTAATGCTTTTGATGACCTTGCGAAAAATCCAGAAGATAGAGCATTAAGAGTTACGGTTGTTCAAACAGGCAAGGCGCTTTCACAGAGATTTAACGATATTTTCCAAAGTTTGCTCGGAATTAAAAAAGATGTTCTCTCTGAACTTGAAGCAAAGATAAAGAGTGTGAATGAAATCGTAAGCGAAATTGCAAAGTTAAATGTAAGTGAGATAAGACTTCTTTACGCTGGTGCAGAAACAAATCCGTGTTTGAAGATGGTAAATGAGACCGTTAAAAATACGCTTATTGAGTTCAAAAACAATTTGAAAACTTTGAAAAAGATCGCAGAGGAAAAGCAAAAGGCAATTGTTGAATTTGATTACGATAGGATTGAAGATGCTGTGAAGCAAGAGGAAGGGATTGTCGCAGAAATTGAAAAATTTTTTGGAGCAGATTTTGAGAAGAAAAAACTTTTTGACTTGCTTAAAAATGAGCCAGAATTATGCAGATTGAGGGATGAGATTGAAAGCGAGGCGAGTGAAGTTAAGAAGTTAAATTCGGAAAACAGATATTTGCTTTCACATTCAATTTCATTTGTAAAAGGATTGATTGAGGTTTTTCAGGAAGCGGGAAAAATAAACAAAAGAGTTTGAAATATGTCAGGATTGTTCGGGATAATAGAAAGCGCTAAAAAAGCGATTCATTCTTCAAGGGTTGGTATGGAAGTAACAAGCCACAATGTTTCAAATGTTAACACTCCTGGATATACGAGGCAAAGGGTTGAATTAAGTAGCACAGATGTTTTGACATCAAAGCGTGGGATGGCAAACGCAGGCGTGAAAGTTATCGGCATTAAGCAAATTCGTGATGAATTTGTTGAAAGCGAAATAAGGCGTGTTTCAAATTTGATGGGAACATATTCGGTTGAGAGAGAAATTCTCGGACGAATTGAATCTTTGATTAACGAGCCAAGCGATGTTGGATTGGGTCAATTGATCCAAAACTTTTTTAATGCTTTTGATGACCTTGCGAAAAATCCAGAAGATAGAGCATTAAGAGTTACGGTTGTTCAAACCGGCAAGGCGCTTACACAGAGATATAAAGAAATTTTCCAAAGGTTGCTCGGAATTAAAAAAGATGTTCTATCTGAACTTGAAGCAAAGATAAAGAGTGTGAATGAAAGCGTAAGCGAAATTGCAAAGTTAAATCAAAGTGCGATAAATCATCATAACACTGGTGCAGAAACAAATGATGTCAGGGACAAGATAAATCAAAAGTTGAAAGAACTTTCAAAACTTGTTGATGTCGTTGTTAAGTTTGACGAAAGCGGTGCGGTGAAGATAAGTGCTGGTGGTGTGACGCTTGTTGATAAAAATTTTGCGACGAATCTTGAATTGAAATTTTCAGATGGACAGGTGAAAATTTTATCAAATACCGAAAATCTTGAATTGAAGTTAAACTCTGGCGAAATTTTTTCGCTTCAAAATTCCTTCAATGGTTTAATTCCGCAAATGATTCAAAAATTTGACCAACTCGCTTCAAACCTTATAAGCAGAGTGAATGAGTTTCATCGCAATGGCTATGGACTTGATGGATCAATTGGAAACGATTTCTTCGCTGGGACAGGCGCTGGAAGTATTCAAGTAAGCAAAGCGATAATTAATGACTTGAACAAAATTTCTGCTTCAATGAACGGAAATGCTGGCGATAATAAAATTGCTCTTGCGATCGCATCTTTGAAAAATGATGAAAAAATTTCAGGATTTTATAATTCGGTTGTGAGCGATATTGGTTTGAGGTCAAGGATAAGTTCGGACAATGAAAATTTACAGCAGATGATTTTAAATCAACTTGAATCACAAAGAGATGCTATTTCTGGCGTTTCAATTGATGAAGAAATGCTGAACATGATAAAGTTTCAAAAAATGTTTGAAGCATCTGCACGGGTGATTCAAAGCGTGAATGAGATGATAGATGCGGTTCTTTCAATGGTGAGATAAAAATAAATTTCTTAAAAGTTATGCGGATAACCGAGTTAACAGTCATAAAAAACTTGATTGCGAACATAAATGGCGCAAGGGAACGAGTTAATCAAACGCAGTTGAAAATCGCAAGTGGAAAAGAAATAAACACGGTTTCAGACAATCCGTATATCGCAAACTCAATAATCAATCTTAAAAATTTGATCTCAAAAAATGAGCAATTTCAGAAAAACATTGACGATGCGATTGATATTTTGAGCGCAACTTCCGAGGCGGTTGATAATTTTGTCAACACGCTTGTTGATATAAAATCACTTCTTGTTGAAGTTTCAAATCCAGCAAGACAGCCAGATTACGAAACATATGCAAACAGATTGAATGAACTTTTCAAGCAAATGCTTGATGCGGTTAACACAAAATTTAAAGGCAAATACATTTTTAACGGGACGAAGACAAATGTAAAGCCATTTGAATACAATGAGAGAACGGGGACATTGCTTGTTGACTTATCAAACGATGCGATAAATTTTGAGGTAAATGATGGGGTTTATGAAAAAGTAAATTTCACGGTTGATGAATTGTTCGGCGGAAGAGAAATTTTTGATGTTGTTCTCGGGATAAAAAATTCGCTTAAATCTGGTGTTAAGCCAGATGGTTCTTTAATTCAAAGATTTAATGAACTTTTTGACTTCATCACAAGTCAAGCATCTGATGTTGGCGCTTTGATGAACAGGTTTTCGCTTTTGCAGAAGCAAATTGAGAAGCAAAATGTCATCTTGAAAGAACTTCTTTCCATAAGACAGGACACAGATATGGCACAGCAGGCAATAAACTTGCAAAGAGATCAACTAATTCTTGAATCCGCATATACAATTGCTGGAAAAATCATTCAAAAGTCAATAATTGAGTATCTGCGATGAAAAATAATTCAACATTTGAATTTGGAACGATTGCTGGACTTATACTTGGTGTGCTTTCAATTTTTGGCTCATTTTTGCTTGAAGGTGGAACTATCGGTGCTTTGATTTTAATTCCAGCGATGTTAATTGTTTTTGGTGGGACTATTGCGACAGCAATGATAGGTTCGCCTGCGAAGGTATTTTTTAAAATTCCAAGTTTCATAAAACTTGCTCTTATCCCGCCGAAATTTAATGTTGTTGAAACAATTGAGACGCTTGTAAATTATGCGATAATTGCGAGAAAAGACGGAATCCTTGCGCTTGAGAAAGAAGTTAACAATGTTTCACATCCATTTTTGAAAAAGATGTTGCGACTTGCAATTGATGGCACAGATCCAGAGACAATTCGTGAGATAGCGGAGATTGAAATTAATTACATAACTGAAAGACATATGGCAAATGCGACGGTTTTTCAGAAAATGGGTGGATATGCGCCGACGATGGGAATAATTGGAACGGTTATGGGTTTGATTTCAACACTTGCAAATGCTGGTGGCGATCCAAATGAACTTATACATCATATAGCAAGTGCTTTTATAGCAACATTATGGGGTGTTTTCACAGCAAATATAATTTGGCTTCCGATAGCAGATAGATTGAAATCAATTCACGCAGAAGAGAAAATTTTACTTGAAATAATCGTTGAAGGTGTCCTTGCAATTCAAGCAGGTGAAGTCCCAACGATAATAAAGACAAAACTTTACTCAATGTTCCCAATAAGTGAACAAGCGATAGAGAGTTAGAAAATGTCAAGAAAGAAAAAAGGACATCACGAAGAACACGAAAATCTTGAAAGATGGCTTATAACTTACGCTGACCTTATCACGCTTTTGCTTGGTCTTTTCGTTGTTCTTTATTCAATGTCTCAAATTGATTTGAACAAATATCAGCAATGGATTTCTGCGTTCAGCCAACTTTTCGGTGGAGGTGGAGTTCTTTCTGGGGGTAAAGGAATTCTCGTCACACCATCACCGCCGAAGTCAGGTTCAGATGCGGTTGCTGGAACTTCACAATCTCAATCAAATCAAACACAGCAAAAACTTGAACTCCAACTCAATGCGATTTTAAGTTCGGGTATTCAATCAAAAAAAGTAATCCTCACAACTTCTCCCGAAGGTTTGACAATTCATTTACTTGAAAGATTGCTTTTTGAATCTGGAAGCGCAGATTTAAAACCCGAAGCGAAAGCAGTTCTTGACACGCTTGCAGAAGTTCTTAAATTTTTGCCGAATAAAATCAGAATTGAAGGACACACAGACGATAGACCGATAAAAAGTGCAAGATTTCCATCAAATTGGCATCTTTCAGTTGCAAGAGCGTTAAATACTGCGTATTATTTAATGAGCAAAGGCGTAAATCCAGAGAAAATTTCAATCGCTGGATATTCAGAATATAGACCGATTGCGCCAAATGACACAGAGGAAAACAGAGCGAAAAACAGAAGAGTTGACATAGTCATAATTTCAACGCAGAGTGGAGTTTTCGGAAAAATTTCAAATTAAATTTTTATGGCGAAATGAAAATAAAGAATTCACAATTTGGTGAAATTGAATTTGACGATGAGATAATCATCAATTTTCCAGATGGATTAATCGGGTTTGAAGATTTGAAACGATTTATTATAATTGAAGATGAAGAATGTAAGCCGTTTCGCTGGCTTATTTCGGTTGATGAGCCAGAAATTGGCTTTGCCATAATTGAACCTACGCTTGTCGTTGAAGATTATTATCGTAGAAGTGGCTTTGATCCAGAGGTTTATGTGCTTTTTGTGATAGTGACCTTGAACAGGGATATTTCAAAAATAAGCGTTAATTTAAAAGCGCCAGTTGTCATTGATAAAGTTAAAAAGTTAGGAAAGCAAGTTATACTTGAAAATGAAGAGTTTGAGGTTTCGCATCAACTTTTAGCATAAAAATTTATGGAGTTTGTATATGCTTGTTCTGTCAAGGAAAGTTGGGGAGTCGGTGATAATTCAAAACAATATAAAGGTCACAATCCTTGAAATTTCTGGGAATCAGGTTAAAATTGGGTTTGAAGCGCCGGAAGATGTGTTAATTTATCGGCAGGAAATTTATGAGAAAGTTATCAAAGAAAATAAAAATGCCTCATCCATAGAGAGAGATTCGTTAAAAGAATTTGCGAAAAGGTTGAAAAATATGAAGTAGTTTATTTTGAAGCACAAAGATAAATCACGGGTTCGTCTCCTTCAACCTTTGCCCAGTGGATTGTGCCAGCAGGAAGATCAAGCCGATCTCCTAGACCAAGGACAAATTCCTCATTTCCAACTCCATATCTCATTTTTCCGCTCACAACCCAGCGAATTTCGTCGTAAACATGTGAATGATTTCCGTAATAAGTTCCTGGTTCATCAATCCAAACGAATGGATTTGTGCCTTCTTCTTTAAGGAGTTTTTTAAGTTCTTCAATGTCGGGTTTTTCAGGTTTAGTCCAGCGAGTTATCTTCATTTTTGAAATTTTTATTTAGTTGTTGAGAATTTTTGCATAAAATTGCTCATATTTTGGCACGATTAAATTTTTGTCAAAAAGTTTCACTGCTCTTTCTCTTGCTTGCTCGGAAAATTTTTCATACTTGTTTTTATCTTCAAAAAGCTCAATGACATAAGAAGCCATTCTTTCAACATTTCCAACTTCGGTTAAATATCCAGTTTCTCCGTGCAGAATAACTTCAGGAAGACCGCCAACATTTGTTGCTATAACAGGGAGACCACAACTCATCGCTTCAAGCGCAGAGAGCCCAAAACTTTCCATCTGGCTCGGGAGAATGAATACATCAGCAGAACATAAAATTTCATATAGGGCTTCCTGTTTTCCGAGAAATATGACATCGTCATAAAGTTTTAAAGTTCTACATAGGTTTTCAACATCTCCTCTCTCTGGACCATCGCCTATAAAAACAAGTTTACTTGGAATTTTCTTACGCACAATTTCAAAAACACGCACAACATCTTGAACTCTTTTAACTTTTCTGAAATTTGAAACATGGATGAGAATTTTTTCATCGTTTGGTGCAAATTTTTTGCGAAGTTGAAGATTTTTCACAGGTTTAAAAATTTCTGTATCAACGAAATTCGGAATAACTTCAATTTCACGCTTTATGTTGTATGTTGAAATAGTAGTTTCACGAAGATACTTTGAGACCGCTGTAACTCCGTCGCTTGCTTCAATTCCGAAGCGAACAACGGGAGTAAAACTTGGTTCAAGCCCGACAAGCGTTATATCTGTTCCGTGAAGCGTTGTTATGACTTTAATTTTGTTATTAAGTATTGTCTTTGCAAGTATTGCGCTCGTTGCGTGTGGAATTGCATAATGGACATGAATTATGTCAAGATTATGAAATCTTGCCACATCTATAATTCGGCTTGCGAGCGCATCCGTGTAAATTGGAAATTCAAAAAGAGGATACTGATAAAGTTCAACCTCGTGAAAGTAGATATTGTCAAGGAATCTGTTAAGTTTTATCGGAATTGCATAGCAGATGAAATGAATCTCGTGACCTCTATTTGCAAGTTCCTTCCCAAGTTCTGTTGCGACAACTCCACTACCTCCATAAGTCGGATAACAAACAATGCCGATACGCATAAAATTTTGTTTCTTTGAGTTTGATTTTCAATTAATTTAAAAACAAGCTTTGTCAGTTGCAATTTTTTGAATTAATGCATATCTTAAACTTGAAGACAAAAAATTGAACTTTTTGAGCGGTTTTTTGTTAAATAATTTTGAGATAAACGAAATTGAAATTAAGCCATGCTTGTGCTTCAAGATAAATATCAAGCAAAGTTGAAGAAGCTCCTTGAGGTATGTGAGCAAAACCTCAAAAGTTGCAATAAAGAGCTCATAACAAGGGCGTATTGGTTCAGCTATAATGCTCATAAAGATAATTACCGTGCGTCGGGTGAGCCGTATTTTAACCATCCTTATGAAGTTGCGATGATCGTT
Source organism: Candidatus Chryseopegocella kryptomonas (assembly GCF_001536065.1). GTDB lineage: Bacteria > Bacteroidota > Ignavibacteria > Kryptoniales > Kryptoniaceae > Kryptonium > Kryptonium kryptomonas. The sequence continues at coordinate 76,682 of NZ_CZVW01000007.1, forward strand.
GCAAATGAAATCCCGCTTGACGATATATCTGTTGCAAGCGCTTTGCTTCACGATATTGTTGAAGATACATCTTTCACGCTTGATGATATAAAAGAAGAATTCGGCGATAAAATAGCCACAATCGTTGATGGACTTACCAAAATTCAGGGAATTTTTGAAAGTGATAATTATAACATTGTTGAGGCGGAAAATTATAGAAAACTTTTAATTGCTCTTTCAACCGATGTCAGAGTTATACTTGTTAAGTTTGCGGATCGTCTTCACAACATGCGAACGCTTGAATATCTTCCTGAACAGAAAAGAAAAAGAATTGCAAAAGAGACGCTTGAAATTTACGCACCGCTTGCACATAGGTTAGGGCTTGCTCAAATAAAGTGGGAACTTGAAGACCTTGCTTTTAAATATCTAAATCCCGAAGCATATGAAGACATAGCAAGGCGAGTCGCTCAAACGAGAAAACAAAGAGAAGAATACATAAAAGAATTTGCAAAGCCGATTGAAAAAGAACTCAAAGAACACGGTTTCAAATTTGAAATAAGTGGTCGTCCGAAACATCTTTACAGCATTTACAATAAAATGGTCAAAAGAGGAAAAGCATTTGAAGAGATTTACGATCTTTTCGCTGTTAGAATTATACTTGACACTGAAAATACAACTGATTGCTGGACGACTTATGGAATAGTAACAAGCATTTACAGACCTGTCCCCGAAAGATTCAAAGATTACATCACAAATCCGAAATCAAACGGTTATCGCTCAATTCACACAACTGTAATCGGTCCTGGTGGAAGAATGGTTGAGGTTCAGATAAGAACTCGGGCGATGCACGAGATCGCAGAGAAAGGTCTTGCTGCACATTGGAAATATAAAGAAAATATAACGGAAACAGACAAACAGTTTGAGCAATGGATAAAGTGGGTTCGTGATATACTTGAAAATCCAACGGATGTGGCGGAGTTTATTGAAGAGTTGAAGTTTAATCTTTATCAAGATGAAATTTATGTTTTCACTCCAAAGGGTGATTTAAAAGTTTTGCCGAAAGGTTCAACGCCTGTTGATTTCGCTTTTGAAATTCATACAGAGATAGGACTTCGTTGCATAGGTGCAAAGGTGAATGGGCGAGTTGTTCCCCTTGATTATCAACTCAAAACAGGTGATCAAGTTGAGATAATAACTGGAAAACATCGGATGCCAAGCCGTGATTGGTTGAAGTTTGTTGTCACTTCAAAAGCAAAAGCACAAATTAAAAAATGGATAAATGAAGAAAAGCGACGCCTTATTGAAGTTGGCAAAGAATTCTGGGAGAAAAAAGTTAAAAAGAGCAAAATTCACATAAACGACGATGAACTTTTGAAAATCGTGAGGGACTTATACAAATTTGACAATTTGCAGAAGTTTTATCTTGCAATTGCAGAGGGGACGATTGATCCGAGTGATTTGATATTGAAGATAGAAGACAAACATAAACGGAAAGAACAGGCGAAGCAAGAAGATATAGAGCAAGCGAAGGAAATTGTCAGCGAGATTTTAAAACCTAAAAAAGCAATCACAATTGACGGAACTGCATCTGATTTGCTTTACACATTTGCAAAGTGCTGTCGTCCTGTCCCAGGCGATGAAATAATTGGATTTGTTACACGAGGCGAGGGCATAAAAATTCACCGCAAAGATTGTGTAAACATTGAAAAATTAAAAGAGCAGGATGAAGATAGATTGATTGATGTCGTCTGGTCGGCGATGCTTGATGGTATGGCTTTCCCTGCTGGAATTGTAATTGAAGGGGAAGATAAACCAGGGATGCTTAAAGAAATAACAACGATCATATCTGGTTATCAAAACACAAATATAAAAAGTGTCAACATTAACACTGAAAATTCAATTTTCCACGGCATCATAACTGTTGAAGTTAAAAATGTTGAGCATTTGAATGCTTTGATTGACAAATTAAGAAGAATTCCAGGGGTTTACGGCGTTGCAAGATATCAAGAAGGATAAATTTTCAGGTGGTAGAATAATGGGGATTGATTTCGGAAGCAGAAGAATCGGAATTTCAATAAGTGATCCAACGCTTACAATTGCCCAAGGATTATTAGTTCTTGAAAACGATTCAAAAATTTTTGACGAAATAAATAAAATTTGCTCTCAATACAATGTTGGTTTAGTTGTCGTCGGTTTGCCTGTTAAATTGAGCGGAAAACATTCAAATAAAACGAACGAAGTTATTAAATTTATCAACGAACTTAAATCAAAATTGAAAATTGAAGTCATTGGCTGGGACGAGCGATTTACAACTAAACTTGCTCACAAGTCAAAGATAGAAATGAACCTGAAAAAGAAGAAAAGACAAGACAAAAATTTAAATGACCTTATTGCTTCGTCTTTGATTTTGCAAAGTTATCTTGATTATCTGAAAAACAAAGAGATGATGATAGCACGTGAGGAAAATTAAAATTGCAATTGCTTTAGTTATTTTATTTTTTGCTGGCTATTTGATTTATGAATTTGTCAAAATTGATCGTGAGATTGAGAAATTGAAATATGAAAATCCGAAAATCACCGCACTTATGAAACAACGGATGAACGAGGCGAAAAGAAAAGGCAAACCATATAGAATAAATCAGATTTGGATTCCGCTGTCAAGAGTTTCACCGTATTTGATTGATGCGGTGATTGTCTCTGAAGATGCAAGTTTTTTCTCACATCAAGGGATTGATTGGTATGAGGTTAAAGAGTCAATAAAGAAAAATTTTGAAAGAGGTAAAATCGTTCGTGGTGCAAGCACAATAACTATGCAGGTTGCGAAAAATCTTTTTCTTTCAACATCAAGAAATCCTTTGAGAAAATTTGTTGAAGTTTTGATCGCACTGCGAATGGAGCAAAAATTATCAAAGCGAAGAATTCTTGAAATTTATCTTAACATTGTTGAACTTGGTGATGGAATTTTTGGGGTTGAATCCGCATCAAGAAGATATTTTGGAAAGTCAGCATCGGAATTAACACTTGAAGAATCCGCACGGCTTGTATCAATTATCCCAAGCCCTTTGAGATACACGCCAAATTCAAACAAAAAGTTTGTAAATTGGAGAACGAAGTTAATTTTGAATAGATTGCTTGCAAGGGAAAAAATAAAAGCGGGGTTTTCAAATGAATCTGGATCAATTGAATAATATTCTTTTTGAAGGGGAAGGGTTAACAGTTGAATTTAAAAGAAAAGTTTCATCGCCAGAAAAAATAGCAAGAGCGATGATCGCCTTTGCAAATACCCACGGTGGAGTTTTAATCTTTGGAATTGATGACGATGGAAGCGTCGTCGGGGTTGACAGCGAAAAAGAAGAAATTGATCTTATCTTTCAAGCAGCGACACAACATTGTTATCCACCAATTGAGCCCAAAATTGAAATTTTTGAACTCAATGGCAAAGATGTTATAGTTGTGACCATTGAACAAAGCGAAAATAGACCCCATCATCTCGTCAGTTCAAATGGTGATGCGGGAAAAGTTTTTATCCGAATCGGCTCTCAAAATGTTATAGCAAGTGATGAGATGATAAAACTTATAAAATCCGAAATGGAAGAACAACCATTGAGAATAACGATAGGTGAGAAAGAAAGGCGACTTCTAAATTATCTTGATAACTTTGGAAGAATAACTGTGAAAGAGTTCAGCAAACTTGTAAATATCACCGAATCAGAAGCATCGGATATACTTGTGAATCTGGTGAGGGCTGGTATTTTGAAAATTCATGCCACAGGAGGAGATGATTATTTCACCCTTGCTTGACTTGTTATATAAATTTTCACAAGTTCAAAAACCGCAATCCCATAAGCAACTGCAACATTTAACGAATGTTTTATGCCAAACTGTGGTATCTCAACCGAAAAATCACACATTGATAAAACTTCATCAGATATTCCCGTTATCTCATTCCCAATGATCAAACAGATTGGAAAGTCATCGGGTTTGATTTCATAGTAAGGTATGCTTTCGTCAGTAATTTCAAGTGCGACAATTTTTACATTTTTTTCTCGCAATGATTTAATCACATCAATTGGGTTTTTGTGATATTCCCACGGAACGCTTTCAATAGCACCAAGTGCGGTCTTTTCAATGTCTTTTCTCGGTGGATGTGGTGTGTAGCCCGTTAAATAAAGTTTCTTTATAAGTGCAGCATCGCTTGTTCTAAAAATTGAACCAACATTATAAACGCTTCTGACATTATCAAGCAAGACATAAATTGGATGGCGTTCAATGTTTTTTAGTTCTTCAAGTGTGTGCCTTTTTTTCTCAATTTCAAGTGGCGTAAGTTTTCGCATTTTCGGGAATTTTTAATTTTTCCCTTGCTGTTAAAGTAATTAAAAAATAAATCCGAAAAACAAAATTAGAAAACAAAATTTGCTTTTGAAATGGTTTTCGTAGCAGAAACTGAAGATAATCGGCTGGTCATTTTCGGAAATAAAGAAGAAGGTTATTTCTACATAGAATTTACTGGAAATGTTGAAACGCCCAGAATTGAAAAATACAAACTCACACGAGAAGTTCTTCTTGGACTTCTTGAAAGAAAACTTGACCGTTACAGCAAAAAAGGATTAAATGTCGTATTTGAGAGAATGGCAGAATCGGACTAATTTTTCGGCAATCCACCAGTTTTTTCAAGATAGTCGTCAAAACTCATCTTCAAGTAGTAATCATCTCCGATAAATGTCAAAATTTTCATAAACACTTCTGCTGGAAAATAACCTGGAACTGCGGTTATGGGTTGCATATCTTCACGGATGAAGATGGTTGTAGGGAAACCCTCAACTCCAAAGATATAAGCAAGTTCCATTTCGCTATATTCCCGACCTTCAAATGTATGCTTCGTTTCAGATTCAGCGTTAAGTTTTACAAGGATAAATTTTGAGTTGAGATAATTTTTGACTTTTGAATCAGTGTAAACTTCTTCATCCATCTTCTTGCACCATTCACACCAGTCGGTATAAACATCTATCAAAACTTTTTTCTTTTCAGATTGTGCAATTTTCAAGCCGTCGGAAAAAGAATACCATTTCAATTCTTTTGGTGTATCTTGAATTTTAAGCGTTAATCCTGTGAATAGGATTGCTATGATGAAAACGAGAATTGTTCGCATTTTTTAATCTCCTTTTTGAGTTTTTGAAACTTTCAAAATATATCAAATTGATACATAAAAGGCAAAGAATCCGCAAAAACAGGGTCAAGAAATTTTATCATCTTGAAATCACCTCGTATCTTTCCAGTTTGATAAAGTGATGTTGGCTTGACGAATCCAGAAAAAATTTGTGAAAATGTGGCGATGTCGGTTTCAATATCAGGAATTTTTGAATCAATTTTTTTGATGTTTATGTTTCTGTCTTCAACGATAATTTTAAATGTAAAGTTATTTTCGGGGATGAGATCGTCTTTTATTGATATTGAGGTTTCAAAATTTGGGGCGTTGGCGATTTTTAAAAGTTTAAGGGCTTCTTCAAGGTTTATAATTCTCATCATAAAACCAGAGCAAATTGAGGCAAATGATTTATACTCAAAAAATGGTCGTTTAAATTCTCGCTCTCTTGGTTCAATCAGAACATCAAAAAGTGGCTCATCTGGCGGAGCAAGATATTTTATCTTCACAACTTGTTCTGTCAGAGATGCTAAAAAACCCCAAAGTCCACGATATGCTTCGGGCGTCAGCGCAACAAGTTCTTTTATTTCCATCTCAACAAGACCCCTTCCATTTTTCTTCATCTCAAACGAAACATATCCAAGGAGATCGCCATCTTCATAGACATATGGATTTGGAAAGTTCGGGAAAATAACACGAGTCCAGAAAGCATCATTTCGGTAAAGTGCGAAATTAACATTGAGAATTTTTTCAGCATAAACTTTTTTTATTTTCTCACGATCAGAAATTTTCATTTTTCTGACATTAAATCTTTCCTCAAACATCGGTATATTTGATGGCTCAATTTCATAAAGCATAACCGAGCCAATGAATTCCCAGCCATATTTTCTGTAAAACCTATGTTGGAATGGATAAAGCAGGGAAAATGGATATTTTGCGTTAAACATTCTTTTGAGCGCATCTTTGAGCATCATATCTGCGATTCCTCTTCTTCTGTATTCAGGCAAAACCGCAACTGCGGAAATTCCACCAGCATCAACGATTTTATTCTTGAAAGAAACTTTCAATGGAATTATCTTAACACATGCGACTATATCAACCCCATCCTCAACCACGATTATGTCCCTGAAACTATATCTTGGATTGTCTATCAAATTTTCTCGCAAGCCGTGATAATCTGGAATTAAAAATGCGGTTGAAATTATGTGTGTTATATCGTCAATGTCTGCTGATTTCGCCTGACGAATTTTCATCTTCGTTTAAGGACGAAACTTTAATTTTTGTTTCGGATAAAATTTTGCGAATTGCTTTCAATACATCTTCAACTTCAATTCCGCCTTCAAATGTGCATATATGTGGATCGCCTGGGCATTTCGCTTGACAGTAATTTTCTGGCGGTAGAATTATTTCGTGCCTGTTTCCAAGCGGACCCCAAAGTTTTGGAGAGCACGCTGGAAGGGGACAAAACATTGAAACAGTTGGAACTTTCAACGCTGAAGCTATGTGCATTGCCCCAGTGCTTGATGATATGAGAAGATCAAATCTTGAAACATAAAGAATTAACTCACGCAGTTTAGAATTTTGTATAAGTTTAATTTTTGATGAGTTGAGCTTTTCAAATTCAAGTCGCGCATCGGTATTGTTGAAAAGATTGACATAAATTTTTGCGTTTGGGATTTCTTCAAGAATTTTTTTCGTAAGTTCAATATATTTTTCAATTTTCCAGTTTGGTGAAGATTTACCGCTGAGTGGGTTTATGCCGATTACGATTTCGTTTTCTTCTTTTGGGACAAGTTTTTCTGCTTGTTTTATCTCTTCATTTGTTAAGAAAATTTCTGGTTCAATGTTTTCGCTTTTGACACCGATTTTTCGCCCGAGGTCAAGTGAATAATCCGCTTCGTGTCTTAATGGGTTATATTTTTTTCTGCTCACATATTTCATAAAAGTTAAAACTCCGTATAACCTTATCCCAACATTAATTCTTGTCCTTATCCCTGCTAAAAATGTCATCCATGCGTGCCTTTGCGTTGGCAAAAGATGAAGAGCAATGTTAAATTTGTATTTTCTCAACTTAAAAACCTGTTTCAAGAATCCTTTAAAACCTTTATCTTCACCCTCGTAATCATCAACAATTATATCATCAATGTGTGGATTGTTCAAGAAAACATCTTTTGTTTGAGGTCTGAGCATAACTGCGATAAAGGAATCGGGGAAAGTTTTTCTTAATTCTCTCACAAGCGGGGTTGCAAGCACTACGTCCCCAACTCTATCTGGACGAATTACGAGAATTCTTTTTTGCTTCATTTTATGCCTTCCTCTTCAAGAATCTTTTGTAACATTTGTGCGTTTTTTGGAGCACTTCCACGATGACAGTTGTTAAAGAAAATGTAAAGTGTTTCAACTTTCTCATTTAACTCCTTTATTCTCGGTATCCACTCTCTCAATTCACTTTCTGAATAAAGGTAATCATATCTTTCCCCAACTCCACCTTCCCACCAGTTTTGGGCGTTTCTTCCGTGAAATCTTATGTAGCCAATTTTTTTACTTGTTGCGATGCTCTGCGGTGGAATTAAGCCCTTTAATCTCGGTTCATCAACGCAAACATAGGGAATATCATTTTCTGCTAAAAATTTATATGCAGAATCATTTACCCAACTTATATTTCTAAATTCAACTATGAGCGGGACACCATTTGCAAATTTTTTCGTTTCAAGAATGTAATCTCTGTTTTCAGGTGTATCTTTGAAAGAATACGGGAATTGTGCGAGAAAACCTTTTAACTTTGAAGACCTCATCAACGGTTCGGTTGATTTCAAAAGTGCTTCCATCGCTTCACGATTTCCCTCTCTTTGATGAGTCGTTTGCTTGTGAACTTTTACGATAAAGTGAAAATCGGGTGGTGTTTTTTTGTCAAGATGATAAAAGACAGTTGGACTTGGAATTCGGTAATAGGTTGAGTTTATCTCAACGGCATTGAAAAATTTTTTATAATAATCAAGCATCTTTCCATCTTCAATGTTTTCGGGATAAAAAGTTCCACGCCAGTCCTGAAAACTATATCCAGATGTTCCGATCAAAATCATCTATGTTTAAAAAATTTATTTTACGCTCACAAATTCCTCAACAAGTTTAACTCCTGCGTCAATTGCTTTTAAATTTATCTCTGCAATTGCTTTTTTCTGTGTTAAAGTTACCGCTTTTTTCAAAGCGTCAACGGGAAACAAGTTTGTCCTCGCAAGAAAAGTTGCAAGTGAAAGTATTGTTATAGAAAATCTGTCTATCGCATTTGCAGATTTTTTAAATGGATAAGTTTCAATTTTTGCTTTCGTTTCGGGCAAAAGTGAAACAAGCGATTCATCAACGAAGATATTTGCGCTCTCATCCATTTTTTGAATTATTTTCTTAACCTTTGCTAAACCTTCTGGTGCAATCACAAGCATGTAATCGGGCTTATCAATGCCTGTATAATTTATCTCTTTTTTGTCAAGAATAATTTCTGATATAGAATGACCTGTCATAATTGTGATCGGATAATCATCTTTTTGAGTTGCATATAAGCCAGATAAAATTGCGGATGAGCCGAAAACAGTCGCACTTGATTTAACTTTTTGACCTGCTGCACCTGCAATGATTATCCCCGTTTTCTTCGTAAGATTGTTTCCGAATTCAGTTTCAAGCGAAACTCGCTTTTCAGATTTTAAAGGTTGATTCACATAAGTTTCAATGTATGATTCAATGTATTCTTTTCTTTCAACCTTGTGAATGATTCCTGTTTTAAAGCCGTATGTTTCAAGAAGTTTTAACATTTTTTCTTTGTTAAGTTCGTTTCTCGGGACATAGTAAGCGGTGCAATATTCCCAGATATCAACGACAGCGAAACCTTTGAAAGAGATCGCTTCTGCAATTACATCGGAAAGATTTTTATCAAACACGGTCATTCTTGCTGCAAATCCACCATTTACCGCTTGAACCAGTGAGCAAGCGTCAAGCGGGTATTCAATGTTTCCGAGATATGTTGTTGCGGTTTTACCGCCGAAAGGAGTTGTCACAGAGTGTTCACCGCCCGTCATGCCGAAGTTAAAGTTATTAAACACGATAACGGTAATATCAATGTTTCTTCTTGCTGCATTTATAAAATGAGTTCCACCTATGCCAAGCCCTCCATCACCCATTAAAACTATGACAGTAAGTTCGGGATTAGCCATTTTAAGTCCACAAGCGTATGTAATTGAACGACCGTGCAAACCATGGAAAGCATTTACATTAAAATACTGATCTGACAATCCAACGCATCCTATATCTGTTACAAGAACCGTTTTTTTAGGGTCAAGATTGAGTTTAGCCATTGCTTTATCAAGTTGAGGTAAAATCTGGGAGTGTCCGCACCCAGGACAAAACGGAAGTTCAACTTCCTTCATATATACGGCATTTTTTACGATAGCCATTTTTTCAAGGTTTTTGTTTTTATTTCAGAGCAAAGTTTAAAATTGCCCACATTGCTGTTATGAGCAAAGTTGAAAACGCAACAAATAATCCAACCATCCACTTTATTAGATTAACACGAACCGACTCAATCCTGTCTATCATCTCCGTCCGAACCGACTCAATTCTATTTATCATGTCCGTTCTTACCGACTCAATTCTTTCAATCATTTCCGTTTTATCTCTTTCGGTTTTTTCGTATAAACTTATCAATCTTTTGTCAATCTCATCAAATTTTTTATCAATGTTATCAAACTTTCTGTCAATATCGTTAAACTTTTCTCTTATGACTTCGTAGATGAACATTTCAATTTTTGCGACTCTTTGTTCAAGTTCTTCTATCGTTGCCATCTTCCAACTCCTGAATTATTTTTATTTCATAGCAAAGTTTAAAATTGCCCACATTGCTGTTATGAGCAGAGTTGAAAACGCAACGAACAATCCAACCATCCACTTTATTAGATTAACACGAACCGACTCAATTCTTTCAATCATTTCCGTTTTATCTCTTTCGGTTTTTTCGTATAAACTTATCAATCTTTTGTCAATCTCATCAAATTTTTTATCAATGTTATCAAACTTTCTGTCAATATCGTTAAACTTTTCTCTTATGACTTCGTAGATGAACATTTCAATTTTTGCGACTCTTTGTTCAAGTTCTTCTATCGTTGCCATCTTCCAACTCCTGAATTATTTTAAAATTTCACTTAGAATTTTTTTCGGATTGATAAGCGTTGTATCCATTTGGTTTATTCGCACAATTTCAATTTTTGATTTATCAACAATTCTCTCAATTTCAAGCACATACTGACCGTTGTTCATTTCAGGGAAAATTATTCTGCGTATGTTTTGAGTTGCTTTTTTAATTTCATTTTCAGGGACAGGCCATAAAAGATTGATAATCAAGTTTGAAACCTTAACACCTTGACTTCGTGCAAGTTCAACTGCTTCAATTGTGCTTCTTGCGGTTATCCCGTATGAAATTACAAGAGTTTCTGCTCCATCCTGTGGATCAAATTTAACAGCGTGCGGGAAAAATTTTTTTACTTTTTCTTCACTTATTTTTTTATCAAGGTGTTCCATCATTATCTGAATTTTTTCTGGTGTTGTGAGTAAATTACCATATTCATCATGCGTTGATGTTGTGTATCTTACGATATGTTCGCCACCAAATGGTGAAAATAAAGGTATATCGTCAATTTTTTCAAAGTAATAAGGTTTATATTCGCTTGCGTTTTCGGGTAGATATTTTCTGTTAATTATCTCAGGTTTTTCAACCTTTGACCAGTCAATTCGCTGGCGTGTCATTGAAAGTTCCTTACTTGAAACTAAGAAGACAGGAACTCTGAAAATTTCGGCAAGATTAAAAGCATAAATTGTAAATGTGTAGCACTCTTCAACTGTGGTTGGTGAAATTGCAATTATGGGATAACCGCCAGATGTTCCCCATCTTATAAATTGAATATCGCCTTGTCCATCTTTTGTCGCTGAACCAGTTGCAGGACCTTGACGTTGAACATCAACTATGACAAGCGGTGTTTCTCCCATAATTGCAAGTCCGATATTTTCGCTGTAAAGCGAGATTCCTGGACCACTTGTTGCGGTCATTGCTTTTTTCCCAGCCATTGAAGCGCCAATGCAAAATCCAATTGAAGCTATTTCATCCTCTGCTTGGATTGCAAATCCACCAACTTTTGGCAATTCCTGCATCATTCCAAGTAAAATTGGGGTCGCTGGCGTGATTGGATATCCTGCGAAAAATTTGCAACCGGCATCAATTGCGCCTCTTACAATTGCTTCATTTCCATCAAGAAATTCTATCATTTTCAAGTTTTCGCTTTTGTTTTCCATCAGTTAAAATTATCATTTTAAATTTGAAAATAAAAATGCGTTGTATGGATTTTGCGTCGGATTTAAATTTTTATCACTGCCAAACAAAGACAAAAATTTTGAGAAGTTGCATTTAAAAAATTTTTTCTTATATTTGTCTAAAGGAAGGTAATGCAAGGTTGCTTCTTGCTGGTGCGTTTCCTTCCTTGTGATAAAGGCATTAAAAATTTAAATTGGTTTATTGCTATGGGTTCAATTTTTTCTTCAGTTGGTTTCAAAGTTGAGACACAAAAAGACCTTGTTGAACTTGTTGAGAATACGATTGGCGATAAGGAATTCAGCGATTCTTTCGGTGTGTTTCAGAAAGTTCAGCTTGCTGGTTATACTTTGAATGCAGGTCACGGGATCGTCTTCAATGTAAATCTTGCGCATACCGGCGAAGGGTGGGAGATAGTTGATGTTTCACCCTGTTTTTATGGCTCAAAAGAACACGCTGTCGTTTTAAAAGATTGTGAACTTTATCAGGATGTTGAAGATGAATGGAAATTTTATCTTTATGGGATTGATGAGGAAACTGGTACGCCTGTTGAACTTTACATTTCAAATTTCGTTCAATGTGCTTCGTTTCTTCCGCCGATGGCTGAAAAATACGAAATCGTTCCGGTTGGACTCGCATACAATGGCGAGATACTCCCGGCTCGTAGATTGATACAAACTGAGGATATGGAGGAAGGTTCAACTATGGCGAATTTCTTTGTGCAAACTGCGCAAATTCAAGCGATGGAGAATATTCCGCCTGTTGTCTATGGTTTGCTCGGCGATATTCTTGATGTCAAGAAGATAAAAAATGAGTGGACAGGTGAAGAAGTTTACTGGCTTTATGTTGATACGAGCCCGTTTAAGCTTGAAGTTTTGGTAAATCCGGCAGACCTTGAAGGTGAACCAGAAGTTGGCAAGCGTTTATTTGCAACAGTGTGGCTTCAAGGAGAGGTTACCCCGAAATGAAAAAGGCGGGGCTTTTAAAGCCCCGCTTCTTTACTTTAAACTATCCCACCTTGGGTTTGTTCAAATTCAACAGCTTCAAGCAAAATTTCGGCTATATCTTTTACTTCAACTTTATCAACTGCGTCTTTCATTTTAACTCCATCTGTCAACATCGTCATACAGAACGGGCACGCTGATGCGATTACATCTGGATTCAAGCTCAAAGCTTCTTCTGTTCGCTCAATGTTAATTCTTTTACCAATTTTTTCTTCCATAAACATTCTCGCACCACCAGCACCACAGCAAAGTCCACGATCTCTTGACCTTTTCATTTCTTCAAGTTTTATCCCCTTGATTGAGGCAAGTATATCTCTTGGGGCGTCGTAAATATCGTTGTATCTTCCAAGATAGCAGGAGTCGTGGTAAGTGACTTTCTTATCAATTTGTTTCGTGATTTTCAATCTTCCCTCAATTAACAATTTTTCAAGAAATTCAACATGATGATAAACTTCATAATGTCCGCCGAAGTCGGGATATTCATTTTTCAATGTGTTGAAACAGTGCGGGCAAATTGTGATTATTTTTCTGACATTATATTTTGAAAATGTTTGAATGTTTTCTTGAATTAACATTTGTGCAAGATATTCATTTCCAGCTCTTCTTGCTGGATCACCTGTGCATTTTTCTTCATTTCCGAGGATTCCAAAACTTACTCCAGCAAGTTTTAAAAGTTTTGCAACTGCAATTGCAACTTTTCTATATCTTGCGTCAAATGAGCCAGCACATCCAACCCAAAGAAGATATTCAACCGAGTTATCTTCAGCAAGTGTTTTTATATCAAGTCCTTGTGCCCATTCTCCACGTGTTGAATGGCTAAATGCCCACGGTGTGAAGTTATTTTCAAGATTTCTAAATGTTGTTGAAAGTTCGCTCGGAAACTTTGACTCCGTTAAAACAAGATATCTTCTCATATCAACAATTGTTTGAACATGTTCAATCATAACAGGACATTCTTGAACGCAAGCCATACAGGTTGTGCAAGCCCAGAGTTCATCTTCGGTTATATAGTTAAAAACAAGCGTTTTACTTTCAATTTCATCCGTTTTCGGCGCAAGATTTAAAATTGATGGCGCTTTTTCCATCGTTCTCTTTCTTATGCTTATAATTATTTCACGTGGTGAAAGTGGTTTTCCAGTTAAGTTTGCTGGACAAGCAGAGGTGCATCTACCGCATTCAGTGCATGTGTATCCATCAAAAATTTGTTTCCATGTCAAATCTTCAACATCAAGAACTCCGAATCGCTCAACATTTTCAATGTTTTCAAAACTTATCGGGTTTAATCTTCCCTTTGGTTTTAAAGAACTAAAATAAACATTTGGAATTGATGTCAAAATGTGAAGATGTTTTGAAAACGGCAAATAATTCAAAAATCCAAGCACAAGCAAAATGTGAAGCCACCAAAAAACCGAATGAAGAATCTCTTGTGCGTCCCAGCCAAATGTGTCAAGAATTTTTGCAAATTTTAAAGTTGCAAACCTTAAATCGTAAAATTTTGCCTGATCAAGGTTAATTTGAGTTGCGTAAGTTCCAAACATCGTTATCATGATAAAGAAAATCATCAAAAGAATGAAAGTCGCATCAAGTTGTGATGATTTTTCAACTTGAAGTCGCTTCGGTCTTTGAATATATCTTCTGTAAAGTGCGACAAGAACCGATAAAATCACAAGAACCCCCATCAAATCCTGAAAGAAAGAAATATACCTGTAAAAACTTCCGATTATTGAAAGATTCGTGTTGAAAAGTCCCTCAAGGATTGCATCCGTGATCGCTGTTAATAGAATAACAAATCCCCAAAAGATGAAAAAATGCATCCATCCAGCGACAAATTCCCTCAAAAGTTTTTTCTGTCCGAAAGCGATCGTTAAAACCCTTTTAAATCTTTCAAAAGGTTGATCAAATCTGTTTTCTGGTTTCCCAATTTTAAGATATGTGTATAACCTTCTTGCGTTAAACAAAAAAACGGCGATTGAAAGTGCGAAGATGATGAGAAAAATCAAATTTTGAATTAGCATTTTTAGCCCAGATGTTTGTTTTGCGTTCTTTTTACTTTTTCTCAGGTTTAACTGTTAAGACAGGGCATTTTGCTTTGCGGACGACCTTTTCGGCAATACTTCCAAGGAGTGTGTATTCAATTCCAGTTCTTCCGTGTGTCCCCATAACTATCAAATCAATTTTTTTCTCATCGGCAAATTTCACGATCTCATCATCAACGAGTCCCTTTCTTATGAAAATTTGAATTTTTGCTTTGGTTTTCAAGTTTTCTTTCACAATTCTTTCAAGTTGATTCCTTGCGTTTTCTTCCATATTTTTTTCAACCCGATCAACGGTCAAATCCAATGCGTGAATTGCAAGCACGGGCGGGAGATTTTCAAGTATGTGAAGGACATAAATTGAAGCGCCGTATTTTTCAGCAAGCGATTTCGCATATTTAAAAGCAGAGATTGACGCTTCGGATAAATCGGTGGGAAGGAGAATTCTCTTTATTCTCATTGTTAAAGCCCCGTTTTTATTTGAGGAGTTTTTGAATATCGTTTATGAAAAATTCTTTTGTCCTTGCACCGACATACTTATTTGCGATCTTACCATTTTTGTCAATCAAATATGTCGTTGGAATCCCGACGCTACCGCCGAATGCGTCAAGAAGTTTTGCTTCGGGATCGTGTAGTAAAACATAATTTATTCCGACATTTTTAGCAAACTCAACAACAGGAGAAATTGACCTATCAATGGAGACGCCAATTATTTCAAAATTTTTTCCGTTCAATTCTTCTTTAATTTTTATCAAATCTGGAATCTCCTTTACACATGGACCACACCATGTAGCCCAGAAATTTACAAGGACCACTTTATCTTTTATCATTTCATAAAAATTTACTTCGCCGTTTGATGTTTGCCACGAGAAGTTGGGAGCAAGTTCTGACTTGTTTGATTTTTCAATTTTAACAAGTGTGAAGACCTGAGCGGGGTTTTGATTGGGTTGTTGGACTGCGGGTTGCTGTTTTTCTTTGTTTGAGCACGAAAGAATGAAAAAACTCAAAAGAAGCAATAAAACTTTTTTCATAAACTCACCAGCTTTGTTTTAAAACTCTTTCAAGTTCGTCTCTTGATAAATTTGAAACTACACAGCAAATGAGTTCTTTTGTCCCCCATATTGCAAATGATTCATCTTCAATTGTATCGTATATCCATTCGCCTTTTAAAATTCTTTTCTTTACATCTTCATGCATTGAAGCACGATGCAATGGAGCTTGATGAAATAAAATTATTTTGTCATCCTTTTGATAAAGCAAATTAACACATTGTGCATCTCCCGGGGAATGTCCTGTGTTAATTGAGGCGCCAACAAGTTTAAATTCAGGTATATGTGGGACGATTGGTTGGAAGGAAGATTTAAGGATAAGTTGATTTTGAAGATAGTTAAAATCACCAGATAAAATCTCTGGCTTTGCCATTCCTTTTGCAACGGAATCAAAGTAATTGATAAGTCCAGATACTTCCCTTGCAACGAGCTCTTTTTGTGCCATTTTGTTCTCATAAATTGAAGTTAATAAAATCGCAAGTGTTAAAACTACAACAACTATTCCAAATGTAAATGCAAACTCAAACCATGGTTTTGTGCTCGTTCCTTCAATTGCTCTTAAATGTGGGTTATAACCATTTTGAAGAAGTTTTATTTGTGTGAGTATCGTTGTGACAAGTTCATTCGGGACTGGCAGGAGTTTAATGTTTGATTTGATTATCTGTTTTGTCTTCTTTTCAAGCTCAAATTCGTTTCTGCAAGTTGCGCATCTCCAGATGTGCTCTTCAACTTTCCTTTTTGTTTCGTCATCAATTTGATTATCAACAAGGGCACTCATAAATTCCCTTGTCTCTCTACAATCCATGGCAAGCACCACATTTTAATTTTTAATCTTTATCTGGCTCATCTATCTCGTAATCTTCTGGGCTACCTTTGATGTAGCCCTTTCTTTTTGCAAACTCATAAAGTTGTTTTCTTAACATTTTCCTTCCTCTGTGCAATCTTGACCTTACAGTTCCAATTGGAATATCAAGAAAGTCCGCAATTTCTTCATAACTTAATCCTTCAATGTCTGCAAGTATAACTACGGTTCTAAATTCATCAGGCAATTTACCAAGCGCTTCTATTATTTCATCTTCAAATATATTTTCAAAAATATGTTCCTGTAAATCTGATGACTCAAAAGATTCATCACGCACCGTCTCATAAAAATTTTGAACTTCATCGTAATCAACTTTTCCTGGTTCTTTTGTCGCTTTACGATACTTATTGATGTATGAATTTTTCATTATCTTAAACAACCACGCCCGTATGTTTGTTCCTGGCTCGTATTGATCCCAAAATCTAAACGCTTTAAGATATGTCTCTTGAACGAGGTCTTTTGCATCTTCTTCATTTCCAGTCATACGATACGCATAGTTGTAGAGAAGGAGCATATGTGGGAGTGCCTCTTTCTCAAACTCCCTCTGTCGCTTTTGCAATTCTTCATCTGTTAACTTTTTATCCCGCTTTTCCTTTTTGATCAACTTCTCTATTTTGTCTTTTAGCTTCATAAATTGAAACTTGGTTGTTTTTGCTTGTTTAATTATAATAAATTTTGGCTTCATTATCAATAGCAAAGGGGATTTGCCTTCGTTTGAAAGTTAGACGCAAATTTTTTGAGATAAAGTTATTATATTTATCGCTGAATTAAGTTTGGCAACAAAAATTTAAAGCCAATGACGGAGAAACTCTGGGTTGAGGTTGAGGTGAAAATATCCGAGGAGAAACGTGAGCTTGTGATTGCGTTTGCGTCGGAATTGGGAGCAAGTGGGTTTTGGGAAACAGAAGAAGCGTTGAAATGCTATTTTAAAAAAGATGAATGGGATTCGGGCAAAGGCGAAAATTTTCTGGATTTTGTCAAAAATCTGGAAGTTGGGGATCAAAAAGTTGAAGTTTCAATAAAGGAATTTCACGAAGAAAACTGGAATAAAATCTGGGAAGAATCTATTGAGCCGATTGAAGTTGGCGAAAAATTTGTCATAAAACCAAGCTGGAAGGAATACAAAGGAGCAAGAAAAATAGTTATTGAAATTGATCCAAAGATGGCTTTTGGAACAGGTCATCACGAGACGACGAGATTAATGTTAAGGGCAATTGAAAAATATCTTTATCCAAAGTGTAAAGTTCTTGATGTCGGAACTGGTTCGGGAGTTCTTGCAATTGCGTCAATTAAACTTGGTGCGGAATTTGCAATTGGTGTTGACAATGACGAATGGGCTTATGAAAATGCGCTTGAAAATGCGAAGATAAACGGCGTTGAAGATAAGTTTAAAATTATCCTTGGCTCAATTGAAAGTGTAAAGGAGAAAGATTTTGATTTTATTTTTGCGAACATAAATAAGAACGCAATAATTGGGATGATGAAAGAGTTTCAAAACAGGCTGAAAAAGGGTGGTTTTTTGATCACATCTGGATTCCTTGATGTTGAGCAGGGAACAATTGAAGAATATCTTGTGGCGTATGATTTTGAAATAATTGATGTGTTGAAAGAAAATGAATGGGTTGCGATAGTTTCAAAATTGTAAAGTAAAATTTTTTGTCTATGAAAGTTGCTTCAATTGACATTGGCACGAACACATTGCTTCTTTTGATCGCCGATGTTAAAGATGGAAAAATAATTCCACTTCACAATTCGCAGATTATAGCACGGCTTGGAAAAAATGTTGAAGCAAGTGGTTTAATTCAAAAAGAAGCGTTTGATAAAGTTTTGAATGCTTTGATTGAGTTTAAAAAAATTTCCGAAAAATTTGGAGTTGAAAAGATTTTTGCGATCGGGACAAGTGCCTTAAGAGATGCTAAAAACAGAGATGACTTTTTAAATTTCATCAAAGAGAAAACGGGGATTGAAATTAAAGTTATCTCGGGTGAAGAAGAGGCAAAACTTACATATCTTGGGGCTGTAAGCGGTCTTGATGAAAAATTTTTGAACCAAAAGATAAGCGTAATTGACATCGGTGGTGGAAGCACGGAGGTGATACTTGGCTTGGGATTTGAGATAAAAAAATTTATTTCGCTTAACATTGGGACTGTGCGAATTACCGAAAAATTTCTGAAACATTCTCCACCGCTTGATGAGGAAATTAATAATGCAAAATTTTACATTCAGAATGAATTTGAAAAAGTTAAAAATTTTGAGTTTGAGGGTTCAACTCTTGTCGGGGTTGCTGCAACGGTTACAACAATTGCGTCATACTCTTTGAAACTTGAAACTTACAACGGGGAAAGAGTGAATGGCTATGTTATGGGGATTGAAACGATTGAGGAAATTTATAAGACATTTAGAAATTTAAGCGTTGCTGAAATAAGAAAAATACCGCAAATTTCAAAAGGGAGAGAAGATGTAATTTTTGCTGGAGTTTTAATTTTGCTTGAATTTATGAGAAAGTTTAATTTCAACAGCATAATTGCAAGTGATAGAGGCGTAAGATACGGAGTTATATTTAACCTTCTGCAAACAAACTTTTTATAGTTTTTTCCAATTCTTCAACCTGATACGGCTTCTGGACATAGCGAACATTTTTCTCTTCTGACATTAAATCTTGAACCTTTTTATCTGGTGAAAATCCAGATGTGAAGATAACTTTGACATCTTTGTTAAGATATTTAAGCTCTTTAAATGTTTCAAAGCCATCCATAAGTGGCATTATCACATCAAGAATGACGAGGTCAATCTCATCTTTTTTCTCTTTGTAAATTTTTATTCCTTCAACTCCATCGCCTGCTTGGATTACATCGTGTCCGAGTTCGTGTAATAAATCGGCAAGGAGCATGCGGAGAAATTCTTCATCGTCAATTATCAAAATTTTAAGTTTTGTTTTTGCGGGTTCAGCTGGTTCAATAATTTCTTCTTTTTTCCGTTCAACTGGAAGAAATAATTCAAAAGTTGAACCTTTGCCAAATGAGCTTGAAACTTTGATAAATCCGTTGTGATTTTTGATAACGCCGTAAGCCATTGAAAGCCCAAGTCCGCTTTTGCCAAGGGATCTTTTAGTTGTGAAAAATGGCTCAAAAATTCTTTTCATTGTTTCTTCGCTCATTCCAGTTCCAGTATCGGAAATTGAAACTTTAACATATTCGCCGGGTTTAAATTCTGGATCATCAACAATGTTTTGGCTATACCAACCGAATTCTGTTTTTATAGTTAGCGTTCCGCCTTTTTCCATCGCTTCAATTCCGTTTAAGATAATGTCATACAAAACTTGTAAAATTTGTTCACGATCACCGGCAATGTCTGGAATCCCTGGGTTAAATTCTGTTTTGATTGAAATTCCCTCAGCCGTTTGAATTTTTTTGAGAGCATCTATTATCAATTCGTTTAGATTCAGGTTTGATATTCTAAATTTTCCACCCCTTGCGTATCCGATGAGTTTCTTGACGAGTTCAGCACCTCTTATCGTTGCTCTTTCAATTATATCAGCCCAGTAGTGAATTCTTTCATCCTTTGGGACTTTTGATTTTATAAGTTGTGCTGAGCCAAGTATTCCGGCGAATACATTGTTGAATTCATGAGCCATACCCCCGGCGATTTGTGCAAGCCCACGAAGTTTATCCGCTTCGTGAACTTTGTCAAGTATTTTCAAATACTCTGTCAGATCAACTATGATACCATCGTAGTATGATTTTACGCTTGATTTTTTAAGCGAGATTTGAACATTTAGAACATTTCCAGATTTATTTTTCAATTGTGCGTCAAATCCTTTGACCTGTCCTTTTGACTGAATCTCTTTTTTGAATTTTTCGGCAACATCGGGCGAAACAAACAAATCGTAAAAATTAACATTGTCGTTGAGATTAAAGTTAAAAATTTTTTCAAATGCTGGATTTATATCCGCAAATTTTCCGCTCTCATCAATTCTGAAAATTGCTTCGCTTGAATTTTCAAATATGGCTCTATACTTGCTTTCTGATTCAAAAATCTGATGATACATTCGGGCATTTTGAATTGCTATTGAAAGAGTGTCCCCGATCGTTTGAAGGACAAGCAAATCAACATTGTCAAAAGCGTTGATAGTTTCGGATTCACAATTTATTGCGCCAATGATTTCATTTTTCACGATTAGCGGAATTACGACTTCCGATGCAGTTGTTTTGTAGTATCTTTTTGATTCTGGTTCAAGGATAAGATCGGGGATGTAGATAAGTTTTCTTTCACGAATTGCTTTGCCAATTAATCCGTCGTTTATTGATTGTGCGTATTCGTAAGGTAGAGATTCTTTTAATGTGCCATAAATTCCTCTCATTACGAGCAAATCACCAACTCTTTCGTAAATTTCAACGACGAGGTCTTTCTTTCCGAGAACAGAATAAATTAACTTAACAGCGTTTTCAAAAATTTTATCAACATCTCTTTCAAGGACAAGGTCTCGTGTTAGTTTGTAAACTGTTTCAAGTTTGAAGAGAAGTTTTATGTTTTCCATCGTTGAATCAAACTTTTCAAGGATGACAGCTATTGTTTCGGCTATCGTTTTGAAAATTCTGACATCTTCGGATGTAAACGCATTTGTTTTTTCAGAGCTTATATCAAGGACTCCGACTATTTTCCCTTTCTTTCTGATTGGAATTGCTATTTCCGAGGCGATTGGCGCATCATAAAGTGGGATAAATTGAGGACTTTTTGATACATCGTTTATCACAACTACATCACCAAGCAAAATAGCTGAACCCGCAATCCCATAGCCAGCTTCAAGTGTGTAAGTTTCATCAAGATAATCTTCAAGATAACCTGAAACTGCTGTCAATCTCAATTTTTTGGATTGATCAACGGAGAAATAAAGCACATTTAAAAATTTGAATTCGTTTCTTATCAATGAGACAACATTTTTAAAGAATTCGTCAATTGATTTTATCTCAAGACCAAGCCGAGAGATTTCGTATATGGTTTTAAATTGTGATTTCTGTCTTTCAAGTCGTCTTTCTTTTTCGTCAAGGAGTTTCACCATTTGGTTGAAGTTTTCCGCAAACTCGTAAATTTCGGATGACCTTGGGACTTCAAGTTGAACATTGTAAATTCCACGCCCAATATCCTGCATCAATCCAGAAACATTTGAGATTGGCTTTAAAACTCTGCGATTGAATGCGGTTAGCATTACGACGAAACCCAGAGCTACCAAAATTGCAATTGCTGTGAAGATGAATAAATTCGTAGTCCCAATTTTTTCAAGGTATGGGACTGCTTCAATTTTCAGGAAAACTGTGCCAATTTTTCCATTTTGAGAATAAACGGGCTTAACTTTTTCATAGATTCTTTTCTCGGGTATGTATCTTAACATTTCGGATTTGTATGTGGCTATTTCCCCATTTGGGATCTCATTTGAGTCACCTATTAAACAAAGCAGTTTTCCAGCGCTGTCAAATATGGCTATTAACTTTACATCGGGGAATTTTCCATAGCTTCGTGTAAATTCAATAACTTTTTCAATTTCACCCTGCGTCAGGTGAGCGTTTATCTCGTGGGATAAACTTGATGTGATGACTTCAATTTTATCCTTGACATAGGCATCAAAGTTTCGGATGACAGCGTGCTCATTTAGGTAAATTAAACCAGCGGTAATGAAAATCATTGAAAGTGTTATCAAACTTGCGATCGTTTTTCCGCTCATATTTTCCGATAATTCTTTTTATAACCTTTGCCCTTTCCCACAGCTATTCGGGAATGAACGAGTTAAAATATGATTACCAAACAAAATATAACGCTTATAATTGACAATGTCAAATCACATCAGGTTGTTTGCTTTTATCGGGTGTTTTGTTTATATTTTCAAAGCAAATCTGAAACAAAATCAAGAACCCTGATGCCGACAACAGCTGACATTAGAAATGGATTGAACATAAGATACAATGGTAAAGTTTATACCATCATTGATTTTCAGCATGTAAAAAGAGGTCGTGGCGGAGCTTTTGTGAGAGTTAAACTTAAAGATGTTAAAACGGGAAGAATACTTGAAGAGACATTTGATTCGGGCGAAGAAATTGAAATTGTCCGACTTGATTTTAGGAAGTTTCAATTTTTATACAAAGATGGGGATGATTTTGTTTTTATGGACCTTGAGACATTTGACCAGATTCATGTGCCGTCTGATCTTGTTGGTGATAATGCTTTGTTTATGAAGGAAAATGAGACGGTTGATATTTTGTTTGATGGAGATCAAATTCTTGGGATACAGCTTCCAACATTTGTTGAACTTGAAGTTGTTGAGACCGAGCCCGGGATAAAGGGTGATACAGTTACAAATGTTATGAAGCCAGCAAAACTTGAAACGGGTGCTATAATCAATGTTCCGTTGTTTATTGAGCAAGGAGAAAAGATAAAGGTTGACACGAGAACAGGTGAATATGTTGAAAGAGTAAAATAAAAAAGAGGGAGGAAAATGGATTTAAATTACATCAAAGAGTTAATTAAGGCGGTTGATGAAAGCGGTGTTGAAGAGGTTGAGATAGAAATTGAAGGTTCAAGATTGAGGATAAGCAAGAATCGCAAAGTTGAGGTTGCAACTAATTCAGGGATGAATTCATTACCGAATTATATTCCGATACCATTTCCAATTTACCCGCCATCTGGACTTGCTCAGCCATCTGTTCCTGTTTTCCAGATGCCTCAGACTATTCAGCAAACTGCTCCAGTTGAAGTCAAAGAGGAAAAACCCAAAGAGACAGTTGAAACTCCTGCTGTTGAAACAGGCAAAAAATATCACGAGATAAAATCTCCAATCGTTGGGACATTTTACCGTGCGCCAGCTCCGGATGCAGAGCCGTATGTTAAAGTTGGTGATGAAGTTTTCCCAGGCACAGTTCTTTGCATAGTTGAAGCGATGAAACTTATGAATGAGATTGAATCTGATGTTCACGGAAGAGTTGCGAAAATTCTTGTTGAAAACGCTCAACCTGTTGAATATGGACAGCCACTTTTCTTGATTGAACTTCTGGATTAATAAAAAATTCGGGTTGGAATTGTTTAAAAAAATTCTCATTGCTAATAGAGGTGAGATCGCATTAAGAATCATAAGAACTTGTAAGGAGCTTGGCATAAAAACGGTTGCGGTTTATTCCGAAGCAGATAGATATTCTCTTCATGTAAGATTTGCTGATGAAGCTGTTTGCATAGGTCCTGGTCCAAGCAAGGAAAGTTATCTTAACATTCCGAGAATAATTGCAGCAGCGGAGATAACAAATGCGGAAGCAATCCATCCGGGTTATGGATTTCTTTCCGAAAATGCGATGTTTGCCGAAATTTGCGAATCGTCGGGGATAAAGTTTATAGGTCCAACGCCAGATGCCATTGAAGCTATGGGAGATAAAGCATTGGCAAAGGAAACAATGAGAAAAGCAGGTGTTCCGGTCATCCCGGGAAGCGATGGAGTTGTTGAGACGCTTGAAGAAGCGAGAGAAATTGCAAATGAAATTGGTTTTCCCGTGATGTTGAAGGCAGCAGCTGGCGGTGGTGGAAAAGGAATGAGAATGGTGATGAGCGATGCTGAACTTGAAAACGCTTGGCAAACAGCACGTGCGGAAGCAGAAGCAGCTTTTGGAAATCCAGCTCTTTACATTGAAAAATTTATTGAAAAACCAAGACATGTTGAGATTCAAATTCTCGCCGATGAACACGGAAATGTGATTCATCTTGGCGAAAGAGATTGCTCAATTCAAAGAAGACATCAGAAACTCATAGAAGAATCGCCATCCCCGATTGTCACTCCGGAACTTCGTGAAGCAATGGGGCAAGCTGCTGTTAAAGGGGCAAAAAGTGTAAAGTATAGAAGCGCTGGGACAATTGAGTTTTTAGTTGATAAGAATGGGAATTTTTACTTTATGGAAATGAACACAAGAATACAAGTTGAACATCCTGTGACGGAAATGGTTTATGGAATTGACATAGTCAGGGAACAGATTAGAATTGCAGCGGGTGAAAAGCTTGGGATTAAACAAAAACAATTGAAGCCAAACGGTCATGCGATTGAGTGCAGAATTAACGCAGAAGATCCATTCAAAGGTTTCAGACCATCGCCCGGGAAGATAACTGCTTTGCATTTCCCCGGTGGTTATGGCGTTAGAGTTGATTCGCACATTTATCAAGATTATGTTGTCCCGCCGTATTATGATTCGTTAATTGCAAAGCTTATAGTTCACGCAAGAACGAGAGACGAAGCAATAGCTCGGATGTTAAGAGCGCTTGAAGAATTTGTAATTGAAGGCATTCATACGACTATACCATTTCACATTAAACTTTTGAACTCTCCAGAATTCAGAAGTGGCGTTGATTACGACACAAAGTTTGTTGATAATAGATTCAATATGAATGATTAAAACCTAAAAAGGAGAAAAAATATGCAATTCCCGGAAAATTTAAAGTACACAAAAGAACATGAATGGATAAGAGTTGAAGACAACTCTATCGGAGTTGTCGGGATAACGGACTATGCTCAAAGCGAGCTTGGGGACATCGTTTATGTTGAACTTCCACAGGTTGGAAAAGTTGTAAAGCAACTTGAATCGTTCGGGACAATTGAAGCGGTGAAAGCAGTTTCCGATCTTTTTTCTCCTGTTTCTGGTGAAGTTATTGAGGTAAATGAAAAGTTGAAGGATTCACCTGACTTGATAAACAAAGACCCATATGGCGAGGGCTGGATCATCAAAATTAAAATTAAAGATTTGAACGAACTTAACAATCTTCTTTCTGCGGAGGATTACAGGAAGTTAATCGGAAAGTGAAACTTTAAAATTTAAGGAGCACATCAAAAATGGGTTTCGTTCCAAACACTGATGAAGACAGACGGGAGATGCTCAAAGCAATTGGCGTCTCCTCATTTGAAGAATTAATCTCTGATATCCCGCCAGAGATAAGATTAAAAGAGGATTTGAAACTTCCAGAACCACTTTCGGAGTATGAAGTTTTAAAAGAACTTCAATCAATTTCGGAAAAAAATCTTGATTTAAACCACGCTATTTCGTTTCTTGGTGGTGGTGCTTATGATCATTTTGTCCCTTCGGCTGTTTTCACGATAATAAGCAGGTCAGAATTTTACACCGCTTACACTCCTTATCAAGCGGAAGTAAGTCAGGGGACTTTGCAGTCAATTTATGAGTATCAAACGATGATTTGCAGATTAACTGGGATGGATGTTGCAAATGCATCAATGTATGATGGTGGGAGTGCTCTTGCAGAAGCAGTTTTGCTTGCGATTGGACACACTGGAAGAAATGAAGTTGTGATTGCAGGTCCTGTTAATCCGAATTATTTGACCGTTGTTCGCACATACACTCATCCGAGGAAAGCGGAAGTTAAATTAACAAAGTTTGATTCAGGGGTTTGTGATATTGAGGATTTGAAATCAAAAGTTAATGAAAAAACAGCGTGCGTTATCGTTCAACAGGCGAACTTTTTCGGAAACATTGAAGATGTGTTTGAGATTGAAAAAGTTGCTCATAAAGTTGGGGCTTTGTTCATAGTTGCAATTGATCCGATTTCACTTGGGCTTTTGATCCCGCCGGGTGAATATGGGGCTGATGTGGTCGTCGGTGAAGGACAACCGTTGGGAATTCCGTTAAGTTTCGGAGGTCCGTATCTTGGAATTTTTGCAGTGAAGGAATTTTTGATAAGAAAAATCCCGGGGCGACTTTCTGGAGTGACAATTGACAGAGACGGCGAGCGTGGTTTTACACTTACGCTTCAAACAAGAGAACAACACATAAGAAGAGAAAAAGCGACATCAAACATTTGCACAAATCAAGGTCTGATGATGCTTGCAGCGACCGTTTATATGGCTTTGATGGGGAAGCAAGGTTTAAGAGAGGTTGCAAATCTTTGCCTTCAAAAAAGTCATTATCTTGCAGAGGAAATTTCAAAAATTGAAGGTTTCAAATTAAAGTATAATCAACCATTCTTCAAGGAATTTGTCGTTCAAACCCCAATGCCTGTCTCAAAGATAAAGGAGAAATTGCAAGCGAAAAAAATTTTGCCTGGGATTGACCTTTCAAAGTTTGATGGTTATGGTGATGGTTTGCTTATTGCTGTGACGGAGAAAAGGACGAAGAAAGAGATGGATTTGTTTGTTGATGAATTGAGAAATCTTGTCAAGGGTTGATTTTGAGGTTCTAAATTTTAAGAGGGGCGTGTTTTACGCCCCTAATTTTTTTATAAAGGGGGAAATTTTAACAAATAAATAAGCACCCGAAATGCGTAGGTTCACGGTGATAATTCCGACTTTGAATGAAGAAGCAACACTTTGCTGGGCTGAAAAAATCTTTACAGATGAATTTAAAAGAAAATATGATATTGAAGTTATCATAAGTGATGGGGGAAGCACTGATTTGACAATTGAGATTGCGAAAAAATTCGCTGACAAAATTATTTTGAATGAGAACTTTGAAAAGCAAACGATCGCAAAAGGAAGAAACATCGGGGCTTTAAATTCCAACGGTGAAATTCTTGTTTTCTTAAACGCAGACGCAAGGATAAACGATGTTGATACTTTTTTTAAACTTGTTGATAACCTTATGAAGATGCCAATGGTTGTTGCACTTGCTTTTGATGTTTTCGTCTATCCAGAAGAAGAATTGTTCAAAGATAAAGTTTTTCACATCTTTTTAAATAAATTTTTTGCGATGCTAAATGTTATCGGTCTTGGAATGGGAAGAGGTGAGTGTCATGTAGTTAAAAGGGAAATTTTTTTCAAAGCAGGCGGATACAATGAAAATCTCCCCGCTGGCGAGGACTTTGAATTTTATATGCGAATTCGTCGGTTGGGGAAAATAATAAATGTTCACGGCTTGAAGATTTACGAATCCCCAAGAAGATACCGAAAGTATGGCTACATTAAGACACTTACATTGTGGTTTTTAAATTCTGTTTCAATTATCTTTCGCAAAAAGTCAATTTCAAAAGTTTGGAACGCTGTAAGATGAGAAAATTTTTCATTCTCTTTTTAATCATCACGATGCAAGTTTTTTCGCAGGTTGAAAATGTTCCTGTGTCGCACAGGGTTTATGATTTTTTGAAGCGAATGGAAGTAAGAGGGATAATCAAAAATTTTGACGATGGGTCTTTGCCTTTGTCAAGAAATGAAGTTGCAAATTTTCTCATTGAAATTTATTCTCAAAAAGAAAAATTGACAGAGAGAGAACTTGGATACCTTGAACTTTTGATGATTGAGTTTGAAAACGAACTTGGGCGTGAAAAATTTTTTGAGACATCAATTTTGAAAGATGGATTAAAATTTAAAGATGGCATTTTTTCCGACAGAGCGAAATATCTTTACACTTACAGAGACACGAACATTTCTTTTTTCGTTGATGCACTTTTTAACATTGAATCAAGATTTTCACGGACTTCAAATGTTCATCTTGTTGAAATAGGCGGACGATTGCGTGGGACTTATGATGGGAAACTCGGCTTTTATCTTCAATCAACGGATGGGCAATCATTCGGAAGCAAAGAACTTGCACTTGAAGATTTGAGATTGAAGCAAAATTATAAATTCAATGAACAAGGTTCTGTTAATTTTGATTTCACAGATGCTTACATAAAATATCAAACGAAGCATTTAAGTTTTCAAATTGGCAGAGAAACCATAACACAGGGATATGGATTTTCTGGAAAATTATTTGTCTCAATGACATCGCCAGTTTTTGACTTTTTGAAAATTAGGTTCAAATATAAAGGCGTGTCTTATGACTTCGTTCATTCGTGGCTTCTTGGGACGAAGTTTTTTTTGCAAGATACGGTTTCTGGAAATGTTCCATTTGTGAATTCAAAATATCTTGCAACGCACAGGTTGAGTTTTAATTTCTGGAATAAGTTTTATTTTGGTGTGTGGGAAGGAGTTATTTACACAAAGCGTTTCCCCGAACTTGCGTATTTAAATCCGATTAACTTTTACAAGTCCGCTGAACATTCGCTTCAAGACAGAGATAATGCTTTGCTTGGCTTTGATTTCAAAGCAAATCTTTTTAGAAACTTTCAAATTTATGGGACGATTTTAATTGACGATATAAATTTTCCGTTAATTGGCACAGGTTGGTATGGGAATGAACTTGGATATCAAGTTGGGCTTTATTTTGCTAATTTTGTGAGGGATGCAGATTTTATCTTTGAATACACAAGGATTGAGCCGTATGTTTATTCTCACAGGTTCAATGAGAACAGTTACACTCACAACGGATTTTTAATCGGACACGAGATTGGACCGAATTCAGATGATTTTTTCGCAAAAATTATTTATCTTTTATCAAAAAGAGCAACTTTGAGTATCTTTGCTGAAAGGATAAGGCACGGGAAAAATCCCGTGGTTGGAGGCGATACAATAAATGTAGGTGGAGATTTTAACCTTGGTCATCGCACATGGGACGCTGAAAAAGTTAAGTTCCTTGATGGAGTAGTTGAGAAAAAGTTCAGGTATGGAGTTGATTTACTTTTGGAGATAAGAAAAGATTTTATGCTTGGCTTCGGTGTTGGAATTTATGAGAAAAAATTTTTAACTTATCTCAAACTAAAAATAGATTACTAAGGAGGCAGAGAATATGTTGAGGCAAAAGTTTTCATATCTGACGATGATAATTGTCCTGGTGATCGGGATCGTCATCGGGGCAAATTTAAGCAGTTTGTTTTCAAGCGATGACATTTATATCCAAATTATGAAATTGAACGATGTTTTGAATCTGACACGAAAAAATTATGTTGATAAAATTGACACTCAAACACTTGTAGAAGCAGCGATTCAGGGAATGCTTGAGATTCTTGATCCACATTCAGTTTATATTCCAGCCAAAGCGATGGAAAGAGTTAATGAAGATATAAGAGGAAGTTTTGAGGGGATTGGAATTGAATTCACGATAATAAACGACACGATAAATGTTGTGTCACCGATTGCTGGAGGTCCAAGTGAACAGCTTGGGATAATGGCGGGAGATAAGATAATTAAGATAGACGATGAACCTGCAATTGGATTGAAGAATGAAGATGTGATAAAGAAATTGCGAGGTCCAAAGGGAACGAAGGTTAAGGTGACAATTTTAAGACCGGGAGTTAAAGAGTTGATTGATTATGTCATCACGCGCGATAAAATATCAATTTACAGCGTTGATGTTGCGGTTATGGTCGCAAAAGATGTCGGCTATATAAGCATAAATAGATTTTCAGAGACGACAGATCGTGAGTTCAAAGAAGCGGTTGAGAAGCTTAAAGCCCGTGGTATGAAGAAACTTATACTTGACCTTCGCAATAATCCGGGTGGTTTGCTTTCGGAAGCGGTTAAAGTTGCTGATGAGTTTCTCCCGGAGGGAAAACTCATAGTTTATACGAAGGGACGCTTGAGCGAGTATAATGAAGAATTTTATGCGACAAAAGAAGGCACACTTGAAAAAATCCCGGTTGTTGTGCTTGTAAATCAAGGGACAGCGTCTGGAAGCGAAATTGTTGCAGGTGCTATTCAAGATTGGGATAGAGGATTGGTTGTTGGTGATACAACATTTGGTAAAGGTTTGGTTCAGAGACAATTTCCATTAAACGATGGCTCTGCCATAAGATTGACAACAGCAAGATATTACACGCCAAGCGGTAGATTGATACAGAAACCATACGAAGGTAAGAAATATATTTCAAGTTCGGAACAAACTAAAAAAGACACATCAAAAGCAGTATATTTCACTAAAATTTTAAATCGTCCAGTTTACGGCGGTGGCGGAATTGCTCCAGATTTCGTGGTTAAAACTCAGAACTTGACAGATCTTTCCATTGATATAAGAAGGCATAATTTGTTTTACATTTTCATTTCCAATTTTATGGACGAAAATGGAAATTGGATAAGGAAGAAATACGGGAACGATTTTGAATTTTTCAAGCGTGATTTTCAAATAACTGATGAAATGCTTGATAACTTTAAGAATTTTGTCATCTCAAAAGGTGTGAAGTGGAATGAAAGCGATTATCAAAAAGATTTGCCTTACATAAAAGCGATTTTGAAAGCTCATGTTGCAAGATTTATTTGGCGCAACGAGGGTTGGTATCCGATAATGCTTGAAGTTGATGAGCAATTCCAGAAGGCGTTGGAATTGATGCCACAAGCGGAAAAATTATTTGCAAGTGGTAGATAATTTAGAAAAAGCTCCCGCATCCTGCGGGAGCAATTCATTTAAAAATAAATTGGGATGGCAAAATGAAATTGAGATTGCTATTTTTTTTAATTTTTGCTCTTTCACTTGGTTTGATTGCACAAGTTCAACAACAGCAAACGCAGACAAGATATTCAGTTGATGATGTTATGAAAAAACTTGAAACGATGGATAACTCACTCAAAGAAAAAGTTGATGCTCTGCGAAATGAATTTGACCAAAAATTAAATCAAAGCGTGAATCAGGTAAGGGATGAACTTTCTTCAAAAATTGAAAAAGTTGATTCAAAAGTTTCATCAATTTCATCACAGACAGAGCAAGTTTCTAAAAGAATTAGCCAGATTTCGGCGCAGAATCGTGAACTTAGAGATCGCATTTCCAGAGTTGAAGAAAAAGTTTCGGGGGTTGAAAGTGAAATTGGAGATGTAAAAAAGTCAGTCGCCGATGTTGACGCAGGTGTTAAGGAGATGTCAGCTAAAATTGATGAGAACTCGTCAAAGTTTGATCAAATCCTTTCAAAGCTTGGTTCAAACAGAGCGGTTTTTATCGTTGGTATTGTAATTCTGATAATTCTTTCAGCTGGAATTGCAGTCGGAGTTATGAATCTTTCAAAATTGACAAAGTCAGTTGAAAGAAACATACTTGATGGTTTTGAAAGCAGTGCTGGTAAAATTGAAGTTACGACAAATGATTTGAAGACAATAGTTGATGTTTTAAAACAGCAGACAAGCGAGATAGTTGCGTATCAGAGAATTCTTGAAGAGCGAATAATTTCTGCTCAACAGCAGATAGAGGCAAAACTTGAAGAAAAGCTCGCAACAAGACGAGGCAGGACAAGAAAAACATCATCATCTTCGGAAGAGTAGGTTATGAAATTTATTTTTCTGTTTGTTTTGGCATTTAAAATTTTGTTTTCGCGTTTTGAATCAGCGGTAGAGTTTCAGCAGGAATTTGAAAAATTTGATAAAAAGTTCAATACATCGTTCATTCAAGTTGGAGAAGAACTTGTTTACGAAGTTAAGTATCTTTTTTTCAAGCTCGGTCAGATTAAATTCACGGTCGTGGATAAGTTCATTGATAATGGGAAAGAATTTTACAGGGTAAGGGTGAAGATAGATTCGTATTCCGTTCCGTTCGTTGATATACATGCTAATTTTGACGCTGTTTTTGATTCAAGATTTGTCGCTCAAAGATATTACAGCGAGATGAACGAGAAGAAGTATTATCAAAGCGTAAGATATAACTTCGTTGAAAAATCTTCTTTCTATGTTGTTGAAAAAAATTATCAAAATTTTGAGTATAACACAAAGGGGAAAAGAGTTGATACAGTGAAGGTGATGACGAATTATTGCGATGGTCCGTCGCTTTTTTATTATGCACGGTCAAATGCTTCGGTTCAGAAGACGATGGTTCTTCCAACTTTTATAGAAGGAGTTAAAGGAATTACGATTATAAACTTTGGAAAGAAGAAGACGAAAATAAAAATTGATGCTTTGAATCGTCCAATTGAAGCATATGAGATTGATGGGAAAGCAAGTTATGTTGGATTTTTTGGATTGACAGGTGATTTTACTGGCTGGATAAGTGCGGATGAAAAAGCAATACCTTTGAAAGGTAAGTTAAAAGTCATTGTTGGAAGCGTGATCGTTGAACTTAAAAGTTGGAATTTTGATTGGAAACCAGCTTAAACAAAAACAAAATTTGTTTGGGTTATGAAGATTTTACCTTACAGAGGCAAATTTCCCGAAATTGATGAATCAGTTTTCATAGCTGATGGTGCAGTTGTAATTGGTGATGTTGTCATTGGCAAGGATTCAAATATATGGTTTAACGCTGTCATTCGTGGAGATGTAAATTATATAAGGATTGGTGAGAGGACAAACATTCAGGATGGATGCATTCTTCATGTGACCACGGATAAATATCCTTTAATTGTTGGAAATGATGTGACGGTCGGGCATGGTGCAATTTTGCATGGTGCGGTGATTCGTGATAAATGTCTAATTGGTATGGGGGCAATTGTTCTTGATGGCGCAGAAGTGAAGTCGTATTCTCTTGTTGCTGCTGGTTCGCTTGTGAAGCAGGGATTTATCGTCCCTGAGGGAACTCTTGTTGCAGGCGTACCTGCTAAGGTTGTGAGAGAATTAACAGACGAAGAGAAAAAGGCAATTGAAGAGTCAGCACTTCATTATGTTGAACTTTCAAAAGAATATAAGAACTTAAAGGGGGTAAGTTATGAAGTTAAAAATATGGGGTTGTAGGGGCTCAATCCCTACTCCGGGAAAGGACACGGTCAGATACGGGGGGAATACTCCCTGCGTTGAACTTAAACTTGACGACAATAATTTGATCATCCTTGACTCTGGAACCGGGATAAAAAATCTTGGAAATTATCTCATTCATAAAGGCGAGTCAATTCGTGCTTATATAATGATAACTCATCCGCACTGGGATCACATTCAAGGTTTTCCGTTCTTTAAACCGCTTTTTATCTCTGGAAATGAATTTACAATCGTTGGTTCTGGGGCAAGGACGAAAACACTTGAACAAATAGTCGCAGATCAAATGGATAGGGTTTATTTTCCAGTGAGGTTAAGTGAGTTAAAAGCGAGCATAAAATTTTTACAGGTTGGGGAAGAAGAATTTAAAATTTATGATGCTGTTGTTCAAACGATTTATGTCAATCATCCAGGTTTTACGCTTGGGTATAGAATAACCTTTAACAACAAGACAGTAGTTTACATAAGTGACAATGAACCGTTTGACAGGGAGATAACCCCGTATCTATTCAACTGGGAAAAGGAAGTTATTGAGAAATTTGACACAGTTCCGGGTGATCCGAACAAAAGAATTTTTGACTTTGTCCGTGGTGCTGATCTCTTGATTCACGATACAACTTACACGCCGGAGGAATATGTTGAAAAGGTTGGATGGGGACACTCGCATTATTTGTTTACTTTGAGAGTTGCACACGAAGGTGAAGTCAAGCGACTTCTTCTTTTCCATCACGACCATACTCATACGGATAATATGATAGATGAGATTTTTGAACATTGCAAAAACGAGGTTAAAAAAAGAAAATATAAATTCAATCTTTTAGTTGCTTCGGAAGGGATGGAGATAGAAATTTAAATTTGTTTTATTTGGAGTGGTTTTATAAATTGTTTTCGCAAAGGATTTGAAACAATTTTTAAGCGGTGATGAAAAAAATTGCAATCCTTGGTTCCACTGGATCAATCGGTAGAAACGCCATTGAAGTGATTTTGAATTTTCCAGATAGATTTAAGGTCACTTATCTTGCGGTGAATAAAAATATAGAGCTTTTGCTTGAACAGGTAAGAATTTTGAAACCGAGAGGAGTTGCCATTTTTGATAGAAAGAAAGCGGAGGAATTTTCAAAACTTGTAAATGGCACAGTTGAAGTTCTTGCTGGTGAAGAAGGTCTGGTTGAAATTGTGTCAAGAGACGATGTTGATATTGTGTTAAACTCTTTGGTTGGTTTTTCTGGGCTTAAACCCACGGTGAAGGCGATTGAGAATAAAAAAAGAATTGCGCTTGCAAACAAAGAAACTCTTGTTGTAGCAGGCGAGATAATCACGAAACTTCTGAAAGAAAACGATGTTGAACTTATCCCGGTTGATAGCGAACACAATGCTATATTTCAATGTCTTGTCGGCGAGAATGTTTCAAGCATAAACAAGATAATTCTAACAGCGTCTGGTGGTCCATTTCTTAACAAAGATAAATCTGAGCTTGAAAATGTGACAATTGAAGAAGCACTTAAACATCCAAATTGGAAGATGGGCAAAAAGATAACGATTGATTCAGCGACATTGATGAATAAAGGGCTTGAAGTAATTGAGGCGCATTGGTTGTTTGGTCTGCCAGTTGAAAAAATTAAGGTCGTGATCCATCCGCAATCAATCATTCATTCAATGGTTGAATTTGTTGATGGCTCAATAAAAGCACAACTTGGCGTTCCAGATATGAAAATACCAATTCAATATGCCCTGACTTATCCCGAGAGAACACCAGCAAATTATGGACAAGTTGATTTTGTAAAACTTGGAAAAATAACTTTTCTTGAGCCCGATTTTGAAAAATTTGAATGTTTAAAAATTGCTTATGAAGTTGCCAAACTTGGCGGAACTTATCCAACTGTGTTGAATGCTGCAAATGAGGTTGCGGTTGAACTCTTTCTCAATCGCAAAATTAAATTCACACAAATACCAGAGATAATTAAAAGAGCAATTGATTCACATAGACCTAAATTTAATCCAGACCTTGATGATATTTTCAAAGTTGATTTTGAAACAAGGGAATTAGTAAAAAATTTGGAGGCAGTGAATTAAACTATGGAAGTCATAAAAACTATATTCTACTTTGCTATAACAATTGGCGTGCTTGTTTTAGTCCACGAATTCGGACATTTCATTGCTGCTAAACTTTCAAAGATGAGGGTTGAAGTATTTTCAATTGGCTTTGGAACAAGATTAATTGGGAAAAAAATTGGTGAGACGGATTATAGAATATCAGCATTTCCGCTTGGAGGTTATGTTAAGATCGCTGGTATGGTTGATGAGAGCCTTGACACTGGTTTTCTTGGAGCAAAGCCCGAGCCGTATGAGTTTAGAAGCAAACCATTTTATCAGAAATTTTTCGTGATAACGGCAGGCGTGATTATGAATATGCTTCTTGCGGTGGTTTTATTCACTGCGATTTTTATGATTCAAGGAAAGACATTTAGAGATGTAAGAGAAGTTGGGTTTGTGATTCCGAATTCGCCTGCTTATGAATCTGGCTTTAAAGAAGGCGATAAAATTTTAACAGTCAACGGGAAAAAGGTCAATTATTGGGATGATATAATTAGAATTGCTTTTGTTGATGATTTGACGAAAGATTTGAGTTTTGGAATTCAGCGTGGTGGTGAAAATCTCGTGCTTCAAATTCAGAGGGAGAAAATTCCGGAAGTTCCATCCGAAGATGCGCTTGGGATTTTGCCCAAATACACCGAGACAATGGTTATGGCAGTTGAGCCGGGGCGTCCAGCGGAAAAAGTTGGAATCAAGCCGAGAGATTTTATTTTATCTGCAAATGGTGAAAAAATTTACAGCCCAAGTCAACTTACTTCAATTATACGGGCAAATGCAGGCAAGGAAGTAATTTTAAAGATAAAGAGAGATAATGAATCTTTTGACTTGAAAGTCGTTCCTGATCCTGATGGCAGAATTGGAATTCAAATTACCGCTTTTTACAATGGACCTGTTAAAAAAGAAAGTTATAATCCAGTTGAAGCACTTTGGGTCGGGCTTGGTGAAACTTATAGGATTTCGGCTTTAACTGTTAATGGAATAAAACAATTGATAACAGGCAAAGTCCCAGTTCAAAAAAGCATCGCTGGTCCGATTAGAATTGCAAAGTTTGCAACTCAAAGCGCCGACATTGGATTGACTGCGTTTCTTGGGTTTATGGCGATTTTAAGCATAAGTTTGGCTTTTCTGAACATTCTCCCATTTCCTGGGCTTGATGGTGGTCATCTTGCAATTTTGATTGTTGAGGGGATTATAAGAAGAGAAATTCCCTACAAAGTCAAAATTGCAATTCAGCAGGCGGGGATAATAATCCTGATTATTTTGATGATTTTTGTTCTGTATAACGACATCGTTCATTTTTAATTGTGATTTCGTTCACTGATCAAATTATGGTGCGGTTGTAATTTTAAAGTGAAACTAAAATAAATTTTTGAGGTTTGCCATGAAAAAGTTTTTGGCGTTTTTCATAGTTTTCACATCAATTGTTTTTGCGCAAGTTAATCTGCAGGTTTCAGCCCCTGCAACGCTTGATCAGGTAAATATCGCCGATCTTGATGTGAGCAAATTAAAAGATTTACCACTTTTGTTCACGATCTTTATAACGAGTCAAAATCCGGTGACTATGAAACTACATTTTCAAGTTTTTGCAAAGATTGGAAATGAGCCGGAGAGTATATTAGCAGATGCGTGGACGTTGCCGTTTGATGTTGAAAGAGTGTTAAGTTTTACAAATCAAGACCTTGCAGCCGGGAGAACAAATATAAAAAACGATGGGAACAAGACGAAAGTTTATGAAGATAAGATAAAAAGAGTTAAGGAGCTTGCACAGTCAACAGGTAGATTGCCCGCTGGAAGTTACAGGTTTGTTATACAGTTGCTTGATCAAGCTGAGTTGTCGGTTTTAGCATCGTGGGAGAAAATTTATGAGGTTATGAATCCGTCAAGGATTGATCTTGTTGCGCCAGGTTATCAATCTGAGGTGCGAACGCAATTTCCGATATTTAGATGGGTTGCGCCGTATTTGAAAGAATTTGAGATTTATGTCTATGAAAAATTGCCTAATCAAACAACGCCGGAAGAGGTTGTCTCAGGTGATAAAAATTTGAGATGGAGATTCAAAACGAACGATACACAAATTCAATATCCGCAGAATGCTTTGCCGCTTGAAAATGGGAAAGAGTATTTCTGGTTTGTTAAGTCAAGCATAACAGGAAGTCGTGGCATAGAAGAAATAAGAAGTGAGATATGGAGTTTTAAGGTTAATCTTGGTGAGCAAACCGTTCAGATTACTCCAAATTTAACTCCCGAGCAGAGAAGGACAATTGACAATTTGATAAAGTCACTTAACCAAGGTGGAAATTCTGAAATCGCAAATTTGCTGGGTAAAATTGTTTCTGATTTTCAAGTTTTGATTGATGGGAGACCTATCAGCGCATCTGAACTTTCGGAGCTTTTGAA
>NZ_CZVW01000008.1 GCF_001536065.1 Candidatus Chryseopegocella kryptomonas
TTGTTTCCAATTGAGATTGAGAAGAGATTTCCTGATTTATGGGAAGGGAGCAACGATGACGAAAGAAGCAGAAACAAATACGAGAAAGATTTTCTTGAAGATTTATTGAAACGACACAAAGTTAAGTTAAAATCAAAATTGAGATATTTCAAAATTATTGATCCTGATTTTGGGGTTGGAGTTGAGCAAAATATAACTACATATGCACAGGGACAATTAACAGCGATAGTTGTTAATTTCGTAGATATGCTCGCTCATGGTAGAAGTGATTCAACGGTTATAAGAGAATTGTCTTTTGATGAATCTGCATATCGTGAGGTTACAAGGGCGTGGTTTGTTCATTCATCATTTTATAGGATGTTAAAAACTTTATCAAGAATGAAAAATGTTGTAGTTTTTATAACAACGGATCATGGAAGCATAAGAGCCTTGCGAGGGTCAAAGGTTCTTGCAGATAGAGAGGCTGCGACTAATTTAAGATACAAATATGGAAGAAATTTAAAATGTGATGAAAAAGAAGCGATATTTATTGAAAAGCCAGAAACATACAAGTTGCCCAAGCGTGGCGTTGCAATAAATTACATAATTGCAAAAGAAGATTATTATTTTGTTTATCCAACCGAATATCACCATTACTTAAACTTGTATAAAGATACCTTTCAGCACGGTGGTGTCTCACTTGAAGAGATGATAGTTCCATTGATAAAACTCACTCCAAAATTGTAATGCTTGGCAAGTTTATCTCAAACAGTGAAGATGAAACAATACAAATTGCGATTAAATTTTCGGAATTATTAAAACCTGGTGATGTCGTTGCTTTGTATGGCGAACTTGGTTCTGGGAAAACGAGATTCGTTCAAGGAGTGTGCAAAGGGCTTGGAGTAAGTGAAACAGTTAACAGTCCAACTTTCATCATTATGAACAAATATGAAGGACGATTAACGGTTTATCATTTTGATTTTTACAGGGTTAATAGCATTGATGAGATAATTGATCTTGGATTTAGGGAATTTGTTTATAATGATGCTGTGTCATTGATAGAGTGGGCTGAAGTGGCGTATGAAATTTTGCCAGAAAAAAGGTATGAAGTTTATTTGAGGTTTACAGATGAAGAAAACAAAAGAGAAATAGAGATAGTTAAGTTATGATACTTGCGTTGGATACAAGTACTGATTTATGTTCTGTAATCGTTATTGCAAATGAAAAAACAAAATCAAAAATAAAAACACACTCAAAACAAATACACGCAGAAAAAATTGTTTTTATGATTGAGCAAGTGCTGGGAAATATAAACAAACAAATATCCGATATTTCAAGTGTTGCAGTTTCAATAGGACCTGGTTCATTTACAGGATTAAGAATTGGTTTAAGTGTTGCAAAGGGATTATGCTACGCTATCAACAAACCTTTAATTACAGTACCAACGCTTGATGCGCTTGCTTTAAAAGCATTTGATATCTGCAAACTGCTTTCAAAATATGAGCGTCAAAATCTTTACATTTGCCCAATTTTAGATGCAAAGCAAAACGACTTTTATTACAGCATCTATAAATTTGAGAATGACAAAATTAACCGAATAACTGGATATCAGGTTGGTACAATAGACGAGATAAAAAACAAACTTGCAAATAAAACAATTTTGATCGGAGAACTTGTTGATAATTTGCTTGAAAATTTTTATAATCAGGATGATGTAATTCTGCTTGAAGGCGAAATTAATTATCCGGATGCTTACTATGTTGCAAAAATTGCTAAAGAAAAATATGCAAAGGGTGAATTTGCAGATTTAGATTCAACAGAACCTCTTTACATTAAGGAATTTGTAATAAAAACAAAATAGAGATGAAAAATGTCATGGTTTAAAAGATTAACACAGAATATATCGGGTGAGAAACGAGAACTTCCAGAAGGGCTCTGGACGAAGTGTGAAAATTGCGGAGAGATAATACATAAATCACAACTGGAGCTGAATCTGTGGACATGTCATAAATGCAATTATCATTTCAGGATAACAAGTTATGACTACATCAATATATTGATTGACAAGGGCACATTTAAGGAAATGGATAAAAAAATTCGTTCTGTTGATGTTTTAAATTTTGTTGATACAAAGCCTTACAAGGAGAGGTTGAAAGAGGCGATGAAAAAAACTGGGTTAAATGAGGCGATAGTTACTGGAACAGGGAAAATGAATGGTATTCCTGTGGTTATCGGAGCGATGGATTTTAGATTTATAGGTGGGAGTATGGGTTCTGTTGTTGGTGAAAAGGTTGCAAGAGCAATTGAGAAAGCATATAAAACGAAATATCCATTGATAATTGTTTCATCAAGCGGTGGGGCAAGAATGATGGAAAGCGCTCTTTCACTGATGCAAATGGCCAAGACATCTGCTATGTTGACCAAATTAGCAGACGCTGGGATACCTTACATTTCAATTTTAACTGATCCAACAACAGGTGGAGTAACAGCAAGTTACGCTATGCTTGGGGATATAAACATTGCCGAACCTGGGGCTTTGATAGGTTTCGCTGGACCAAGAGTGATAAAACAGCAACAGGCAAGGAATTACCAGAAGGATTTCAAAGGGCAGAATTTTTACTTGAACATGGATTTATAGATTTGATTGTTCATAGAAAAGAATTGAAAAACAAGGTTGTTCAAATTTTAAAGCTATTGCTTGATAAGTAATTTTTAGTGGAGGTGCCGGGAGTCGAACCCGGGTCCGGAAGCCAGACACTTAAAACATCTACACGCTTAGCCTACCTTTTTTAAATTCGCCTCGCTACTTGGGGGTAGGCGCCCTGTAGCGAAGCTATCTCAGGTTTATACCTTACGATGTCCCCTGAGAACAGACATCGTAAGAGCCTGTCTTGATCCACACCCTTTACAGCCCGGACAGGCACGAGCCGTAAAGGATGGGCTGCTTTTTTAATTAAGCAGCCAAAGCATAGTTGTAGTTGGCACTTATTTTTCCGCCGTTTTTTTACCCCGAACGGCGAAACGGGGACGTGCAGTTTTAAGTGCCCGTGGCTTCCGTCGAAACCACATCACCCCCAAATTTCAAAGAACTTTTCCGTTGTATTTTAACAGTAGAAACAAACTTTTAAGTTTCCAAA
Source organism: Candidatus Chryseopegocella kryptomonas (assembly GCF_001536065.1). GTDB lineage: Bacteria > Bacteroidota > Ignavibacteria > Kryptoniales > Kryptoniaceae > Kryptonium > Kryptonium kryptomonas. Next base: position 3,117 of record NZ_CZVW01000008.1, read on the forward strand.
AAAATTTAATCAAAATTTCTCTAAAATTCAACAAAAAAGTTTAACCTAAAAATTAACAAGCTGGATGAAAAAGTTATGACTTGTTTAAAATTTAAATTTTTCTTATTTTTGGAGTGTCGTGAAAACAAAATATGGAGATGAGAAAACGAAGCTCATTCCAGTTCCGCAGGAAAAAGAATTTTTTACTTTATTTGAAAAACAAGCACAAAAGTTATTTGAAGTATCAAAAATACTTGATGAAATTTTAAACAACTTCTCCGACAGGCAAAAGATAGCTGATGAATTCTCAAATCTTGAGCATTCCGCGGACGAGATAACCCACAAACTTATTGAAAAGTTAAACAAAACATTTATCACCCCATTTGATAGGGAAGATATCCATTTTTTAGCGCATGAAATTGATGATATTATTGACTTAACAGAAGCAGCTGTAGGAAAAATGCTTCTCTACAAGATTGAAAGTTTAACGCCTGAGCTTAAAGAACAAATTCGCACGCTAAAAAACGCTATTATACTAATTAGTGAGCTGACTAAATCACTTAACAATCTAAATGAACTCCGAAAACAATCGTGGAAATTTGTTGAAGTTAATCATCTTGAAAATCAAGGTGATAAACTATTGCGTGAAGCGCTTAATAATTTAATTAACGGCTCAAGTTTAAATGCTGTTTTTGATCTTATCCGATGGAAAGAAGTTTACGAATCACTTGAAGAGGCAATTGATAAATGTGAAGATGTTGCCAATATAATTGAAAGTATTTTAATCAAAAACTCATAAAGCAATGGAGGTGAGCTTAACTTCTGTTATTTATCTTATTATAGTTCTTTTACTAGCATGGTTTTACGATTTTATAAATGGAATGAATGATTGCGCAAATTCAATAGCTACAACAGTTTCAACAAGAGCCTTAAAACCACACCAAGCAGTAATCCTTGCAGCTACACTTAACATAATTGGGGCATTTATAACAACTGAAGTTGCTAAAACAATTGGGAAAGGAATTGTAGAACCACAATTTGTATCTGGCTTGGTACTTGTCTGCGCTTTAATTGGGACAAACTTGTGGGCTTTTTCAGCTACGCACGCGGGGATACCGATAAGTATAACTCATTCTTTAGTTGGTGGGATAATTGGCTCGGCAGTTGCTGCAAAAGGTTTTAAGGTTATTAACTTCAGAAATATTACAAAAATTATCATAGCGATGGGAGTTTCACCTTTGCTGGGATTTTTAAGCGGGTTGATGTTAATGGTGTTAATTTCATGGCTTTTCCGCTCTTATGCACCAAATAAAATAAATAAACATTTCAAAAATCTTCAAATTTTGTCCGCCTCGTTCATGGCTTTATCACACGGGATGAATGATACTCAAAATGCCATGGGAATAATTACCGCCACACTTGTTTCGCTTGGTTTTATATCTGAATTTAAAGTCCCAACCTGGGTTATCCTTGGTTCTGCTTTATTTATGGGACTTGGCACATTGTTTGGCGGGTGGCGTGTTATCAAAACCATGGGAATGAAAATTGTCAAATTACATCCACCGCATGGATTCAGCGCCGAAACCTCAGCAGCATTGGTGATTATTATCGCATCATTGCTTGGAATACCAATAAGCACGACTCATGTAATTTCAACATCTATTATGGGAGTTGGCTCAATGCAGAAAATTTCAGCTGTTAAATGGGGCATAGTTTTTCACATTGTGTTAACCTGGATTTTTACCATACCCGGTGCTGCATTTCTTTCAGCGATTACATATAAAATTTTATCCTTGATTTTTCAGAGCATGTAATTTGGGACATTTACTTGGTTTAACAAGGTAGGAAATTAAATAAAAGGGAAGGAAAAAGGATTTGAAGTTTACATAAGAGTCATTAGAAAGGCAATTTTAAAGGCTGGGCTCTATTGAAACAACCGTAATTAATTGCTTGCTTTTATTGACGCTGTAAAAAACTAATAAATCATTGAGCAAAACATTGAAAACATCTGAATCAATTTGCTTTGATTCAACTGGAAACGGCTCGCTTTTCAATTTACAAACTTCACTTATAAACCAACCTAATTTCTCAAGATCACCCTTATAAAAATCAAGAATCCACTTCAAAACTTCTTCTTTAAATCTCAAATCATATTCCTCTTTTTTCTCCATCTGCTTGTTTAACTTTGAACTCAACCTATCAATGCTTTTTTTCAATTTTTGAAATTCAGCATATGGCATTATCGTTATATACTTGCTTTTTCCTTTCATCAAGTGAATAATCTTTTTTTCATCAAAATTTTTCAATTCAATCTATCCCAAGTTTTTGTTTAAAATATTCAAGTGTTTTTTTCAAGCCTTCTTTTCTGGAAACTTTCGGCTCCCATCCTAAAATCTCTCTGGCTTTTGTTATATCAGGTCTTCTAACCTTTGGATCATCAGGTGGAAGCGGTTTAAAGACAATTTTACTGTTACTTCCAGCAAGCTCTTTAATTTCCATAGCAAGTTCAAGTATTGTGACTTCATCTGGATTTCCAAGATTTATCGGATATACATAATCAGACATAAGGAGTTTGAAAATACCTTCAACGAGATCGTCAATGTAACAAATACTTCTCGTTTGACTTCCATCTCCAAAGACAGTTATATCTTCACCTTTTAAAGCTTGCGTCATAAATGCAGGAATTGCTCTCCCGTCGTCAATTCTCATTCTTGGACCGTATGTATTGAAAATTCTTGCGATCCTTGTATCAAGTCCGTGATATCTATGATAAGCCATTGTCATGGCTTCTGCAAACCTTTTTGCTTCATCATAAACTCCACGAATGCCAATTGGATTAACATTTCCCCAATATTCTTCACTTTGCGGATGAACAAGTGGATCACCGTATACCTCGCTGGTTGAAGCAAGCAAAAATCTTGCACCCTTTGCTTTCGCAAGTCCAAGCGCTTTATGCGTTCCAAGTGCGCCTACCTTCAAAGTTTGAATCGGATACTTTACATAGTCCATCGGGCTTGCTGGTGATGCAAAATGAAGAACGAAATCAACATCTCCCGGAACATAAAGAAATTCCGTAACATCATACTTTATGAACTTAAATTTTGGATGACCAAAAAGATGTGCGATGTTATCGGGTGTCCCAGTTATGAGATTATCAAGGCAGATTACTTCATCGCCTTCGGCAATGAACCTATCGCAAAGATGTGAGCCAATAAATCCTGCGCCACCTGTGATTACAACTTTTGCCAATTTTAGCACCTCTTTTTTATTTTTTCCAAATTTGCTAATTTATAGTTGACAAAATTGTTCTAAATTTGTCGGTTACTAACTTACAAAATTGGAAAATGGAGAAAATTTATCAAGAAAGTTAAGAAAAAAACTAATTGAAGAATTAAATTCCCGCAAAATTGTGCTTTTGACTGGAAGGTTATAATCGCAACTGATCTTTGAGAAATTCTGCAAGTGTAGGTAGTTTTGAATCTTTTTCAGAAAGAATTGGATTTTCAATTGGCCACTTTATCCCAATTTCAGGGTCATTCCAGATAATTCCACGATCATGCTCCCGTGAATAAAAATTATCAACTTTATATTCAACTTCTGCTATATCCGAAAGAACGACAAATCCGTGAGCGAATCCTTTTGGTATGTATAGCATCTTTTTATTTTCCTCAGAAAGAACGATCCCGTGCCACTTTTTAAATGTCTTTGAATCGGGTCTTATATCAACTGCAACATCAAATATCTCACCTCTAATGCATCTTACAAGCTTTGACTGTGCAAATGGTTCAATTTGAAAATGCAATCCTCTTAACACTCCCTTTTTTGATTTAGAATGATTGTCCTGAACAAATTTATCTGTTATCCCAGCTTTTTCAAAATCTTTGAAACTATATGTCTCCATAAAAAATCCCCTTTCATCTTCAAATACAACCGGCTCAATTATTATTAAATCAGGGATTTCTTCAATTTTCGTGAACTTAAATGGCAATCCAACAATTAGAAGTTTTGTTTTCAAAATAATTAACGACCGATGCCGTAATATGTAAAGCCAAGTTTTTTGAGCTTTTCAGGGTTGTAGATATTTCTCCCGTCAAAAATAACATGATTTCGCATCAAACTTTTCATATAATTAAAGTCCGGCTCTCTGAACTCCTGCCACTCTGTCACGAGAACGAGAGCATCAGCTCCCTTCAATGCTTCATATTGATCCTTTGCAAATTTAATTTGATTTCCGAATATCTTTTTTGCGTTTGCAATTGCAACAGGATCAAATGCGGTTATCTTAACACCAAGTTTTAAAAGTTCGTTTATAATCGTGATTGATGGTGCTTCTCGCATATCATCTGTTTTTGGTTTGAAAGAAAGTCCCCAAATTGCGATTTTTTTATCTTTCAAATCCTTTCCGAAATGTCTTTTCATCTTTTCAACTATTATTTTTCTCTGTCTTTCATTTACTTCATAAACTGATTTAACAATTCTCATCTCAATTCCATTTTCTTCTCCCATCTTGATAAGTGCTTTAACATCTTTTGGAAAGCAGCTTCCACCCCAACCAACACCCGGAAACAAAAACTTTGGTCCAATTCTCACATCATATCCAATTGCAATTCTAACTTTTTCAACATCTGCTCCAACTTTTTCACAAAGATTTGCAATTTCATTCATAAATGAAATTCTCATAGCAAGAAACGCATTCGCAGCATATTTAACCATTTCAGCACTTCTGGTATCCATAACGAGGATCGGAGCTCCCGTCCGAACAAATGGCTCATATAATTCACGCATCACAGTTTCACTATCGGAATTGTTAACACCGATCACAACTCTATCTGGGAACATAAAATCCTGAACAGCGTTCCCTTCTTTTAAAAATTCCGGATTTGATACAACATCAAACTTTAAATTTTCACAGTATTTCCCTATTTCTTTTGCAATTATTTCTTTTATCTTATCTGCTGTTCCAACTGGAACAGTTGATTTGCTGACTATAATTTTATTGACTACAGATTTTGATTCTCTTGCGATGTTTTTTAAAATCTTTGCCATATCTTTAACAACACTAAAAACTATCCCAAGATCAGCGTTTCCATCTTTTCCAGGTGGTGTTGGAAGACATAGGAAAATTATCTCTGAATTTTTAATTGCATATTCAAGATCAGTCGTAAATTTTAATCTTCCAGCATCAAGATTTTTCTTTACAAGTTCTTCAAGCCCTGGCTCGTAAATTGGAACGATGCCTTTTTGGAGTTTCTTTATTTTTGCAGTGTCAATGTCCATGCAAATTACATTATTTCCCGTTTCGGCAAAGCAAGCTCCTGTTACAAGCCCAACATAACCTGTGCCAATGATTGAGAGGTTCATTTTTCTTTAGTTTCTTTTTGTTATTAAAACGCTACTTGAAATTATATCTTTAAAATTATTGATTTCACTCAAATCTACAACGATAACATCAACTGCTATATCAACATTTTCCGAAAAAAAATAAAAATACTTTTTCAATCTTTCCACTGGATTTTTTTCATCCGAACTTGAAATTAAAATCAAAATGTCAATATCACTCAAACCTGTTTCCTCCCCTTTTGCAAACGAGCCAAAAACCCTTATTTCAAGTATTTCAGGGAAAATGTTAAGCGCCATTTCGGAAACATCTTTAAGTTTTTCCATAACCATCTCCCTATCAATCAAGAAACCTTTCACAGAACCTGATGATATAATCCGCCGCATTTAACGCTTCCTGTGCTTGTTTTTCTGTGAAGTAATCGGCTGGTTTCCCAGCAGTAAAACTATTCGGGTATCTGGGTGGAAAATCAAGTAATTTAGCATTTTCTTTAATGTTGTCCGGAATATCAATTTTTTCGGAAAGGATTTTTAACATTTCTGTGATTGAATGTCCCCAAAGATTCAATCCATATTTCAAGCCAAGTGCCTTTATAGCCTTTTCAGCTGATTGTTGAGAAGTGAAACACGCCCATTCAAAAAATTTAAGTTCAAAGTCAAGTTTAGCTCTTTCAAAATCTCGTTTCGCCTGCTCATACCAATCTTTCCATCTATTCACGAGTTAATAACAGAATTTATTTTTTACTCACTCAACTGTTACACTTTTTGCGAGATTTCTTGGCTGATCAACATCACATCCACGAAGAACTGCGATATGATAAGCGAGAAGTTGTAAAGGTATCACGGTTAAAATCGGCATCAAAAGGTCAAATGTTTGTGGAATCTGGATTATATGGTCTGAAAGCTTCTTAACTTTTTCGTCCACTTCTGTCACGACCGAGATTATCTTCCCTCGCCTTGCTTTCACTTCTTCCATATTGCTGAGAACTTTTTCATAAACATTATCTTTAACTGCGATGAAAACAACCGGCATATTTTCATCAATCAAAGCAATGGGACCGTGCTTCATTTCAGCAGCTGGATAACCCTCTGCGTGAATGTAGGATATTTCTTTCAATTTCAACGCACCCTCAAGCGCAACAGGATAGTTAAAGCCCCTTCCAAGATACAAAAAGTTTCTGTGGTCTTTGTATTTTTCTGCAATTGTTTTTATGAAATCGTTTAATTCAAGGATTTTCTTCACTTTTTCAGGCAAAGATTTAAGCTCTGTTGCGATCTCCTTTGAAATTTTTTCATCTAATACACCTTTCTCTCTTCCAAGTAGCAAAGTTATAAGAGATAAAACAACAAGTTGGCTTGTAAATGCTTTCGTTGAAGCAACCCCAATTTCAGGACCAGCGTGTATATAAACCCCGGCGTGGCTTTCTCTTGCTATCGTTGAACCAACGACATTGACAATTCCTAAAACTGTTGCACCTTTTTCTTTTGCAAGACGAAGTGCAGCAAGTGTATCCGCTGTTTCCCCGCTTTGACTTATAAGCCAAACGACATCGTCTTTAAATACGACTGGGTTTCTATATCTAAACTCAGAAGCATATTCAACTTCAACCGGAATCCCTGCATATTGCTCAATCATATATTTTCCAACAAGTCCAGCATGCCAACTTGTGCCACAGGCAGTGATTATAAATCTTCTTGCATTTAAAATCTTATCCATAACGGATGTTAATCCACCAAGTTTCACATTTCCATCTTCACTTATTCTTCCACGCATTGAGTTTTGTATACTCTCAGGCTGTTCAAAAATTTCTTTCAACATAAAATGTGGAAATCCACCCTTTTCAATTTCTTCTAAACTAAATGTCAATTCGTGAATCCTTTCCTCAATTACTTCATCTTTATATAAAAAGCCCGTATTTTCAGAAATTTTCTTTATTTTAACCCCATTTTTTGACAAAATTGCCATTTCTCCGTCTTCAAGATAAATCACATTTCTTGTTATCCCAACTATTGCCGAAGCATCTGATGCGACAACATATTCATTATCCCCAATTCCAATAATTATCGGGCTTCCTTTTCTTGCGGTAATTATTTTATCCGGTTCAATTGATGATATAATCGCAAGCCCATATGTTCCCTCAATATGTGAAAGTGCAAGTTGAACTGAAATCTCAAAATTTCCTGTATCATTATAAAATTCTTCAATTAAGTGAGCTATAACTTCGGTATCTGTTTGACTTTTAAATATGTGTCCTAACGATTCAAGTTTTTTCTTTATCGTTGCGTAATTTTCCACTATTCCATTGTGGACGACTGCGATTTTGCCACTGCAATCAGTGTGAGGGTGGGCATTGATGTCACTTGGTTCTCCGTGCGTTGCCCATCTTGTATGAGCAATGCCAATTTTTGAATTTAATTCAAAAGATGAAAAATTTTTTATTTCTTCTTCAAGCGTTGAAACTTTCCCCACTTTTTTATAAACATAAATTTTATCATCCGTAAATATCGCAATTCCCGCAGAATCATATCCACGGTATTCAAGTCGTTTTAACCCGTTTATAAGAACATCGCTTATATTTCTATGTCCGATATAACCAATTATCCCACACATCTTAAAACCCCATTTCTTTTATTGCTTTTTCAAGTGTTTCAGAAACAACATCAACAAATTTTTTCGCCTTCTCAAGCGAATCCTTTGCTTCTTCAAAAGTTATCTCAATAAAATCACCATAATCTGAATCAGTTCTTCTCGCTGATAAACTTCGGAATATCTCTGAAAATTCGGTTGGCAGAATACTTGTTTTTATATATTCCTTTGATAACATAGTTTTAACACCATATTTACAGCGGAATCATAAAGAGTTAAGTTCAAAATAGTTTTTGGGCATCGTCAAGAATTCTTTTCGCTTTTTCAATTCTGTATTTTGCAAGCTCAATTTTATCTTCAATCTTCAAAGTCATAATAAACTAATACCTTCATTTTCAATGCGTTCAAAAAATGGGCTTTTTAATTTTAAATTCGTCTCATATTCTTTCAATGTGTAAATAACTGGTGAAAGCACAATATCGTATTCAAGTTCTATTTCACTTACACATTTTATGACAGCGTCTTTGGAAGATAAATCTTCGATGATTATAAGGATATCAATATCTGATTCCCCACTTTTTATACTGCTTTTTCTTGGGAAATCCCCTCTTACTTTTGAGCCAAATAAAATTACCTTGACAACGCCATCAATTTTCAAAAGTTCATTTTTTAGTTTTTCAATTGCTAATTTTTCAATCGAATTTAAATACAATTCCCATTTCCATTTTCTTACCATTCAAAGCTTTGTATCACAAGGATTCCCTTTTCCTTTGCCATATTTAAAAATTCCTTATCAGCAAAATGCGTCACAAAAACTTTGATCACCTCACGCTCTCCATATTCCCTCAAGACGGATAAAACTTTAAGTTCAAGCTCATCAAACACATCCATTTCACCTCTTTCCTTCTTTAATCTTTCCAGCTTCCCTTCAAGTTTCATTTTTGCTTCACCAACGATGAGGACACTTCTGCCGTCAACCTCACCTTCCCCAAGTATATTTATCTCCCTACCGCCAACATCTGCTCTGATAAATCTTTCTTTGATTCGGATTCCATACTTTCTTTCAAGAACGCCTGGGAGCATTCTGAATGCTTCATTTTCAAAGGCGTAACTCAAAGTATTTGTAAAGCCACCAAATTCAACCCTTAAATTTTTCATTTGCAATGCCAGTTCCTCTATCGCCCTCCACACACGATTAAAGTTTTCTTCAGTTGTTCTCTTAAACATCTCAAGCGACTCAGCGAGTTGATCCACCCTTTGCGTAAGTTGGTTTAATCTTTCAGTAAGTTCATCAACTCTTTGCGTAAGTTGATTAAGCCGTTCCTCTGTCTTTCTCTGCGCTTCTGCAAGTTGACCTATTGCTTCCCAAACTTTATTAAAGTTTTCTTCGGTTCTTTTTTCAAATTCTTCAAGCCGTTGTTCCGTCCTCTTTTGTGCCTCCGCAAGTTCCTTTACAATCTCCTTCAACTCATTAAAATCCTGCCTTGTGACATAATGCAACCGAACTCGCTCATCAATTAGCTTTATTATCTCTTCCCTAACCTTATCCGTTAGCTTGAAACCATCTCCTGCCTTCGGCATAATCTGCTTCGTTTAGTTTATCTTGTTTAAATAAAATTAAAAAATTAATAAGTTAAATTCAAACTATTTGAAAAATCTATCAAAGTTAAAGAAAACCCACGCTTTAAATGTTAAAAAATCCCTCTTTGCACCGGGAATGTTTTTAAAATTCTTAACATTTGAATACGCTACATCAAGATTTAAGTTAAAATTTTTGCTCAAGAAGTAAAAAATACTAAACCCAATTTTATGGGTTCTTTCAACTACGCCGTAAGGAAATTTTTCTTTATATCCTGTCTCAACCGTTATCTCAGGAACCATCCACGGCTCATCAAACCGCTTTTCTATTGAACCCTCACCGTGCTCAATAAATTTGTAATTAACTGTAAATTGCAACTTATTTAAAAACCAGTGCGAAAGCCATAATTCAAAACTTTGGAAATCGTTCCCCAAAGGGTGTGCTATAGGTCGCTTAAAACGAATGTATTTTTGATAATCCTGCTTCGTGTTATATGTTCTATTTCTAACCTGTGTATATTCAATTTGAATTGAGCTCCCGGTGATAAAAAAATCTGCAAATTTAAATCCAATTATGAACCCATATTCGTTTGGTTCAAGGTCTCCCTTCGTTTGCCTGCTAACTTGCCAATCGTCAATCAAAAATTCACCGTAAAAATTTAAATTTTTGACAGGATAATAACTCAAATCAGCGTAAACCATTCCGTTCATTTCTTTACCCTCATTCGCTTGAAACTCATAATAAAATGCAAGCGGATTTGAAAGTGTGATATCAATCCCTCTATTCACTCCGCCGTATAAAATCGTTTGAGCAAAACCGATGTAAAGTTTATTTTGGAAATTTATCTCAAATCTACCGCCAGTTAAATATCTATTTGCATTTAAAATCGTCCTTCCACTGTCGGGCGAATAATTCATATTGTCAAGTTGCGAGAGCAAAAAACTATATTTAAAATTTTTTGAAAATAAATCAATCTGCAAAATATCATATGGAATTGCATAATCCGAGATCAAAAGATTCCCACCTCTTCCATATCCCCATTTCACATAATCACGACCAAATTTTATTGAAATTGGTTTTAAATCCAACTTCAAAAACGCTTGTTCAGTATATCCAGCGAAAAATCCACGAAATCTATTTCCTGTGTATGTCGTGTCGTCAAGAAGATTTTGATCCATAATTGAGTTATTATAAAGTGTAAATTTATCGCCATAATAAAAAGAAAACTTTGCCCTCCCCCTGAACCTTAAAACCCTGCGGGAATCTATCTCTTTAACTGCATATCCCGACATCATAACGCCAGATTTAAAAGAAAATTCATCTTCGCTTTGTTTTTTCTTTGATGTTAAGAAATTAATTTCATCTTTGAATTCATCTTCAAGCATCTTAAAAAGTGAAATTTCAAATTCGCTCTTTACACTTTCTTTTTCTTTAACTATTTGCTTTGTGACATCAATTCTTGAATAAGGTTTATATCCATTTGGCAATTCTCTAAAATAACCTCTGACTTTCAATTCTTCAATGATTTTATAAACCCAATAATCGGTTGGAATGGTTTCAGAAAATTGCGCAAGGGATATTTGAGAGATTAGGAGAATAAAAAGAATCTTTTTCATTTAGATATGGAATTATTTTTTGAATTACTCGCCCCCTAATCCCCTCTGGTCTATCAAGATGTGCTTTTTCATTTTAAACTCTATATTGAGTGGTGAGTTCACTTTACCCCCGCTTCTTTTACTGGCACTGAAAAATAATTTGAATAATCCACTATGCCATAACTGTAATAGTATTGATCAGATGGAGATACATCATTTCTATCAAAAATCAAATTTCGTATTTCTGCTTCGCTTTCCGTTCCCCAGTAGTTGAATTTAGCATCTGTTAATTTTGTACCGCTTCCAAGTGCAAGGAGAAATTTTTTCCCAGCGATGTTGTTGAAGTTAATTATGTTTATCGGGGTTCCGTATGCAGGTGATAAAACTATTCCTCCGTTACTTGACAGAATTTCGTTATATATTGTTTTTACAATTCCACCTTTATGAACTATATGATAACCTTTTGAACTACGGAATTCATTGTTTTTGATTAACAATGTATCTCTATTTATGTTTGACAAAATTTGAATTGAATACCTATTCCCACTAAAATAATTATTCTCAATCCTTGCGGATGATGTCGTCGCATATATACCAGATTCGTAATTTGAGACAAAAATTGAATTCTTTACATAAACCGTTGTATCTGTAAACTCAAGATTTAACCCGATGGGCTGACCTGTAAATATACATTTTTCAATTTTAATATTTTTAGCATTGCTAATTTGAACAGTGGAAACGCCATAGTTTTTGTTATCTATGAAAATTGAATTTGATACATTAGCATTTGAGGCGTCAATAAAAATACCAACGCTTGCAGATCTAAAAACTGAATACTTTAAATCTAACTGACCTTGTTCTGAGACATAAATCCCGCCCCATGTCTTTGTTGTGTCATCAGTTGTAAAAATAATCGGCATTTGTCCAGGTATATCTTCATTTTCAAGTCTACCATTGACTCTAATTTTAAAGTTCCCATTGAATCTAACTACGCAACCATTTTCAATGTATAATGAAGAACCATTAGGAATTTCAACATCACCTTCAATGATGTAATTTCTGTCTCTCGTCCACTTATTTTGACCTTGGATAATTCCTGAAATGTTAACTTCTTTATTAAGTTGAATTTGTATTTCTCCACCAGAAGTTGAAATTTTAAAATACCTCCATCCATATCCTTCTTTTTGAGCAAAGATTATATATTCTCCATCGGGTATATTTGAAAACGAAAAAATTCCCTCTTTATCTGTTAATGTTTGAGCAAATGGTTTTTGTTTCCTTTGGTCAAATAAATAAATGTTTAAATCAACCCCGGGCAAGAGCGAAGGATATTTGCTTAAAACATTTAAGATGGATGTGTCAATTTGAGGAAGGTTAAAAAGGGAGACCTTTACATTTGAAAAATCAGAGGTATTTTCAAGTATAACCTTACCAGAGATTGTTTTCCCAATGGGTTTTGTAGGAGAGCAAGATAGAAAAAGTAGTGTTTGCAGTAACAGCCCCAAATATAAATAGTGGAGTAAAAAAATTCCATTTAGTTTATTGTGTCTACCCAATGTTTCAGTAAGATGTTCGTTATCTACAAGTATGATATAAATTTAATTCATTTTATTTGAGATTTTAAACTTCTGATAACTTTAGCTGGAACACCTGCAACAATTGTAAATGGAGGTACATCTTTAGTTACAACTGCTCCTGCACCAACTATAGCATATTCGCCTATTGTTATTCCAGCCAGAATAGTTGCCGACGAACCAATAGAGGCACCACGCTTTACAATAGTTGGTATTACCTTCCAATCCTGCTCAGTTTGAAGTTCTCCTTTTTCATTGGTAGCTCTTGGATATAAATCGTTAATAAAAGTTACATTATGCCCAACAAAAACTTCATCTTCAATAGTTACACCTTCACATATAAAAGTATGCGATGAAATTTTACAACGACTACCTATTTTAACTCCTTTCTGAATTTCAACAAATGGACCAATTTTTGTGTAATCACCTATTTCACAACCATATAAATTTACAAATCCAAATATCTTGACATCCTTGCCAAGTTTAACATCTTGAGAAATCCTGATAAAATTTTCCTTTAAATAATCCTCGTCAAATTCAGTTTCTCCAAATTTAATCTTTTTGCTCATATTTTTATCAGTTTACCCTCATTTTTTATTGATTTTTCTGCTGCTTCAAGTATTCTTACAACCTCAAGCCCCGAAATCCCGTCGGTTATAGGTTTTGTACCGTTTTCAATACTTTCAACGAAATTTTTACAAACTAAGCTCAACGCCTCAGTATCATCAAGTTTTGGCGCATACATATCACCTGTTCTATAAGAAATAAGCACCCTATGAATACCTTCCTGAGTTGTAGCAATTACCCCTTTGTCATAAACCTTTACCTTCTCACTTGGTTCAGTGTCATCATATACAATCATTTTCTTTGTTCCACCTATCAAAATTCTCCTCACTTTAACTGGTGCCAACCAATTCACATGAAAATGTCCTATCGTTCCATTATCAAAATTAACAGTTATATAAGCAATATCTTCAATACCATTATAATGAGCAGCTCCAAACGCAGCAACTGAAATTGGTTTTGATGATATAACATAATTCATTATTGAAACATCATGCGTTGCAAGATCCCAGATGACATTCACATCATGTTGAAATAATCCCAAGTTAACTCTAACAGAATCAAAATAATAAATATCACCTATCTCATCAGCTTCTATTAATTCTTTTATCTTCCTTACAGCACCTGTAAATATAAAAGTATGATCAACCATCAAGACAAGATTTCTTTTTCCTGAAGTTTCAATAAGTTCTTCAGCTTCTCTGACTGAAGAGGTCATTGGTTTTTCAACAAGAACGTGCTTTCCATTTTCCAATGCTTTCTTCGCAAGCGGGTAATGGGTTGCAACAGGTGTAACAATTGCAACAGCATCAATTTCAGGTGATTTTAGAATAAATTCCGTATCAGTGGTTACTTCAACTGAAGGAAATCTTGATTTGGCAAATTTTAATCTCTTTTCATCAATATCACAGCAGTAGACCTTTTCAACTCCAGGTGTTGAAAGAAAGTTTCGTACAACATTGGGCCCCCAATATCCTAAACCAATTACCCCTACTTTCATATATCCCTCCAGTTTTTAATTTTTATCCCCCGCCTTTACCAAATAACATTACTGGAATTGTTTTTAAGATAATCTGTAAGTCAAGCCATGGTGACATATTTTGGATATAATAAATATCCATCAATACCATATCATCAAAATTTGTCTTTGCTCGCCCATACACTTGCCAAAACCCCGTGCATCCTGGCAGAACTTTGTTCCTTTCATAATACCAAGGTTTGAACATTTCATATTCATATGGTAATACAGGTCTAGGTCCAACTAAACTCATTTCACCTTTCAAAACATTTATCAATTGCGGAAGCTCATCTATACTAAATTTTCTTAGGATCCTTCCGATAGGTGTGATTTTCCTTTTATCCACAACCTTTTTACTGCTTGTTTCGCCATCCGGATGTTCACCATTTTCAATGAATTTCTTCATCCATTCAACTCTTGTTTTGTCCTTATCAGCATCTAGGTACATTGTTCTAAATTTATACATTTTAAATCTTTTTCCATCTTTCCCAACCCTTTCGTGGACATAGAATACAGGTCCTCTTGATGTCATCTTTATTAAAACTGCAATAAGTAAGAAAAATGGGCTTAAAAAAATTAACGCGATCAGCGAGATAGCAAAATCAACTATTCTTTTTTGAATAAGGTAAATTTCACTATATAATCCTCTGGTTAATGTAACAGTGGGAAAATCAATGTAATACTCGGTTGTTAATCTATTCGGTATGACTTTAAATATGGAAGATGTTAATCTGACTGTACATTTAGTCTTTTTTGCCTCCTCAATAATTTTAATTAATCTTTCATGAGTTATATTATCTATCCCAATTATAATTTCATCAACATTTTGCTCTTCACATATCTTTATTATATCACCAACATTTCCAAGTATCTTATAACCATTTAAAATACGAGCACCTGGTGTTATATTATCATCAACAATCCCAGCAATTTCCAACCCGAGTTCTGGTTTAGCTGTTATATCATTTAAAATTCTCTTACCAAGCTCTCCACCCCCAACGATGATGCATTTTCTCTTAAAGATTTTTAGATTCATAAAATGTTTCAAGAATTGTGGAAGTAAAATTACTCTATAAAGTGTAAACAAAGAAATAAGCAGCGTCGCAAAGGAAATAAAGACAAGGCGACTGTTATAGATAAGCGTAAATTTTGACAAAAAACCAACTATTACATATATAGCTAAACCAATTGAGATTGACTTTAATAAACGTATTAACTGTGGTACTCTTGTAGAAAATACATTTATTCTATATAATGCATTCCATTGAAAAATAAATGCAAGTAGGAGTGAAAAAATGAGCGAGAATATAAATTGCGAAGAGGCAGAGAAATCTTTTATGTTTGCTACTTCTTTAATTAAAACAGCTGAAATAAAAAAGGATAAATTAACGATAATTATGTCCAAGAAAAGCAAAAGATATTTGTATTTCGGAAATCTTAGCATTTTGTCTTAAAAAATTCCCTTATTTTTTCTGCAACATATTCAATTTGTTCATCTGTTAACTCTGGATATATTGGAAGTGAAAGCCCAGATTCAGAAAGCTGCTCAGCCACTGGAAAATCCCCCTTTCTGTACCCAAGTTCTTTAAAACATGGTTGTAAATGCAAGGGTATAGGATAATGTAAACCTGTTCCAATTCCATTTTTATTTAAAAATGCTTGCAATTTATCCCTTATTTCCTGCCGTTTATCAGCCCTAGAGTTAACCTGAATTACAAATAAATGATAAACATGTTTAGCATAAGGCATTTCCTGAGGCAATTTTATCGCTTCTAAATCTGAAAGCAACTCCTTATATTTGCTTGCAACTCTTCTTCTCTCTTGCGTCCATTTTTCTAAGTATTTTAACTTCACCATTAAAACTGCACCTTGTATTGCTTCCATTCTATAATTATGACCCAGCAAAACATGGGTATATTTTTTAACCGAACCATGATCCCTTATCATTCTGAACTTTTCAGCGAGTTCATCATCATTGGTTGTTACTGCACCTGCTTCCCCATAAGCCCCAAGATTTTTTCCCGGGTAAAAGCTAAATGATGCACACACACCTAATCCACCAACTTTTTGTCCTTTATATTCCGCAAGATGCGCTTGAGCTGCGTCTTCAACTAAATATAAACCATATTTATTTGCGATTTCTTTTAACATATCCATATCAGCTGGTTGTCCGTATAGATGAACAGCAACAATTGCTTTAGTTTTAGATGTGATTGCTTTTTCCACTTTTTCGGGATCAATGTTATAACTCTCGGGATGACAATCAACGAAAACAGGTTTTGCTCCGCAAAGCGTAGCACCCCACGCGGTTGCAATGAATGTATTTGCAGGAATTATAACCTCATCGCCAGGACCAATTCCAAGAGCCCAAAGAGCCATGTGATTACCATCTGTTCCAGAGCTTAAACCAACACAATGCTTAACATTATGTGCCTGTGCAAACCGCTCTTCAAACTCTTGAACATATTTACCCAGGATAAATGAAGTGCTTTCAAGAACATCATTAACGATGGTCTGAATTTCTGTTTTTATTTGACTATATTGAGCTTTAAGATCAAGAAATGGAACTTTCATCAGGAAAAAACCTTAATTTATTTTTTCTAAAATTATTTTAATAAACAAATCACGGACATTTGTATTTGGTATTACCAACTCTCGTGATCTCTTTTTTTGAATTTTAATTTTTGTTACATCAGCAAGAGTTCTGATAAATGTTAATTTGCCTTGCTTAACCAGTTCAATATCAATAGATGCGGGTTTACCAGTGAAAATACTATAAGCCGGGGTTCCCAATACAGCAGCTTCTCTAACCATGGTGCCACCACCAGAAATGACCAAATCGGAATAGAATACTAAGTTTGGACCATCTAATGGTTTACTCGGTATATAAATATTATCCGATAAATTTTGCACGGCAGATATATCTACATTGGTTCTTGGGACTAATACCACATTGCAGTTGTTTTGTAAGACATATTTAAGAACATAGTTATATATTATTTCACTTGATTTATTATGATAGTTGGCGTGCGAAGCGGGGGGGCGAATTGTTACAAGCGGTTTATCTGAATTGGTATCAAAAGGAAAATTTAATAAAAAACTATTGTCTGGCTTAAAATCACAAAGATATATCTCCTCTTTCAAGCCATTATAATAATAAAATTTAGAACCCGAAAACAATCCTCTTAAAACCGATGGTATTATAATCCGATCGCTGAATAACTTAATTAAAAGTAGCTCCGTATGCTCATAGTCAAAAGCAGAAATAATTGGAATGTCAAGCATCCTCGCTGCAATTATGCCAGCCCTTGCGCCGTGGTTAACCATTAAATCTATTTTATATGTCTTTAAAACCTTATATAATCCATATGCTCTTTTTATAGTTGTAAATACTTTTTTAATTTTATTTTTTCCTCCATGCCCGTCCACCCTAATGTATGGAATATTATACTTTTCAAGTAAAGGCAGTGTTTGAGCAAAATTTCGTGATGTTACAATAATATTATATCCTTCACTCTTTAATATCTCTATAATCGGTCTAAATAGTAAAACATGCGGTGAATTATCTATGTCAAACCAAATTGTTTTCATAAGTTATATCACCAATTTTGTATTGCTCTGACTATTATTTCAACTATTCTTTCACTTGCTTTCCCATCCCAAAGTTCTGGAATCTTACCTACTTTCGCATTCCCATTAATTATTTCCCAAATATATCCATATGCTGTGTTGATATCCTCACCAGCAAGATAATTAGTCCCGATTTCCACTGTTATAGGTCTTTCGGTTGAATTTCGGAGCGTGATACACGGTATCCCTAAGTATGTGGTTTCTTCTTGAATACCTCCACTATCCGTTAAAACAAACGAAGAATTTTTTACAAGAGCGATAAAATCTATATATCCCATTGGCTGAGTTAGAACTATATTGTGATTTAAAAGGGTCAACAAACCAAATTTCTCCAGATTGTTATATGTTCTTGGATGAACTGGGAAAACTAATCTTTTGAAAACTGAGATTTCTCTCAGAAAATCTACTATATTTGATAATTTATCTTTATAATCAACATTTGATGGTCTATGCAGTGTGACAACACCGTATTCAAAAGGTTTAAGATAAAAATTTTTAAGGACATTTGATTTATCAATTTTGGGTAAATAATATACAAGACTATCAATCATAACATTTCCAACAAAAAATATTCTCTCATCAGGTATCCCTTCCCTTTTCAAATTCGCAATACCACTCTTTTCGCTTACGAAAAGATAATCCGAGATCGCATCCGTTAAAATCCGATTTATTTCTTCGGGCATGCTTCTATCAAAACTTCTTAGTCCTGCCTCTACATGAGCAACCTTAATACCACATTTCACCGCGGTCAAACTACAAGCAATCGTTGAGTTAACATCTCCAACTACTATTACAAGATCTGGTTTCTCGTTTAATAGAACCTTTTCAAACTCAATCATAATTTTTGCCGTTTGAACAGCATGGCTTCCACTTCCTACGCCTAAATAAAAATCCGGTTTAGGCAACTCAAGCTCTTTTATAAAAATATCAGACATGTTATTATCATAATGTTGTCCAGTATGACAGATTTTATGAATAATTTCAGAATCAGGATGTTCTTCTCTAAATTTTTTAAAAGCTCTGTGTATAGGGGCGATTTTCATAAAATTGGGTCTTGCTCCGACCACAGAAATTATCTTCTTCATTCTATATCATTTATGTTTTTAAATAAGAAATAGGAAAATGCTAGTAGAAAATATGCATTGCTCCAACGCATGAAGGAAATTTTATGCGTAAAAAATCTTGTTTTTTGATAATAAAAATAACCATGTCCAGAATATAAATTCTTCAATGCAAAATTTAAAATAAACTTTGCTTTGTTAATAAAGCCAAATCGTGTAAGAGTAATCGCTGACTGTGCAACTTCCGTTGAATCAACAGGATAAAATTTTCCGGAATAATATTTAGGTTTTCCATTAGGTGTAAAAAGATTTTGAATATAATAATTCAAACCCCTCGTTAAATATACCTTATATTGAGCCATTCCAGAAAGATTAATAAAATCATCTAGTGCATCAAGGACATATGCTGTATGAAAATTATCAACCCACCTCCGAGCATCACCTTTAGAATAAAACCACGAGCCATCTTTATTTTGGTTATTTACTACAAATCTCACTGTTTTTTCAGCTTCATCAAGATAATATTTATTTTGCGTAATACTGTAAACTTGCGTAAGGAGACGCGCTCCCTTCATCGTTGCATTATAAACTTTTTGCCAGTCATTTGGTGAATAAGAAAAGCAAAAGGTATCACCTTCGTAAGAACGGTTTAAATCATTTAAAACAAAATTTGCTGAGCTTATCAAAATCTCTTTCACTTGCTGATTTTGAGTTAACCTATAATACTCAAATAATCCATTAGTTATTAATCCGGTTGCAACAACTGTAGGTGTATATGCAGGTATCTTAGCATATCTTGCCTCCCAATCAAAATTATAACCCCAACAGTATCCACTATAACCCTTTGAACTTAAATCTATAAGCTTATTTAACAAATCTTTAATTTCATTTTGGTAAAAATCTTTATTCACTTCGTCAAAAAACGAAAGATAAGTATAGGATTGAATACATAAGCCAAGCGTTACAGGATTTATTTCTTTTTTTATTCCCAAAATTGGACGCAAGTTTATTGGGACTCTTCTAAATAACTGCTGAGAGAAAAAACGAATAATTTTATTTGACCTTAGAATAGGCAATTTAAATATAGGGGAATTTAAAACATCATATGGATCATAACCTTTATAATTTTCCTCTCTGATATACTTAATCAAAGATAAAATCACTGACATGAACTTGTGAGATTCATTCATAAATATATTACCCTTTGGGACCTATAAGATTCTATAATTTTAAAAGTTATCAGTGTAGTTTTATATATGCTTTCAAAACTTAACTTTGGTTTTTCCTCACCCTTTAGAACTTTGATAAAATGTTCTATCTCTTCTCTATGTCCTTTTTCGCCACTAAATTTAAATTTCCTTTTTCTATTATCAAACAAAATAACTTTTTTAAAATCATCCATTATAGCGATCATCCCACCAGTAAATACTTCACAATACTCTTTTGCAAGAAGCTTATTTCCATTAGTTAAATACAATAAATTTGCAACCGAACCATTTGAGTAAGTTATTGTAACAACCACCGATTCATCTTGAGTACCAGTGGCTGAAGCGTAAACTGAGATAGGCTCGGATTCTATTAGAAAATTAAAAATATCTATAAAATGACAAGCTTCTCCAATTATTCTTCCACCTTGATCAGGGTCATTTAACCAAGAATCAGGTAAAATACTTCCTGCATTAACTCTATAATTGATTATCACTGGTTCCTTGCTTCGGGAGATGAATTCTTTAATTATAGAAAATTGTTTTGAAAATCTACGGTTAAAGCCGACTAGAAGATTAGCGTTGGTTTTTCCATATAGTTCCCTTATTTCATTTAGGTCATTTTCCGTTACTGCCAATGGCTTTTCAACAAAGACATTTTTACCACTTTGCAAAGCTTTTTTCACATAAATAGCGTGAGAGTTGTGATGTGTTACTATAAAAACTGTGTTAATTTCGTTATCATTAAAAATAATCTCTGGATCAGTTGAATACTCAATAAAGCCAAACTTCCGGGCAACTGCCATTGCATTTATAGGTTTTCTAGTTACAACATTTTTTCAATGTAACTTGATTCTTTTTTAGGTAAGGTAATAGATAAGATTGAGCGAAGTTACCAGCACCAATGAAACCGATAACAACTTCACCTACTGAAACACTTCTATCAACATTTCTTTTTACGCGAATAAATTCCTTTTTGGGCTCACTATTGTATTCAATCAAAATCCCAATATACGGCTCCTTTACTTTGCTTGTTATTAGATCATATGCTTTTAGACCATCCTCTATTGGGATCTTGTGGGTTATTAATTTTCTAAAATTGATTTTCCCTTCGGAGAGAAGGCGAATTATCGCTTCCATATTTCTTTTTTCAGTCCATCTCACATAACCAAATGGATAATCTATACCCTTTTGCTCGTATTCAGGATCATATCGCCCGGGTCCATATGAGCACGATATCGTTATCTCAAGTTCTTTTTCATAAAATCCAGCTCTTGGTATATTCATTCCAGTAACACCAACAATCACAATTCTACCTTTCTTTCTGGCAAACTTAATCGCTTTTTCCATTGGTTCATTGGAGTTGGTAGCTGTTGTAATTATAACCGCATCAGCTCCATAACCTTGTGTAAATACTTGAACCACTCTTTCAATATAATCATCAAACAAAGATACTTCATCACATCCAAACTCTTTGGCAAGATCAAAATTTCTTTCATTTATATCAGTTCCAATAACACGACATCCGTTTGCCTTTAACAATTGAACTGTGACAAGTCCAATTAGTCCAAGACCTATAACAACAACATTTTCGCCAAGTGATATTTTTGCTTGCCTAATACCTTGTAAAGCAATAGCTCCTATTGCTATAAAAGCTGCCTCATCAAGCGCAACATTCTCCGGAACTTTCACCGCAAGATTCTTTGGGACAAATATAAGTTCAGAATGATAAGCAAATCCTGCACAAGCAACTCTGTCCCCGGGTTTGAATTCATCAACATTTGACTCAAGTACAATTCCTGCTGAGCTATACCCTAATTCTTTATAATTATCAAGCCGATTCATAACTTTTTTATATGTAGCGATTAAACCTTCACGTTTTATATTTTCTAAAACTTGTTTAACAAGATCAGGTCTCATCTTCGCCTTTCCAATTAAAGATGCCTGAGCTGTCTTAACCGATGTTCGTTCAGTTCCTGCACTTATCAATGAATAATAATTTTGAACAATAATCCCACCGGGTAAAAGCTTGATATCAGGTAAATCTTCAATTGAAATCTTACCTGTTTTTTGATATTGAACAATTTGAAGCATTAGGTTACAAGTTTAATAAGTTTATTATTTCGTTACAAAGATAAGTAACCCATTTTATATCTTCAGATGGATAAATAGGTGCACCGCGGTTTGCATAATTTCTTTTTAAAATGCTATACATTCTATAATGTCCTTTATCGCGAAAAGTTGTTTTATAATAAATGTATTTATTTCCTCTTATTATTTC
Organism: Candidatus Chryseopegocella kryptomonas; assembly: GCF_001536065.1. Taxonomy (GTDB): domain Bacteria; phylum Bacteroidota; class Ignavibacteria; order Kryptoniales; family Kryptoniaceae; genus Kryptonium; species Kryptonium kryptomonas. Next base: position 25,527 of record NZ_CZVW01000008.1, read on the forward strand.
TAATTTTTTATAGTCATACAATCTAGCAGTTACATTCTCGAACCTAAGTTCACAGTACTCCTCTACCCCGAACATATCGTTACCTATATCTGTAATTATAAAATCACATACGCTTTTATCTTCTAATTCAATTGTTACAGTCATATTGCTTTCCCCCCCAATCACATTTAAAGATTTAACATCTTTACATGTTAAAAATCTTAACAAATCAATCCAGTGCGAAAGATTACCACAAATTCTAGTACCTTGATTTGGCCAAAAATACCAATGTGATTTTGGAAGTTTTAATTCTTTAATCAAAAAAGTAAGGTGAATACGTGAAGAGGGATTTTTATCTTTTAATAAATTAAATAAAATTTGTGAAAAGTAACTGTATCTTCTATTATACCCTATATCAATCCACATCCCTTTTTTTCTTAAGTTAAATAAACCTTCAGCCTCATCATTTGTGACACAAGCTGGTTTTTCTATAAAGACATAAGATGATGGGTTAAATTTTAAAATTGTATTCGCCATCCAAGCATGATCGGAATGGTAGGTAGCTATAATAACCAATGGATTTTTAAATATAGCAATCTTTTCTAATATATCTTCAAAGTCATTATAGATAGGAAAAGGAACATTATAAAACTTTTCTATAATTTTACTTTTATAATCTAAAGCAGCTATAACATTGTTTTTAAAAAAGGGTAGAACGTATTCCCTAATATAGCTCCCAAATCCTAATATAAAAACCCCACTGTTTCTCTCTTTGTTTTCAAAGCCGATAATTGTGTGGCTTGTATTCTTTTTCCCGATATTGTTATCACTTTGATATAATAAATGGTATAAATCGGAAGCTGATGTTAAAAACGGATTATCCCTAAGAATCAATTTAAATAACTTATTCTTTATTTCCTTTGGACAAGAAGGAACAGGAATATAAGATTCAAATACACTTAACAATTCGTCCGATAAATACAATGAATTAATTTCTACCTTCTTATTATTTAAATTTACTTTGAATATAAGCTCTTCTTCTATAATTAAATATCCTAAATTTCGTGTAAATGCAAAGACATAACCAGAATCCAATTTAAATTGAAGTATAACCAAATACATCTCCGATGATATTTTTCTGTCAATTAATTTACTTAACGATTTTCTAATAGTTAGTTTTATACCTTCATTTTTTAAGAAGATCAAAACCTTCTTTATATTTCTATAATTTCTAAGATGCTCAATAAGAATAAAATCTTTGGGACTGATAAACTTAACTGCAATTGGGATAACATTGAACTTAACAAATTTATCACCGTATATCAAAAACATTATTATTTTTCTAAATTGTTCAATGTGCTTTTCCGGGGTGTATAAATCATTAAACCTTCTTAGACTTTCTTTTCCCATCCTAACCCTTAAATCTTTATCCAGGACTAATTTTAAAATAGCATTCGCAAGCTGCTCCACATTTCTTTTCTCAACCAAAATCCCATTTGTCCCATCAATTACTGTTTCATCTATCACTCCGACATCCTTTGTTGAAATAATTGGTAGACCACAAGCCATTGCTTCTAAAATTACTAGAGGTTGCCCTTCATGCCAACTGGGGAACACAAATATATCGCTTTGCATTAAAAGATTATACTTTTCCCTTTCATTAGTAATCTGCCCCAAATAGTTAATCAAGCCATTAAGAGATTTAACATAATCATTAAATTTTTCTCTATGCTTCTCACCACTTAAACCAGTAAAGGGATCAGTTCGAAACAACCCAGCAATATTAACGATAAATTCAATGTTTATATGCCTATTCTTAATAATTTTAACAGCCTCTAAAAGATCAAATAAACCTTTTGATTCACTCAAATTTCCAAGATAGGTAATTCTTACAGTATTTTCCCTTTTGTTTATATCTAAATCCGAAGCATTTTCCAAATTACGAGGTGGCTCTACAAAATTTGGTAAAACAAAAACTTTTTCCTTAGGTAACCAGTGTTCAAAAATATATTTAAGTTTCTCACCCAGAACTATAGCCCCATCAACATTTTTCATTGTTAGATCAATAAATTTTTTATACAACTTATTGGACTTCTTGTAGAATTCTAAAAAATATGATCCATGAAGATGAATGAGAACTTTTGCTCCAAGTAAACTTGAAGCAAGTATAAATAACCCATCACGAAAATAAGCCCATTTATTTTGCGAAATTGGGATATAAACAATGTTTGGCTTTTTAAATAATAAATAATAGAGCAATTGAAACAAAGACCTCAATCCTGCAATTACATTGTGCAAATCAAATTTACCTAATTTAGTTAAATCGTTTCTTTTATCTGAAGTATCAATTGAGAAAATTTTTAAATCTTTTTCATTGGCAAGAAGATCTCTCAATTTTTTTAGATAGATAGATGTTCCATGGTATGGCGGGGGAAGAGAACCAATTATTAATATTTTTAACATAAATTTAATTTTTTATTTTTTGAGATAAAATCAAGCTAATCCCTAACCATATCCAGAAAAACACGCCGTGATAAGGCCCCTCAAGGGTGACATTGAAAAAAGCAAATACAAAAACCGCTACAAAGTTAGAAAACAAAGCAACTAATAAATAATTTTTATTTTTGATGATTTTTAAATTTTTTAAAATAATAGCAAATGAAGTCAATAAAAAAATTAAGAAAAAAGTAAATCCCAACACCCCAGTTCTGGCTAATATTGCAATATATGAGTTATGTGGGTCCAATCTTAACGAACTACGATAAATTAATTCCCTAGGGTTTTCGTACCAGACTTCCCAAGGGGCCAAGTTAGTTAGCGAATAAGCGAAACCAAGACCAATCGGATTCTCAGTTATAGCCTTTATAGTATTTGACCAATATAAATACCGCCAATGTGCGTTTGGATCAGTAGTTCTATAGTAGTAAAAGGAAATAAAATTAGTGTATATTCTTTCAAGAGATAAATATAATAAAGGTGAAAAATAAACAACTGAAAAAACAAACAATAAAGAAATTAAAAGAGTCAATCCAACTCTTAAAACAGAAAATTTCTTATTAATGAAAAAGAAAATAAATAAACTAACAACTAAAGAGAGCATAGCACTTCTATGCCCTGATAAAATAACGAAGAAAATAGACAGACCCGATAAAATAAAATAACTAAAACTCTTATATTTAAACCAAAAATATATTGAAATTATTGATGAGAAAACCGAAATTAATGACGGAGGGCCACCTATTATTCCACCATCCTCTGGGATATAATTCTCTAATCCCATCAAATATAAGAAAAGCACCACTATATTCCTAAGTAAACTAAAGAACAAAATTGTCTTAAAAACCCACTCAACTTTTTTCTCAATTTCATCATAAAAAAGATAAGCACTAAGATAAATTAAAATTGAATAATACACCAAGCTAAAATTACGCAAAACAGATAAAATATCATTTTCAGATGTTACAGAAGGTCTAAAAAAAAGTAAATCATAAATTAATCTTAGTACACCCCAAGTCTGATATCCTAATAAAAAGATTAATGCTACCGTAATTTGAGAATTAAAACGATATAATAATTTATTTCTTATCAAACTTATCAAAACTTTAACGAGCAAAATAATTAAAATAAATTCGGTTATATAAATATGCCAAATTCTAATATAGGTAAAATCTCTTACCATAAAGGAAATTCCAGCAATTAAAAAAAAACAAAAATATTACTCCTTTTTCTTTCCTAAATATCTGAGAGGAAATGATTAAATAGGGTAATATTGCCAACGAAAAAATTAAAACCATGAAATCTTCATCTTTACTTTTTTAATAACTTACCGCTCTATAAGGCATAAAGGTAGAGGTAACCATAGATGTAAATTAGTAATATACAGATGTTTTTTCTGTAGCATTTAGTAAGGGATTAATTTTTTGAAGAAAAAAGCATAGAATATTCCCCTGATGACTTTTAAAAGAAAAGAAAATTTTTTAGAGGGAGTTAACTTCAAATATTTAAAGAATATATAAAACGGGTAACTTAACCTCATTAAATAATTAGGATATAAAATATCAGAATAAAGACGGTAAATATAGTAAGTATTTCTAAACATATAATAATATTTCAATTCGTTAGATTTCTCAACTAATACCTTAGGATGCTTAAAAATACTTTTTACGCAAACTCCCATAGTTAATCCTTTTCTTTTGATCCTTAAAGCATACTCAACTTCATCACCCCATATAAATAAATTCTTTTCTGGATATCCTATTACTTTTATCAAATCTGCTTTGATCAAAATAGAATTAAAAAAATTTGGATACCCATAATAAACTCCATTTTTAGCAAAAGCTTTAATTTCATTAACAAATGAAAAATATTTACGGGGTATTATTTTACCATTTTGATCAACTTTAACTATCAAAAATTTGTTTTACTTCATCATAATTTCTCCATTTATTCCTAAGACAATCCATTAATCCTATATATAAAACTCTTAATTTCAAATGCCCTATAAATACAAAATAAATAAACTTAAAAAGATTTTTCAAAAATTTTAAACCGAATCCATAATACTTAAGAATTGTATAAAGTCTATTTCGCACTATAAAATATGTCCTTGTTTCCCCTAAATACTTATATGGCTTACGCGGTGGATGATAAAAAATCGCATCTTTCTTAATTTGAATTTTAAATCCATTTCTAATAATTCTATAACTATACTCTACATCATCAGACATATAAAAAAGATTTCTTTCAGGTAGACCTACTTTTTTGACAACCTCGGATGATAATAAAAAGCCATTGAATGGAATTGTTATAGGATAATAATTTCTAATTATGTTAAGTTTGCTTTTGTAGGGAAATTTCTCATACTTTTCAAAGTCGTATACAACTTCTCCCGATTTAGGATCTAAAATATATGGACCTGTTACAACATCACTCTTATCTGGCATTTGTTTTTCAAGACAATCTTTTTCCGGTCTTCCATCATCATCCATCAGCCACAACCAGTCATAACCTTTTTCGTATGCTCGCTTCACTCCTTCATGAAATCCACCTGCACTACCTGTGTTTTCATGCATACGAACATAATGTAGCTTTATTGTATTCCCATCAGTTAAATTATTTATTTCAAATTCCTTTTCCCATGGCTCGGATAATAATTCTTGTGGAGGTAATTCCTTGAGGTACCCTTTTTCTAGTAAAAATTCAGGTGTTCCATCTGTGGATGCATTATCTATCAAGTATATGCCTTGGATGGGTCTCGTCTGTTTTCTCAGTGCCTCTAAACATTCAATCAAAAGATTTTTGCGATTATAAGTTACAACTATTGCGGATACATTTTCTCTTTTCATTGGTTCTTAGAGATTATCTGGTTTTAATTTCCAAATGGCAAGATTTTATATTCACCCCTGTTTTTACGCTGCAAAAAACTTACTATATCATATATAGAAATGTGCATAAGTTTTTTTAATATTTTGTTTAATAAGTAATCTTTCAGTGGTTGTATGTCTATAATTTTCTATTCCAGCTAATCTTGCATATTGTTCTAATATATCTGTTTTAAGCAAATAGCTTTCTTGAGTCCAAAAAGAAAAATGTGCTACGACCATATTACCAATAAGTCTACCTGGCAGGTTTAATTTAACTGGCAAAGTAGCACTCATCCATTCTTCCTCATCCCCAACTGGTTGAAGTAAATCTCCTAAGAGATTGCATTTTATATCCAAAAAAACCTATACAATTAATTGAAAATCGAGATATAGTTATATCAATATCCTCGCTTATTTTTATACTTTCTAAATATCCCTTGTTAACTATATCAATAAACCACCTATGCAACTCTTCTGCAAAATATGGCGAACCCCAACTAAATTTGTCCATACATTGAGCTGTCAATGGATATGTTGTTTTTAATTTACCTTTTGCAAAAAGAAAATATGTACATATAGCATTGTTTATGACTATAGGTGACCACCAAAGATATTTGTCCTTTTCTTTTATCGCTCTTTCGTACAACTTTGCTCCAAAATTTTTTTCCATAAAAACAACATCATCATCTATTCTTATAAAAAAAGCATCCTCATCAGCAAGAAATTTGTAGAATAAATTAATAGATTTGTTTGTTCCATCTCCTCCTTCAACTCTTATTACTTTCACTTTTGATGACTCTCGTGCAAGCTCATTCAAGAATATTCGATCATCTTCACTTCTACAGTTATCCCAAAGATGCCATTCCTGAATAGAATTATCAGCTAATATATACCTCGATAAAATCTCTAAATATCTTTTCCTATCTGCTGGAGTAACTGCTATTATCTTATGCTTTGTTTCCATTTCCTAATTTAGTTAACTTTAATTTCAGATATTATAAATCACTTCTTTTTCAAAAACATTTAACGCTCTTGCGACTATTTGATCCATATTATAATATCTATATTCAGCTAAACGCCCAACAAAATATACTATCCCATTCAATTTCGATATTTCCTTCAAATACTTTTTATAAATTTCAAGATTTTCCTCTTTTGGAATTGGATAATATGGTTCATTTTTGCCAATTATGTATGACTCTGGAAATTCGTAAGCAATTGTTGTCAAATCACCTTTTTGCCCTGTCATATGCTTGAATTCAGTAATCCTCGTAAAATCATAATCGTTAGGATAATTTATCTGTGCAACCTCTTGAAAATACTCCAATTTCATCGTTTTAAACTCAAATCGTAAACTTCTATATGGAAGCTCACCATAAATGTAATCAAAAAAATAATCAACAGGTCCAGTATAAATAAGTTTATTAAATTTCACATCTTCTATTATTTCACGATAATCAGTATTTAATAAAATATGTATATTAGGATGATTTATCATTTTCTCAAACATTTTTGTATACCCAAGCTTTGGTATTCCTTGGTATATATCTTGGAAATATCTATCATCTCTACTTATGTAAACTGGAACCCTGGCTGTAACTGAACCATCTAACTCTTCAGGTTTATATCCCCATTGTTTAGTTGTATAATTTAAAAATACTTTCTCGTAAATAAAATCAGCTAAGAATTTAAGTTCTCCTGAAGTTGCTTCTTTTAATTTTAAAATTGGAATCTTAACCCCATATCCGAAGGTTTCAATAAGTTGTTTTTCAAGTTTTTCAGCGTATTTTTGCGGGAAAATCAAATAAAGCGAATTTAAGTTAAACGGAACCGGAATTTTTTTACCATCAACAACAGCGAGAACTTTGTGATAATATATATTCCATTCTGTAAATCTACTTAAGTAATCCCAAACTTTTTTACTGTTTGTATGAAATATGTGTGGACCATATTTATGAACTAATATTCCATTTTCATCATAATAATCATAGGCGTTTCCAGCGATATGATTCCTCCGTTCAACAATTAACACTTTCTTTCCGAGATTCGTGGCAATTCTTTCTGCCAAAATGCACCCACTAAATCCGGCTCCAACTATAAGATAATCAAATTTCACGACTTTTAATTAACCCAGATATGAAGTTTGAATAAAATTTAAAATCAAAAATTTTTATTCCCTTTAATTCAAGAAGAATTATAAATGCAGTTGTTATATAAATTTCTGTAATAAGCCAAGAAATTGAAGCTCCAATCTCAGCGAATTTGTTATCAAGTATTGTATTTAAAATTAAGTTAATGATTGAACCTCCAACTATGACTCTAAAAAACTCTCTATCCATTTTCATATTAAGAGTTGTCTGAATGCCATAAAGGTTTGACAATCCTATGATAAAAGGAAAAAAAGATAAAATTTTGACTACATTAATTGAAGGTAAATATTGCTCACCAAGGAAAACTTTAACTAAAAATGGAGCTGTTAAAAATATAAAAATGCTTATTGGCAATGTTATTAAACTGACGATAACTCCAAATTTTCGTATATAATCAATTCCTCTATTAATATCATTTCTCAAAATTTTACCAATATGTGGATACAGAGATTGAGCAAGTGGTCCAAGAACCAATGCCTGAAACGCTAAAACAAGTTTGCTTCCAGACGCAAAATACCCAACATTTTCATGTGGTGCAAAAAAAAACCAAGAATAAAAGTATTCGAAACTGTGTAAAAGTTTATAAAAACAAGTGAAATAAACACCGTAAAGCTATTTTTTAATTCATAGAAGATTTCATTCAATTTAGGCAAATTAACTTTTTTGTTAAGTAATTTCAAACTATACAATAAACCAAAAAAACCAGCTATAATTTGACCAAGTGACATTAGAAATGGGACAAAAAAGAAATCCTCCTTTTTCCTAACAAAAATGAATATACCGAGCGTAAATACCAGCTTTATAAAAAAATTAAAAATTGACGATATGTAAATTTTTTCAATTCCTTGGAAAAACCAAGTTGGGAATAGAACATACCCTAAAATAATTAAATATGACAAAACAAAAATTAGAAAATTCTCTTTAAAGATAGGAATTAAAGAAATAAGTAGAAGAAATGTAATTGTGCAAATAGCAAATAAGAATACTTTTGTAAATAAAACATTGCTGTAGATTCTTGCCAATGCATCTTTGTTATTACGATTTGCAGAAATTTCCCGCGTAGCGCTTAAATCAAAGCCATAATTTACTACTAATGTAAAGTAAGTTGTAAAAGCTTGGGCAAAACTAATTAAACCAAATTTATCAGGTCCTATAACCCGAACAATATAAGGTATCGTAATTAGGGGCAAAATATAATTTCCAAATTGAAGGATTGATAATGAAAGAACATTTGTAAACAAAATTTTATGTTCTGAATTTGAAATTATATTTTTTAATTTTGCTAAATTCATTTAAAGTGATTATGCCTTTACAACTTTATTTGAATATATCCCATTTCCATTTATCAAATTTCTCGTATCAACAATCAACTTTGAATGTTCAACTATAAACTTCGGATCATAAACCGAATGATCAGTTGCAATCAAAACACAATCATATTTTGAAAGGTTTTCTTCCGTAAGTGGAACTGACTTTTTAGAGAGATTATACATTCTCGTCTTTGGCGACTCAGGAATATAAGGATCATTATAATCAACAATCGCCCCTTTTTCCTCAAGAAGCTCAATGATTTTAAATGCTGGGGATTCACGAACATCATCAACATCTTTTTTGTATGCAAGACCAAGCACAAGAATTTTTGCACCCTTTATGCTTACACCACGCTCATTCAAAGCATCAATAGTTTTCTGAACAACATAATAAGGCATATATGTATTTATCTCTCCAGCAAGTTCAATAAACCTCGTGTGAAAATCATATTCTCTTGCCTTCCAGGTTAAATAAAATGGATCAATTGGGATACAATGTCCACCAAGTCCAGGTCCTGGATAAAACGCCTGAAATCCAAACGGTTTAGTTTTAGCTGCTTCTATCACCTCCCATATATCAATCCCCATTTTGTCAAAAAGCATCTTCAACTCATTCACAAGTGCTATATTCACAGCCCTATAAATGTTCTCAAGAAGTTTCGTTGCCTCTGCAACCTTAGTTGATGAAACAGGGACGGTTTTAATGACAATTTGATCGTAAAGCGTCTTTGCAACTTCAAGACATTGCGGTGTGTATCCACCTACAACTTTGGGAATCTTTGATGTGTTAAAATTTTTATTCCCCGGGTCTTCTCGTTCTGGAGAAAATGCAAGAAAGAAATCAACCCCAGCTTTTAATCCAGATTCTTCAAGAATCTTTCTCAAATCTTCATCCGTTGTCCCCGGATATGTGGTTGATTCAAGGACAACGAGCTGTCCCTTTCGTAGATATTTGGCTATTGTTTTTCCAGTGTTAAATACATAACTCAAATCGGGTTCCCTGTATTTATTCAATGGGGTTGGAACACATATAATTATGCAATCAACTTCTGAAAGTTTGGAAAAATCATTTGTAGGCGTAAATTTTGGCTTTATCTGCGATATCTTCTCGCTATCAATGTGCTTAATATAACTTTTCCCTTCCGACAACAACTTAACTTTCTCTTCATCAATATCAAAACCAATCACATCAAATCCAGCTTTACCAAATTCAATTACAAGCGGAAGCCCGACATATCCAAGACCAATTACCCCGATCCTTGCTTTGCGAGATTTTATTTTCTCAATCAAAGATAAATGCGATTCGCTTGTGCCTGTATTGACTTTTGTTGCCCCCATATAAGATTCAAACTTTGTCAAATTTTAAAAATCTTTTTAACCCTCTGCACATGCTACCGCCATTGGGAGTCCCCAACCCTCCCCAAACTTGGTATGCCGATATTTTTTGAATTGACCACATAAAAATTTGTTATAAATATAATAAATCAAAATTCAAAAGTCAAGTACTCACCCTCTACCCATCTCTATTTCATAGAGAGGGGTGCCTGAAGGGGCGGGGTGAGTTCACTTATGCTTATCTTCATACACAATCGTCAAAACTGCATTATAATTTTTCATCCAAAGATTTTCTTCAACCAAAATCATATCTTCGCCGTTTAAAAATTTTTTATCAGCCATAAACCAAACTTCAGCGTTAATTAAAATTTTCTCCTCACCATTTCCACCATTAAAAAATCCATATGCCCCTGATCCGGGTTTTACAGTGTAATTTCTCGGAATATATTTATAAGGGAAAAATTCGTTCACAACTGACCATAGAACCTTACCATTTTTGCTTAAAATTACAGCTACTGGATGATTTCCAAGATGTGCATATCTAATTGCACTCGCACTCAAAGACACGCCAAAATTACGGGCTATGCCTTTGATTAATTCCATGTTAATTTCTTTTCTAAATATAAAATCTTTGAACCACTCCTCTCGCATCAAAAATTCAACTGCAAACTCATTTGCGTCAAATTCAATTTGCGATGATTTTAAACATATGATATCACCTTCATCACATTCCCTTAAAAACTTCCTGTCATTGTAAAAGTGACCCATCTCATGAGCTATCACAAACCTTTTCTGTCCTGGTTCCTTTATCTTGTTGCTTATCCTTATCAAACCATAATCCCCTGAATTCACAAGAACCCCAAGACAATCTTTTAACTCCGCTTCTTCAACGATTAAAAATTCCGCATTTGCTATTTTTTCAATATCTACTAAATCATCAGGGGTTGAGATGCAATATTTCTCGTGTAAATTTCTTGCCTTTGCTTTTGCTAAAGCGTTCAATTTAAATCAATCTTTATTTCCGTTTTCAATTTTTCCCTTTGCTTTTTCAATCGCTTTAATTTTTTTCTTTATATCTTCATCGTCAAGATTTTCCACCTCACCACCTGAATTATCTTTCTTGTAAAATGAAAAAGCAAGTAGATCCGAAACATTATCCTCTTCATATATTCCGTTTGAATTGACGATATTCTCATAAATTTCTTTAAACTCTTCACCTCTTTTAATGTAAAACTCCGCTCTTTTTCTTTGAACTAAATTCCTGATTCTTTGTTTCGTTTTCTCAAAATCAATCCCTCTTTCATTGAGATATTCGTTGATCTCGTCCTCATCCATAAGTTCAATATCAAAAAGAAGTGACCATAAAAATTTTTGTTTCATGGGTAATTACCAAATTTTATTTTTTGTAATTTTTAAAAGCTTCCTTCTTATTCTCTTCTTTGCGTTCACAACTTCGCTAACTTTAATTCCGAGCTCTTTGGCTATTTCTGAATTTTCGCACCCCAAGAGCAAATACTCAAAAACAAGAAATGCAACATCATCGTCCTGCAATTCAGCCTTTAATTCATTAAGCATCTCATTAAATTCAAAATCACTTACAATGTCAAAGTCATCAGGATAATTATCATAATTGAAATTTTGCGCATAACTTTCCTCCTCATATTCGTCAATTTCATCAAACTTAACACTTTTAAATTCTCTATTAGCATAATTATAGACCTCGCTTGACATATTTTTATCAACCCATTGCCAAAACTCCTTCGGGTTTCTACGATCCCAGTTTCTTTCCCCAGATAAATATTTTTCAATAACTGTATGAAGTATGTCCTCTCCTGTGATCGTTGGTTCACGCCTAAGCCTAGCTCTCAACATTAGGTCGTATTTAACGATCAATTTTTTACAAATGATTTCGTTATTTATCAATCCTTCAACATCTTCACATCTTATTCCAATTTCATCTTCCGAAAGATTGTTTTTCTTTTTTGCCCTTGAAAATGTCTTTCCTTCTTTTTGATCCATAGATTTCCCTCTTAAATTTTTATACCATTAAAAAAACGCATCTATGATAATATACTAACAAACACCCTTCATTTTGCCATTTGATAAATTTTGACATTTCTTAGATGGCAAAATCTCTCCTTTTAATAGTATATAGATACAGAGCCGATTTAATTTCGGCTTAATTTCGTAAAAATTGCGATTTAAAAACAAATAGAGGTAAATCATCATGGCAGAATTAAAAAAATCAGTTCTTGGCAAGATAAGCGGAACAATTGGTGAAATTACATTTAGACAGCGAAAGGGCAAAAATATAATAGCAGTTCGCCCACGGTCGTTTATTCCAGGCAACGACTCCGCATCAATTGAAAGAAGAAACAAATTTGCCCTTTCAGCAAGATTTGCACAGGCGATATATTCTCTTCCGATACTTAAAATGATATGGAGCGATGATACTCCACCGCAGATGAGTCCATTTAATAACATCATACGAAAAAATGTAAAGTCAATAACATCTGATGGTATATCTGAACTAACAAAATTAACTCCGGATATTGGATTTACACTTAGCTCAATTGATATCACTTATGATAACCACGCTATTAATGTCTCTGTAAATTTACCTGATGGATTTACATTTAATGAGGATTCTGAATTTTACGCACAAATAAACGCAATTGCATTTTTGTCCGAACCAAGTAACCAAGCATTTGATCCCGTAAAATTTTTGGCTTTAGCATCGGATAATATTGAAATCACCAATACAACGCAGTTTAATTTCGTTATAAAATTAACAAATCAGGATGAGGTAATTTTAAACACTTACCAAAAGATCACTTTGCTTACTGTGTTTATAACTCTTGATGATACAGGTGCTCCAGTTAGATATTCTGATACATACTTGAAACAGCTAAAGTGATAAATTTCTATCCTAAATCAGGGTAAATTTTTGACTCACCCCTTACCCCTCTCTATTTCATAGAGAGGGATGCCTGAAAGGCGGGGTGAGTTAAACTATAGAGAGAGGATGCCCGAAGGGCAGGGGTGAGTTAACCCAACTCACCCCCTACCCCTCTCTATTTCATAGAGAGGGGTGCCTGAAAGGCGGGGTGAGTTAAACTATAGAGAGGGGATGCCCGAAAGGCAAGGGTGAGTTAACCTGACTCACCCCTACCCCTCTCTATTTCATAGAGAGGGCTGCCTGAAAGGCGGGGTGAGTTAAACCATAGAGAGGGGATGTCCGAAAGGACAGGGGTGAGTTGAAAATTTTAAATTCATTTCTTAACTTAATTCAAGAGCGCCTGTAGCTCAACTGGATAGAGCGTGGGCCTCCGGAGCCCAAGGTTGCGGGTTCAAGTCCCGCCAGGCGCGCTTTGAAAATCTCCTAACTACCATTCAAAACTTTGGATGACTATAACCCCTCTTTCCTTAGCAAGATTGAGAATTTTCTTAACTGCAAAGTGCGTGACAAGAACACGAATTATCTCTTTATCTGGATATTCCTGCTTTACTATCCTAACTTTTTCTTCAAGCTCATCAAAAACTTCTATATCGTCAATCTTTGTTTTCACCTCACCAACAACAATAACTTCAACTCCGTCTTTCCTGCCAAATCCTAAAATGTTTATCTCCTTCCCTCCTATCTCCGTCCTTATAAACCTTTCCGTGAGCTCTATTCCGTATCTCTCCCTCAATAACCCAGGCAACATTCTGTAAGTTTCGTTCTCAAATGCGTAACCGAAGCTATTTGACAATCCTCCAACATGAATTTGAAGCTCCCTTACAGCAACAGTCAATTTTCTTATCTCCTCTTCTGTCTTCTTTTGTGCTTCCGCAAGTTCATCCACTCTTTGAGCAAGCTGGTTTAATCTTTCCTCCGTCTTCCTCTGCGCTTCCGCAAGCTGGTTTAATCTCTCCTCTGTCCTCTTCTGCGCTTCCGCAAGCTCGTTTAATCTCTCCTCTGTCCTCTTCTGCGCCTCTGCAAGCTCCTTTACTATCTCCTTTAACTCATTGAAATCCTCCCTCGTAACATAATACAACCTCACCCTCTCATCAATCAACTTTATTATCTCCTCTCTCATCTTATCTGTGAGCTTGAAACCGTTTCCTGCCTTTGGCATAAAAACCACCTTTGTTTATTCTTTTAGATGGAATTAAATTAAAAAATCAACAGCAAAATTCAAATTTACTTGAAAAAATTTATCAAAATTAAAGAAAATCGGGCTTTGTTGAAGAAAAAACATTTTTGAAAATTTTTAAGAATGTAACTTTGAATTTGATAACCTTTTTTATTAAAATTTATTCAGTCAATTTTAAAATTTCAACAAAAATAAAATGTTGATTTATTTATGAAACTCTCCGTTAATGTTGACCATGTTGCAACACTTCGCGAAGCAAGGGGTGGACTTGAACCTGACCCTGTAACAGCAGCTCACATAGCAGAACTTGCAGGAGCCGACGGCATCGTCTGTCACCTGCGCGAAGATAGAAGACATATAAACGATCGCGACCTGCGACTTTTGAGGGAAACCATTAAGACAAAACTTGACCTTGAAATGGCAGCAACTGAGGAAATGATTAAAATTGCAATTGAAACCTTACCCGATCTTGTGACGCTTGTTCCTGAAAGACGGCTTGAAAGAACAACCGAACGCGGTCTAAATGTCGTTGACCAAATCCCATATCTTTCAGATGTCGTTCTTGAAATGCATAAACACGATATAAAGGTAAGTTTATTTGTTGACCCTGACCCAAAACAAGTTGAAGCAGCAGCAAAGACAGGTGCGGATTTTATTGAAATTCACACCGGAGAATATGCAAACGCAAGAAATGAAAAGGCACAGTATGAAGAACTTCAAAAGATAAAAGAAATTGCAAAACTTGCACGCCGACTTGGTCTTGGTGTAAATGCAGGACACGGATTAAACTATCTAAATGTTATACCGATTACAAAAATTGAAGAGATTGAAGAGTTAAGTATTGGACACGCTATCGTAGCAAGAGCAATTTTCGTCGGCTTTGAAAGAGCGGTGAGAGAAATGGTAAGAATTGTCAAAGGAATTTAAATCATCCATTTCTCAATCTCCCAATCGTTGCGTAAGACAAGTGAAGAAGTTTAAAATCAAAAATATCCATCACAATGCTTGAAAGAAAAAAATTTGGCATCTCTACAATTTCTATTCACGGTGAAATTAAAGACAAATCATATCGCTCGGTCGTTTATCCAATTTATCAAACCTCAACTTTTGCAGTTGAAAAATCCGACGACTATCAAAGGTTTATTGATGAAACTGAGGACTTTTACATTTATTCAAGGTATGGGAATCCAACGGTTCGTGAAGTTGAAAGAAAACTTGCGCTTCTTGAGAACACAGATGATGCAATTTTATTTTCATCGGGAATGTCTGCGATCACAACCACAATTTTAAGTTTTGTCAAAGCAGGTGATGAAATTTTATCTCTGAGGTCAATTTACGGCGTAACATACAGATTTTTCCGAGACCACTTGGCAAATTTTGGGATAAAGGTTAATTTCGTTGAAATAGATGAAGTTGATGATTTAGAAAATTTCTTAACAGAAAAAACAAAACTCATTTATTTTGAAACGCCTGTCAATCCGACGACAAGAATTGTTGATATTCAAAAAATTATAAACATAGCAAGAAAAAATAATCTTTTAACCATCATTGACAATACATTTGCAACCCCGGTAAATCAAAATCCATTTGATTTAGGCGTTGATATAATTTTACACAGTGCGACAAAATATCTCTCCGGACATAGCGACTTAATCCTCGGATGTGTTATGTCAAGCGAAGAGAAAATTAAAAAAATTAGAAGTGTTAAGAATGTAATGGGTGGAAATCCAGACCCACATCAGGCATTTCTACTCAGCAGAAGTTTGAAGACGCTTGAAATTAGAGTTAAAAAACAAAATGAAAACGCCCAAAAACTTGCGGAGTTTCTTGCGGAGCATAAAAAGGTTAAAAAAGTTTTTTATCCCGGGCTTAATTCACATCCAGAACACGAGATCGCAAAACTTCAAATGAAAGGATTTGGTGGTATGCTTGCGTTTGAAATTGATGGAGGCCTTGAAAGAGCGAAAAAATTTTGCGATTCTCTCAAAATTGCTTTAAATGCGACAAGTTTAGGAAGTGTTGAGACGCTTGTAAGTATTCCTGTTTTGACTTCGCATATAAGAATGAGTCAAGATGAACTTGAAAAAGCAGGGATAAGCGAATCAATGGTGAGGGTTTCGGTTGGGATTGAAAACATAGAAGATTTGATCTGGGATTTTGAGCAAGCGTTGGACAAAATTTAAAGTAACCTCCCCCAGTTAAGGGGGAGGATTTTTTTATTTCAATTCTTCAAGAACTTTTGCAATTTTGTTAACATCTGGGACATTTGGAATGCCGTGCTCTTCAACATAACGAACAATTCCATCCTTATCAATCACGACCGTCACACGGTTATGAATTCCCTTATCTTCAAGATACACGCCATATTTTTTCCCAACTTCTCCCTTTGGATGGAAGTCCGCAAGGAGTGGGTATTTTATCCCCATCTTTTCAGCAAATGCTTTGTGTGTCCAGGTGCTATCAACGCTAATTCCAAAAATTTGTGCGTTTAATCCTTCAAAAATTTTCAACGCATCAACAAAGCATGCGTGTTCATTTGTGCACACTGGACTAAAGTCAAGCGGATAAAAAACAAGCACGACATTTTTGCCTTTATAATCGCTCAATTTATATTCTTTATCGTCATGTCCCTTAAGGACAAAATCCGGCGCTTGTTCGCCAACTTTTATCATAACTTTTCTCCTTTTTGTTTTTAAAATTTTTCGGTTAAATATAAAAAGCAAAAGCAAAATTTCAAAACTTAACAATTGAGACCTTATTCCCTGATTTGACAAATCCACCTTTTAAAATTCTTCTTACTTCAAGCTCAAATTGAGAAATTTTTTCAACCTCAACAATCAAATCCCCGATTTGTATGATAAATTTTTGCGGTAGCTCAATGTCTTCTTTGCTTGATACAACGATCGCAAACTTTTCATTTGTGTTAAGTTCTTCGCTATCGTTTAGAAGAATTTTTACTTTTTCTGCTTGATGTGAATTAACAAAAGTTTTATCCATTTCTTTTCTTAACACTGCTTTGTTTCGGACAACGCTCTGACCACTTCCAAGCGTGATGAGGATATATTTAACAGTTCCAATTAGCATTTCAATCATCTATAATTTTTTCAAAGGAAAATTTAAGCAGTGGTTGAGAGTTTTAAAAATTAACCCACCTCACTTAATCTCTGCATTCGTTCCATAGAGAGAAAAACGAGAAAGAAGGCAAGTAAAACTTGACTTTTAAATTAGAAAGTTTTAAATTAGGATAGATTTTATCTTAATTATTGTGACCTTGGCAAAAAATAAAAGGTAAAGTCCTTCCAACTGCACCTTTCAAAAATTCGCCCTCTTGTAAGGTTTAATTTGAAAAAACGCATTTACTAAAAATTAAAACGGAGGTCAATTATGGCTCCGATAAATGCTGTTGCGGTTGCAATTTTTATATTTTTTGCCCTTCTTATCTTTGGGGTTTACGCCTTTTTTATCAGCTCAACAAGAAAGCCGGCGGTTGGAGAGGATTATTATAAATCTGTTGCGAAGTTGCGTGCCCCGTTTTTTGTAATTTTATTGCTTCTTTTAATTGCAGGCTTAGTATTAACTCTTCCCAAAATTCCCTACCCTTCAAAAGGTAAATTTCCAGATGCGGTTGTTTATGTGGCAGGTAAACAATTTAACTTTGCTCTTGACACACAACCGATAGAAAGCGAAGAAAGATGGAAAGAAAGAGCCGAAGCTGAACCGGTGCAGGTTCCCGCTGGAAAATGGATTGAGTTTAGAGTCACAAGTTTGGATGTAAATCACGGTTTCAGCTTGTATGATGAAAATGGGAAATTGCTCGGGCAAACTCAAGCTATGCCCGGTTATGTAAATCGTCTTTTCATAAAATTTGATAAGCCAGGATTTTATACCGCATATTGTATGGAATTGTGCGGAAATTCACACCACGCAATGAAAGGTGTGATTGAAGTCGTTGAAGAAGGGACATTTGGAGCAAAAATTTTAAACCAACAATAAAAATGGAGGTTTAAAATGGCGGAAATAGCAATAAAAGCGGAAGCGGTTGAGATAGAAGCAAAAGTCAAAAAATTAACTCTGGTGTGGACTGGTTTAACTTTTATTCTGTTCCCAATTCTTGGGCTTCTTGGTTTTCTTATGCGACTTGTTCAAGGAAATGTCTTTCCAATGTTTCCACCCGAATGGTTTTATTCAATTTTAACACTTCACGGGGTTGGAATGGTTGGTTTATGGTTTGTTGAAGGTATGATTGCAGTTATATATCTTCTTTCAAAATATGTTAAGCCAAGCGCTGGCGTTTCGTGGTTTTCCTTTACTTTCACACTTATTGGGGTTGCGTTGATTATAATTTCAACAATTGCTGGCAAGTTCGGTGCTGGTTGGTATTTTCTTTATCCATTGCCTTATAAATCAGCGGAAATATGGCCAAATTGGGCGACAGATTTATATTTAATCGGTTTAGGAGTTCTCGGAATAGCGTGGACTGTTTGGGTCATTGATGTGTTAAGAGCAATTGCAAAAAAATATACCTTAAATCAAGCCCTTGCATGGCATTATCTTGCTGGAAAAACTGAGCCGGAACTTCCTCCGATTATTTTGATTGTAACCGTTACATGCATTGGTGCTATAACAGGTTTTCTTGCAGCTGTTGCTTTATTGCTATTGTTTCTCTTTGATCGTGTTTCTGGGACGCCTGCGGACCCGCTTCTTATGAAAAATCTCGTCTTCTATTTCGGTCATGTACTCGTTAATATAACAATGTATCTTGGCGTTGCGATTTTGTATGAGACACTTCCTCAATACACTCAAAAACCTTGGAAAACGAATAAACTTGTCGCATTCGCTTGGAATACTGTTTTATTCCTTGTGCTTTTTGCTTACTTCCACCATCTTTATATGGATTTTGTTCAGCCAAAAGCTTTTCAGATAATCGGTCAATTTGCTTCATACTTTATTTCTGTCCCAGCTGCCGTTGTCACAATCTTCAGCGCTCTTGCAATGATTTACAAAACAAAAGTTAATTGGACGCTCGGTTCATCGCTTATATTCCTTGGGACAATGGGATGGGCTGTTGGAGGCGTCGCAGCTGTGATTGATTCATCAATCGCAGTTAATTTCAGATTTCACAATACTTTGTGGGTTCCAGCTCATTTTCATACTTATTTCTTGATGGGAGTTGTTTTGATGATACTTGGTTTCATTTACCATTTTTCACAACTGCATTCAAACATTCCCGATAATTCAAAACTTGCAAAATTTACAGTCTGGTTAATTTTAATCGGTGGATATGGATTTTTAAGCATGTTTTACACGGGCGGTGCTTTATTCGTTCCAAGAAGATACGCTCTTTATCCACCTGCGCTTTCTTCGGGAACAACACTTGCGCAAATTAGCATCGTCTTTGTCAGCATCTTAACAATTGGATTTTTACTCTACCTAATTCAAACAATAAGAAGATGGGCAAGGTCATTTTAACAATCATAGCGCTGGGGCATATCGCCCTGGCGCAAAATTTTATCTCACAAAAAAGCGATACATTATTCCCAGTTGAATCAAAATACATCTACAAAAGCATAGACGATGTTAAAATCATAACTTCGGATAATAATCTCACATCGCTTTCAAATCTTTGGAATAAAAAGCCATTTCTTCTTACACTTATCTTTTCAAGATGTGCGGGGATTTGCTCGCCTCTTATCTCATCTTTGAAGTTTTCAATTGAAAAAATTACGGGAAATGAGAGAGAAAAAAATTTTTATATCGTCGTTTTAAGTTTTGATACAGCAGATACGCCAGAGGATATGGACGCCTTTAAAAAGGACCTTAATTTGTCTGAAAGGAACGACTGGATTTTCGGAATTTTTGCAGATAAAGAGAAGATAAAAAAATTTACAGATGAACTCGGGTTCTGGTTTAACTGGGTTGACTCAATCGGACAATATGATCATCCAGGGATTGTCGTTGGGATAAGAGATGGTAAAATCGTGCGAATTCTTGTAGGCGGGGAGATAACCGTTGTCAAACTTCGTGAAGTAATTGACGAGATAAAAGGTAACTTTGTCCCGTTTTATGAAATTCAAAAAAATGTCGCATTTAGATGTTTGAATTACGACCCGGAAACAGGCAAAATAAAAATTGGCATCGGAACATTGATAATGTTTATCCCAGCGTTTTTCACATTTTTCATCACATTCACAATTTTTATTTTTTCAGGCAAAATCCATAAACAAAACCAAAAATCAAAAACAAAACAGGTGATACAAAAATGAGGGAAAAATTCTTTAAGGCATTTACACTGCTTTTTGCCGTTATTTCATTAACTAGCTATGTTTATTCAATTCCGCTTTTTGCGAGGAAGTATAATCGTTCTTGTTTTACCTGCCACACAACGCCACCGATGCTGAATGAATTCGGTCGTAGATTTCAGTCAAATGGTTATCAGCTCCCTGGGACAGTTGAATCAACTCCGATATGGATGTCAAATCAACTCCCATTTGCAGCTATGCTTCACAGCACGTTTACATGGACAAAAGAAGAGATGGGAACGGAGAAGAAATCAACTTTTACTTTTGCAAGGACAGGGGCTGATATTTTCACAGCAGGAACATTAGGCAAGCATCTATCTTACTTCGCTGCTGTTGTAGTTGACCCAGCAGAAGGCGGTGGGTATGAAGCTGCTGTTGAAGTCGCACATGTAATTTACAACAATATCTTGCCGATGAGCAATCTTAATTTAAAATTTGGTTCATTTCGCCTTGACCTTCCTTATCCTGTTAATCTTGCGTTAAGTGAAGCTGGTTATCTTGTTTATGAATATGCTTCTGAAGTTAAAGCAAATGGACAGGTTGAAGCTGAGTTTTCACTTGCAGAGCCACAGTTAGGCGTCTCGGCTTATGGATTTTTACCGCAGGTTCTTGATGGATTAAGATATGAAATTGCCCTTGTAAATGGGACGAATGTGAATGAAGACATTGATAACACGCCTGATTTATATTTCAGAGTCAATCAAAGCATATGGATAAACAATGCTCCGTTTAGAGCGGGAATACTTTATTATCTTGGCACGATGAAAGGTTCTCAACAGGAAAATAAATTCAATCGTTTTGGCTTTGATGCTGAGGTTTATGACCCGTGGACGAAAAAAGTAAATGTATTTTTCCAGTATCTCACAGCAACAGATAAAATTGGAGATGAAGAGAGAAAAATGAACGGCGGTTTCATTGGTGCAAATGTCTTTATACTTCCTGAAAAAGTCGCTGGCTTTACAAGATATGACTTTATGAAGGTTGGAGATGAAAAAACGAATCAAATTACAATTGGATTAAGATATCATTTCGCACCAAATGTATTTCTCACAGGTGAATACAGCTGGATGAAACAAGATACAAAATCCGAAATGGGAATGCCTATGACTATGAAAATGCAAATGTTTATGTTGATGACGCATTTTCTTTTCTAAAATCAAAAATTTAAAAACAAAAAACTTGGAGGTTTAAAAATGAAGGCGAAGATATTAGCAACAATTGCTTGCATTGGGCTTTTTATATATGGTTTTACAGGAATTGATCAACCAAGCAATCCGCCGAAAGAAGTTCTTGAACACGGTAAAAAGGTTTTTAATTATGTCTGTGCACCGTGCCATGGCAAAGATGGCAAAGGAGACGGCGTCGTAAGCTCAACTATATTCGTAAAGCCAAGGGATTTTACATCTGGTATATTCAAGTTCAGATCCACCGAAAGCGGAAATCTTCCAACGGATGCTGATCTTTATGAATCAATTTCGCTTGGTTTCCACAATACTGCTATGCCAAGTTTTTCTCAATTAACACCGGAGGATAGATATGCGCTTGTTGAATACATAAAGACATTTTCAGAGAGATTTTCAAATCCGAAAGAATATCCGTTAAATGTTGTGATGCCAACTGGAGCAATTCCACTTTCACCCGAAAGTATAGCGAAAGGAAGAGAAATTTATCTGAGGATGAAATGCTGGGAATGTCACGGCGTTAGCGGAAAAGGGGATGGACCAGCAGCGCAACGGGGCTTTAAAGATGACTGGGGAAACAAAATTTTGATCCCAGACCTGACAAATCCAAATGAAGTCAAGCGTGCATCAACAGTTGAAGATATTTATCTTGTCTTCACAACGGGATTAAATGGTTCTCCAATGCCATCTTATAAAGATGTTTTAACGGATGAAGAAAGGTGGCATCTTGCAAATTATATTTACGCATTGATTCACGGGATTGCGCTTTACGATGGAAAGACGATTGAAGAATTGAAAAGCGAGCAATGAAATTTATAAGGCAGGGAGGGTTAAACGCCTCCCTGCTCCGTTTCTTTGTATCTCCCATGCTTTATAACCTTTCCTTCAACAATATATACAACATCTTCCCCAATGTTCGTCGCAAGGTCTGCAATCCTTTCAAGATTTCGTGAAATTCTCTCAATATGGATTGCACGCTCAATCGTGGTTGGGTCAGAGATCATATAAGTTATCAACTCACGCAAAATTTGATCACGATATGCATCAACTATATCATCTCTTTCACATACATTTTTAGCAAGATTTGAATCACCTTTGATAAATGAATCTATGCTATCCTTCAACATTTGAATTGTTTCCTCAGCCATTTTCGGAAGATCAATCAATGGCTTTACCTGTGGCCTTTCTATCAAAAACAAAGCGCTTTCAGATATATTTACAGCCATATCCCCAATCCTTTCAAGATCGTTGTTCATCTTCAAAATCATTATTATCGTCCTCAAATCTTTCGCCTCTGGATGAAACCTCGCTATCAAATTAACACACATTTCATCTATTTCAATTTCCATCTCATTTGCTCTTGGTTCGTCAACCTGTAAAACATCAATTAAAAGCGCCTTATCCCGTGTCAATAAACCACGAATGCTTTTTTCAATCATGCTTTCAACCAGATTTCCCTGCTCAACAATTTTCTCTTTTAACTTGTTTAATTTTTCAGCCAGCATATATCAAAAAAATTTTTTATCCAATTTTTCCTGACAAAAACTCTTCCGTTTTCTCATGCCTTGGTCTTGTGAAAACTACATCAGTTGGACCATACTCAATGAGTTCTCCAAGATACATAAATGCAACATAATCTGAAATTCTTCCTGCCTGTCCAACATTATGAGTGACGATCACAATCGTAACAGTATCTTTTAATTGCTCTAACAATTCTTCAATTTTTAAAGTTGCAACTGGATCAAGCGCTGATGTTGGCTCATCAAGTAAAATTATATCTGGTTTCATCGCCAAAGCTCTTGCTATGCATAACCTTTGTTGCTGTCCGCCTGAAAGAAATGTCCCTTTTTTATGAAGACGATCTTTAACCTCGTCCCAAAGGGAAACTTTTTTCAAGGTTTCTTCAACGATTTCATCAGCTTCACTTTTTTTAAGCTTAATACCGTTCAAAATGTATCCAGCAATTACATTCTCGTAAATACTCATCGTCGGAAATGGATTTGGCTTTTGAAAAACCATCCCAATTTTTCTTCTGACAAGCATTGGGTCAATTGAATAGACATCAATTTCTTCAATTTGATGATTTTTCTCAATTAAAATAACTTTTCCTTCAACTTTTGCTTTTGGGGAAAGCTCATGCATTCTGTTAAAACAACGGATAAGTGTTGTTTTTCCACAGCCAGATGGACCCATAATTGCGGTTATGCTATTTCTCGGAATTGAAAGATTCACATTTTTAACAACGATATGTTCGTCATATGAAGCGGTCAAATTTTCTGTCCTCAGGACTATGTCCGTCATCTTTTGCTTATCAATCTTGTTATTATGTTTAAAGTTAAAACAAAAACGACCAAAATGCAAGACGCACCCCAAGCTTTCGCCCACCATTCTTCATATGGGCTTACTGCGTAGTTAAAAATTAAAAGTGGCATTGCGCTTATCGGTTTCAAGATGTTGAAGTTCAAAAATGGATTTCCAAATGCTGTGAAAAGAAGTGGCGCTGTTTCACCCGCTATCCTCGCCGTGCCTGCAAGAATTCCAGTTAAAATTCCACTAAACCCAGCTGGGATAACAACTTTTAAAATTGTCTTATAATACGGAACACCCAAAGCAAGCGATGCTTCTTTAATTTCTCTTGGGATTAATTTCAAAATTTCTTCTGTTGATTTTATCACAACTGGTAGCATCATAATTCCCAGAGCTACGCCACCTGAAAGCGCCGAAAAATGCCCCATTGGTTTTACGATCCACAGATAAACAATTATCCCCACCACAATAGATGGAACACCTTGTAAGATCTCAACAACGAGACGGGATAAAAACGCAATTTTACTATCACCTTTTTCAGCAAGAAAAACACCCGTAAAAATGCCAAACGGAACCGCTAAAATCAATGCGATGATGATCAAAATTGTCGTCCCAACAATGGCGTTTAAAATTCCACCACCTGGCTCGCCAACAGGTTTTGGAAGCGATGTCAAAAATTCCCAATTTATAACCGAAATTCCGTTTTTAATGATAAAATAAAGGACAAGAAGAAATGGCACTGTTGAAAGAATTGCAAATAGCGTCAAAAAAACAGAGATAATTTTGCTTTTTAAAATTCTGAAATGATAACTTTTCATCTCTCAATGCTGTAATTTTTTTAAAATAAACCTTCCAATCAAATTCACAACAGTTGTGATTATGAACAATGCAAGACCTAAATACATTAAGCTTGAAAGATAAACTTCTCCCGTTGCTTCTGTAAATTCATTTGCTATGACGCTTGCGATTGTGTTTCCGGGGCTGAATATACTTTCTGGAATTCCGTGGTAATTTCCAATAACCATTGTCACCGCCATAGTTTCGCCCAAAGCTCTCCCGAGTGATAAAATTATGCCTGCGATAATTCCAGACCTTGCGTAAGGAATCATAACTTTTTTTATTACCTCCCAGCGAGTTGCACCAAGAGCGTAAGCTGCTTCTTTAAGCTCATTTGGAACAAGTCGCATAGCGTCTTTCCCAATTGAAGCTGAATACGGAAGTATCATAAAAGCAAGAATAATTGATGCTGTCAATATACCCACACCGTATGGCGGAACATTTAAAGCAATTTCAATCTCACGAACTAATGGGACAAGAAAGAACAAACCCCAAAATCCTAAAACAACGGACGGAACACCAGCAATTAATTCTGTTAAGTATCTTAAAATTTCGGCAAAAAATCCCTTTTGAAAATATTCGCCTAAAACTATGCTTATGGCAATTGAAAATGGGAATGAAATTCCAAGAGCAATAAAAGATGTTAAAATCGTCCCGTAAATAAAAGGCAATGCTCCGAATTCCTCTTGAACAGGATCCCAGTTTTTACCAGCAAAAAATCCTATTCCAAATTTTTTGAAAGCGAGATAAGAAGCATTAAACAAACTCAGAAAGAACCCTACGCCAAGAAATATCAAAAGCACAGCAAAGAAACTCAGGACAAGGTTGAAAATTTTATCTTTATTTAATGCCAACTTCCGTGTAAACCGGCTTGCCATTGTATGTGATTGATTTAATTATTGCTTCCGCTTTTTTAACAGCCACCGATGGCAATTTTGCATAATCCAAAGGCTCGGTATAATTTTGCCCATCGTGAATCATCCACCACAAAAGCTTAACAAGTTGCTTTGCTCTTTCAAATGATCTGTTTTTATAATTTTGCTCTTTATAAACAAGTATCCAAGTAAAACTGCTTATTGGATAACCATCTTCGGAATCTGTATCGGTGATAGAAATTCTTGTGTCATCTGGAATTTTTACATTTCCAGCTGATGTAATTGATGAAAGTTCTGGTTTAATAAATTTTCCCTTTTTATTTTTTACAAGTGCAATTGGGAGTTTATTTTGTTTTGCATAAATAAGTTCAACATAGCCAATGCTTCCGGGAATTTGCTTTACGAGCCCTGTTACACCCTCATTTCCCTTAGCCCCAAGACCAACAGGCCACGCAACTGATGTCCCACGCCCGACTTTTGTCTCCCATTCTTTGCTGACCTTTGAAAGATAATCAACGAAAACAAATGTCGTCCCGCTTCCATCAGACCTGTGTATAACGGTTATGTTCATATTCGGAAGTTTCACATCGGGATTTAGCTGAGTTATTCTTGCATCGTTCCACTTTTTTATCTTTCCAAGGAAAATATCCGCAATGACATCGGGAGTTAATTTCAACTCTGGATTTCCGGGAAGATTATATGTTATCACAACCGCACCAAGGCAAATTGGAATGTGAAGAACGGGGGAACTAAATTCTTTTAGTTGCTCATCTGACAAGAAAGCATCTGAAGCACCGAAATCAACTGTTTTTTCCTTTAACTGTCTTATTCCACCACCTGAGCCAATTGAGTTATAATTTACTTTTATGCCTGTTTGTTTGTAATAGACATCAAACATTTTTGAATATAAAACATATGGGAAAGTTGCCCCAGCCCCAAGAAGTTCTTTATCCTGTGAAAATGAATTTAAATTGAGAAGGTTTAAAATTAGAAATGCCAGAAGAAAGAATCTAAAAATTCGCATAAAGATCGCAGAAATTTTCTTTTTAATCCGTTCAAAGTTAAACTGAAATTTTTAAGACAGGGTTAAAAAATTGTTAAAATTTGGTTAAGAATCCGAATCTTTAACAGGCAATATAATTTCAAACTTTGTTCCTACCCCAACTTTACTTTCAAGGTTTATGCTCCCGTTATACATTAAAACTATGTGTTTAACGATTGAAAGCCCCAATCCTGTGCCACCACTTTGCCTTGACCTTGATTTATCAACAACATAAAATCTTTCAAATATCCTTTGATGATGCTCCTTTGGTATCCCGATACCTGTATCCTCAACCGTTATTTTTATTTTCTTGATTTTATTCGCTGTCTCTTCTAATGGTTCAACCTTTATCTTTATCCCTCCTTTGTCTGTGTATCTTATAGCGTTGTCAATTAAATTTGAAAGCATCTGCTCAATTCTAAAAGGATCCGCTTTAAATCTTGGCAAATTTTCCGAAATTTGAACATCACAAAACAAATTCTTCTTTTTGATTTCTCTTTCATAAATTTTTAAAATTCCACCAACAACACTTTTAAAATCAATTATTTCCTCCTCAAACTTAACAGCTGCTTCAACCTCAGACAAAATCAAAAGGTCTTTAATAATTTTGACCAACCTGTCGGTATTTCTTTTTATCGGATCAATATAATTCAAAAGTTCTCTAACTTTCCCACGTTTGGCAAGTTTTTCAAGTTCCTCCTCAAGCGTTTCAACATAACCTTTTATATTTGAAAGGGGCGTCTTCAATTCGTGAGAAATGTTTTCAACAAGTTCCCTCTTTATCCGAGCGAGCTCAATTTGAAAACTTACATCGCTTAAACTCAAAATTATATCACCGTTCAAAGTTTTCACAGCATTTATTAAATAAATTTTCTCTTTGACTTCAATTTCCTTTGAAATTTCCTGCCCCGGTTTTAAATTTTCATCCATCATCAAACTTTTTATAAATTCATTCAAATCAAAATCCCGTATCACCTCCCAATACAACTTCCCTTCACCTAAAAGAGATTCTTCAATTATAACCCCGGACTTTGAAAATGTTGTTTTAAAGTTTTCGTTAAACTGCTTTATCCGCCCATTTTTATCAATTATCAGAACAGCATCAGAAACTATTTTGTTTAAAGTTTTGAATTTCTCTTCGTAATCTTTGAATTTTATCTCAAATTCCACAAAACGTTTGTGTAGATACCGAAGATTTGTGATTAAATTTGGCAAAGAAATTTCTTCATTAATAGCATCCTTTTCATTGTAAAAATTTTTTATTTGTTTGTTAAGTTGAAGCAATGGTTCAAACAAATTTTTAAAACACCATAATGCAAAAATGAACGACAAAATCAAACCCAGAGCCGGTTTTAAAATCAGTGTAAGCACAACGATAAGAAAAAATCCGAAAAATATGAAAATGTTTAAATTTCTCATTTGCTTATTCAACATCTATTTTATATCCAACACCACGAACGCTTTTTATCAATTTGCCAAATTTCCCAAGTTTATCACGCAAATTTTTTATATGGACATCAACCGTTCTATCATAAACATTCTTTTCATCGCCCCATATACTTCTTAAAATTTGCTCCCTTGAAAAAACCCAGCCAGGTTTTTGTGCAAGGAGCTTGAGAATTTTAAACTCCGTAAGTGTTAAGTCAATTTTTTCATCTTCAACGAACACTTCCATCCGATTTAAATCTATTTTGAGATTATCTGCTATTGTGATTATTTCATGCTTTGCCTCTTCTGTTGATGTTCTCCTCAAAATTGCCTTAACACGTGCAACAAGTTCCCGTGGCGAAAATGGTTTTGTTATGTAATCATCCGCTCCAAGTTCAAGCCCTATGATTTTATCCGTCTCCTCAATTTTTGCGGTTAAAATTATAATTGGAATTTCTTTCGTCTCTGGATCAATTCTCAAACTTTTGCAAATCTCAAGCCCATCTATATCTGGCAACATCAAGTCAAGAACTAAAAGATTCGGTTTATCAGTTCTCAAATAACGAAAGAAAGATTCACCATCTGTAAATTTTTTCACCTTGAAACCTGCCTTTTGAAGATGAAGGGATACAAGTTCAAGAATATCTTTATCATCTTCAATGATTGCAATTGTCTTTTCCATAATTTTCACCTCAACTTAAATTTTTTATCGTAGTTTAAGACATTGTATTTGTTCAAAATTTCAACTACCTTGTCAATTGGTATTGCTTCAACTTTTCGTCCGAGATAACCCGTCATCGTTGTTGCCTTCAAAAGTGAATTATAAATTGCTTCTTCGGTTGCTTCAACAACTGCTTGAAAAAGTGGAGAAAGGGCTGAGTTCGGTAGAACCTTTATCGTTTGTGGTTGATAAATTTCGTCAGTTTGTTTAATTCTGCAATCTGGATTTGTTGAAAAAGCAATTACATAATCACCGCTTCCATTTGTTGAGGGTGAGCCAGTTCTCGCAAGCCCAAGCATTGCTCTTCTTGCGAGTCGTTTTAATTGATTTGGCATAAGTGGAGCATCCGTTGCGACAACAATTATGATTGAGCCGTCTGCTTTTTGAAGTTCATCTTTAAGATAAAATTTCCCAAGTTCAAGCCCAACAGGAGCTCCGTTTATCGTTAGAATTCCACCGAAATTTGTTTGAACCAGAACCCCAACCGTCCATCCACCGAGATTTTTCGGCAAAACTCTTGATGCAGTTCCAATTCCACCTTTCCAACCAAAGGCAATTGTTCCAGTGCCAGCTCCAACCGAGCCCTCTTCAACCTCACCAGAACTTGATGAGTTTATAGCATCAAGAACATCTTGATAAGTTATAACTCTTTCCTGAATTTTGTTGAGATAACCATCATTTGTTTCACCTACGACTGGATTAATTGAGCGAATTTCCATTCCCGATTTTTCAAGCGTGTATTGAATCAATGCATCTGCAACCTTTGGAACAGCGAGCGTATTTGTAAGAGCAATCGGTGTTTCAAGTTCCCCAAGCTCTTCAATCTGCGTTGATCCTGCAAATTTTCCAAACGCATTCCCCGCATAAAATGCACAAGGAACTTTATCCCTGAACAAATCTCCGTCGTGCGGAATTATGACCGTTACGCCTGTTCTTATGCTGTCCCCTTTTATAATTGTTTTATGCCCAACTTTAACTCCCTTGACATCCGTAATAGCATTATATTTTCCAGCTGGCAAAACCCCAACCACAATCCCAAGCTCCCTCGCTCTGAATCTTTTTTCCACGCTTTGTGCTTTCATACCGAAATTTAAAATTTGTTGTAATAAAATTAACAAAATTAAAATCCGCATCTTACTCACCCCACTTTTTGTATAAGTTATGCTCAACTTTAAAAAGCGATAAAATTTTCCCAGCGATGAAATCCGCAAGGTCTTCAAAAGTTTTGGGTTTTTGATAGAACGCTGGAGAAGCTGGTAAAATTTTCGCACCCGCTTGGGCAAGCGTGAGCATATTTTGTATGTGAATTAAATTCAATGGCGTTTCTCTAAATACGAGAACAAGTTGACGATTTTCTTTTAAACAAACATCTGCTGAACGCTCAATTAAATTTGACGAAATTCCATTTGCTATTCCAGACAAAGTTTTCACAGAGCACGGAACGACAACCATACCATCCGTATCAAACGAACCGCTTGAAATTCTTGCGGTCAAATCTCTGAAATTGTATTTAATTATCTTTCCCTTTTCAACTTCATCTCCAAATAAATTTCTTAACACATCCATCGGCTCATTGTTTCTAAAATCAACTCCACATTCATCTTTTAAAACATAATTTCCATAATCCGAAACCACAAGGTGAATTTCAAACCCATAAATTAGAAATGCTCTAATCGTCCTCAACGCATAAATTCCTCCACTTGCTCCTGTCACTCCGACTATAACTCTTCTTCTGTTCTCCATTTTGCGACCTTTAAAATTTTTTGCCTAAAAATATGAAAAGTGTATCTCTCTACAATGATGAGTAAAAGCAAAATCGCTCCTGTGAAAATTAAATTTTTAAACTTTAAAATCATAAAATAAAATCCACGCTCAAACAATACTGCAACTAACACCGCAAAAAACGAAGAAAATTGAATTAAAATTTTTTCAATAGAACTTAACTTTTCAATTGGTTGACTGAACGGAAGATGTGAAGAAATTAAAGCAACAATGTTAAAAAATATCTTTGTCAAAAACGCTGTTGTTAAGATGTGAAGTAAAACAATTTGAAACGATTTAAGTAAAATAAAATACAGAATTGAGAACAGCGCAAGCAATGGAATCAAAATGTGATGCCATAAAACTTTAAAAGCGCCATTCATTGCGTAAAACATTTCATCAGCAGTGATGAAATGATAAATCCATCTCGCTTCATAACTACGATGATTTGTGATTGCGATAATTCCTGCGGTCACATTGAAAAAAATTGAAATAAGCATCAAAACATTGGCTTTTGAAGATGGTTCAATCAGTGGATTTTTTACTTCATCAAAAAGCAGAAAATAAATTGCTATCGCAATCCCAATGGCAAAGGCTGACAAAATTTTAACCATCACAGACCTATCACGTCTCAAATGAATATAGACAAGCTCATACATCGCAAATTCAATTTCCTTCTTAAAAAGAAACTTTTTTAAGAACTTTACAATTTCAAAAGCGATATATTTTTTGCCTCTGTCAGATGTTCTGGATGAGTCAATTATATTTTTCAACATTTCAATTCTCAATGTAAAAATTGGGATAAGCAAAATACACAAAGCAATTGCAATTGAAAAGATGTCAAATAAATTTAAAGCAAACATTTTAAGCCCAGCTAAAAAAATGAATAACTTTGAAGCGACAATTTGAGGGACAAAAATGGGAACGCTTTTAAAAATTTTATCAATCAAAGCAAATAAACTTTCCGAAGGATCAGCACTTGAAAATAACCTGTTAATGATTTGATAAACGAAAAATGTAATAAAAACAGCGATAATTTGCGCAGGAAGCAAAATTTTTCTCAACTTTGAAAATTTTAACCCGCGCCCAATGAAAAGCATAAACAACAGAACAAAATTTGATGTGACGATCACAACCAAAGTTGCAACAACAAAATATGAAAAAGATACAATAAAACCTTTCAATTGTAAAATTCCAAGCAAATTAAAAATCAAAAGCACAAGGGTCGGCGGAAGATTTATAGAAAAACTCAAAAGAAAAACAAAGAAAAGAAAATTCATATATTTCGCAAGCCCGTATGAAACAGGATCAACTGGTAATGAAGATAAAAATTCTATCTCTGCTTGATTTAAAACAAAAGTTTCAAACTCAACAAGAACAGTGAAAATTAAAAGCAAAATTTCAACAGAAAAAAGAACGAAGGAAAAATTTAAGAGAAACAAGGCGTTTTCATACTCGGAAAAGATATTTTCTCTATTTTCAGGAATGAGTGAAAGCGCAATCGTAAGAGAAAGCAGAGAAAACCACAAAAAATTTGTTATAAAAATTAAGATAATTCTTCCGTAGTTTGTCTTGTTGGGTTTCTTTGAGCGAAGGTCAATTTTCAGAAGAAATTTAAATATCTCTACGACAGAAGCCACGATTTTAGTTGTTTTGATTTTTCTTTGAGAGCAAAATTTTTCTGTATCTTCGCACCGCCTTCAAATGTTCTTCATAAGTTCGCGAGAATATATGCCTTCCGCTTCCATCCGAAACAAAGTATAAAAATTTATGTTTTTCGGGATATAAAACCGCAAGAATTGAACTTCGCCCGGGGTTATTTACAGGTCCAGGTGGCAAACCTTTGTTTAGGTAAGTGTTGTATGGCGATTCAATTTTTAAATCTTTGTAAAGTAATCTTCTTGGACCATCTGGGATAATGTATTGAATTGTTGGGTCTGCTTCAAGCGGTATGTTAAGTTTTAAACGATTGAAATAAACGCCAGCAATTCTTGGCTTCTCGTCATCAAACTTCGCTTCACCTTCAACTATTGAGGCAAGAGTCACAACCTGATGCGTCGTTAAACCGATGACTTCTTCTC
This sequence comes from Candidatus Chryseopegocella kryptomonas, assembly GCF_001536065.1. Classification (GTDB taxonomy): domain Bacteria; phylum Bacteroidota; class Ignavibacteria; order Kryptoniales; family Kryptoniaceae; genus Kryptonium; species Kryptonium kryptomonas. The sequence goes on from NZ_CZVW01000008.1 coordinate 58,332, forward strand.
TTTCCTTCAATGAATCTGAATAAAACTTTTTGAACTCCGAAACCATCTTTTTAATTATGCTCTCTTCATCATCTCCCCAGATGAAAATGTAAGTATCAGGCATAAGATAACCTTCAAGACCTTCTGCATCAATGCCTAAATTTTTTGCAAATCTGGGTTCGTTGACAAGAGACATGAACTTTACAGAATCAATCCCGATCTTTTCCCTCAAAATTCCAGCAATTCTTTTTGCTGTCAATCCCTCTGGGATCGTGACCGAAATATGCATAACATATTTTGGATTTAATAACTCATCCATTAAAACAGCGATCGGCAAATTATCAGTCAAAACATATTTTCCCGCCTTAACTTTTTTATCAAAATTAAAAATTCGTCCAGCGTAGTAAAATAAAATTTTGTCTCTTAAAATTCCCTCCGAACTCAAAATATCAACAACTTGTTTAAAAGATGCGTTTTTAGGTATCTCAACGATTGAAAATTTGGTTGGTGGAAGATCAAATATGAAAAATTGCTTTGTTATGATGTAAAAAATGCTCAACAGAATAAGGATAACAAAATTTTTTGCAAATTCTGGAATGTTAAGAAATTTTTTATTCAAATTTTCTTCAACAAGTTTATTTTTTTCTCTAAACTCTGCTGACTCCCTTTCAAGGCGTCGTGATTCATCAATAATTCTCTCATACAATCTTTTAACAGCCATATCTGAAAGAGGTCCGAAATTATGCTTGATGACATTTTCAATGACTTGTTTTTCTCTTTCGGGTGAATAAATTGGGAGATTCAATTCCTGTTTGAGTTTTCCTATTTCGTCGGCGTATCTTGCTCTTTTGTTAAGAAGGCGGATAATTTTTACATCAACTTTGTCAATTTTTTTTCGCCATTTTTCAATTTCACCATATTTGCTTTTTCTCTTGAACCAGCCCATTTTTTAATTCTTTTATGAATTCGTAAGCAATTTCCGAGCATTTTGATATTTCATCAATGTTGAAAAGTTTTTTAATTAAAGCAGAACCAACGACAGCACCATCAGCCCACTCCCACGCTTTGAGGACATGCTCTCTTTTTGATATACCAAACCCAACAACAAATGGCTTAGTGGAGTTCTCTTTTACCCTTCTCATAAAATTTTCAAATTCATCTCCACCGAAATTTTCCCTTTCACCTGTTACACCCGTGACAGAAACGCAATAAGCGAAATGAGTTGATTTTGAGGAAATTAACTTTATTCTTTCCGTCGTTGAAGTTGGGGCAACAAGAAATATATTGCTTAAACCATACTTTTGAGAAAAATTTATCAATTCATCTGCTTCATCCACAGGCAAATCAGGAACTATCAAACCATCAATGCCATTTTCAACCGATTCCGACACAAATTTTGAGATGCCAAAATTTAAAATTGAATTGAAATAACCCATTAAAATTATCGGTGTTGAAAATTTCTTTCTGAATTCAGAAACAATGTTAAAAATTTTTCTCAAATTTACTCCATTTTTCAAGGCGATGTAAGATGAATGTTGTATTGTCGGTCCATCCGCAATTGGATCGCTAAATGGAATACCAATCTCAATCATGTCGCTTCCAGCATAATGAAGTGCCTCAAGCAATGGAAGTGTTGAGTTCTTAATTGGGAATTCAGGAGTTATGTAAGGTATCAAAAGTTTTTCGCCTTTGTTTAAAACTTTTTCAATTCTATTCATCGCAAGTTTTTGTTTAAATTTTCAAATTTGGAACTGGGCTTAACCCGTAATCATGCTTTATCCCATTTTTCAATTTTATGTAACCAACAAAAGCGATCATCGCTGCATTGTCAGTGCAATAAGATAAATCTGGAATGTAAAGTTTTATTCCTTCACTTTCTGCTTTTTCTTTCATCCTCTTTCTCAATTCAGAGTTTGCAGCTACACCACCTGCAATTGATATATTTTTAACATTAAAATTTTTTGCTGCTTTTATCGTCTGTTCAACGAGTGCATCAACAACTGCTTTTTGAAAGCTTGCGCACACATTTCTAATTATTTGCGTCTTTTCCTTCTCATCAAGATTTTGGAAATTAATTTTCTTCAAATAATAAAGAACTGCCGTTTTCAAACCGCTGAAACTAAATTCATACTCATCATCTTTACTTGATGATGGGATTGGCTTAGGGAACTTAACAAAATTTGGATCTCCCTCACGAGCAAGTTTATCAATCAAAGGTCCGCCCGGATAACCAAGTCCGAGAAGTTTTGCAACTTTATCAAATGCTTCACCAGCTGCATCGTCGCGCGTTTGTCCAAGAAGTTTAAATTTCAAAAAATCTTCAACCAAAACAAGCATCGTATGCCCACCCGAGACAACCAAAGAGACAAACGGGAAATCGGGATGCTCTTCAGCCAAAAAAGTTGAAAAAATATGCCCTTCAAGATGATTGATACCGACAATTGGAATTTTTAAAGCAAACGCCATCGCCTTCGCAAAGCTAACACCGACAAGCAAAGAACCAATTAACCCTGGACCATAAGTTACCGCAATTCCTTCAAGTTCTTCTTTTTTTACTCCAGCGCTTGCCAAAGCTTCATCAACAACCTTAACAATAACTCTTTGATGTGCTCTTGATGCAAGTTCAGGGACAACTCCGCCATATTTTGAATGAAAGTATTGAGATGAAACAATGCTTGAAAGCAATTGCCCATCGTCAAGAACTGCTGCTGATGTCTCATCACAAGATGTCTCTATTCCAAGGATTTTCATTCTATCGTCTGCGGTTTTTAAAAAAATTAATGAAAAATCTTTTTCATTGCAATTTGACGACAGAGATCATCTTGAAATAAACGCTGAATTTTTATATAATCAAACAAAAAGCGCAAATGAAAGTGCTTGATTTAATTTTTAATTCGCTTCTTGACTTCGTCTTTATTTACGAATGCGAGATTTGTCATCAACATCTTGAAGATAGAAAAATGATAATTTGTTTTGATTGCCTTCAAAAAATTGAAAAAGTTGAATCAATTGATATTGAGAAAAGTTTTAAAGTAAAATTTGGTGAAAATGGATTTGTGAAAAAGGCGTTTTCATGCTTTCATTTTAAAGATGAAGGAATAATCCAAACACTAATTCACGAGCTTAAATATCAAAATAAACGTTCAATAGGAATTCTTCTTGGTGAGATCGTTGGGAATTCAATCAAAGATGATGAAGATTTTTTGAGAGCTGATGCTTTGATACCTGTCCCGCTTCACAAAATTAGACTTAGAGAGCGAGGTTACAATCAAAGTGAGTTAATTGCAGAAGGGATAAGTAAAGTCATCGGCGTAAAAGTAAACAACCATATATTATTTCGCTCAAGGAACACGCAGACACAGACAAAGTTAAATTTTGAGGAACGAAAGGAGAATGTGAAAGATGCTTTCTTTGTTAGAGAAAAAGATAAAAAGTTTGTGCAAGGTAGAAAATTTATAATCGTTGATGATGTTATAACGACTGGATCAACTGTTAATGAATGTGCAAAAGCTTTAATTCAATCAGGTGCGTCGGAGGTTCTTGCTTTATCCGTTGCAATCGCAGGTTAATCAAGATGTGAAAGTTCTTTAAGGATTTTATTTGCAATTATTATCTTTTGAATTTCGCTTGTTCCCTCACCAATGGTTAAAAGTTTCGCATCTCTATAAAGTTTTTCAACGGGATATTCTTTTACATAACCATAACCTCCATAAATTTGAACTGCTTCATTTGCACATTTCACCGCAACTTCACTTGCGTAATACTTTGCCATTGAAGCATAAAGCGAATAATCTTTGCCCTGATCTTTAAGATAAGCTGCTTTGTAAGTTAACAATCTTGCTGCTTCAATTTGCGTCGCCATATCCGCAAGTTTCCACTGGATTGCCTGAAACTCCGCAATATATCTTCCGAATGCTTTTCTTTCCTTTGCATATTTTAAGCTCAATTCAAGCGCTCCCTGAGCAAGCCCGACGGAAAGAGCTGCTATTCCAATCCTTCCACCAGCAAGAATTTCCATCGCCTGCCTATAACCTTGACCTTCTTCACCGATTAAATTTTCTGCAGGAACTTTGCAATTGTCAAATGCAAGGGAACAAGTTTCACTTGCACGCATTCCGAGTTTATCTTCCTTTTTCCCAACAATCAAACCTTCATAACCTTTTTCAAGGATGAATGCTGAAATTCCATTTTTCCCCTTGCTTTTGTCCGTAACCGCCATCACGACGATGATTTCAGCGCTTCCACCGTGAGTTGTAAAAATTTTATTGCCATTGATGACATAAAAATTATTTTCCTTTACAGCGGTTGTCAAAAGATTCGCAGCGTCGCTTCCTGCTTGTGGTTCTGTCAAAGCCCACGCACCTATCTTTCTACCAGTGCAAAGATCAGGAAGGTATTTCTCTTTTTGTGTTTCATTCCCGAACATAAAAATATGATTTGTGCAAAGCCCATTGTGTGCGGATACACTTAAACCAATTGACGGATCAACTCTGCTTATCTCCTCAATTATCACAACATAATCAAGATAGCTCAACCCCGCACCTCCATATTTTTCTGGAAATGTTATTCCGAGAAACCCTATCTCACCAAGTTTTTTCATCAGCTCAATTGGAAATTCCCCCGACTGGTCAAATTTTTTGACATTTGGCGCTATCTCATTTTCTGCAAAATCACGAGCAAGTTGCTTTACTTGCTTCTGAGTTTCAGTTAAATAGAAATCCATAGCTTTGAACCTTTTGAGTTTGTTTTTATTTTCGGAGCTTTTGGCTCCTTTATTGTAAAGAATTTTGCTTGTAAAAATGTTTAATGAGTTCCTCAGCTATTTCAATCGGATTTAAATGCGAATTCTCAATGGAACCAACTTTTTCATCAAGCATTTTTTCTCTGTCAAGCGTCCAAAAATTTTCTCTTAACTTCTCCTCAACGATTTCTTTTATTTTAAGTTTCAACTTTTCTTTTCTCCTTCTTTCAAATTCGCCAGTTTTAATCAGAAAGTCACGATGTTTTTTTATAACTTCAAGAAGCGAATCAACCCCTGCACCCGTGCTTGCAACTGTTTTTATAACTTCAATTTCCCATTCATCCCTTCTTTGCCTAAAACTTAACACACTTTTAATTGCATTCACAGCCACATCAGCTCCTTCTCTATCGCTTTTGTTAAGGACAAATATATCGGCTATCTCCATCAATCCTGCTTTCATCGCTTGAATTGAGTCGCCAGATTCAGGGACTAAAACAACCACAACTGTATCAGCAGCTTTTACTATATCAAGTTCGGATTGCCCAACTCCAACCGTCTCAAAAATTATATACTCAAATCCACCAGCATCAAGTATATCTCCCGCCTCAATTGCTTTCTTACTTAATCCTCCCAAACTTCCACGCGTTGCCATACTTCTTATAAATACACCCTCATCAAGTGTTAAGTCGCTCATTCTTACTCTATCGCCAAGCAAAGATCCACCTGTAAATGGACTTGTTGGGTCAACCGCGATTATTCCAACTTTTTTGTTTTCGTTTCGTAGAAGTTTCGTCAGTTGAAAGACAAGTGTGCTTTTGCCTGCGCCCGGTGGTCCCGTGATTCCAATTTTGTAAGCTTTTCCAGTGAATTTGTAAATTTTTTTCAAAAGTTGCTCTGCATCCGGATGTTCGTTTTCAACAAGTGAAATTGCTTTTGATAAAGCTCTAAATTCACCTTTTGTTAATCTATCAACAAGTTCAACCACAGACATTAGGACTTAAATTTATTTTTGAAAAACTCAACCGTCAACTTTAATCCTTCATCAAGCGAAACCTCCGGCTTCCAGCCGAGAACTTTGTTTATCTTCTCATAACTTATAACACTTCTTCTCTGCTCTCCTGGTTTCGCGGGTCCATGAACTTCATCGCAATTTGCTCCAGTCAAATTTTTTAATTTATGAAAAAGCGTATTCACATCTGTTTCAATTCCCGTTCCAATGTTGAAAACATCCGACTTATCATAATTCAAAGCCAGAACATTTGCCCTTACGACATCACCTACATAGGTGTAATCTCTCGTTTGAAGCCCATCTCCATTTATTATTGGTTGCTCCCCTTTCAACATTTTACTTGTAAAAATTGCCACAACTCCTGCTTCGCCGTGTGGATTTTGTCTTGGTCCATATATGTTGGCATATCTTAAAACAACATAATTTAAGCCATGGACTTCCTTGTAAAAATAAAGATATTTTTCAACGGTCAATTTTGCCACGCCATAAGGTGAAAGAGGTCTTGTCGGATGCTCCTCATCTGCTGGGAAATAATCCTGCTCCCCGTAGATTGCTCCGCCTGTTGATGCAAAAATAAATTTCTTGACACCATATTTAACACACAACTGCAAAAGGTTCAAACTCCCAATTATATTCACATCTGCATCATAAATTGGGTCTTCAACTGACTTTCTTACATCCATCTGTGCAGCGTGATGATTGACAATGTCAATTTTTTCGCTCTTAAAAATTTCCTCAATCTTTTTATCTCTTATGTCCATTTGATAAAACTTCGCCTTCGGATTCACATTTTCAATAAATCCAGTTGATAAGTTATCAACAACAATAACATTATGCCCGAGTTCAATGTAAGAATCAACAACATGTGAACCGATAAAGCCAGCCCCGCCAGTTACAAGTATGTTCATTTAACCTCCCTTTTGTTTTTTAAAATTGTTTGCATTTCTTTGATGACATCTTCAATTGCTTCCTCAAGTAATTTAATCTCTCTTTTTACAGCATCAAAATTTCCCGAATAAAGCATCTCACTTATTCCGGGCAATGGTTGAGAGCCATAGCCAAGATAATAACCTGGTGCATAAATTCTATGCTTATACCAATCACGATTTGGAAGTCCAGATTTTCGTGTAAATTTCTGCTCAATTTTTTGTAGCTCAATTTTTACGAGCGAATTTCTGATTCTAAAAAGTGAATCGGCATAAATTTTAAATAATTTCAATTTTTCCTTTACACTCGCAAAATCAATTCCATTAGATTTCAACTTTGCACCATAATTTTTCTCAATTTGATTCACATATTTTTCCACCTCATCTGCATAATCAACATAGTTAAACGGCAAATAATCTGCCGAAGATAACCTCATCAGAGCAATTCCAACAATTTTACACATCGTTTCATGATATTTGAAAGTTGGGTCGCAAAAGTTTTTCATCCAATAAAAATTGTCAAGTTGGGAGTGATAAACTCCGTATGGACCTGTAAATCTCATATCAATTGACGGAATTCCGGCGTAATCAAGAAATGCGGTATAATCAGAACCACTTCCCAATCTTCCAATTTTAATGCGAGCTGTATCAGGTGGATTTGAAGATGAATTTTTATTCTGATTTTTCCACGCTTCAACGAAGATACTGTTCCCAGTTTCTGGATCATCAACAGATTTTATAACTTCTTCAATGAAACGGTCAAGCGATGGAACAGCGCTTGCTCCGAAATTTTTACCTGAAACAGCAACATCAACATTTATATAAGCGATCGCATTTTTAACCAAGTCATTGTAGTTATCTTCAACCCACTCTGTTGAGCCGATTAAACCGTATTCTTCCGCATCCCACGCACAAAATACGATGCTTCTTTTTGGTCTCCATCCGCTTTTCACAAGTTCAGAAAGAGCTCTTGCAGTTTCAAGCATCACCGCAGTTCCACTGTTTGGATCAACAGCACCATAAACCCACGCATCGTGATGATTCCCGAAGATAATTTTTTTCTCCGGCTCTTCAAATCCACGCAATTCAGCAACAACATTCTTTATCTGTCTTATTTTCCAGTTTGATTTAATTTTCATTTTGACCTTTGCTGGACCAGGTCCAGTGTGATACGCAAAAGGTAATCCACCTTGCCATTCCTCCGGAACTACGGGACCGGATAAATTTTCAAGAATTACCTTTGCAATTCCGTAAGATACAGGCATCGTTGGAACTTTGGGCAAACTTTTCGCCTGTTCAGGCGAAATTCTCTTCGCATCTTTTGTCGCTGGATATCCGGGCGTGAGTGGATCACCAGGATACTCAAACATATAATAAATGCTTCCTCTTTGAACCGCTCCCTCAGGTCTCCAAGGTCCACGAGGATAAACATCACCTTTCATATAGCCATCATCCATAGGGTCAGAATAAATAATCAACCCGATTGCCCCATTTTCTTCCGCGACTTTCGCTTTTACACCTCTAAACGACTTACCATACCTTGCCATCACAATTTTCCCCCGAACATCAATTCCAAGTTCTTTTAACTTCTCATAATCCTCAGGCAAACCATAATTAACATACACAACCTGTGCTTCAACTTCTCCATCAGGAGAGTATGCGTTGAAAAATGTAAAGATATTATCATCGTAAGTATCTTTATCCCAAAGCCATGATGTTTCTTTTAAGTCAAATTTTATCCTGCTGGGTTGCGTCATTTCAAGCACAACCTCCTCTGGATAAGGAAGATAAGCCCAATAATCAACGATTTTTGAATTCAATCCGTATGATTTGAAAACGCTATCTATATAAAAAGCAACCTTATAACCCGCTTCACTCCCCGCAGGATGTGGTTCTTCCGTCAGAATAAATAGATGTCTTTCACAATTCTGAGATTTTGGAATGCTCAAAAACTTCTTCTCCCATTCAATCTGTCTTTGGGTATTTTCCCCGAGGAAACCTGTTAAGTTCTGTGCTTGAATTACAAATGAGATAAAAACTAAAAGAAACGATACCCTTTTCATTTCAAGTCTTTTTGTAGGAATTTAAAAAATTGAAAAGATAAAATCAACCCCTAAAACCATGGACTTAGTTCAATTCTTCTTAATCCAAATTGATGAGCAAGTTTTATCGCTTCTCTATATTCTTGAACCGTTATTCTTCGTGCCAGTTCTGGTTTTAGAAAAGCATTGAAATAAGGTCTATATTGTGCCATAATGTTAACATAAGTATCCTTTGAAATCTCGTTTGCAATAAACTCAAAAACCTTTGCCGAACCTGCTATATTATTTGGAAGGACAAGGTGACGAACAAGCAAACCTTTCACTGCTATACCATCAGATATTTCAAGGTCTCCAACCTGTCGCCACATTTCTTTCACTGCTGGGCGAACAACATCCCAGTAATCTGGAACACCTGAATATCTCAAACCATTTGCGTTATCAGAATACTTTATATCAGGCATGTAAATATCAACGATCCCTTCAAGCAACTTCAAAGTTTCAACTGACTCATACCCACCACAATTATAAACGATTGGAACTTTTAATCCCTTTTTAACTGCAATCCAAATGGCTTCAACGATTTGCGGAACATAATGCGTGGGCGTTACAAGGTTAATGTTATGGCAACCCAATCTCTGAAGATAAAGCATTGAATCAGCAAGTGTTGAGACATTGATAATCTCACCAACTTTAAATCTGCTTATTTCATAGTTTTGACAATAAATGCAATTCATATTACAACTTGCGAAAAAAATCGTCCCCGACCCATGACTTCCTACAAGACACGGCTCTTCGCCAAAGTGCGGGTGAACCCCGGAAATTATGATTTCGCTTCCAACTCTACATTTACCCTTTTTTCCCGAATATCTATTCACATGACAATTCCTCGGACAAAGCGTGCAATCGCTTAGAATTTGTTTTAAAATCTCAACCCTTTCTTTTAAAATCCCTTTTCGTTCTAATTCAATATATCCTGGCTCATATGTTTGCGCTTTAACTTGCATAGCCAGTTAGGCAAATTAATTAACATCCCCCGGGAAACCCGGGGGATCGTAGTTATGATGTTGGTTTAGTTAAAGCACCCCAGAATCCAAGAACAATGAGAATAATACCAACTATGATTGGGTTAGCAATTCCTTGTAAGCCAGAAATATAAGCGCAGATACCAAGCCAAATCCCTGCTATACCAATAATTGCTGAGAAAATTTTCAGCAAACCTTTAATAGGGCTTACAAATACCCAAAGACCAAGTGTGAATGAAAAAATACCCGTTAAGAGATACAAAATTTCAAAGTTTTCTTTGTTGACACTAATCCCCATTAAACCTGAACCAAGAAGAAGCCATAATCCCACAATGAAGGTTGCCCAAAATTGCCACATGGCGGATCCTCCCCTTTAATTTTTTTATTTTCTGAAATGCCCGTTTTTAACGGGCAAAATTTTCTTTGCAACATTGTGGACATGTTTCGCTTTACAAATTTTTTATCTATTTTAATTTAAAAAATTTTAATCTTTTTATCAATGATGTTCAAATTTGATTTTTTCCCGTTTTTTCCTCAAATTCAATAAAAAAATCTGGCGATAGATGAGCAACCCTGAATACTATCAGCTCTTCGGAATCCGTGAGTATAAACCAAACTACGCACTTCACATTTTTCTCTTTGTGATCACATTTTTCACCGTCACACTGGCGGGTGTTCAATGGGTACTTAAAGATCCATTTGAGTTAAGTAATTTGCACTATGGTTTGCCTTATTCACTTTCAATTCTCTTTATAATTGCATCGCATGAATTTGGGCACTATTTCGCTGCAAAGAAACACGGCGTGACAACAACTCTTCCATTCTTTATCCCATTCCCCCCAATTCCATTTGTTTTAAACTTTGGAACCCTTGGTGCGGTTATACGAATAAAATCTTTAATCCCAAACAGAAAAGCTTTATTTGACATCGGCGTCGCAGGACCAATTGCCGGTTTTATAGCAACACTTCTTGTGTTAATTTACGGCTTTGAAAATTTACCTGACATTGAGTATCTCTATCAAATTCACCCTGAATATCGTTTTCTTCCTTCTCTACCAAAAGGAGATTTAACTTTTGGAGATACACTCCTCTTCTTCTTTTTCAGAAAATTATTTTCAATTTTGAACCCGGATGCCTTTATTCCACCGATGAATGAGATTTACCACTATCCTTATCTTTGTGCAGGATGGTTTGGTCTTCTGGTAACTGCGATGAATTTAATTCCAGTAGGTCAGCTTGATGGAGGACACATTATCTTCGCAATGTTTGGTGATAGGCATAAATACATTGCACGTGGATTTTTTTACAGTTTGATCTTTTTCGGTCTTTTTGGAATTTTTGAGCAAAACCTTGGCTGGCCAGGTTGGCTTGTGTGGGCTTTCGTTCTGTATTTTATAGTAAAAATTGAGCATCCACCAATTGGAACATTCGGAATGCTTGATAAAAAACGAAAAATAATCGGATGGATTACGATTTTAATTTTCTTTCTCTCAATATCACCCGTCCCAATCACAATAAAATGAGTCGCTAAATGAAAAAGGCATTTTTCTTTCTATGCGCTGTTTTAATTTACGCCTGTAAAGATTCTGATTTGGGCTTTATTGATGTCAATTTTTCAAATCCACCGATTGTTAAAAACTTAAAAGTTGAACCTCAAAAAGTAAATCTTGACACAATCATAATTGGAGGTGAAAAAAATCCCGAAGACACACTCAATATAACATTTAAACTCACCGCAACTGTCATAGACAAAGACGGACAGATGGACATCGCAGAAACTTTATATCAAATTTTAAATCCGTTAAGAGGTGCGATTTTAAAAAGTGGCAAATTGAATAGAGTTAACGATTCAACTTTTTATGGAGAACCGAATTTTAAAATTAAAAGGAAAGAAAGTGGAATTTATTTTGTCAAGGTTTATTCTGTTGATAAATCTGGAATTTCGGGGAATGAAGTTTATTTTAGTTTTGAAGTTTATCGTGGCAATCGTCCGCCAGTTATTTCAGAACTTAACGCACCTGATACAGTTTTCCTGCAATCTCAAACAGTTCTAATAAAAATGACAATTAAAGCAACCGACCCAGACGGAGATAACGATATAAAAACTGTTCAATTTAACTCATTTAAACCAGATGGTTCTCCATCGTCCGGAAATCCATTCAGAATGTATGATGACGGCAATGCAAGCGGAATTAGCGGTGATGATAAAGCTGGTGATGGAATTTACTCAATTATAATCCAACTACCACCGAGCACGCAAAAAGGCAGATATAGATTTGAATTTCAAGCGATAGACAGAGCAAATGAAACAAGTAACATCATAACACACTTTTTGACTGTCCTATGAGGATAAAACTGGTTGTGTTAATTTTTTGCCTTTTAAATTTTTCGTTCTCGCAATTAAAACTTAGCTATGAATTTAACGCACAAAGTTTATCAAATTTGCCAGCTGGAAATATCATCACAAATTTGTGTGCTTGTGGCGATACAATCTGGGTTGGTTCAAGTAAAGGTTTAAGCAGAACAACCGACGGCGGACGAACATGGAAAAATTATTATCAAACTCCTGAATTTGGAACAAGCAAAATATCTGCAATCGCTTGTAAGAATGGTGTTATCTGGGTTGCAACCGCAAGGACTGTTAAAATAGATAACAATCAATTTCCCGAAGGGCTTGGCTTATTGTATTCAACCGACGGAGGAGAAACTTGGACCAAAATAGAACAACCAATTGACACAAGAACCGACACGATTGAAATATACGGAATTAATCAACTAAAAACTTTGCCCATAACGACAACGATAAATAACATAACTTATGATATTGCGATTACAAAGGACGCCGTCTTCATTGCTTCATTTGCAGGTGGATTGAGAAAATCAACTGATATGGGAAAAACTTGGCAAAGGGTTGTTTTACCACCTGACTTTTTAAATCAAATTAGCCCTGACGAAAATCTAAATTTTGAGCTTGATCCTGTCAAAAATTACAATCACCGTGTTTTTTCAGTTATCGCCGTTGATGACTCAATTATATGGGTTGGAACTGCGGATGGAATAAACAAATCAATAGACGGAGGCAAAACTTGGATAAAATATAACCACCAGAATCAAACATCGCCAATTTCTGGAAATTTTGTCGTTGCCCTTGGAAATCAAAAAATTAAAAATGGAAATGAATACAAAAACATAATCTGGGGTGCGACAATTAACGCAAATGATCCAGATGAGTATAAAGCATTGAGTTTTTCAGAAGATGGTGGAAACACTTGGCGTGTCACACTCATTGGTGAATTTGTTCACAATCTTGATTTCAGGGATTCTATTGTTTACGCTGTCAGTGACAATGGACTTTGGCGGACAACGAATTTCGGACAAACTTGGGAAAAAGCGGGAAAAATTGTTGATTTATCCTCACATCAATCAATTAACACAAATATCTTTTATTCAATTGCTGTTCAAGGCGATACAATCTGGGCTGGAAGTGCAGATGGGCTTGTAAAGTTCTCCGATTCAGAAACTTTTGGCAGCAACTGGAAAATTTTTAGGGCTTATGAAAAAGTTTCGGGAACTGAAAAAACATATGCTTATCCGAACCCATTTTCCCCATGGAATGAAGTAGCAAGAATTCACTATAGCGTTGAAAATCCCCAAAGCAAGGTTACAATTGAAATTTTTGATTTTGGAATGAGAAAAATTAAAACTTTAATTATGAATGCTCCACGAACAGGAAAAAGAGAATATGATGAGGTCTGGGATGGTAAAGATGATGAAGGAAATGTTGTCCCGAATGGAGTTTATTTTTATAGAGTTAAAATAGACGAAAAAGAACTATATGGCAAAATACTCGTTGTCCAGTAAAATAATTTTTTTGCTTTTATTTCTTTTTTCAACAGTTAAAGCACAGAATCTTTCAATTGCTTCATTTTCACGACTTGGATTTGGCTCACGAGGGATTGCGCTTGGAAATGCTATGGGCTCTGTTACTTATGGTGAAGTTACGGGATATTATAATCCCGCTGTTTTACCATTTGCAAATTTGAAAAAAGCATCACTTACAATTGGAATTCTTTCACTTGACCGAAATCTTGATTTTCTTCATTATACTCAATCTCTTTACCCAACCGCTGGATTTTCAATTTTTTTAATTCGTGCTGGGGTAAAAAATATAGAAGCAAGAGATGCGGATGGATATATCATTGAAAATCTTAACACAAGCGAATATCTTCTCGGTTTCTCGTTTTCAAATAGAATTGTTAACAAATTGTCAATCGGCATATCTTTAAAATTTTACTACAATAAACTATACCACGAGGTTAAATCGCAAACCCTTGGGATTGATTTCGGAACTTTGTTTCAACTTAACGATAATATATCTTTTGCATTTTCCATACATGATTTAAACTCTGGCTATAAATGGGATTCATCAATAATTTACCAAGAGAAAGGACGCACATTTACAGAAAAATTTCCTGTGACGAAAAGATTTTCCGCATCATATGTTCTAAAAGATATTTTACTTTTCTCCGCTGATTTAAATGTCATCGGCGTTGAAAAGAAATTTAATTTTGGAACTGAAATTTTCCCTTTGTATTTTTTATCAAAACAGTTTAAAAATATAGCAAGTAATTTTTGCATCAGAGGAGGCGTTGAATTTTTTGACTATGTTCGTTTTTCAACTGGCTTCGGGATAAGTCGTAAAGTTGGAAATTTCACTTTTACATTTGACTATACTTATAAATTTGAAAGATATGCACCATCTGGAATTCAATTCTTAACAATTGGAATAGAAATTTAAAGTTCAAGATTTTATGTTGAGAGTCATAACGATACTTCTACTGCTTGTTAATCTGTTATACGCAGGTGGGAAAACCGGATTTGGATTTTTAAATATCGGTGTTGATGCAAGAGTAATTGCCCTTGGTGACGCTGGCGTTGCACTTCAAAATGGAGTTCAAAGTATATACTACAACCCCTCTGCAATTTCTTCATTGACAAAACCAGAGATAGTATTCACATATAAAAACTGGCTTGTTGATGGAAAGATTATTCACAGCTCCTTTGGAATTCCCTGGAAATTTATTAACATTGGATTCAGTTTAACCTCATTCACGATTTCAAACATAGAGATACGCAATAGACCTGGAAAACCTGAGGGGACATTTGCATTCCGAAATTTTGCCTTTGCTTTTACAATATCACCGAGTGTTAAATCACCTTTAAAATTTGGCTTAACCACAAAATATATCTTTGAAAAAATTTTCATTGATGAAGTTTGGAACCTTGCTTTTGATTTAGGTTTAGCTTATAAGATTGAACATTCAAAAATTGAAATAAACACAGGGGCATCAATAAAAAACCTTGGCAGAGGGAAAACCTTTAGACAAAGTAAAACTTACTTGCCAACAACTGGAGCATTAGGAGCAGCTATTTCTTATGCTCCCTTTAATTCAAGTGAGATAAAGCTCTTACTTTGTACTGAATTTAGGCATAGATTCGTGGAGAATTTAAATTCCTCCGGTTTTGGTCTTGGGGTTGATTTGGGCATGTTTTCTATTTACAGTGGATACGAATTTGGAGGACAATTCAAATCTGTTGGCTTTGGATTTGGAATTAATCTAAACAGGTTTTCTTTAAATTATGCCTTTTCACCACTTGAACTTGACTTGCCAAATTCCCATACTTTTACGATAGAATTTAAGTTATGAGTAAAAAAATTCTCATTATATTTTTGGGAAATATTGCTCATGATTCAAGAAGTTTAAAATTAGTAAAATCAGTGAAAAATTGGGGATTTCAAGTTGAAGTAATTTGTTCGGTTGAGCCTGGCGAAATAGCGATAAAAAATCCAGAAATTAAATATGTTAAACTAAAAAAATGGAGCAAAGCAATTTTTAAGATAATTGAATTTTATTTAAAATCTTTTCGCCTTGCCATTAATTCCCACCCAGACTGGGTTATAGCTTCGGATTTATTTGCTTTACCTATTGCATGGCTTGTTTCATTTAAAAAGGGAACAAAGTTGATTTATGACTCAAGAGAGTTTTACTCTTCTCTTGCTTCAACGAGCAAACATAAATTCAAACAAAATTTTATTTACATTTTTGAAAAATTTTTTGCATCAAAAAGTTTTATTATCTTGACTGTAAATCAATCAATTAAAAATTTTTTATCAAGAAAATTCAAATCAAAACCGATAATTGTCGTTAGAAACTTACCCACAATTGCAGATATTGGAAATCGTGAGTTCAGAGTTAATATCAATTTACCAGATATCACACTAATTTATTTAGGACATTTCCATCCCGGACGCGGTTTTCAAATTTACTTTGATTTGTTAAAAAAATTACAAGATGAAGGGGTTAAAAGCAAGCTTTTGTTCATAGGCAAGGGAGAATTAAAAGAAAAATTAGAGAAAGAAATAATAAATCGTGGATTAAGCGAAAGTGTCATCGTTACAGGTCCATATTCCCCGAATCAAAGCATAAAACTCCCTGCCACAACTAAGCCCATTGGTTTATGTCTTATAGAACCGTTGTCACTTAGCTACATTTACTCGCTTCCCAATAAAATTTTTGAATATATGAAAAACTCTATTCCCTTTGTAGCAAGTGATTTTCCAGAGATAAGAGAAATCGTTGAGAAATACCAAGTTGGAGTTTTAGCAAACCCACAGAATTTTGAAGAGATTTATAGCTCAGTTAAAAAATTGATTGATGATACATTTCTTTACCTCAAATTGCGAGAGAATTGTAGAAAAGCGTTATTAGAGTTAAATTGGGAAAACGAGGTAAAAAAGTTATATGAAATTTTAAGAGCTTGATTTATCTTGTAATTTTCTTCGCCAGCCAATTTTTTCAACAAATCTGCCAATGATAAACATAACAATGCCAATTCCTGCAAAAAGCATCTCATTTCTCATGCTACCCTGTAAACCCGCAATAAGCCCTATCATTGTTTCTGCTATTCCCAATGCCTGCAAAATTTTACCCAAAATAATCATATCTCACTTTTACCTTTGGGTTTTAACTTGAAATACATTAAGAGACCGACAATAAAAAGCAAAATAGAAATTACCTGAGCTTCAGTTAAGCCAAGTAAAAGAGGTGGATTAAGGCGAATAAATTCAATGAAAAATCTTTCAATTGATGAAAGAACTAAATATAAACCAAAAAGTTCACCAAAAAATTTAACTCTTTTTCTATAATACCATAAAAACAAGAAAATCACCAACATAATTAGAAATTCATAAATAGGTGTTGGATGAAGTTTGATAAATTTATCAAATTCAGTGATATACCCAAATTTATCTTCTCCAATAATTTTTGAGGCTTTTTCATAATAGTTGTATTTTTCCGCAAGTTCAGGGAATCGTTCAAAATAATTTTTTAAAGCGTAGCTCGGTTTGAGTGTTCCGTTGGCATAAATGGTGCCCCATGGCAAGTTAGTTGGAATGCCATAATCACCATCGCCAGCAAGGTGGCATCCAATTCTTCCTATTCCATATCCAAGTGCTAATGCTGGTGCTACTGCATCCATGACTTTAAAAATCGGGAGTTTTTTCCTTTTTGTGTATAGAAAGAGAACTAAAAAAGCAAGAATAAAACCACCATACCAAGTTAGTCCACCTGCTGAGAAAGCCATTTCAAGTGGATTTTGTAGGAAATCGGAAAAATTTTCAATCAAAAATAAAATTTTCGCACCGACTATCCCAGAGACAACAGATAACACAACCATCTCATTCGCATAATTGACATTCATTTTGAGACGCTTGAACTCCTTGCCAAGCAAATAATCCGCAACAAGAAAAGCAATAGCCATCATGAAACCATAACTATAAATAGGAATTGGTCCTATTTCAATTAAAATTGGGCGCACTTTAATTGAGTATGTTTATTTTTACGAACTTATTTTTTCTTGGGCTACTTTTTAGGCTTATCTTATCTCCGATAATGGAAATAGAATAAGTGTTTTTTATATTTTCTTTTTTTTGACTATTGTTAAGGTATAAGTCCCGTTTGAATACTCATATAACCTGTACTCAAACCTTGCTGGTCCAAACTGTGAAATTGGAGAACTTGGGGGTTTAAATCCAAGTATTTTAAATGTTAATTTCTTGTCTTCAATTTTAACATCAACATCAATATCATAGTTAAAAGCCAGAAAATGTTGCGTTGTTTCAAGAAGAAATTTTAAAAATTTCTGCCGTTTCACATCATCAAATTCCTTTGATATGTAGAGGATGTAATCGTATTTAAACTCCGGTTCAATCCTTGGGGATTTCCTCGGCATACTTTAACGATATAAATTCTAAAATTTCACTTAATTTGATTTTCTCTTGATGTCCATCAATAAGGTTACGCACAATGCAAATTGACTCTTTAAGTTCATCTTCACCTAAAATTATCGCATACTTAGATCCTTGTCTATCTGCCTCTTTCATCTGCGATTTCAAACTTCTGTTAAGTAGATCAATTTCACATGGTATCATCTTTTTTCTTATTTCTCTTGCTAAGCTCATCCCTATTCTCTTTGCTTCAAAACCTATACAAGCAATAAAAACAAATGGATATGAACTTTTACCAAAGTCATAATTGTTTTTTTCAAGGATCATCATCATTCTTTCCATGCCTAATGCAAAGCCAACGCCAGGGATTTCAGGTCCCCCTATCTCTTTTGAAAGCAAATCATATCTACCACCACCAGCTATAGCATCTTGCGAGCCAAGTTCTGGACTTATGATTTCAAACGCTGTTTTTGTGTAATAATCAAGCCCACGAACTAAATGTGGCTCAATTTCATATTTTATACCAATCTCATCAAGATACGATTTTAATTTTTCAAAATGTTCAGCGCAATCTTTACAAAGATAGTCATAAATTACAGGTGCATTTTCGGAAATTTTTCTGTCAATTTCATCCTTTGAGTCAAGTATGCGAAGCGGATTATGTTCAAGGCGTTTTTTGCTATCTTCGGAAAGTTGATCATAAAATTTTTTAAAATAATCCTTTAAAATCTCTTTATACTTTGGACGGCATATCTGACAACCTACCGAGTTAACTTTTAAACTATAATTTTTAATTCCAAAACTTTCAATGATATTTAAAACAAGGTCTATTATTTCTGCGTCCACCTCTGGATTTGAACTTCCTATCGCTTCAGCACCAATTTGATGAAATTGCCTAAGGCGCCCAGCTTGCGGTCGCTCCTGCCTAAACATCGGTGAAATATAATAAACTTTAAAAAGTGGAATTTGCTTGTTGATCTCATACTGAACATATGCCCTCATAACGGAAGCGGTCATTTCAGGCTTCAAAGTTAAACTTGTTCCACCTTTGTCAAGAAACGTGTACATTTCTTTGCTGACAATATCTGTTAACTCGCCTATACCACGGGCAAACAAATCAGTCTCCTCAAAAATCGGAGTTCTTATCTCTTTGTAATTGTAAACCTCAAAAATTTTTCTAACCTTAGATTCAACATGTTGCCATTTAAATGATTCATCTGGCAATATATCTTTCGTTCCGCGAACATTTTTTAAAATTTTTTTATCAGCCAAGATATTTTTCTTCCTCTGTTTTAAATAACTCAACCACTTCTTTTGGCGATTTTGCATTCAACAATCTCTCGCGAAACTCATTATCGTTCATCAATTTTGATATACGGCTTAAAAGTTTTATATGTGGTCCAACCATATTGTCTCTGCCGACAAGTAAAAATATAAGGCGAACAGGTTCCCCATCAAGCGAATCATAATCAATTGGTTTTTTTGTAATTGCAAAAGCTGCAACTATATCCGTGACAGCATCAGTTTTGCCATGCGGGACAGCAAATCCTTTCCCAACCCCAGTCGTCATAATTTTTTCTCTTTCAAAAACTGCCTCTCTAACCTTGTTAACATTTTTAACTTTGTCCGATTTTGCAATTAAATCAACAAGTGCGTTTATGGCATCTTCTTTTGACGATACATCAAGTCCTACTATTACAAAGTCTTCACTTAGAATATCGCTTATTTTCACACCCTCACCATAAATTTGTTTTCATTTACGATTTCATCCAGTTTTCTATTTTTTCAGAGAATATCTCAATTAATTCTTCAACTTTGCCCTCTTGATCTGATTCGGCAAAAATGTGAATCTCGCTTTTTTGTCTATCGGGCAAGATTAAAACCCAAGTTAAATCATCCATAAAAATCTTAACACCGTCAATTAATTGTCTTCTGTATTGCTCTGTTTCAAGCGTTGCAAGACGCATGACCTTTCCTTTAAGATCACGCGGACATGAAAGAGTTTTTTTCTTCAAAATTAATTTAGGCAAACTTTTTTCAATTTCTCCAATTTTCAAGCCAGTTATTGACATTAACTCAAGAATTTTTGAAATTGCAAACATTCCGTCAGATGCGAAAAGAAATTCTGGGAAAATAAAACCTCCTTTTGTCCCACCGACAAACTTAACATCTGGATTTTTTAGCACAATTTCCATCATCCCGTAATGTGAATTTTTCGTTCTCAGAACTTCAACTCCATACTCTTTGGCGATTAAATCAACCTCATATGAAGCCGTGATCGGCACCGCAATTTTCTTAACATTTTCAGAATATGCTTCAAGGAAAAGTTTTACAACAACGGAAAGAAGACGATCATTTGAAATAAATCTGCCATTTTCATCAATTACCCAGATCCTTTCAGCCCCGGGGTTAAGCATAAAACCAACATCATAGCGAATTGATGTAACAATTTGAGCTAACTCGTCAATTGCCTTTTTAAACTCAATTTCATCTCTTGTCAATTTTGATGGCTCTAAATATGCGTTCAAAGAAACAACCTTACAACCAAGTTGACCGAGTATGTTGGGCAAAATTGAAACTGCGACACCATTTGAGTAGTCAATCACTATTTTAAAATTCTGCTTGCGTATTAAATCAACATTTAAAGACGATAAGAATTTTTCAACATAACCTTCCGTAACTCTTACTGGGAAATTGATATTGCCAACCTTATCGTATGGAACTCTTGGAAAATCCTCACCGAAGAATAATCTCTCTATTGATTTCGCCTTGCTTACAGGCAAATCCATTCCATTTGAATCAAAGAAAATTATATCTGTTTGATGTTTATCAACAGGTGACTTACGCACATGCAGTCCACCTGCGTATCGTCCACTTCTTAGTTCATGTCTTACCATTGGAATTGAAGCAATTCTTAAATCATCTACATCAAGACCTGCGGAGATAAGTCCGCATATCAATGCACGATTCATCATCCTTGAGACATTATCAGCGTCGCGACTTACGAGAACAGTTTTACCTTGACCAAGAAAAGCACCAAAAGCTGCGCCAAGTTTAGCACCAAATTCTGGTGTCATCTCTATATTTGAAATTCCACTCACTCTTGAATCAGTAAAAAGTTCCTTAAGCCATTTATCTTCCCAAACCAAACTCTTTGATAAAACTGAACCATCTTCAACAACTTTCCATGGCCAAAGTTTTATATTTGACATTAACTTTGCCTCATTACCTATGATGCAGTGATCACTTATGAACACATTTTCATTTATTTCTACCCTTTCACCAATGACACAATCATAACCTATAACATCAAGAGTTAAGCGAGCGTAATTTTTTATCTTCGTTCTATCCCAGATGACTGTATCAATAATTTCACACTCATTCCCAATTTCACAATTTGAACCAATCACCGAATTTACAATTTTAACATCTTTACCAATTTTAGTATTGTCGCCGATAACAACGACACCAGAGAATTTTTCAAAACCGTCAACTTCGGAATTTTCACCTATGTAGATAACCGCTTTATCAGTTTTAATTTTTTCTCCTTTTATTTCAACCGAAACAGCACCAGAAAGGCAATCAAGATGCGCTTCAAGATAATCGGTCAGTGTTCCAATATCACGCCAATAATTTTCAGTGATAAAGCCGTAGAAGGGAATTTTCTTTTCAAGAAGTATTGGAAAAAGATTTTTGCTGAAATCAAATTCTTGTTTATAAGGGACAAATTCAAGGACAAATGGATTGAGGATGTAAATTCCCGTGTTAATTGTATCGCTGAAAACCTCACCCCAACTTGGTTTCTCAAGAAAACGAGAGATCTCACCAGTATCTTTGACAATTACAATTCCGTATTGCAAAGGATTTTTTACTCTGGTTATAACAATAGTCGCCTTTGATTTTTTATCAAAGTGATAATCAATTGCTTTTGAAATATCAACATCTGTTAAAACATCGCCACTTATTACAACAAACTCTTCATCTCCTATAAACTCAGCTGCGTTTCTCACGCTTCCAGCAGTTCCAAAATCCGCTTCAGCTTTAACATATGAAATTTTCACTCCAAAATCTTTCCCATCTTTAAAATAATTCATAATCACATCAGGATAATAATAAACGAGCGCAATTATGTCAGTAATTTCATACTTTTTCAAAAGGTTAATTATTCTGTGCATAATTGGAATGTTAATAATCGGAACCATCGGTTTGGGTATATTCATCGTAAGCGGTCTGAGGCGAGTTCCAAATCCACCAGCCATTATAACTGCCTTCATATGACAAGACCTGACGATAATTTTTGAATTAAATATAACACAAAGAAATTAACAATCAAAGTTTTAGTTCAACTGGCGAAGTTTGCTATGTCTATAACCATAAGAAAAATAAATTACAAAACCAATCAAAAGCCACACAATAAAACGAATCCATGTTATAAGAGGCAAACTTAACATAAGATAAAAACATGTTAAAATGGCAAGAATTGGAACAATAGGGACGAGCGGAGTTTTGAATTGTCTTGGTGCGTTTGGGTCTGTATATCTTAACACAAGAACTCCGCCAGAGGTCAAAACAAAAGCGAAAAGAGTTCCTATGTTTGTCAACTCCGCAGCTTCCCCTATGTCCGCAAAAGCAGCTGGAATTGCAACAAAAATTCCTGTTAATATAGTTGTCACATGGGGTGTTTTAAACTTAGGATGAACTTTTGCAAACCATTGTGGTAAAAGCCCATCACGCGCCATTGAGAAAAATATTCTCGGTTGTCCAAGCTGAAAAACAAGTAAAACAGCGGTTGTTGAAACCACAGCTCCAAAGGCAACTATCCCAGCTGCCCAGTTCAATCCAATTGAACTGAAGGCTTTTGCAAGTGGCTCAGGGACATTTAATTCAGTGTATTTTATCATTCCTGTTAAAACAATTGCAACAGCGATGTAAAGAATTGTCGTTATAACAAGCGATGCTATAATTCCGACTGGCAAATTTTTTTGTGGGTTTTTAGTTTCCTCAGCTGCTGTTGAGATTGCGTCAAATCCAATGTAAGCAAAAAATACAAGCGCAGCTCCAGTCATAATTCCTTTCCATCCATTCGGCGCAAAAGGTTGCCAGTTTTCTGGTTTAACATAAAAGGCACCAACGATGATAAAAAACAACAAGATCACAAGTTTAATTGCAACCATAATTGCATTAAAAGTTGAACTTTCTCTTATCCCGATCACAAGAACTATCGTTATAAGAGCGACAATCCCAAAAGCAGGTAAATTGAAGAAAATAGGGATATTTTTATTTAGAAATGGAATTGTAATTTGTGGAGCTGAATTTAAAATTTCAGGAGTGTTAATTGCTCTCACATAATCTGTAGTCAACCAAGCTGGAATTGTTATCCCGAATCCACGAAGCAATTCCACAAAATAAGCAGACCAGCTTATTGCAACCGCTATGTTTCCAACAGCATATTCAAGTATCAAATCCCATCCGATGATCCACGCAATAAATTCACCAAATGCTGCATACGAATATGTATACGCACTTCCAGATATTGGTAGCATTGATGCAAGTTCAGCATAGCACAATGCAGCAAAGCCACAAGCAATTGCAGTGATTATAAAAGATATAACAATTGCAGGACCAGCTCCAATGTGATGTGCCCCGCCGGCGGAAGCAGTTCCTGTTAATGCAAAAATCCCTGCTCCGATAATTGCTCCAATGCCAAGCGCTGTTAAATCAAGAGCATTTAATGCTCTTTTTAACCGATTCTCTCCGCTTTCTGCTTCGCTTAAAATTTGATTAACTGACTTCTTCCGAAATAAGCTCACTTTTACCCTCTCCTTTGCTTTTGTTTTTAATCTATCGGTTCAAATCTTGCTGTAAAATGCCTCAAAATTGGTGCCTCCCACACAATTTTATATCCTTTCAATTTATCCCTGTTTCTGTGAACCTCTGTAATGACTTCAATAACATAATCAATATGGCTTTGCGTGTAAAC
This sequence comes from Candidatus Chryseopegocella kryptomonas, assembly GCF_001536065.1. Taxonomy (GTDB): domain Bacteria; phylum Bacteroidota; class Ignavibacteria; order Kryptoniales; family Kryptoniaceae; genus Kryptonium; species Kryptonium kryptomonas. Next base: position 82,318 of record NZ_CZVW01000008.1, read on the forward strand.
TCTTCTCGGGATAGCAAGACGAACAAGCTCCATAGTATGCGGTATAAATTTCCCTGTCTCTTTATCTTTTCTCCCAAACATTACGCTTCCAATTTCAACACTTCTAATTCCTCCAACTCTGTAAAGTTCAACCACAATTGACTGTCCCGGGAATTGCTCTGGCGGTATATGAGAAGCAAATTTCTTGGCATCAAGATAAACCGCATGACCGCCCGGCGGAATTAAAACGGGTACACCACGTTCAATAAGTTTCTCTGCAAGATATTCAACAGAGCGAATTCGGTAAACCAAATAGTTTTCATCTAAAACTTCTTCAAGCCCCTGAGCTATCGCTTCAAGGTCTCTTCCCGCAAGACCGCCATAAGTTGGGAAACCTTCCGTCACGATCAAAACATTTCTTGCTTTAAGAGCAAGTTCATCATCATTCATCGCAAGAAAACCACCGATATTTGCAAAGGCATCTTTTTTAGCACTCATTGTGCAACCGTCAGCATAAGAAAACATTTCTTTTGTAATTTCAAAAATTGATTTGTTCTCATAACCTTTCTCACGCTTCTTTATAAAGTATGCATTTTCAGCAAAACGACAAGCGTCCAGAAAAAGCGGGATGCCATACTTATCACAAACTTCTCTCACTTCGCGAATGTTTTGCATTGAAACAGGTTGACCACCATTTGAGTTGTTTGTTACCGTCAACATAACGAGCGGGATATTTTCGGCTCCTTTTTCTTTTATGAATTTTTCAAGACGCTCAACATCCATATTGCCTTTGAAAGGATGCCATACATCGGGCTGGGTTCCTTCTGGGATAGGAAGATCAACAGCATTACCTCCAACAAATTCAATGTTTGCTCTCGTTGTGTCAAAATGAGTATTGTTGGGAATGTATTTGCCCGGACCAGCAACAATTGAAAATAAAATTTTTTCAGCTGCTCTCCCTTGATGAACTGGAATGACATGTTTAAATCCAGTAATTTTCTTAACAACCGACTCAAATCTGTAAAAACTTTTTGAGCCAGCATACGATTCATCTCCATCCATAATTCCCGCCCATTGTTTTGAACTCATGGCATTTGTCCCGCTGTCCGTCAAAAGGTCAATTATTACATCTTCCGCTGGGATGTTGAAAACATTATAACCCGCTTTTTTTAAAATCTCTTCCCTCTCTTTTTCGGTTGTAAATTTAATTGGTTCAACAACTTTAATTTTAAACGGCTCAATTATAGTTTTAAATCTCATTTTTCACTCCCTAAATTTATTTTACCAAAACCATCTTTCTTATGTCCCGATAAAATTTCTTTGCATCACCTGAAATCACTAACTCGTAAAAATAAACTCCAGAAGGCAATCCATCTGCCACGAAATTAACTCTATATCTCCCCGCTTCAACTTTTCCACTAAAAATTTCTCTAATCTTTCTCCCAAGAACATCATAAACATTTACTTCACAATCCCAAACCCCGCTTCCCCAAATCTCAAATGTTATCTCTGTTGATGTGTTAAAAGGATTCGGATAATTTTGATAAAGTTTAAAAGAGTAAGGCATGCTCAAATAAATTTCGCCAGCGTTTGAAACAGCGGATTCAACCTTTTTCAAAATTTTATTCTTGGGATCAAATTGCACTTTCACTCCGCCAATTGCATTTAAAATTTTAAACTTTACAGAATAAACCGTGTCAATTGTGTAATTCCAAAATGTTAACAGTGTATCTAAATCACCTGCTTGAATTTTTATCTCAATTGGGACTTTGAAAACTCTTGAATTCTTCTGAATTTGCCTGACTTGAAAAATTAAACTCAAACTATCATCATTTGAAACCCAAACATTATAATCAAAAACTGGATAACCTGAATTATAAACCCATTGCTCAAAAAACCAGTTAAAATCTTCTCCCGTTATATCATTCACAACTTGAATAAACTTTTGCGTCGTTCCCGTGCTGTATGCGTATCTTTTCCCCCATTCTTTTAAAACAGAAAAGAATAATGAATCTCCGATTAAATTTCTTAACATATGCAATACCCACGCACCTTTAAAATAAACCGCTGTTCCAAAAAGTTTCTGCGGTGGTGGATTGTAGATTGAATATCTGATGATAGAATCTTCAAAAAAGTAATAAATTGCCCAACTTTGCAACTTCGCTTTAAAATTTTCCACGCCATATTTATACTCCGTATATAGAGCATCCCCGTAAGATGCAAAACCTTCATTCAGCCATATCTCGCTCCAATTTTCGCAAGTTACAAGATCACCCCACCATTGATGAGCAAGTTCATGTGCTATTCCACCTTCATAATTTCCATCAAGCCAGCGTCTATGAATTGTCGTCATAGTTTGATGTTCCATCCCACCATATCCAAATGGATAAACCGCAACCATTCCATACTTTTCAAAAGGATACTCACCAAATTTTTCAGAGAAAAATTTCATCATATCAACGACATTTTTAAACGCATTCCCCGCCTTTGCTGAATCCTCACGCCAAACATAATACTTAACCTCAATTGAATCATCTGGATTTGAAATTCTTCTATACCAATGCGAAAAGGTTATATATTCAGAAGTTGCAAATGTGATAAGATATGTTGACATCGGAAATAATGAACGCCAGTGAAAAGTTCTTTCATCTCCCAGAACTTCATCACGAATTAACAGACCATTTGACGCAACAAGAAAGTTTTTTCTGACTTTCACGATAACATCAACGGTTGCTTTATCCCACGGCTCATCATAACACGGAAACCAGTATCTTGAATCCGATGGCTCTGTCATAGTGTAAGCAATATCCGAAGGCAAATTTGGCACAACTTCATCTTTTCTATAAAAATAAAATCCACGATCAAAATTTGATTCTCGCCTGAAATAAATTAAAACATTCAAAGTTTCAGATGCTGAAAAAATTCTCGGAAGAAAAATTTTTAAATTATCTTGATTTTGCTGAAAAATTAACTTTTGATTTTGCACTAAAATAGAATCAACTTGAATTACACCGCTTACTGCGTGAATGTTAATCTCGTTTAAACTTTGATTTGTTGCAAGTTTAATTAGAACATAACCCCGATAAAATCCATTTCTTTGAACAAGTCCGTTGTAAAGATCAATGTAAATTTCATAATGTAAAATATAAAACTCATGCTTTACATCCGCAAGCGATAAACTTTGGAAAAGAAAAATTGCCCAAAAAATTTTCAAAAATTTTTCAATGGTTTGCATCCTTTTCACTTATTATCTTTCGCCTGTTAAAATTTTTTAGGATAAGAGACGAATTAACAAAGAGCATTCCAATTAACACAAAAGTTGCACCAAAAATTATGTTTGATGTTATAACTTCACCTCCGATGAAAACGCCAATTAACACCGCAAACACAGGCGTCAAAAACGCAGTAAGCGACATTATCACCGCTGGAACTTTCCTCAAAAGCCAGTAATAAATTGTAAATGTGACAATTGAACCAAAAACTCCAAGATAAATTACGCTTCCAACTCCATTAACTCCAAATTTTATACTGCTCCAATCTTCAATTATGCTTGAAATTATAAACAAAATTATCCCGCTCAAAGACAAAGGTATAAAATTTATCGCAAGCGGATGAATACCCATCCCATATTTTTTCACCATTATCAAAACGGAAGCGTTAAGAAATGCGCTAACAAGAACCGCAACCATGCTCAAAAGAAATCTTGAATTTTGGAATAAAACATCACCACCAAAATGTTTCGTGTCAATTCTGAAAATCAACGCAACTCCGATAAACCCTAAAACAAGTCCCGTTTGCTGTAAAAAATTTAATTCCTCTTTCAAAAAAATTCTTGAAAAAATCGCTGCAAAAAAAGGCATCGTTGAAAAAAGTATACTTGCAAGATTGCTCGGAATTGTAACTTCAGCCCAATAAACAAGCGAAAAAGGAAATAGAAAAGAAAAAAGAGTTAAGTAGAGATAGAGATAAATTTGTTTCTCATTTATCGGAATCTGAATGTTAAAAAGTTTTAAAATCACAAGTAGAACAACGCTTGCCGTTAAAAAGCGAAGAGAAAGAGAAAAAAGAACAGGCAAATCTTTTAATCCCAGTTTTATGACAAACCATGTAGAACCCCAGATCATGCAGATCAAAACAAAAAGTAAAATTTTAACAAATGTTTTTTCAGCGATTTTTGTGAGTTTCATTCAGATAAATTTTTTAGTTTATAAGTGCGTTGAACAAAAATTTAAAAGTCGCCCACGTTTGTGATCTATGTTGAGGTCTAAAAGCGAACATCAAAATTTTCCCTTTCTCATACGGAACTTCACAAAGTGCTGGTTTCCCTTTAATTCTGCTTTCGCCAAGAAGATAACCACTCATAAGGACATCATCTCCATCAAATGTTGCGATTACCGAAACTTTATCTGAATAAGAAGTTGTTGAAAAAGCGATTGGATTTATCATATACGCAGGGACATAGTTTTCAAAGCCATATGCTATTGGATTTGAGTTATCAACTTTTAATTTAACAATTGTCCCAGGAGCAAAAAATTCTTTCGTGCTTACATTTCTTAACACATTTCTAATCGGAAGCCCAAGTTGCTCAATAGCGAAATTACTTGCCTCACCGAGAGCAATTAAAATACCGCCATTTTTTACGAATTCTTTTATATTTTCAACTCCTTGTTTCCCAATTCCACCTGTATATTCCTCTGGCATCTGTGGAGCATCTACCCTTTGACTTCCCATAAACTCCCTTCCATCAACTATTGCATTTGTCCCCATACTTGGCAAAATCAAAACATCAATTTCACTGATAAATTTTTTCTCTTTCAAATCCTGATTATGAAGAACTTTATAATCAAAATAAAAACTGTCAAGCACAAGCCGTGTCCATCCTTCGTCCATACTTGTGATCCACGGCTGATAAATTCCAATTATTTTTTTCTTCAATTCAACCAAATTTGTATCTACAATTCCATCTGTCAATTTCATTTCAATCCCAAGATTCCTTGAAAGATTTCTAATTTTTTCAAGCACATTTTTCTCATTTTTCACGACAAAACTGCCTTTCAAATTATCCTCACCCTTTGCAATGTAATAAACTTTGAGCCCTTCTTTTAAAAGCAGATTAACAAGCCGATACGAGTTTATGAATCTTCTTTCAAATACAAGATAATTCCCCTTGCCTTGAATTATTGATTGACCGAATTCAACATTTTCAATTTTTTCCATTGGAATTTCTTTTTTCTCATTTAGTTCAAAAACTTTCACACCCATTTGAAGTGGCAATGTCCAAGCTGTTACATCATAAGGTTGCTTCGGTGGTCCATCAGGATAGAGTCTAATGTCGGGATAGTTTTGAACCTCCATAACATCTTTGATAAAAGCTCTACAAGGTTGAGAAAGTGGAATGATAAATGTATTTTCAGAGAAGATGGTATTTCCAACGCTAAATGATTTTTTCGCTTTGTAAATTTCAACTCCACCAATTTGCAATCTTTTTAACAGTTCAATTGCTGAATTTGGATCGTGTTGAGAGTTTAAATCAATTAAATAAGCAAATGGAGATTCGTTTAAACCTTTTTCAATTGATTTCTTATTTGCGCTGTAAAATGTCCACAAAATTTTTTCCTTGTTTATCGCTGAAAAATTTAAAATTGCGTAAGTTGCTGCTTTCTCATAATCAATTATATCTCTCAAACGCCACCAACCTTCCTCAAATGGATTAAGATTATTGTTTGACAAATTGTTGTCCGGAATTTCATCTCCAAGCCCTTCAATACTTCCATAGGGTAAATAAATTGGCGTTGCAATTCTTGCGCTCGCTGCTTCTGAAAGAATTCCAACTCTATTATGCCACAAAGGTGTCTTTGACATTGTTCCTTGAAAATAAGCATTAAACCTTCCACCAGTTACAACGCCCTTGAATCCTTTTTGAATCATATCAAAAACAATGTATTTTCCGAACAAATTAGTAAGCGCCATTATTTCAGGCAAAACATTCGGATTCACAGGATCAGAATAAGGTGGAACAAAAAAGCGTGGTCCATTTGAGCCCATTTGATGTTGATCATAAACAACCTGTGGAAACCAATCATGATATAAAACTTTTGCTGTTAATCTCGTTTCAACCAAACTGAAAAAGTGAAAATCTCTGTTGTTATCGTGCCCCGCATAATAATGATAAAGCCAAGGCATCGGCGATGCTTCATATTTTGTCCCGACATATTTTTTATACCAATCAACAACCATTTGCTGTCCATCTGGATTCAAAGACGGAATCATAAGGATGACGCAATTGTCAAGTATCTTTCGCATCTCATCATCATTTCTTGTTGCAAATTCATAAATTAACTCAACCGATTCTTGACTTGCTGCAATCTCCGTTGAATGTATGTTCATAGTGATCAAAATAAAAACTTTACCATCTCTTATCAATTCTTTCGCTTTAGTCTCATTGATTCCGTATGGCTTGGCAAGTTGTTTCTGAATTGATTTTAACTTCTGTATCTCTTTGATATTTTTTTCGGACGATGCGATGGCAAGAATAAATGGTTTCCCGAGCGTGGTTTTACCGAGTTCTTCAACGATAACTCTATCAGAATTTTTATCAACATGGTTGAAATATGAATAAATTTCACCCCAGCCGATCAATTTTTTATCTTCGCCCATTTTAAATCCGAAAAACTTCTCTGGCGACAAAATCTGTGAAAGCGAAAAATTAAATGCAAGAATTAGCAGGAGAAAAATTTTAAAAGTTTTTCTCATATCTCGTTTTGCGAGTTTGTTTTTAAAACAAAATCTGGACTTCAATTCCTTTTGACGAAAATTCACTGTAAATTTCTTCAGCGACCGCTTTAAAATAATCTTCCCCGATTGCAAAGTCAAGCCGATTGATTCTGTAAATTTTCTCCGTTTTCCAAATGTAATTCATTTTGTCAACAAGAACATAATCAACTAAACCGATAATCTCACGGGCGAGATTTTTAGCATCCATTGGCAAAGTTGGACCGATAAACGCAAACGTTTTTACACCGCTTGATTTTAATTTTTCAAGCGCTTTGACTCTGCTGATTATTGAAGGCGCTTTTGGCTCAAAAATTTTTCTTATTCTGTCGTTGTCAGTTGTAATTGAGAATCCTACTTCAATAGAATCAAATTGAGTTAACAGATCAACATCTCTTAAAACAAGCGGAGAGCGTGTGAGAATCCCAACGGGATATTGAAATTCAAGAAGTATCTCAAGACATTTCCTTGTTAACTTAAATTTTTTCTCAACAGGTTGATAAGGGTCTGTGACAATGCTTAACCATATACTCGGTTTGTTTCTGTTTTGGAAAAATGATGTTTTGCTTTCAAGTTTTAAAATTTCGCTTTTTAATTTTTCAGCGATGTTAATTTTAACCCCGACAAATTCACCCCAACTTGCATTTTCCGAAAAAAATTTGTAATTCTTTGAAAATTTTGACATAAAATCAGCATAACAATAAGAACAGCCAAATTCACAACCAAAGTATGGATTTATCGTATAATCAATTCCCGGTATCCTTGATTTTGAGAGAGCGGTTTTTGTTTCTATGATTTTCAAATTCAAACCTCGCATCTTAAAATTTCCTCATTACAATTCCGGACAAAAGTTTCGGGAAAAAGTAGGTTGATTTCTGTGGCATCGTGGCTCCGGATAATGAAACTTCCTTTACATCAAGAATTGATGGCGGATTGAGAAAAATTGCTGTGCCTCTGAATTTTTCCGCAAGTTCAACTGCTGTTATGAAATCGTGTGTATATGTTAATTTAACATCTGTTAGCCCAGCAATTTTAAATACAAATTCGTGCAATATGGTCACATCAAGTTTTTTCACAGGTTCGGGGATTTCAGAAGGCAAGAAAGAACTTATGTTAATATCTTTTCTAATTTTCAAAGCCCAAAATTTATTTCCACCCGCATAAACACCAAAAACGCCCTTGTCGGAAATTTCCATAAATTTTTGCAATTCATCTGATGATGAAAACATTTCTAAATCAAAATACCCAATCAGTGCGTCATATATTTTTTTCTCCATAATTTCTGGACTAACATTTATCAAAACTCTATGAGTTGGCAAAATTATGAGACCTTCTGAATCCATATTCGTGAGATAAGTTAAAACATAATCATGTTCTTCTGTTGCTTTTGAAATTGAAGCCATAAATTCCCTGAACATTAAAGCGGTTTCATACCTATGATGTCCATCTGCGATGAAAACAGGTTTATCTTTGATGATTAAAGAAATGTTGTTAATTTTTTCACCACTTACCTCATAAAGTTTATGTCGTATACCGCTACCTGTTGGAAATTCAAAATCAAATAGCAATTGTTTTTCTTTGTCTTCGTTTAAAATTTTTTCAATTCTAAAATCTGGATCAGGATATATTCCAAAGATATGATCAAATTGTGCATTCGTTGATTTCAAAAGATTGAATCTGTCTTCCTTCGGCTTTGGCAATGTTTTCTCGTGTGGGAAAATTTTACCTTCACCAAATTTTTCAAGTTTCATAAGGCAAATTATCCCTGTGCGTGTGTAAACTCTTTTTTTGACCTCAAAAGTTTGCTCGTAGATATAAATCGCTTCTTTATCTCTTTCAATTATCACGCCATCTTTTAACCACTCTTCAAAATATCGCTTTGCACTTCCACAAAATTAACCTTACGACATTGTATTCGTGTAATTTGTAAAGTTCATCTTGTTCTTTTTCCGATATGACATCGTAAGGTGGTGCTACAAGTTTTTCAATCGGCAACGCTGGATTGTAAATCAAACCTTTAAATGCTTTTATTTCTGGCATTTGAAGAATATCAAAATTTTTTACAAATGCTTTTTTAAATTTTAATCCCAAATTGAACGCTTATATAAAAATTTAATCCACAGTATATCCCAATCTTTTCAACCACGCTTTGCTATCACGCCATTTTTTTCTCGCTTTTACATAAAGTTCAAGATAAACAGGTCTTCCAAGAAACCACTCAATTTCTTCCCTTGCAAGTTGTCCTATTTTCTTCAGCATCTGTCCATCTTTCCCAATGATTATTCCCTTTTGAGATTCTTTCTCAACATAAATTTCAGCAAGTATGTAATCTTTTTCTCCTTCATTTTTTGCTTCTCTGAATTCAACTATTGAAACAGTTGTTGAGTAAGGAATTTCCTGTCTAAATAACTGGAAAATTTTTTCACGAATAATTTCAGCAACAAAAAATCTTTCTGGATGCTCGGTTATCATATCTGGCGGATAAAAAGGTGGATGAACGGGCAAATACTGGATTATGACTTTTTTCAACTCATCTATATTTTGACCCTTCAACGCAGATATCGGAACTATCTCTTTAAATGGAAACGCCTTGCTAAAAAAATCAATCATTGGTAAAACTTCAAGTTTGTTGATGAGATCAACCTTGTTTATGACAAGTATAATCGGTTTTTCCTCAACATAATTTTTCAAAATCTCAAATGGCAAAGTTTTTAAGGTTACTTCATTTGTTTTTACCTTCTTGACATCAACCATAAATAAAATCACATCAGCATCCTTCAAAGCGGATTCAGCATATTCCATCATAACTTCTTGAAGTAAATAACGTGGTTTAATTAATCCTGGGGTATCAAGAAAGACAATTTGATAGTTTTCGCCAGTAAGTATCCCAATTATTTTGTGCCTTGTTGTTTGTGGTTTTGGAGTTACAATTGAAAGTTTGTGTTGAAGCAAAGTATTAAGAAGAGTTGATTTCCCAACATTTGGCTCACCAACTATAGCAACATACCCAGCTTTAAAATCCTTCGGAATCTCCTTTATCTCACTCACAGTTTGCTCCTCTTTATCTGTTAATTTATTTTCGCTTTCATTTTCAATCATACATTTTTAACCCGTTTGTTTTTCAATTTTTCCCATCACGACTTTGACTTTGCAAACCTCTCCTTTTTTGAAAACTGGCAATATATGATTCTGATATCTTTTTCCATTAATCCAGATTTCTTTAACACCTTTATTCACACCATCCGGGTTGTAAAATTCAATTTCATATCTTGCTCCACGATATAATCTACTAACTGAAAAACTTTTCCAGCTTGATGGCACACAAGGGTCAATCATTAATCCACCATAAGTCGGTCTAACGCCAAGCATGTATTCAACGACAGCTTTATAGAACCAATCGGATGAGCCCGTAAGCCAGGAATGGCTTGCCTCCCCGTAAGTTTGATGATCAGGACTCGTTACATATTCGGAATAGACATATGGTTCCATTTTGTAAACATCAGCATCTGAAGCATTATTTAGAGGCAATGTAGCTTGATAGATTTGATAGGCTCTTTCGGCATTCCCCGCTATTAGCTCCGCAAGAAAAACCCAGCTTGCCACATGGTTGAAGATAGCACCATTTTCTTTTTTCCCCGGAACACATCTTGTTGCAAGACCAATTGTTGGATCTACTTTCGTGTATGGCGGATGTAAAATTTTTGGACCTTTTGGTGTGTCAAGATATTTTCTCACAGAATCAAGACATAAAAATTTTCTTTCTTCATCGGCAATTCCACTTATAACAGCCCAAGATTGTGGATTAGCGAAAATTTTCCCCTCCCGATTTTTTGAAGACCCGAATGGAATTCCATCGTCTTTAAAACCACGAATGTACCACTTTCCATCCCAACAAAATTTGTTTATATTTTGCGAAATTTTTAAGTATAACTCAAGATAATTTTTAAGATAATTTTTGAAGCCAAGATAATTAAATAATTCAACCGCCTCTTTCAAAATATACGCTAAAAATTCAGAGCCCCAAACAGTTTCACCTTTCCCTTTTAAGCCCACATAATCAAGTGTATCGTTCCAATCGCCACGACCGAATTTAACTAAACCATGTTTTCCTAAGTTTGAAACAACATAATCTATGGCTTTAATCAAGTGTTGAAGCGCTGTGCCACTTCCACCGTCATAGTATTCTACCTTTTCATTCAAAAATTTAAAATCACCTGTTTCTTTCAAATATGTAAAAATTCCAAATGCTAACCAAAGCGGTGTATCACTGTGTCCTGTTTTTTCGCCTGTTCGTGAAATTCTAAAAAAGTTATGAAGCATGCTCCCATCTTTGAACTGGTAAGAACAAACCTCAATTAATCTTTCCTTGACACGTTTTGGATTTGCTATCAATTCCCCAAATATATCCTGCATCTGATCTCGCACCCCGGTTCCAAAAAGTAATCCACCGTGATAGTAGCCAGCGTTACGAGACATATCAAATGTAACGGCTATTTGATAGCGATTCCAAATGTTGATGAAAAGATTCAACTTTTCATCTGGCGTTTTAACCTGTAAAGTTTGGAGATAATTTTCCCAGTAATTTTTTAAAGTTTCAAACTGTTTTTTAACAAAACCAATATCTCTAAACTTGCTTAGAAAATCCTGTGCCCGTTTAAAAGATTTTGAACCAGTTTTCAATCTTTCATTCGTGTGAAGCGACGGCTTATCAACAAGGAACATAAAGAATGTAAATTCTTTTTCTTCGTCCGCTTCAAGTTCAAGCGATGTTTGCAACACAGCACATGGATCGCCTGCGGTGATCTCGGTATTGAAACATTTTCCATTTTCAACCGCTTCTGGATTTGCATTGCTTCTCCATCGTCCAATAAATGTTTCTTTATCTCCATCATACCCTTTAACATCAAGCGAAGTTGAAAAAATTAGATAATAAGGCCAGGCGTGATTTGGTTGGGCTACGCTAACACCTTTATTTGTAACCCAGTATCTTCGCGTTGCAACTATTGAATTTAAGCTTCTGTCAAAATAGACATCGGGAAAATGTTTATCATTAGGTTGATTTATCAAATCATTTAAAGCATTCCCCATAACTAGCTCAATATAAGCAAATATGTCAAGTTCCCTTCTCTCTTGTGTTAAGTTCTTAATCTTTACCAACCATATTTCAACATCATAATCCCGTGGGATAAAATAAGTAATTTCGCCTCTTAAACCAAGATTTTCAGTTGTTATCTTTGTATACCCAAGTCCGTGTCTGCATTCATAAAAATCGTAGTTTAGATCAAGCGTTGGAGCCCAGCTTAATGAAAAATATCTTCCAAGTTTTTCATCCCTGACATAAACATATCTTCCAGGTTGATCCCAAGGCAAACAATTATATCTGTATCTCGTCAAGCGATTATCTCTTGGAGTTAAGTAAAAAGTGTATCCCCCACCCACATGGCTCACAAGCCCTGCGAGTTTTCCGTTCCATATATAATTCATCCAAGGTGCTGGAGTCCTTGGGTCAGTTATGACAAATTCTTTTCCATCTTCTGTAAAGTAACCATATTTATTGACTTGAAAAATTTTCATCTTTAATGAGTTCATTTGTTTGATATAACTTCAATGGCAGATGGAATCATTGTGATTTTTATCCATCTTAATTCTGTTCCAAGAATTTCACCATCAGCATGCATTGTTAAGTTTGAATTTGAGCGAACTTCAATTTCTTTTGCTTTGAACATTCTAACTTCTGGATAATTTGTGTGCTTACCTTTTAAAACAGTTGGCAAAACTTGAAGTATTCTAAAAATTGAAAGGTCATTTACAAGGCAAACATCAAATAGTCCATCGTTAATTCTGGCATCTGGAGTGAGAAGAAAACCACCGCCGGCAGATGCACCATTCCCAATCGCAACCAAAAAAATTTTATCCTTTATCAATTTTCCATCAATGTAAACTTCCATCTCAGGTGTCTCATATTTTGAAAGGGTTCTGAATATTGAAAGCAAATAAAGTGGAATACCACGCAAATGCTTTATTTTTCTACTTTCATTTGCGACCATTGCATCAAAACCAATTCCAACACCATTTATAAAGAATCTTTCATAAAAATTCCCACTGTAATCAGAATAGCGGATTAATCCAACATCAGAGGTTGTGATTTTTCTTCGCTTTAAGGATTCAATTGCAAGCTTAATTTTAAATGGTTTTAAATTCAACATTTTTGCAAAATCATTTCCAGAGCCAATAGGAATTACGCCAAGCAATTTTTCATTGCTACTTTGAAGAATTCCATTTACAACTTCATTCACAGTCCCATCACCACCAGCTGCAACAACAAGTTCAGCATTTGTTTCTTTTGCAATTTGTATTGCCTCGCCCGGAGCCGTTGTCAATTGAAATTTTTCAATTTGCTTTAAAAACTTAGCATAGTGTGCGATTTTATGATAAAGTTTTGCTCCTTTCCATCTTCCTGCAAACGGGTTTAAAACAATATGTGTCTTCAAATCATTTCCAAGGGCAAACCATTTTGACAAAATAAATTTGTACGCCAATTTTTTAACTCTCTTTATATTTTTAAATAACCATGTGGCAATCCTATATCAGCCATTGTCAAGAGTCCCGGTCTTGCGTTGAAAATCAAATAAGCAGAATTAATCAAGCTTGCAACTGTGGCTGTATCTCCGAACACTCCGTTTAAAATTTTCATTTTTATCGGTGGTTCGCCGTCAATGTAAACTGCATCATAATCTTTATGATCGCCAACGAACATTTTTAAATCAAGCGTGATAACCTCTTTACCATCTTTATATCCAACAGCCGTGTGATGAATCCCGGCTACTCTTCCTTTTTGAATTGTCAGATATTCCGTCTGCAAACTTCTTTTTGTGACAATCGGCTCTAATTCTTCTTCAACTTCATCAAGTTGTATATTCAAAATATAAGCCAAAAACTGCAATGATTCAACAAGTCCAATATGTCCGAACTTTCCAGTTGCTTTTTTCTCCTTAAATTCGCCAACTTTCAAACCAGCCCCAATTTTCAACTGCAACGGCAACCTTCTTTTTGAAGCATTTACAACTCTTTCAACTCTTATTTTCTTAACACTTGTGCAAACCTGTGTTAAAACGGCTGGCAAAACATCCATAACAAATCCAGGATTCACACCTGTCCCAAGAACCCTGACTTTAAATCTTCTTGCGAGATTATCAATTTCTTGTGCGATTTGCGTGTTCCTAAACCACGGGAAAAATAACTCTTCCGTTGAAGAAACTATGTTAAGTTTTAATTTTATAAGTTCAACAAGCTGTTCCTTAACATCGCTCATAAATGATGTTGTCGTGTGAAAAACAAGATCAACTTTGTTTTTTCTCAAAATGCTTCTGATGTCATCAACAACAGTTATTCCAAGATTTTCAACCCCGATCAATTCTCCAAGGTCTTTACCAACCTTTGCAGGATGAATATCCACAGCGCCAACAAGATTAATCCTATCGCTATGCTTTTGAATGATTGTCTTGGCACATAATTGTCCGATTGGACCGAGACCAAATTGAACTGCGTTAATTTTTTTCTTCATTTTTTCATTCCCTTTTTGTTTTTAGATATTTCCACGTGCTTTTAATTTTTCTTTTATGATTTCATAAGGAACTTTTCTCACCTCACCATCATAAGCCAGGGATAAACTTGCAACAACTCCCGCTGCTTCACCTGTTGCAGCTGATGTCGCTTGAATTCTCAAAGCGGAATGACCTTCCCTCGTTGAAGATATACATTTCCCAGCAACTAAAAGATTATGTGCTTTTTTAACTATTAAAGCCCTTAACGGAATTTGGTAGTATTGACCTTCGGATAAATGCTCTAATCTTGAACTTTCACCCTTTTGACCATGTATGTCAATTCCATAACATGCACGAGCGATAGCATCGTCAAATTTTTTACCACTTAAAACATCATCACCGGTCATAATATATTCACCGATTGCCCTTCTTGTCTCTCTTACACCAACTTGAATTCCAGATTCAATTAAATAAGAATTTTCAAACCCGGGCACTTTTTGTCTCAAAAAATTATAAACACGCCACATTTGAACTCTTCCTGTTATCTCGGCACTTGTTAAGTCAAATGAACTTGTCCCATCAAGACCAAGTATATTTGTCGTGTTGAACGATGCTTCTCCTTCATCCGGAAGTGATGTAAAAAAGATGTATTCAATTTCTTCTGGAAGTAATCCGTTAACTTTTGCTTCCTCCACAAGATCAAAAAATCCACCAATTGATATAATTCTACCCGGGATATATTCACGTGATGACCAAGGGAAAAATTGTTCGGGTTTTTGTCTCACCAATTCAATAACTTTTTCAACATTTATTCCGCCAATTCTGAAAAACAAAGTCATCGCCTGCGTTAAACCTGTTTTCTCATCTCCTTTCATCCACCCAGCATTTGCAAGATAAACAATATCTGCATCGCCTGTCGTATCAACAAAAACTTTTCCTCCAATGCGATAGAAACTTGAGCCATAATTCAAAATTAAAGATGTTAATTTCTTTTTTCTTCCAAGATATTCAAACTCAACTCCATACACGACAGCATGTCTTATGATTTCAACTCCAACTTCAACAAGCATCTCATTCACAACTTTTCTAAACGCCCACGCATTAAATCCATTATCAATCATTCCCCCTATCTCATCCATTCTTCTTGTTATCTCTTCAAAAATTCCGCCAACAAGTGGCTTAACTCTTCCATCAAATTCATCCATTATCCAGTATTTCATAAATGGTGAAACCATTCCCGCTGTTGACATTCCTCCCATAAAACCGTATCTATCAATTAAAACAGTTCTTGCACCTTCACGAGCCGAAGCGATCGCTGAACAAACTCCTGCAATTCCTGCGCCAGCGACAACGACATCAAACTCGCCCAAATTTTTCAAATTTTTGAAAATTTTTCTCATTCCAAATTTTTATTTGATATCGCTTCAACAAATCTTTGAACTATCAATCTTGGTCTCGTTATCGCAGAACCGACCACGACTGCATACGCCCCAAGTTCAAACATTCTTCTTGCTTGTTCAACAGTCCAAATACGCCCTTCTGCTATGACAGGTATGTTTAAAACTTTAACAAGTTGCTCAACAAGTTTAAAATCTGGTTCATATCTTTTAAATGAATTTCTTGTGTAAGAAGTATAACCAGAAAGAGTTGTCGCAACGAGATCAGCACCAAGTTCTGCTGATTTTACACCTTCTTCATAAGTTGAAACATCCGCAAGCAAAATCAAATTTTTAAACTCTTCTCTAACTTTTTTGAAAAACTCATACCTGTTTTCTCTATTGGTTACATCAATTGCAACTATATCAGCACCAGATTCAATTATCTTTTCAACAGCATTAAAATCAGGTGTGATTAAAACATCTCCATCTTGATATTTACCCTTTATCAAACCAATGACAGGGAGATTAACTTTTTCTTTAACTGCTTTTATATTTTCATAACCTTCAATTCTTACCCCGACTGCGCCACCAAGTTCAGATGCCTTTGCAAATTCAACTATGAAATTAACACTTGCAAAAAGCCCGCTTTCATCAGGTTGACATGAAACGATCAATCCACCTCTTAACTTTTGCAAAATTTTATCTTTCAACTCCATTCAAACTTAACTTTTGGTTTAAATTCTGTTAAGTCAATCTCGTTTTTAAATGCAAATGAAATTATCTTTCCGATGTTTTCTGAACTTTTCATAACAAATGGGAATGAGTATAGAACAAACTTCAAATCTTCGCTTAAACCAGCACCTCTTCCAACAACGACAAGATTTTTAATCTTTGTGATAAAAGACGAAAATGGAATGCGAATTATCATATTATCAAATTTTTTTACAGGTCTTACAAAACACGGGAAAATTTTTTCGCCTATGACTGATATTTTAACAATACAGATTTCGTCTGTAAAACTTTTATCTTCAAAAACATCTTTTGATGTAAGGGTGTATAAAGAATTTAACCTGCGACTTTCGGTGAAATAAACTTGTGCTGGAAACATTGAAATTCTTGATTTCTCAAATGGCTTGAATTTTTTTAATTTTTCAAGGAGTGAATAAATTTTTAACTGCAAATTTTCTTCTGCTTTGCTGATGGAAACAACATCGTTTGGCTCAATTTGAATTCTTTCTCCCCCGAAAACAAGTGAGTGATTTTTTAATGGCAATTCATAAACAGCAAGTTTTAAATCATCTATATTGATAACATAAGCGTGATAAACTCCACGCTCAAAATTTTCACTTTCAACAACTTCACATATAATTTGGTCATCTTTTGCTTCAAAATTGCAATTGTTCAAAACAAAATTGTAAGTCGCATAAGATTCAACCTGAACTGTAAAACTTTCATCAATTGAATTGAAGAGATTACAATTTCCCGTCGCATCTACAAAATATCTTGCTTTAATCTCAATCAATCCTTCTTTCCCAAAGACATAAATTGATTTGACTTTATCTCCTTGCAAATTTGCCCGAACAAATGAAGCGTGAAATAGACAATCAACATTAAAATCAATCAAAAGTTCAAGAAGTGTAAATTTAAATTTTTCAAAATCAAACGGAATTATAGCACCAGAAATTTTTAGCGGGTCAGGGAGTAAATTCTCTGGAATCGCTTGATTTTTCAAAAGATATTTGATAAAAGTTGAAAAAATTGGAAATTGAATGATTTCTGGATGTTCGCCTTGTTCATCTGAAATTAATAACTCTGAAAAATTTCTCTGAAATGTGAAAACTCTCAATGGATAACCAAACGATGTCGCTATAAGACCTCCGACAAATCCATATTTCTCAACGAGTAAAGTTTTAAGCCCGTTGCTTGCACAAGTTAAAGCAGTTATAATTCCACTCAATCCACCTCCTACAACCGCAACATCTGTTTCAATAGTGTTAACTTTTTTATGCGTTTTTAAAATTGTTTTTTCCTTCACTTTCTTGCCTCTGCAATTATTATCACTTTTTCATCAATTAATTCCGAACTTTTTATTTCTGTTCTTGCAACCGCAATCATTTGCTCTTTGAACATAACACCCGTTAAATCAACAATTTTATGCCCGAAAATTAAAAACACATCTGGAGCGATCGCTCCAGCATCACCATATATTGTCAAGAAATCAATCACATTTACCAAATCTTTTTCAAATTTTTCAATGTCAGTTTCAATTATTTCAGCATCTTGAAGTTGAAGTTTTATATTTCCTTCAAGGTCAAAAACTTTGACTGGTTTAATTTTGTCTTTAAAAATGAAAAATTTTTTTCGCTCAATTTCCGCACCAAAAACTTTGTAAAATCTGTTCTGCGCAATTATCTTAACCTCAACATTTGCTCCATCTTTTGCGAATCTGTCAAGCAATGGCTTAAATGTCTTTTTAGCAATCTCTGTCAATTCAACTTCTGAAATAATTCGTTTCTTCAACTCACCCTCTTTCAGGTCTGGCACTCCCGTTGCTATGGCTGTAACCCTTTTCGTTTGTCTGTCAATTTCAATTGCAACTTGAATTGAATCAGGTTTTGCGCCCATCTTTAAAATTGAAGAGATAACATCATTTCTCAATTTCAAAATATCTTGCTCCGTTGGATTTGGAATAACCCTTTCAACAGTTTCTCTTATAATTCCGAGAGCGACACCAATGGCAGAGATAACTTCTGCATTTTCCGCAATTTTATATTCCATGTTTAACTTTTTCGCAAGATAAGGGACGATTACTTCCGCACCACCACCTCCACCAATCAAAGTGATAATTGATGGATTAAGTTTATATTCTTTGATTAAACCAGTGATAACTTCCTTAACTTTTTCAACAGCGATGTCAAGTATATTTTTTGCAATTTCTTCGGGTGGTTTATTCATTAACTTTGAAAGTTTAGCGAAAACTTTTTCAACGGATTTGAAATTTCCTTTGCTATATGCTTTATCGCTTACAATTTTCAAAAAGTTTGCTGCGTCCGTGGTTGTCAAAGCAAATTCTGGTTTGTTAAGATTTTTTCGCTTTATGGCGAGATAATTTGATGGGTCACCTGTCTTCGGCTGAATCAAAACAAATTCAATATCATCAAAATTTTCGGGCTCTGAAAAAGCAACATACTTTAAACCCGCAATGTGAGCGCTTCTCGGTCCGACATCAATTATGCTTTTGAAATTTTCTGAAAGACGAACCATTGACCCGCCTGCAATCCCAACGGTCCTAACATCAAGAGTTTTCAAATATAGCCTGTTACCACCAATTTCTGCTGTTTTTACAATTGGTCTTCCATTCCTTATCACGGATATATCTGTGCTTGTTCCACCAACTTCAATGAAAATTCCATCAACAACTTTGACATACATAAGAGCTGAAGCAACACCAGCAGATGGACCTGAAAGAATAGTTAAAATTGGTCTTTTCGCCATCTCTTCAATGCTCATTATACCACCGTCGCTTCTCATAATCATAAGTGGTGCAGTAATTCCTGACTCAATTACACTTCGCTTTGTCATTTCCGCAGTTTCAATCATCTTTGGCAACATACTTGCATTTACAACCGCAGTTCTCGTCCTAACTCTCAAACCATACAACTGTGAAATTGAAGATGCCGTCGTTCCAGTAAAACCCATACTTTGTATAAGCTCAAGAGTTTTATCTTCTTTACTTGGATCATCAACTCCAAAAGCTTCACTTACTACAAAAACTTCAACTCCTTTTGCAATCAAACTTTTTATCTTGTCTTTAATCTCATCAATAAAATTTTCTTGCTCAAAAATTTTTGAATCAACGAAAATATGTTCAGTTTCTATAAATTTTCCATTTCCAAGCGGAACTTTGCCGATGTTAGTTTCACCTCTTGCTCTGACCGAATCAAGTCCAGTCCCCATACCGATTATGCCAACTTTTGCGACATCTCCTTCAAGAAGTGCATTCGTTGCCTGTGTAGTGCTGTGGGCTATGAGGACGACCTGTTCTGGTTTAATTCCCCCATTTTTTAAAACTTCTCTCATCGCTTGAATTACACCGAGAGCGACGCCTTCTCGTGCATGGTGTGTTGTTGGAACACAACTTTTTGAAATTATCTCAAGCGTATCCACATCAATTGCAACGGCGTGCGTAAAAGTCCCGCCAACATCAATTCCTATTTTCACCTTTCTCATCATATTGTCAAAGGATGATTTTGAATAACTCTGTTAATAAATTTAATAAAACGACCACACAAATTGAAGTTAAAACTGCGAAAATTAAGCCCTTGATAAAACTTCCTGTAATATATTTTAAAGCGAGAGTTACCAGGGCAAATGAATACAGTTTTAAAAGCAAATTAACTCCCGTGAAAATATAAAATTGAATTGGTTTCAAATTCTGTGGCTTTGGTGATTCCGTGAAATAATAAATCCCGAACACAGCAAATATCGCTGGAAGAAGAAAAAAGATTGAAAACGATATTGGAAAAGTAAGGTAAGAAACAAGCGCAAAAATTGACTTTACATTTATCTTCTCATCCCCAAAAATTAACAAAATTCTTATCACAACAGAAAGCAAAAATAAAAGCAAAACGCCAACAACAAGACCAAAACAAAATCCATAAAAAATTATAAATGCAAAAT
>NZ_CZVW01000009.1 GCF_001536065.1 Candidatus Chryseopegocella kryptomonas
CGTTGCAAGAAATAGAATCGCAAAAATTGATCTTTCAACAGGTCAAGTTACATCGTGGAATCCGAATGCAAATGGCACAGTTTATTCAATTTTGCCAGATCCATCAGGAATAGGAATTTATGTTGGTGGTGCATTTACGAATATAGGTGGTGCTGGAAGAAATCGCCTTGCAAGGTTAAATCCAACCACGGGCAGTGCGGATACTTGGAATCCAAATGTTGGAAATGGTGCGATTTACACAATTCAAGTTTATGGGACAACCGTCTATGTCGGAGGGTCATTTACATCTATAGGTGGCATTACAAGAAATTATATCGCAGGGATAAGTGCATCAACTGGGGCAGTTGTGTGGTATCCTACTCCTGGAGCAAATAACACCGTTTATTCTTTGAAAGTTTTATTAACTTATGGTGATTTTTTATTATGTGGTGGCGCATTTACGACAATTGCAGGGCAGACGAGAAGTAGATTATGCTCTTTTGATCTAAGCACAGGAAATATAACAAGCTGGGCTCCAAATGTAAATGGAACAGTTTATTTTGTTACGGCTGATGTTAATGATATTTTTATAGGTGGAAGTTTCACAACCGTTGACGCTCAGCAGAGAAATAGAATTGCGAAATTTAGCAATCCTTCATTTCCACCTGTCCTTTCAAATTGGAATCCAAGCGTAAATAACACAGTGTATGTTATCGGTCAGAACGGAAGTGATGTTTTTATAGGTGGGAGCTTTACGCAAATAAATCTTTATACACGAAATTACATAGCAAGCATTGATCTTTCAAGTGGGAAATTAACAAACTGGAATCCGGGAACAAATAACACGGTTTTTACGATGCTTGCTGTTGGTTCAACGCTTTACATAGGAGGTCAATTTACCACTGTTGCGGGGCAACCGAGAAATCGTCTTGCTTCTTTTAATTTAACAGATGGAACTCTAACATCGTGGAATCCATCCGCAAATTCGGATGTGAGAACTATTGCAAGTGATGGCATTAATTTTCTTTTCGTCGGTGGTGCATTTACATCTATCACGCAAGGAGCAGCTTATACAAGAAATTATCTTGCTTCTTTTTCCTTGAGTTCAGGTTTAATAACGCCGTGGGCGCCAAACGCAAATGGAAACGTTTATGCTCTCTCTGTTTCAGGCGGTGCTTTATATGTTGGTGGTGCATTTACAAGTATACACGGTCAAACACGAAATAGATTAGCAAAGTTTGATTTAAACTCTGGCGGGCTTCTTTCGTGGGCGCCAAATGTTAATAATATCGTATGGGCAATCGCTGTTTCCGGCTCAAATGTCTATATCGGGGGTCAATTCACATCTGTGAATTTAACAACGAGAAATTATATAGCACTTGTTGATGCTGTGAGTGGAAATCTTTTGCCGTGGAATCCAAACGCAAATGGACAAATTTACACTATCACCTTAACAGGTTCTACGGCTTATGTCGGTGGTGCTTTCACAATTATAGGCGGACAGCCGAGAAATCGCATCGCTGGGATTGATCTCGCAACTGGTTCTGCTACATCCTGGAATCCGAATGCAGATAACTCTGTCTATACAATTTTGCTTTCACCTTCAACAGGAAGAGCTTATATCGGAGGTCAATTCACGCAGATAATGGGACTTCTATATTCATATCTTGCAAGTTTGACGATTCCGGATTTATTTGAGCAGGTTTTAACAGTTGGATTTTCTGTTAGTTCAATTTCAGTTATCACAGGTTCAACTGGAAATACCGCATATGTAAGGTTAAGCTGGCTTGATAGAACACCGCCTGAGGAAGGAGTTTATAGTTTTACATTTGAAATCACAAGCCCAAGCATATCAATAAATTCAGGAAATGTATCGCTACATCCTTCAATTTCTGGAAGTTTCAACATTTCAAAAACAAACATTCCTGGTGGTGTAAGGGTCACGATAACAGGGAATTCTATAAGCTCATTGCTTATAGATAATGGCTTAAGCGAAGGTGTATATATTGTTGCTATTTTAACATTTGATGCGCCCACGATAGATGGAACATATTACATAAATCTAACAAACATAAACCCAGCGCAAATACGCACCGTTAATCCTCCATATTCGTTATCAAATCAAACTATAACCGATGGGTATACAACTTTGACTGTTAACTCAATTACTCTCTTCCCCATAACAGTGCCATATTTTACTCCCGTTGGATACACACAAAATAGAAAATACGGAGACATAAACTGGGATGGCTCAATAGATATATCAGACATTACATCGCTTGCAGATATTATAATTGAGAATTACTCTGCTGTGCCTGTGAATGATCCAATATATGGGACAAGATATTTTTATGAAGGTGATGGCTACGGTGGAACGAATCTAGATAAAGCGGACAGAAGGTCTGCTGATGTTTGGGGAACTGGCGGAGATGGCGATCCAACAAATGGAGAAGGAGATGATCAAATTGAACAAATGGATCTTGCAGTTCTTGTTGATGCTGTGACAAATGGAGTTTGGCCAAGTTATAGCGGTGTTATATCAGCAGTTGTAGGAAGACCTGCATTTAAAATCTCCAATGGAAATTATCAACCCGAAAATTTACACGCCAAATTTAGAAAAAACACAACAGATGTATTTGTAAATTTTGAAATTTTCAACCCCGGAGAAAAATCAAGCAAAATAAAAGTTACGGTGGAAAACCAAAGTTATGGTTTGAAAGGCTTACAAATAGAATTTGCTTCGTCTATTTTGCCGGGAGAAATTCAAATATGGGCTTTACCTGATGCAAGTGGGTTAAAAATTGCCTGGGCAAGAAATGAATTCAACAAAGTTGTTATCTTACTTTTTGCCGAAGGTGGCAAGACATTTAAAGTAGGGAAAATTTCATATTTTACGATAGTTTTAGCCAATATCACAGTTGAACAATTCCTCGCATCAGAGCCAAAAGTAATAGCAAGTATAAATAATCTCTCTTATAATGTTGGATTTAATGTGAGTAATGCATCTGGAATTACGCCTTCAACTTACATACTTCACCAAAACTACCCAAATCCGTTTAATTTAGAAACAGTGCTTGATTTTGAAGTCCCTGAATACTCAAGCGTTAAATTGATAATATGGAATTCGCTTGGACAAAAGGTAAAAGAACTTTACAGCGGGATTGTCGCACCGGGCAAATACAAATTATTTTGGGATGGTAAAGATGATTTTGGAAATTTTGTTTCATCAGGTGTTTACTTCTACACGATGTATGCGAAATCACTTGAAGACGGGAGAGAATTCACGATGACAAGAAAAGCAATACTTATGAAGTGATGTTGTGTTAAAATCTACCCCCTTTTTTGATTTATCATTAACCGATTTAAATTAACTCATTGATCATCTTCAAAAGTTTGACTATATCAAAAGGTTTCTCAATAAATCCCGCAACACCTTTAATTTCTTCTCTCTCCGACTCAGTGATATAGCCGGTTGCAATTATAACCTTCACATTTGGATTTATCAAAAGAAGTTGTGCAAGCGTTTCTTTACCGCTCATCTTTGGCATGTTCAAGTCAAGAATCACAAGGTCAATCTCATCCTTATGCTCTTTATAAATGTTCACGCCTTCAAAACCATCTCCGGCTGTATAAACTTTAAATCCTTCAGTTTCAAGGAGTTCTTTTCCAGCAAACCTTATTTCTTCCTCATCGTCAATTAAAAGTAATGTTCCTGTTTTCTTCACTTCCACTTTTAAATCTGTTTCTACCTTTGTTTCTTCTTTATAAACTGGCAAATAAATTGAAAACTTTGTTCCTTTCCCAACTTCGCTATAAACTTTTATAAAGCCGTCGTATGATTTAACGATTCCATAGACAGTTGAAAGTCCAAGTCCTGTTCCTTTTCCAACTGGCTTTGTCGTGAAAAACGGCTCAAACAATCTTCTTTTAACCTCTTCCGTCATCCCAATTCCTGTGTCAATCACATGCATAACAATATATTCAACTCCCGGCTTTGCGTCAAATCCATTCCCGAATCTATTTTCCATTTTAAAAATTAACTTCCCACCATCTGGCATAGCATCTTTTGCGTTAACAGCAAGATTAAAAATTATTTGCTGAACCTGCGCTTCTTCACCAAGAATTGTAAAGTTATCAGCGCCAAATTCGCAAGATATCTCAATGTTTCTCGGAAATGTCTCTCTAAAAACTCTAACAGATTCTTCAATTAAATGATGAAGATTTATCGGTTTCACCTCACCCGTTGGCTTCTTCCGTGCAAATGTGAGAAGTCGTCTCGCAAGTTCTGCCCCTCTTAAAGCAGTTGATGTAATCGTGTTAATCCATTTCTCATATTCAGGATTTTTAACCTTCATTCCAAGAAGTTGACCTGCACCGATTATTATCTGCAATATGTTGTTAAAATCGTGCGCAATTCCACTTGCAAGCGTCCCAAGTGCTTCAAGCTTTTGAGATTGTTGTAGCGCCTCTCTCCTTTTAACTTCCTCCGTCACATCAATAATCATACCCTGCGCTGCTGGTTTCCCTTCGTATTCAACTCTTTTAGTATAACCCTCTATGAAAATAACCTGCCCATCCTTTCTTAATCCTTTTGCACTCCACTTGTTTATCTCAAACTCACCCTTCAATCTTCTTCTCAACTGTTGATTCAATCTTTCTCTGTCATCTGGATGTATCAAAACAGAATAATTTTTCAAATTCAAAATTTCATCTTTCGTATATCCAAAAATCTCGCAAAACTTGTCATTGACAAATTTAAATCCGGATGCGTCCATAAGATAAGCCCCGAAAAATGGATTTTCAACAATTGACCTGTATTTTTCCTCAGATTTTAAGAGTTCAATCGTTCTTTTCTCAATTTCATATTCAAGATGTTCGGAAAATTTAAAATTAAGATAAAGCACCGTCACAACGCTTATAACTATGCCCAGCAAACTCAATATCAACCAGACGAAAGCCGATTTTGGTAAAACTTCAAGAAGTGAAAAATCTTCAAGAAAATGATAATCACAAATCAAGAAACCATCCCCATTAAAATTTACAGGGGTAAGAGAAAGAGCAAGAATTGTTCGCCTTGAATTTTTGTATACTCTTGATGAAAAACTTTCAGGGCTTTCTGCCTTCTCCACGCCTTCAAGTATTGAGCGAATTGATTCGGGTTGATCAACAACAGAGCTTAAATACTGTAGAAAATTTTTGCCAAGTTCTTTTTCGGAATCCGCAGAGATTATGTTGCGTGATAAATCAATGAAATAAATGTTTGCAGGTGATTCAAGCGTCTTTTTTAAATTTTCTCTGATGCTGTCAAAATTTATTTCAATTCCAACTCCACCTGAAAAAATTTTATTTGCTTCATACCTTGGATAGAAGATATAGAGATGGTAATGCCCGCTTTCGTCCCTGAGAAAAAGCGATGCGCTTGAATTATCTGGAGAAAAATTTTTATAAGGTATCCAAATCTCAACAGCTTTAGGATGAGAATAAAAAACATTTCCCTTTTCATCAAAGAAGAAAACATTTGAGACAAGTTCCCCGTATCTTTCAATCAAACTTTTTAAAGTGTCTCTAATTTTTTCGCTTCTAAAATCATTTTTAGTCAAAAGCTTAACACGCATTGATAAATTTTCAATTTCCCTTTCGCTTTCCCTTGCAAAAACTTTTATTATCTCTGCATCTTTTTTGACTTTGTCAAAGAAAACTCTTTCCTGAATTTGGAAAAACACTCCCGCCGAAAATGTTCCAGTTAAAATAACCGCAATCCCTGCAAATACAGCCATAACTGTAAATCGCCTAATTAACCCCGCTTTTGCAATTGCAAGATATTTTGAGCCAAACTTATCAAGAATTAAAGGCGAATGCGAAATTAAAACATGCAATATGTTGAATGTTAAGAATCCAGCGACAAATGTTCCAGCTATCTCAAACCCAAGATAAATTTTATTGAGAATGTTTGCTGAAATACCCAACTTTAAACCCCATAGCCACACAAATGCCTCAATCAAATAGTAAAGCGAGACAAGTTTTATTTGTTTGCTTCTCTTCGGCGCTTTCTCGCACACAATTTTATTCGTAAGCATAATATCACCAAATACAAAATAAGCAACGAAAAACTGCGCTTGAATCAAAACATAAAATAGGTCAGTGAAAAGATAAATTATCTTTTCATACGATTGCATCAAGAAATATGGAACAAGCGAAAGGAGATATACAAGAAGAATTGGGAATGCTTTTTTCAAAGTTGATTTTAAACTGCCAATCTCGGTTATTCTGGCGAAGAAATTGTGAAGCGAGAAAATCCCCGAGATCAAAAGAAAACCAGCGAGAAGATAAATAAATTGCAAAATTATAAGTTCTGTGCTCGTGATGATGCCAAAATTAGCAGTGATGTAAAACGACTCATAAGTTGCAATTAGATAAAAGACAGTGGAGAAAAATAGAAGAGATGAACCTGTTCTTTTCCCAGTTTCAGATGTTAATCTATAAGCAAGAACTGTAAGCGAAATTACAGGCAAAAGAACATATAAAAATTCAAGTGCTTCACTTACAAGACCTAATAAGTGTGACTCCACAAAGACCTCATAATTTTAATTTCAAAGCAAAATTCAAAAACATAGTTGCCAAAATCATAAACACCTACTTCTGTTCCTGCGGGGTTGCAGCTGGTTGAGATTGTCCCTGTTGAGGAGCAGGAACAGTAACGGGCGGAACAGATTTAGCTCTTTGCTGGATTATGCTTTCCCGGACGCTTTCGGGTGTTTTTTTCCGGGAAGAAAGAAAAGATTGATTATAATTGCAAGCAGAAGAAAAATTGCCCCAAGAGTAATGGTTGCTTTGCTTAGAAAATCTGCTGTTCTTCTTATTCCGAATACAGTTCCGAAACCAGCGCCACCAAATGCGCCAGCAAGCCCACCACCTCTTCCAGCTTGAAGCAAAACCGCAATTATAAGCAAAACCGCAATAATTATCTCAATTGCAACAAGAACAGAATACATCGTTTTAAGCTTCGGTTGAATTTTGTTTTTAAATTTTTTTGTGTTTAAAATTTAATCAAAATTACCAACAAAAACAAAATAACTCCCTAACAAGAAAGGTCTAACGATTGCATCAAAAGCCAAACCTTGTTTAATTTAAAACCAGAAAAATAAATTTTCCCAACCCGATGCGAATTTTAATTTACACAGGCAAAGGTGGCGTCGGAAAAACAACTGTTTCATCAGCAACTGCTGTTTTATGCGCTGAACTTGGCTATAAAACAATCGTCATAAGCACTGACCCAGCACATAGTTTAAGTGATTCGCTTTCAAGAAAAGTCGGAAAATATCCAGTTAAAATCACCGATAAACTTTATGCGCAGGAACTGGATGTAAATGAAGAGCTTAGATTAAATTGGGATAAAATTCAGGGTTTTGTAGTTAAGTTTTTGTCTTATCAAGGTTTTGATAGATTCATAGCCGAAGAATTTGCAATTTTCCCGGGGCTTGAGGAATTGTTCAGCTTACTTAAAATTTCTCAATACCATGATCAGAAAAGTTATGATGTCATAATAATTGACTGTGCTCCGACCGCAAGCACAATTAGAATGTTAAGTTTTCCAGACATAGTAAGTTGGTATATGGAGAGATTTTTCCCGCTTGAAAGAAAACTTGTAAAAACGATAAGACCTGTGGCTGAAAAAGTTGTCAAATTCCCTCTTCCATCTGATGATGTTTATGCGCAGGTTGAAGAACTTTACAAAAAAATTGAACACACAAAGAAAATTTTAACCGATGTCAAAAAATCTTCTGTAAGAGTTGTTGTAAATGCAGAAAAGATGGTTATAAAAGAATCACAGAGAGCATACACATATTTGAACCTTTTTGGTTTCCCAGTTGATCTCGTGATTGTGAATAAAATTTTTCCAGAGGAAATTCAAGATAAACATTTCAAAAAATGGAAACAGACGCAGTCAAAACACATTGAAACCGTTAAAGAAGCATTTTCACCGATACCTATAAAAATCTCTTTCCTTCAAGATGATGAAATTACCGGACTTGACAAACTTTTAAAATTTGCTCATAATCTTTATGGCGATGATGACCCGACGAAAGTTTATTACGAAGGCAAACCGATTCAAGTTGAAGAATCAAACGGGCGATATTTTCTTAAATTGAAAATGCCATTTTTCACAAAGAAAGAGCTTAACATCTGGGTAAAAAACGACGAATTAATAATTGAACTTCCGAGCTTCAGAAGAAACATATTTCTTCCTTACACACTTGCGTCAGCAAAAATTAAAGAAGCAACTTTAAAAGATGGAATTTTAACAGTTGAATTTGAAAAAACAAAGGAGGGTTAAAAAATGCCACAGGAAAAAGAAAAACAAATGCCGAAGTATTACATACCTCTTCCGGATTTTTCAGCAATACTTGAATCATTACCGCCGGAGCTAAACGAGACGAAAAAACATTTTATTCAAGCAAATAAGGAATTTCTACTCGCCATTAGATCAATAATTGATGCTGGAATTGCAATAGCAGATAAATTGCTTGAGGAAAAACCAAAGCAAGAGCCAGCAAGAAAAGTTAAAGTAAAGTGATTATCTTCGTATCTCAAAACTAAAAGATGCCCAGAAACTTTCCCAGTTGACATCTTTACATTTATCACAAGGCAGAAGATGAACTAAACGGATCAGCCAGAATCCATCTGAATTCAGTTTAAACTTAACAATGCCATTTTTATCTGTTTTGATTCTTTGCTCCGTGAATTTACCATCTTTTGAACTTTGATTATAAACCATCACAGTTTTATAAGGCAGAGGTTTGCCTTCAAATAAAATTTTCGCCTCCATACTATCCCCCACGCTTAACTCAAATGGATTTTGAAGCAAAATTATTTCAAGTTTTTGCCCGAAAACTTTTTTATAAACCTCACCCTTAAAATTACTTCCAGAAACGATCAGCGATTTCAAAAATCTGCTGTATCTTTCCTTCTCAACTTTCCTTTTTCCCATCTTTTTCCAGATTTCCTTAATCTCATCAAGATTCTCGTGTTCAAGATACTCTTGAAATTCTTCAGGTTTCAGTTCTATATACGCAAAGTCCCTTTCCATAAGGATAAGCCCCAAACCTTCAAAATCAACTTTTCTATTTAACACAGGAATTGTTCCATCTTTAAGTCCATCAATCAAATTGAATTTTGTCTCATCTGTGATTAACTCAAATTTCTTTGTCATATTCTTTTGAAATTCACGCTCAATTTCTTTGTTAAGTTTATCTCCAACGAAAAGATGAACGATAAGCGTATCACCTTTTGACAGTCTAAATTTTTGCGGATGAAGCCAGTAATCGTGTGAGTAAAGTTGATTTAAAAGCAAAATAGCAAGCAAAATTTTCTTCATTTTTGCTCCAATTTTTTACATAAAGATAATTGCCCTTGCTTTTTTGTTCAGGTCATAACCTGTGAAATCATCGCCATCAAAATCATATGGATCGCCATATCCAAGCCAGTTCCAGTCGTGCAAAATCGCAAGTTTGTCTTTTTTGTTAAGTGAGTTATAATTTGGGATGACATTTTTAAGTCGTGGATAATTTGCATATTTTGACGGGTCAACGATTGAAAAAACCTTTTTATGTCTTCTCATTTCGCCCCATTTTTCATCAGAAATTCGCTCGGTTTTATAAACATAAACTTCGCCCGCCTTCATTTTAATTAATCCGCTTTTAACAAATTCCCCTTCATCATACACAGTTATTTCAGCGCCCGTGGCAATTATAGATGCTTTGAGAAGAAATTCACACAAAAGATATGCGTTAAATTCATTTCCCCCGATCCTCGTTATCCCGCTTGCTATTGAATTGTCAATGTATCCACCTCGTTTTAAAACTATCAAACCTTCTTTTTCAAGTTTCTCAAGCGCTTCAACCTCGTTCATCCCAGAAGATAGAAAAAGTTCAAGTTTTTTTGAAATTACATTTTTCACTGGTTCTTTTTCGCCAGCCCACATCATAAGTTCAACATTCTCCCAATTCGGAAATACAGCAAACCTTTTAAAATTTATCTTACCAGCTGTCCAGACAAATTCAGAATTATACCACCTTTGCAATTTCATTATCTCTTCCCATTCATCGTCGCTTAAAAAATTTTTCCCGTTATCCTCTATCCAGTATTTTATTCTTCTTGCCATAAATTTCTCCTTTTCATTGTTTTAAAAAATTCTCAACATACTTGCCGAAAAAATCAAATTCAAGATTTACCCTATCTCCGACTTTTTTAAATTTAATGTTCGTGTTTTCCCAAGTGAATGGAATTATTGAAACTTTAAATCTATCACGATTTACATCAGCAACCGTTAAACTTATCCCATCCACTGCAATAGAGCCAGTTGGAATGAGATATTTTCTAAATTCAACGGGAAATTTTATCTCAAAAATCCAGCTATTGTGAAGTTTTTTTATGCTTTTAATAACACCCGTTGTATCAACATGACCTTGGACAATGTGTCCACCAAGGCGTTCCCCAAGTTTAAGAGCAAGTTCAAGATTGACGAAATCGCCGACTTTCAAATCTCCAAGATTTGTTTTTTTAATTGTTTCCTCAACTGCTTCAACTTTAAAGGAATCATTTGATTTCTCAAAAACCGTAAGACAGACGCCATTAACGCTTACGCTATCGCCAATTTTAATTTCACTTAACAATTTTTTTGATTCAATTGTTAAAACTCTCGCCTCGCCCTTTTGCGCAATTGATTTAACTTTACCTATTTCCTCTATAATTCCTGTAAACATCTTCAAATATAAAATTCGTTTGATTGACTTGACAGGTTAAAAATAAAGTTAAAGTGCAAAAAAATCAAGCAAGTTGAATTTTTCAACCGTTTTTTATTATATTGTCTCAAAATAAAAAAGGACTCCGAAATATGACTTATCTTGTAACCGCACGGAAATACAGACCGACAAAATTCAGTGAAGTTGTAGGACAAGAACATGTAACCGCAACGCTTTTAAATTCACTTAAACTTGGAAGAGTTGCGCACGCTTATATCTTCGCAGGTCCAAGAGGCGTCGGGAAAACAACCGTTGCAAGAATTCTCGCCAAAGCAATTAATTGCTTAAACCCAAAAGATTACGAGCCATGCAATGAATGTGAAATGTGCGTTGAAATTTCAAGTGGAAGAAGCATTGATGTCCTTGAAATTGATGGGGCATCAAACAGAGGAATTGATGAAGTCAGAGATCTTCGTGAGTCCGTAAGATACACTCCAACGAAAGCAAAATACAAAGTTTATATAATTGACGAAGTTCATATGTTGACAAAAGAAGCATTCAACGCTCTTTTAAAAACGCTTGAAGAGCCACCGCCACATATACTTTTCATCTTCGCAACCACAGAACCACATAGAGTTCCGCCAACAATTTTATCAAGATGTCAGAGATTTGATTTCAGAAGAATTGAAATCCAAAAGATAATTGAACGACTTAAATTAATCGCACAGCAAGACAAAATTCAAATTGATGATGATTCACTCTTTACAATCGCAAAGAAAGCAAACGGCTCATTAAGAGACGCTTTAAGTATATTTGATCAAGTTGTCTCATTTTGCGGTGAAAAAATTAAAATTGAAGATGTAATAAATGCGTTAAACATAATTGATCAGGAAATCTTCTTCAAAGTCACAGACATAGTCAAAAATAAAGACATACGTGCTGGATTTGAGCTTGTTGATGCAATTGTGAAACAGGGATATGATTTTCAGGAATTTTTAAGCGGTTTATCCGAACATCTTCGGAATATACTCGTGGCTATTACAACTAAATCAGATGAATTGATTGAAGCAACGGAATATTACAAGAAACGTTATCTTGAAGAAGCAAAACAATTTAACGAGCCAGATGTTTTAAGAATGCTTAAAATTGTAAATGATGCGGAGATAACGATCAAATGGTCTCCGCAACCGAGATTAAAACTTGAAATGGTGATAACCCAGCTTGCAAGTATAGACAGCACAGTTAAAATTCAGGAACTTATTTTAACTGTGCTGTCTATACTTGCAAGCTGGGTTATCACCATTTCAAGTATAGACAGCACAGTTAAAATTCAGGAACTTATTTCAAAAATTGAAGAACTTGAAAAGAGGTTTGATTCCGAAAATTTTAATAATCCCCCGAAAGGGGGAAATAAAATTGAACCAGTGAAAACACAATCAGCTCAAAACACGGAAAAGAAAGAAGAAACCAAAAACGAAGATCATTCTCTTCAAACCGAAGACATCTCAACAATTAACATTCTTTTTGAAGACCCGCTTGCAGATTATAAAACCAAACCATCTGCAGAAGCTGATAAACCCGAAAATAAAATTGAAAATCCAGATAAACTTTTAAATTCAATCCGTGAAAAATGGGATGAACTTGCGGACATTGCACAAAGTTTTAATTTAAATCTTGCCACTGCTTTAAAATTATCCTATCCAATTGAGCTTAAAAATCAAAAACTCAAAGTTGGGGCTTCAAACGACATTCATCTTGAATGGATAAAGAAAAATCGCCCGTTCATCAGAGAAAAATTAAAAGAGTTGTTTGGTGTTGAATTTGAAATTGAGCTTGGGATTTGTGATGTTGAAAAATTTAAAGAGGATGTCGTAAAATACAGCCCCGATTTAAAATTAAAAAAATTGATAAATGAGTCGCCATTTGTCAAATCACTCGTTGAAAATCTTGGTGCAAAGCCGATTGATTAGCTTAATGTTTTCAATTTTTGCTCTGACAACGATTTCGTTTTCAAATAGTTTTAAATTTTCAAAATACGCTGGTGATTTTCTTAACATTGGCGTTGGCGGAAGAGCACTTGGAATGGGTGGAGCATTCACAAGCATCGCAAATGATGTGACCGCAGGTTATTGGAATCCCGCAGGTCTTGCTGAAATCTCAAACTCGCAGATAATTTTAATGCACGATGAAAGATTTGCTGGAATTGTAAACTACGATTACATTGCTTTTGCTTTTAAACCAAGCAATTCATATTCACTTGCAATTTCCTTGATACGAATTGGAGTTGATGACATTCCATTTACAGAAAACGCATTTTTTGATAATAATGGAAATGGAATTTTTGATCCCGATGTTGATCGGCTTGATCCAGAGCGTTTTTCCTTTGTTTCTTCATCTGACTGGGTTGGGATATTTTCTCTGGGGAAAATTTCGGACGGAAAACTTTCAATCGGTGGGAATGTTAAGTTAATTTACAGAAAAATTGAAAAGAATAACGGAATTGGGATTGGCTTTGATTTCGGGGTTAAGTATAAAATTTCAAACTTTGCAATTGGTGCGGTTTTGAAAGATGCAACCTCAACTCTCGTTGCTTGGAACACTGGCAGAAACGAACTTATAGCACCATCACTTTCAACAGGGATAAGCAGAGAATTTCAAATTCTCTGGGGAAAATTTACACCTGCGATTGATTTAATTTTAAGATTTGAAGGAAGAAAACGAACTGCATTTCTCGGGACAAATTTTTTAAGCGCGGACTTCAACATAGGTGCTGAATACACTTTCAAAGAGATAATTTCAATTCGCACTGGCTTAACTGAAAACAAAGAATTTACACTTGGAACTGGGCTAAAATTAAATCGGCTTGACATTGATTATTCATTTGCAAAATTTAACTCTGAACTTGGAAACACGCATAGAATATCTGTAAAATTTACAATCATTTAGAAAATAAAACCATTGAAAATATATGAATCTTTACGCTCTTGCAATAGCTGCTCACCCGGATGATATAGAGTTAAGTTGTAGTGGAACGATAATAAAACTTACGCAAAAAAATTATCCTGTTGGGATTCTTGATCTGACAAGAGGAGAACTTGGAACGCGTGGGGATGAGAAAATAAGAGAAAGCGAAGCAAAGGAGGCAGCAAAACTTATGGGAGTGAGCATAAGAGAAAATCTTGGGTTGCCAGATGGCGGGATTGAAGTGACAATGGAAAATAAAATTGAGCTGATAAAAATCATAAGAAAATACAAACCAGAGATAATTTTCGCACCATACTGGATTGAAAGACACCCGGATCACGAAAACACAAGCAAACTTGTTCGTGAAGCGTGGTATTTGTCTGGACTTGTTAAGTTCAAAACAAAGCTAAACGGAAAAATCCAAGAACCGCACAGACCGAAGAAAATTTTCTTCTATGTCCAGTATTATTATCAGCAATTCACACCAAACTTGATAATTGATATAACCGATGTTTTTGAGAAGAAGTTAAAGGTGATTGAATGTTATAAGTCGCAATTTTTCAATCCGGGCGTGAAGATAAGCGCAAGGGAGACACTTTTGAGCACGCCAGATTTTAAAGAATATCTTGTAGCGCGAGCACGATTTTTTGGTGAGATGATAGGTCGCAAATATGGCGAGCCGTTTTTAACACTTAGCCCTGTTGGTTTAAATGGAATTGAAAATGTAGTTTTACCTTTGCGAAGTTAAAAATAAAAACTTTACAAAATTGAAAACCGAAGAAATTCTTGGGCTTGTAAATGTAATTTTTTACACACTTCACATCGTCATCTTTACAATTCTCGCATACAGACAGAATAAAAACGGTGGGATTAAATCAGCGTTGCTTGTTTTGATTTTTTTGTTTGTTCTTTTCTTCATTGCTCTTCAAGTTGGCGGATTTATCGCAGGAGCATTTTTCATCGGAAAAGAGATGACCTCAAAATTAAAAGCAATCCACGACACACTTGTTATATTTATTTCAACAATCATTGAATCGCCTGTCTGGTTCATATTTCTGAAAAGAAAAAAAGAGCAAGATGAAACAGAAAACAATAGCACTAATAGCGCACGATAGGAAAAAGGCTGATATGGTCGCATTTGCAACTCAAAACAAAAAGAAGCTTGAAAAGTTCAACTTAATCGGGACAGGAACAACTGCAAAACTTGTCCGAGAGAAAACCGGTTTGAAAGTGAAGGCATATCACTCTGGACCATACGGTGGAGATGTTGAAATAGCAGATCTTGTCGTCAAAGGCAAATGCGATGTTGTTATATTTCTACATGATCCACTTGAACCTCATCCGCATGATCCAGACATAAAAACGCTAATGCGGGTTTGCGATGTTTACAATGTTCCACTTGCGACAAATCTTGCGACCGCTGAGATCATAATCAACGCAATTTCTGAAGGCATTTAAAAACTTAACAATTATTTTCTGCTAAAATCAAAATTTCAACAGGTTCAAAGAAGAAATAATGTAAAAATAAAGGCTTATAAAAAGCCACGCAATCAAATCAAGGATTAAACCTGCTTTAATCATATCCAGCAAACTGACATATCTTGTCCCATAAACAATTGCATTTGGTGGTGTAGCAACGGGCAACATAAAAGCCATTGATGCACCAATTGTTGCAGGTAAAACGACAAAAGTTGAGTTAACGCCCAAACCAGAACAAATTGAAATAAATATCGGAACCATCATTGAAGTAACAGCGGTATTTGATGTAACTTCGGTTAAAAGCTCCATAAAAATTACGGCGATAAAAATAAGGAGGAAAAGTGAAGGGTGACCGAAAAATTTTATAAATTCATTTGCGAGCACATTTGCAAGTCCTGTTTTAAAAAGCGCATCCGAAAGAGCTATCCCACCACCGAACAAAAGCAAAGTTCCCCAATCAACATATTTTGAATCATTCCAATCAAGGACAAATTTTCTTTTGCCAAGATCAACTGGCAATGCAAATAAAACAATACATCCGAAAACCGCTATCAGATACTCATCAAACCATTCAAGTTTATGCCCCAGAAATGGGATAAATTGCCAGAAAGGATTTGTCAGCCAAAGGAAGACCGTCAGAAGAAATCCAAATAGTGTTAATTTTTCAGCTTTTGTTAACTTGCCAAGTTTATTTTTCTCACTTAACAATACATCTTTTATCTCATCCCCAAATTTAATTTCAAATTTGAAAACCAACTTTAACACAAGCCATAAAGTTGGTAGAGTAAAAATTAGAAATGGGATGCCGAAACTCATCCACTCAAGAAAATTAATCTGCGCAATTTTCTCTTTTGAAAGTATTGAAACAGCAATACCATTCGGTGGTGTCCCGATTATTGTTCCAATTCCACCAATTGAAGCGGAATAAGCCACGCCAAGCATCACCGCCTTCGCATATTTTGAATTGTAATCAACATTTAACTTGTTAAGTATCCCAAGAGCAATTGGCAACATCATCGCTGTAGTTGCTGTATTTGAAACCCACATTGATATAAAAGCAGTTGCAATTATCAAACCAAATAAAATTTTTCCGGGGCTTTTTGCTATATTTCCACGAGTTAAAATCCATAAAGCAATTCTTCTGTCAAGTCCCCACTTCTGCATCGCTCCAGCAATTAAAAATCCAGCAAGAAAGAGAAAAATCACGGGATTTGCATAATTCAAAAATACATTTCGCCCATTTAGTTCAATGAGTTTTCCACTTTGAACTCCATAAACTTTAAACAACGGCAAGATAACCCCGGGCAAAAGCGAAGTAATAGGGATCGGCACTGCCTCACTGACCCACCATATAATCATCAAAATCAAAAGCGCAAGCGTTATCTTCATACTGTATGATAGCGTTAAAACATCTGAATTAACACTTGTGGATGAAAGTCCACTTTTTGCATAATCAATAAAAGTTTGCGGAGTCGGTAGAGCAAGAATCAAGATAAAAAGAATAAGCCCCATAAAAAATCCAATGTTTCCACGAATTCTGTCAAATTCCATAATCATTCAAAATTTTTTAGTAAATAAACTCCTGAATATCGTAAAGCGTAATTTTTACTCCACGGGTGATGAGATTTTTAAGACCATTTTTAATTTCGTTAATTTGCTCCCTCAATTCAAACTTGTTTAAAATTTGCGAACCAATTTCATCCATAATTTTGACATACTCTTTTGCTTCATCAAGGACAAGGGGCGAGATATAAACTATATCACCATCTGAAAGTGGCATTTTCAAAATTGTCTCAACAGTGTTTT
Organism: Candidatus Chryseopegocella kryptomonas; assembly: GCF_001536065.1. GTDB lineage: Bacteria > Bacteroidota > Ignavibacteria > Kryptoniales > Kryptoniaceae > Kryptonium > Kryptonium kryptomonas. Next base: position 16,971 of record NZ_CZVW01000009.1, read on the forward strand.
TTATGTGCTTCTCATAAAAACTTTTCCCACCTGCACCAGCAAGAACTATAATCCCGACATTTATCCCAGCGTTTTTAATTGTCTCAACAACTTCAACGCATTCATCAGGTGAACCTGGCTTGTTCAGATATTTAAACAATTCGGGATCACCTGTTTCAAGTCCAATGTAAATTCTCTTAACCTGTAAATTTTTCAACTCAATATATTCTGCGATGCTTTTTCTTTCAGCGCCGAAAATATCAAGAAAAGAATATATCCCGTCAAACACATAATCAAAATCATCTTTACTTTGCGAAATTGGAAATTCTTCGTGAATAATTTTTATTAACTCAATCAATCTTTTTTGTGGAATTATCAAGGCATTTGCATCGCCAAGAAAAATTGACTTTCGCAGTCCTATCGCACGCCCGAAAAATTCTTTAACTTTCTTGATGTGCTCTCTGAATTCATCTGGGGATTTTATCCTAAATTTTCTATCTTGATAGAAACTGCAAAATGTGCATTTATTCCACGAACATCCCTCCGCAGGTTGAAGCACAAGCGAAAGATATTGATCTGGAGGTAAAATGCTTACGGGCTTGTAAATTGAGAAAAATTTAAATCCATCTCTTTCAAGATTTTCATAGTTCCACTTTAAAATGTCATCAAGACGCAGGAGCAAATCTTCATCAACGCTTTCAAAATTTGACAACGCTTTTTTTATTTTTTCAACTCTTTGGAGAACATCCTCAATAACTTTAACTTTTTCATCTTTATCTACAAAAACCTTAACCTTGAATTTATCGCTATCAAAAAATTTTTTCATCAATCTATTGTCAAGTCCACGCCTGTAACTTACTCCATCAAAGAATCCGCCCATAAATCTTCCCTCTGCGTCAAAATAATAAATAAATCTGTGCTCTTCCGAAATCGTCGTTGAATACTTTTGAATGTTGAAATAAACATTCCCAAATTCCTGGATAAAAAACTTAACTACATTTTCTCCAACCTTTTCCATCGCAGATTTTGAGATTTTGGGTTTAAATTTTTATTTTCAAGTCGTAATTTAAAAACAAACGCTTATTTTCCAAAAATGATTTATCCGACGAAAATTGAAAAAATTGACAATGACAAGTTAAAATTCACCTGGAGCGATGGCTATGAAAATATCTTCACATTTAAATTTCTGCGAGATAATTGTCCGTGCGCTACATGCTCTGCTGAAAGAGAAGAAAGTCCGTTGGTGAAACTTCCCGTTTCGGGGCAGTATGAGATAAAAGATATAACTCTCGTTGGGAATTATGCTATTCAAATAACATGGGGAGACGGGCATAATACGGGGATTTACAGTTTTGACTATCTTCGTGAGTTAAAAGAAGAATAAAAAAGGGCGGTGTTAAAACCGCCCTTTGATTTTTAAATTTCACGCTCCACAAGTTTCTTTTTCAATTGAGATATGTGCCAGGTGATATTGATTTCCTTCGGGCAAGCTTGAACACAGTGGAAAATTGTATGACAGCGCCATACTCCATCAGGCGTGTCAATTATATCAAGACGTTCATCCGTCGCTTCATCCCTTGAATCAAAGATAAATCTGTATGCTTTAAGCAAAGCAGCAGGACCAAGATAATTATCATTTGACCATGTTGATGGACAACTTGTCGTGCAACAAGCACATAAAATACATTTTGACGCTTCCATTATAAGTTCAACATCTTCGGGGCTTTGCAATCGCTCTCGTTCCGGCGGTGGTGTTTTGGTAATTAAATACGGTTTAACCGCTTCATATTTTTTCCAAAAATCTGTAAAATCAGTCACAAGGTCTTTTATAATCGGCATCCCAGGCAATGGTTCAACAACGATTGGCTTTTTATAAGTTTTGTCTCTATCCGTATATCCAAGGTCTTGCAAAAGAATTGAACAAGCAAGCATATTTTTGCCATTTATCCTCATTCCATCTGAGCCACAAATACCGTGTAAACAGGAACGACGAAATGTCAATGTTCCATCAATTTCATTTTTTATGTAATGAAGGACATCAACAACCCTATCTTTTGGGTCTGCGTTAACTTCATAATCTTTGTAATAAGGTTTCTCGTCTGTTTCTGGATTGAACCGGAAAATTCTAAAGGTTACCTTCATTTTCAAACCTCATTGTGATTTTTTAATATTTTCTTTCCATAGGTGGAATTTTGGTTATGACGACAGGTTTATATTTGATTATTGGTTCTTTGTCTTCGTTTTTATATATAAGCGTATGCTTGAGCCAATTTTGATCGTCTCGCTTCGGATAATCCTCACGATAATGCGCACCTCTGCTTTCTGTTCTATTCAAAGCACTGTATGCAATTGCTTCAGCGGTGTCAAGCAAATTTCCAAGCTCAATCGCTTCAATAAGATCAGTGTTAAATCGTTTACCCTTATCATCTATTTTGACTTCTTTATACCTTTCCTTCAACTCTTTGATTTTTTCAATCGCCTCTTTAATTCCTTCCTCGGTTCTGAAAACAGAAACTTTATCCATCATAATCTCTTGAAGTTCTGTTCTAATCCTTGAGACGCGTTCTTTGCCGTTGCTGTTGAGCAATCTTTCAACGGTTTTACGTGTCCATTCATCCGCATCTTTTGGAAGTGGTGCGAAGTCGCGTTCTTTTATATATTCAGCCATTTTCTTTCCACCACGACGACCGAAAACAATTATATCAAGCAAAGAATTTGTCCCAAGACGATTTGCTCCGTGAACAGAGACACACGCAACTTCACCAGCTGCGTAGAAACCTTCAATTTTAGTCCCTTTATCATCAATTACAACTTCTGCATCAACATTTGTCGGTATTCCGCCCATTGCGTAGTGCGTCGTTGGCACAACAGGAATTGGCTCTTTTAGTGGGTCAACACCGAGATAAATTCTCGCAAAACCGGTTATCTCAGGAAGTTTTTTGTTTATAATCTCCGGTCCAAGATGTGTTAGATCAAGCAAGAGATAATAAGTTCCATCGGGTCCTTGAATTCCCCTGCCCTCGCGGATTTCAGTATACATTGCTCTTGAAATTACATCACGTGGTGCGAGGTCTTTTATTGTAGGTGCGTATCTTTCCATAAATCTTTCGCCGTGTTTATTCCTCAACACACCACCTTCACCTCTTGCAGCTTCCGAGACAAGGATCCCAAGACGCCAGAGTCCCGTCGGATGAAATTGAACAAATTCCATATCTTCAAGCGGAATTCCTCTCCTATAAACTATTGCGAAACCATCGCCCGTGCCGACAACTGCGTTTGATGTTATCCTGAAAACTCTGCCATATCCACCAGTTGCAAACATAACTGTCTTAGCGTGGAAAATGTGAATCTCACCAGTTGCAATCTCAATTGCAACCACACCACGGATGATGTTGTCCTGGACAATTAAATCCGTGACGAAAAATTCAGGAAAGAACTGAACACCTTTTTTAATGCAGTTTTCATAAAGTGTTTGAAGCATCACATGTCCTGTTCTATCCGCAGAAAAGCAAGCTCTTTTTACGGGGACTCTTTCACCAAATGGATTATTTGGATCTTTCGGTTTTGTGTGCCCTCCAAAAGGTCTTTGCGCAATTAAACCTTTCTCATTTCTTGAGAAAGGCATCCCCATATGTTCAAGTTCAATGATTGCACGAATCGCATCATAACACATTATTTCAATTGCATCCTGATCCCCGAGAAAATCACTTCCTTTTACAGTGTCAAAAAAGTGATATTCCCAGGAATCCTCTTCTTCATTTCCAAGTGCAGCACATACTCCGCCCTGTGCTGTTCCTGTATGTGATCTTGTTGGATAAACTTTTGTTAAGACGGCGCAGGAATAACCTTCGGGAATTTCAAGTGCTGCTCTTAACCCCGCGCCCCCAGCTCCGACGATTACAGCGTCAAATTGATGAATCATTTTTTACACCTCTTGAAATTTTGTTTTAAAAGTGCTTTAAAAATGTAATGCTGTGCTTACACCAAGAACCCAAAAAGCAATTCCAGAGACAACAATTATTCCATAAAGTGTAATCGCAAGCCATGGTTTCATCTTGAAATCTCTCAAAATAGACCAAACACCATTCAATCCATGCCACAATCCAAGCGTTATAAAAGTCAAATAAAACATTTTCCAATATGCATTTGAAAACCTCGCAACGGATTGCTCATAAGAATGACCTGTCTCAGGTGAATAATGCATCAAAATATAATGCCCTACCATCGCAAAAATTAAAAATATCCCAGTTATCCTCTGCAAAAGCCAGCTTATTGAACCGCTTTTTCTTGAACCGTAATATCTGAATGACATTTTAAACCTCCGATTTGTTTTAGGTTTTCAGAGTAATCCAGCAAATGCCTGATGTATCTCGTGGCTAAAGATGAAATAACCCATAACAAGAAATGCGATAATCCCGATTATCATAAGATAAGCAAACGCCTTCTTGTGGTAGAATGAACCCTTGCCGAAATCAACGAGCACAATTCTAATTCCGTTCAAAGTATGCGCAAGGACGAAAGCAAAAAGCAACCATTCAAGAACCTTAAACAATGGCTTTTGAAACAAAGCCATTTCAGCATCAAAAGCTTCTTTTCCTTTTGTAAGCGTTGAAAGGGCGTAGATATGGACATAGATATACGCAGTCAGAGCAAGTCCAGAGATTCTGTGAATTATCCACGCCCATCCCCCTGTCTCTTTTTTGTAGGAGGCAACCAGCTTGAAGTAACCTTCACCTGTTTTTGCTACTTTCATACAAGTGCTCCTTATGTTTTTTTGTTATCGTTTTAAAATTAAAAAAACTCAATTTCAATATCAACTTTAACAGCCCCTCTTTAACCGAAACAAAATCTCGCCAGCAAACAAATGAATTTAATTTTGCAAAATTTTTGCTTAAATTATTTTTTGAAAAGACGAAAATTAACACTTTAAGAAAATGGCAAGGACAAAAGAAAAACAACTTATCTCAATAGTCATACCCCTATATAACGAAGTTGAATCTTTAAACGAACTTTACCAACAAATTAACGAAGTCGTCAAGGCAAACAAATACAACTACGAGATAATTTTTGTTGACGATGGCTCTGACGATGGCTCGCTTGATGTTTTAAAAAAATTGAGACAGAAGGATAAAAATGTTAAAATCATAAGTTTCAGAAGAAATTACGGGAAATCAGCTGCTCTTGCAGTTGGATTTGAGCATGCAAAGGGCGATGTTGTGATAACTATGGATGCTGATTTACAGGATGATCCGCACGAGATTCCGAACCTATTGAAAAAACTTAATGAAGGTTATGACCTCGTCTCTGGATGGAAAAAGAAAAGATACGATCCGATAACAAAAACAATCCCATCAAAAATTTTCAACTTTACAGTTTCAACTTTAACAGGGATAAAGATTCACGATTTCAACTGTGGTTTAAAAGCATACAGAAAAAGCGTGACGCAAGATATAAAAGTTTATGGTGAATTGCATCGCTATTTGCCTGTGCTTGCACATTGGGCTGGTTATAAAATTGGCGAAGTTATCGTCCAGCATCATCCAAGAAAATATGGAAAGACAAAATTTGGAATCAGCAGATTTCTAAAGGGTTTTCTTGATCTCTTGACAGTTTTATTCACGACAAGATATTTCAAAAGACCTCTTCATCTTTTTGGAACTGTCGGGCTTCTTGTGTTTTTGCTTGGTTTTGGCATCACGCTTTATCTCTCGCTTTTGAAAATAATTGAAGGAATTGCATTGAGCAATAGACCGCTTTTCATACTTGGAATTATGCTCACAATTGTCGGAGTTCAATTTATCTCAATCGGTTTGCTTGGGGAGATGATAACACGAGCATATCAGCATCTTGAAACTTATTCAATCAAGGAAATACATCTTGACTAAAAATGAAAATAATCATCATCTCACCTGCTTATCCATACAGAGGCGGAATTGCGCACTACGCTGGGCTACTTTTCAAAACCCTTGCTCAAAGAGGACACAATGTAAAAATTTTCAACTTCAAAAGATTATATCCGAAACTTTTATTCCCAGGCAAAACGCAATTTGAACAAGTTTCTGAAACAGAAAAAATTGAAACAGAAAGGATTATTGACTCAATCAATCCATTTAACTGGATCATCACTGGCTTAAAAATTTTGCGTGAAAAACCAAATGTGTTAATTTTTAAATACTGGCTTCCATTTCTTGCTCCATGTTATGGAGTTATATCCGCTGTTGTTAAGATTTTTTCCCATACAAAAATAATTTTCATCTGCCACAACATAACTCCGCACGAAAAATTCCCATTTTCAAAATTGCTTACAAAATTTGCTTTCGCTTTCGCAGATCATTTCATAGTTCAATCAAATGTTGTTGAAAATGACCTAATCAAAATAAAGCCAAAGGCAAACTATAAAAAAATTTTTCATCCAATTTATGACATATTTGGTGAAGAAATTGACAAAAAAGAAGCAAGAAAAATTCTGGGATTAAATCCGAACGATAAAATTTTGCTCTTTTTTGGATACATCAGAGCGTATAAGGGGCTTGATTTAATTTTAAGAGCGATGAAATTTATACTTGCACAAATTCAGGTAAAACTTCTCGTTGCAGGCGAATTTTACGAAAACCCCGAAAAGTATTTTAAAATTGTTGAAGATGAAGGAATTTCTGATTTTGTCATCTTTAAAAGCGAGTATATCCCAAACGATGATGTCAAAGTTTATTTTTCTGCATCTGATGTTGTGGTTTTGCCGTATGTTTCAGCAACTCAAAGCGGAATCGTTCAAATCGCCTACAACTTCAATAGACCTGTAATTGCAACAAATGTTGGTGGACTTCCGGAAGTTGTCTTTAATGGTGAAACGGGGTTAATTACCGAACCAGAGCCGGAAAAAATTGCAGAAGCTGTGGTGAGGTTTTTTAAAGAAAATCTTGGGGAAAAATTTTCAAAAAATGTTAAATCCGCCAAAGAGAAATTTTCTTGGGAAAATCTTGCAAACGCAATTGAGTCAATCATAAATGAAAGCGGGGGCTGAAAAGCCCCCGCTATTTCATTCCTCTTCAACCGCTTCTTTCTGTTTCTGCGCCTCGGCTATGATTTTGTCAGCGATTTCTTTCGGAACTTCCTCATAATGTGAAAATCTTGCGGTGAAAACTCCCCTTCCTTGCGTGAGCGATCTCAAAGCTGATGAATATCTATAAAGTTCTTTCTGCGGGACATACGCTTTGACAATTTGATATGGACCCTCGGCTGTCATCCCTATAACTTTGCCCCTTCGGCTTGAAATATCCCCAATTACACTCCCCATATATTCCTCAGGAACTTTAACTTCAATCTCATAGATTGGTTCAAGGAGCACTGGATTTGCGTTCATAAATGCTTTTTTAAATGCCATTGACGCAGCAATCTGGAAAGCAAGATCGGACGAATCAACAGGATGGTAAGAACCATAATCAAGCGTGACTTTCACATCAATGACTGGATAACCTGCGAGCACACCTTTTGCCATAGTGTCTCTTACCCCTTTTTCAACAGCAGGAATATAATTTCTTGGGACGACGCCACCTACTATTGCATCAACGAACTCAAAACCTCCACCTCTTGGCAATGGTTCAAGGACAAGCCAGACATCTCCGTATTGACCTCTTCCACCAGTTTGTCTTTTGTATTTACCCTGCTCCCTTGCCCTGCCTTTGATGGTTTCACGATATGGAATTTTTGGCTCACCAAGTTCAACTTCAACTCCGTATTTTTCCTTCAATCTCTTTGCGATTATCATAAGATGCGTTTCACCTTGTCCACTTATCAATGTTTGCTGCAATTCATTATCAACTGTGAAAACAAATGTCGGGTCTTCCTCGTGAAGAGCGTGAAGCCCAGCTGCAATTTTTTCTTCCTCACCCTTATTCTTTGAGATGATCGCAAACTGGATGACAGGTTCAGGGAATTTAATCGGTGGGATAACAACTGAAAATGTCTTTGTTGAAAGTGTATCGTTTGTGTGTGTATTTTTCAACTTTACAACAGCACCTATATCACCAGCATAAAATTTATTCACTTCTTTTCTTTCTTTTCCATTCATAACATAAAGCTGGCTTAATCTTTCAATCGTCCCATTGCTTTGATTGACAAGGTCAATCCCACGAGTTATCGTCCCAGAGAAAACTTTGAAAAACGAAAATTCGCCAACGTGTGCTTCTGAAACTGTTTTGAAAATGAAAATAACGGGCTCGCCAGATGAATTATAATTTAACTTGATAGTTTGTGATGTATCGCCTTTTAAGTTTGCTTCAACAAATTTTTTATTCGGGCTCGGACAATAATCAACCACAAAATCAAGAATTGGTTTAACACCGATATTATGATAAGCATCTGCGCAGAAAATCGGGAAAATTTTTCTCTCTGCAAACGCATTGATAAAACCAGATTTTAACTCCTCATCGCTTAATCCACCATTTTCAAAAAACTTGTTCAAGAGCTCTTCATCAGTTTCAGCGATTGATTCAATTAATTCCTCACGCATCTTCTCTGCCTTCTCTTTCAAATCCGCTGGTATTTCTTCCTCGGTATAATTTCCAGATAAGTCCCTTGCAAATTTTAACACTTTCATTCTCAAAACATCAACAATTGAATCAAAATTTGTCCCCTGATTTAACGGGAATTGAACAACGACCGCTTCATGACCAAATCTTTCTCTTATTTGATTTACGACATTATCAAAATTTGAATGCTCCGCATCAAGTTTGTTTACGACAAAGATGACGCTATTTCCCGTTTCTTTTGCAGATTCCCAAGCTGTTTCAGTTCCAATTTCAACTCCTTCAATTGACTTAACAAAAAGCAAAGCGGTATCAGAAACTTTTAAACCGCTCTTTACCTCACCGATGAAATCAGCATATCCTGGCATGTCAATTATGTTGATCTTAACATCTTTCCACTCGCAATGCAAAAGAGAAAGATTGATTGAGACCTGTTGCGCAATTTCATCTGGATGATAATCCGAGACGGTATTTCCCTCTTGAACTCTGCCAAGTCGTGTTGTTACGCCAGCGCTGTAAAGTATGGCTTCCGCAAACGATGTTTTTCCCGAACCACCATGCCCAATTAATCCAATGTTTCTGATTTTTTCTGTTGGATATTCCTTCACCACCATCAACCTCCTTTTTGTGTTTTATGCTTTTAGCTTTGTTATAACCGTGCGAATTGCCTTTATCAACGCAAAAATTTTTGTCAAGCCCGATGGCAAACCTTCAAGCGTTGAAGAACTATCGGTTGAAAAAACTCCCTTCACACGCTGGAAATATGATTGAAATGTTTCTGTCAAGTTCTGAATCGTTTCAAACTGCGATTGAGCTTTTGATGTTACATCAGCAAGTTGTTCTGATACTTTCTGGAAATTGTCAAGAATTGTTGGAAGTTTTGAGTTTAGCTCGGTCGTCGTCCTGTTTAAATTTTCAAGCAAAGTTTTCAATCTGATAAAAACGATGACAAGATAAACCAACGCTGAAATTGCCGAAACAAGCAAAAGAGCGGTTAAAATTTGAATTAAAGTTTCCATTTGAAACACCGAGATTAATTTTAAAATAAAAAAGGCAAGACATCCCGTCTTGCCCTTTAAAGTTTTCAGCTTTTGCTCTTCTTTGTTTCTTCTTTATAAGTTTCAACTCCCGACTTCACTGCTTCTTTAACGGTTTCAACTTTTTGCTTTGCGCTTGAAATTATCTCATCAACTTCTCTTTTAATTTTTTCTGCTTCTTCTTTTGCTTTTTCAATCACTTCTTCGGCTTTAGCTTTTGCTTCACCTAGATATTCACCAGCTTTTTCCTTCGCAAGTGTTGATTTTTCCTTGATCAAAGCTCTCATTTCCCTTCCACTCTTTGGTGTAAACAACATAGCAAGCACAGCCCCTAATGCACTCCCAACCAAAAAGCCAATTAAAAATCCCCGAAACATTCCTTCATTATTTTCTCTCGCCATGACTTACCTCCAGAATTTAGTTTTCAATTTAAATGCTCATACACAAAAATCATAACATTAAACACAATCTCACTTCGCAAACAAAATAACCTTCACACTTGCTCACAATCTCAAAATTAAGATAAAAACCTGATTTCTAAAAATCAAGATTTTCATCAAAGATGCAAAAACGCCTCCCCGAAATTCGGGGAGGTTTAAATTAACCAGATCAATTAGCTGTATCTCCGGGATTAAGTTCAATTACGCTCTTTTTAAACTTCGCTGGCAAATAATTCACAAGTTCAGATGGAGTTCCTTTAAGAAGTGGGAAAGTCCCGTAATGCATCGGGATAACATATTTTGGCTCAACAAGTTTAATCGCTTCCGCTGCTTCCCTTGGTCCCATCGTGAAGTGCCCACCGATGCAAACAAGCATTAGATCAGGACTGTAAAGTTTTTTAATTAACTCCATATCCCCAAATAAACCCGTATCGCCAGTGTGATAAACTTTGAAACCATTTTCAAATTCAACAACATATCCAGCCGGATTTCCACCTTCAATTATGTTATTTCCATCCGAAATCCCAGAACTATGCACTGCTGGAACCATTGTAATTTTAATTCCATCAACTTCAACTGTTCCAGAATAATTCATTCCGATAAGCTGTTCCTCTGCAACTCCTTGTTTTGCAAGGTATCTTGACACTTCAAATATGGCTACAACCTTTGCACCTGTTTTCTTTGCAAGATCGGGTGCTTGTCCAACGTGGTCAAAATGTCCGTGAGTAAGCAGGATAAGATCAACCTTGTCAATTTTCTTCGCTGACGCCGGTGCTTTTGGATTCTCAAGCCATGGGTCAATTAAAACAATTTTACCATTGGGTGACTTCAAAAGAAAAGCAGCATGCCCAAGCCAAGTGACTTCAACCCCTTTGAATCTTTGTCCTTTTTTCTCAGCCGAAGTTGCTACCCCCGCAATTGCAATCGCAAGGATAAGTGTTAAGATAAGTAGCTCCTTCATTTTTCCACCTTCATTTGTTTTTGTTTTTTATAATTTCAAAAACTTCGCAAAATTTTGCAACATTAATTTGACTTCCTCACCGCATCTCTTATGGCTTCCGCAACTACATAAACAGAAAGTTCTGCGATAACTTCAAACTCAGATTCAATCTCTCCGTTTGCAAGTGTAAAGACAACATCACCATCATAACTTGTATGAGATGGACGAATTGCTCTTGAAAGCCCATCATCAGCTCGTTTTGAAATTTTGTATGCTTCAATCTTTGATAGTTTTGCATTTGTCATCACACAAACAAGCGTTGTATTCGTTCCAAATTGAATCTTTCTTTGTAAAGCAAATCTAAATTTTTTCTCCAACCCGATAAACTTTCCATCAACTCTTGCGCCTGCGATTATTTTTCCGTCTTCATCAACCACATCACCTACTGAATTTACAACAGCAACAGCAGAGACAATTAAATCATCACTTTGAACGATTGAAAACCCAAATCCGCCATTCATCCTGTGCTCAAATCCCGCCCATTTGCCCACGGTTGTTCCAGTGCCAGCGCCGACAAGACCTGTTTCAAAGTTAACACTTGCATTTAAACAAGCCTTATAACCATCTTCCGCAGTCGGTCTTATTTTTGGATTTCCAACATTTAAATCATATACAACCGCAGCTGGAACAATCGGAACTTTCGCCCACGGAGTTTGATAACCAATTCCATTTTCTTCAAGATAACGCATAACTCCATCTGCAGATGCAAGCCCGAATGCGCTTCCACCTGTTAAGACAACTGCGTGAACTTCTGAAACGGTCATCTCCGGCGATAAAAGTTCAAGCTCACGGCTTCCCGGAGCATTTCCACTTACAAAACAACTTCCAACAGTTCCGGGCGGGCACAAAATCACCGTGCAACCGGTAAGCGCTTCAAGATTGGTTGAATGCCCGATTTTAAAACCAAGTTTTTCAAACATAGCAAGACAAATTCATATTTTTTCAAAAAACATTAAAATCCCGATTATGATAAACGCAACTGCTGCGATTTTCTCTATGATGTGAGCGGGGATAATTTTCGTCAAAGCATCTCCAATGATTGCACCTAAAAAAGTGATAACCGCAAAAGCAATTATCGCACCAAGAAAAACAGAGATAGGTTTCTTTGATTGGGCTGAAAGCGATAGCACCGCAAGCTGCGTTTTATCCCCAAGCTCAGCAAGAAATATAGCCCAGAAAGTTGTGATGATAATTTTCCAGGACATACGAATTCACTTTTTGTTTTTAAAATTGTAAATCAGAAGTAAAAGTGATACAAAACCACCACCGATTATATCTGCAAGCGCATCGGTGACATCTGGCATTCGCCCCGGGACAAATTCCTGATGTAATTCATCAAATATCCCGTAAACAACGCAGATAAAAAACGCAATCGCAATGCTGAAATGTTTGAGGAAAAAACTTTTATTTTGATATTGAAAACCGCGATAAATCAAATATGTCAAAATTCCAAACAAGGTTGCATGGACGAATTTATCAAACAGATCAAAAGGTTCTTCAGGGAAATAATTTCCCGGAATTGATGAAAGAACAAAGATCAAACCCATCCACAGGAAAGCAGGAAACTGATACTTTAAAAAATTTTTCACCCCTTGTCCTCTTTCATAACTTTTTGAATTGCCTCTGGAATCATGTTCAAAATATCCATTGCCATCATTGGAAGTTCTCCAAATTTATCACGAGCCAAATCTCCCGCAAGACCGTGCAAATAAACTCCACAAATTGCCGAATCAACAGCACTTAAACCTTGCCCCATAAAACCAGCTATCATTCCAGTTAAAACATCTCCGCTTCCAGCGGTTGCCATTCCTGGATTACCCGTTGAATTGATGAAAACTTCTCCTTCTGGATTTGCGATCACGGTTGTATCGCCTTTGAGGACAAGCACGACGCCATATTCAAGAGCAAAATTTCTTGCGATGTCAATTTTCTCACGCTCTATTTTCTCAACAGGTAAATCCGTCAAACGAGAAAATTCACCCGGATGAGGTGTTAAGACAATTTCGGTCCTTAAACTTTTAAGAATGTTAAGATTTCCAACCAAAGCGTTTAATCCATCCGCATCAATTACTGCTTTTTTGTTTAATTTTTTGATGACATTTAAGATCACCTGCTTCGTCTCATAATTTTTTGAAAGTCCTGGTCCAATTATCAAAACATCAGCCCACTCCATATACTCTTCAATTAAATCAAGAGCGTTCCATCCAATCGTATGTTCATTCGTTTCTGGCAGAGGAAGTTTCATAACTTCTGTTAATTTTGTTTCAAGCACTGGGCTTAAACTTTCTGGAACTCCGGCGATAACTGCACCAGCCCCAACTTTCATTGCTGAAAGAGTTGACATCGTCGCTGCACCCGTCAAACCCGGCGAACCAACAAGCGCAAAAATTTTCCCGCAGCTATATTTATGTGCATTGAAAGGACGAATTGGCAATCTTCTTTTAACATCCATCGCCTCAAGATAATATGTCTTTATCCCAACCTCGTGATAAACAAAGCCCGGAATCCCAATGTCAATTATGTAAATTTTCCCCGGCAAAATTTTTCCCCAATTCAACATAAGCCCTGTCTTCGGAACTCCCATCGTCGCAGTAAGATCAGCTCTCACAGCAATACCTTCTATCTCGCCCGTATCACCATTTAAACCAGATGGAATGTCAATTGAAACAGTGTAAACTCTCTGCGAATTTATCCAGTTTATCACATCATAAAACAGACCTTGAACCTTCCCCTTGAAACCAATTCCAAAAATTGCATCAATTATAATATCTGGCTTCGGATATTTATCAAGTTCATTCACATTTTTCAAAGTGATGATCTCAAAAATATCTTTCTCTCTTTTCCCTTGCCTTATTCTTTGCGCAATTTCATAGTTTGTCTTTGCATCACCACGAAGTTTCTCCGGTTCAACAAGCATAAAAACATAAACTTCTGCTCTCATTCCGAAAAGTTTTCTAGCAACTGCGAGCCCATCACCACCGTTATTTCCACCACCGCAAAAAACAAAAGCTCTTTTTCCACCAACAGAACCATACTTCATCAAAATTGAATGTATCACGCCTTGCGATGCATTTTCCATCAACAATAGCCCCGGAATCCCAAGTTTATCTATCGCATAACTATCACATTTTTTCATTTCTTCAGTTGATGCAACAAGAAGCATAACCGCAAAATAGTTTTATTTTTAAAAACTAAACCCACTGGTAAGTTCTTTTTTCACAGCTAAACCCGTTTTAAAAAATCTCTATGCAAACTAAACCACAGCTCAAAGCGTCAAAATCCTTCTAAAAATTAAAACAATTTCTCAAAATATCTTGTCACAAGCGTTGGCAAAATTCCAATTATAAAAATTCCAATTGCAGAGATTAAAATTGCAAAAGAACCAGAAGCCGAAATTTTCTCATCGCTTGGATTATAAACTTCCGACGGTGCTTCTTTAAGATACATATTTACGACGACATTGAGATAGTAATAAACCGAGACAAGCGTAGCAAGTACCCCGGCAACTGCAAGCCATGTCATTCCAGCTTGAACCGCTGAAGCGAAAAGATAGTACTTTCCAACAAATCCAGCAAATGGGGGGAACCCTGTCAATGCAAACATAAAAATGGACATCAGAACACCAATTAAGGGTTTTCTATGTCCAAGCCCAGCGTAATCTTTTATATCAAGTGATTTATTTTCTTCTTTTTCAACTATTGAAACAACCCCGAAAGCACCAACTTGCATAAGAACATAAGCAAGCGAATAATAAAGAATTCCTTGTTTACCAAGTTCATTTGCGGATGCGAGCCCAACCAAAATATATCCAGCATGGGCTATACTTGAATAAGCAAGCATTCGCTTAATGTTCGTTTGGGAAATTGCTATTATATTCCCAAGAGCCATGGATAAAACTGAGATAACAGCTATTGCCTGCCTTACCTGTTCATTTGTGCCATTTAAGCCAAAAATAAAGACGAGAACGAAGGCACCAAACGCTGCTGATTTTGAAACTGCGGACATGAAACCACTTGCAGGTGTGGGAGCTCCTTCGTAAGCATCGGGTGCCCACATATGAAATGGGACAGCAGCAACTTTAAAAGAAAATCCTATAAGTAAAAATCCAACGCCAAGCCAAAATAGAAAATCGCTTTGGTAATTTTGGATATTTGCAGAGATAATTTTTAAATTCGTTGTCGTTGTGCTTCCATAAATGAATGTAATCCCAAACAACAAAAACCCGGTTGCAAAAGCCCCAAGAAGTAGATATTTCAAACCGGCTTCGTTTGATTTCGGGTCTGTGCGGACAAAACCAGAAAGAACATAAAGAGAAATTGACATTAACTCTATCCCGAGAAATGTAATAATTAAATCAAGACCGGAGGCAAGAAACATCATGCCAGCAGTTGCAAATAAAATCAGTATATAAAACTCACCATAGTTTGTTTTTCGCTTAATAAGATAATCCTTTGAAAGTAAAATTGTAAGCAAAGCCCCAAGACAAAAAACGAAATCAAAAAAACTTGCATATCCTCCAACGGCAATCATACTGTTAAACGCTGTTGAATACATCGGATAAGTGTAAATTGAGAAAAATCCAGCAACGATAAGTGAAATTATACTGAAAATATAACTAATGGTTTCGCTTTTTTTGAAAAGTGCTTCTAAAATAACGACAATTAACCCAGCTAAAGATACAGTTAAAATAGGTGATGTTCCTATCAAATCCGTGTAAAAGCTCATCGCTTGTTTGTGTTTAATTTTGAATTTTTATTATCTAAAGAAGATGAACCATATAAATGTGAAAATCGGCAATAAAATTGGCATTGAGTACTTGATCATATAACCAAAGAAACTTGGCATCTTAATATGTGCTTGTTCGGCTATTGATTTAACCATAAAATTAGGTCCGTTCCCAATATATGTCATCGCTCCAAATATAACTGCGGAGACAGAAATTGCCTGAACATATTTCCATGAATCATTGGTTACTGGAAAAACACCAGAATTATGTAAAATTTGAAGATGGCTTAAGTCGTTTGGGGAAAGCATCCCAAGCATTGCTTTCATATGAATTGGATTATCAACGCTTAAACCATGCAATCCAAAAGCTGCGCTCAAGAAGTTAAGATAGGTTGGAGCGTTGTCAAGGAAAGACGATAACACACCTGTGCCCCAGAAAAATTGACCCGGATGAGTGATCCCAAGTTTTTCTGCGTTTAGCTCAAGCCAATCAAGGGCGGGAACCATAGTCGCAAAGATTCCAGCAAATAATATCGCAACCTCTTTTATCGGGATAAAGTTGAAATCATTTCTTTCGTGGATTTCTCTTTTTGTTGTAAGATAACTTGCCACTGCTGAACCGATCATTATAATCTCACGAATTGGTTCCTCAAGGAAAACCGCACCAAGAATTATCGCAAGAAATATAACATTGTGCAAACCTTCAACCACTGCTTCCTCACCCTTTGCTTCAATTTCTCTTTCCATTACATCGGGTAACTTTTTATAATTGTATCGGTCAATAAGATAAAATACAAATAACACAGAACCAACAGCTATTAACCATATATACCAGACTCTCGTTATCACCCAGAAAAATGGAACTCCTTTAAGGTAACCCAGGAAAAGAGGTGGATCCCCTATTGGGGTCAGCATACCACCAATGTTTGAAACAATAAAGATAAAAAAGACGATATGATAACCAGAAATTCTATATTTATTCAACCTTATGTAAGGTCTTATTAAAACCATTGAAGCGCCCGTTGTCCCAAGGAGATTTGAAATAACCGCACCAATTCCAAGCAAGATGACATTTGCAAGCGGAGTTGATCTTCCTTTAACTCTTATGTGAATTCCACCTGCAACGACAAAAAGCGAACCTATTAACGAGATGAAACTAAAATACTCAATTGCGGTGTGAATCATTCTTGGAGCATTTTTCAAAATAAAGAAATAATAAACTACCGAAACAGCACCTAACGCAAAAGAAACAAGCGGAT
This sequence comes from Candidatus Chryseopegocella kryptomonas, assembly GCF_001536065.1. Lineage (GTDB taxonomy): Bacteria > Bacteroidota > Ignavibacteria > Kryptoniales > Kryptoniaceae > Kryptonium > Kryptonium kryptomonas. Next base: position 33,936 of record NZ_CZVW01000009.1, read on the forward strand.
AATTATGCTCCCACCAATGACGATTTATAAAAGGCATAACTGCAATCGCAAGAAGAAGCAAAATAAATGGTGTGATCATCACTGGATTAACTGGAAGAATTTCATACTCTATGGCAAATGCATCAGACGCTGGAACAAGAAGAAATAAAATTGTGATTAACGCAGGGATGATATATTTTTTCACCTTTAACTCCGTTTTTGTTTTCAGAAGAAAAATTCTTTAATCAAAAACGCTGCAAGCCCGATAAGATAAACAATTACAAATATAAACAACCTATCTATTCGCTTATTCACATCATCAAACCGCCTATTCACATCGTCAAAACGCCTATTTACATCATCAAATCGCTTACTCACACCGTCAAACCGTTCGTTCATATCTTTGTTCATTACATCAAATTTCTCATCAACCCTGATGAATCGCTTATCAATCTCATCAAACCTTTTGTAAAAACTATCAAACTTTTTATAAATTTCATCAAAATGCTTGTAGACATCATCAATTCTTTTGTTAAGACCATCAATCCGCAAATTCACATCGTCAAATCTTTTATTCACATGCTCAAATTGTTCCCTGACCCATTTAAGCTCCGTTTTAATATCTCTTATATCCTGACGCAAAATGTCAAGTTCTCTGAAGACAATCGCAAATGGATCGGCACGATAAACATATTCTTCCTGTCTTTCCTTGGCTTGTTTCATAATTCCACCAGAAATTATTTTTGCGCTCTCAAAACTCCCGAACGATACTTCTCCATCTGCTCAACGATTTTCTTTACGCTTGGCTCTGACTTCTTCAAAAAAGTATTTGGATAAATTCCAATCCAGACGATAAAAACTATAACAAGAGCAAGCGAAACAATTTCTCTGATGTTTAAATCTTTCAAATTTTGATTTTCTGGCTTTGTGACCTTTCCAAAGAAAATTCTCTGATACGCCGTAAGTAGATAAACAGCTGCAAGAATTACGCCAGTTGCAGCAAAAATTGCAAATATAGATGTCCCGAGAAATTTTGATTTAAAAGAACCAAGCAAAATCAAAAATTCTCCAACAAATCCATTTAATCCAGGCAAACCAAGCGATGAAAGAGCAACGATCATAAACAATGTCGCATAAACAGGTGTAACTCGTGCGAGTCCTCCAAACTCTGAAATCATCCTCGTATGTCTTCTATCGTAAATCATTCCAACAAGCATAAACAGTGCACCTGTTGAAAGTCCGTGATTTACCATTTGAATCAATCCACCTTGCACACTTTCAACCGTTAATCCCATTAATCCAAGAACGACAAATCCAAGATGGCTCACAGATGAATAAGCGACAAGCTTTTTTAAATCTGGTTGAACAAAAGAGACAAGCGCACCATAAATAATTCCAATTACAGCAAGCGTTGCAATGTAGGGCAAAAAGATAAATGTTGCATCAGGAAATAAAGGAATTGAAAATCTCAAAATCCCGTAAGTTCCCATCTTCAAAAGAACGCCAGCAAGGATCACGCTTCCTGCGGTTGGAGCTTCAACATGTGCATCAGGTAGCCAGGTATGAAATGGGAAAAGTGGAACTTTTATAGCAAAGCTCAAGGTAAACGCAAGAAACATTAAAATTTGAGCATTGATTGAAATTTTTGGCGCAATTTCATATAACTTTTCAAGGTTTCCCGTAAATTGTCCATTTATCTGACTTGCGAAGTTTCCAAGCGCAATTATAGCAACAAGCATAAGCAAACTTCCAACCATAGTGTAAATCACGAACTTAACAGCTGCATAAATTCTATTCTCTCCACCCCAGATTCCAATTATAAAATACATCGGGATCAACATCGTCTCCCAGAAGATGTAAAAGAGAAATGTATCAAGCGCACAAAAAACCCCATTCATTCCCGTTTCAAGAAGCAAGAACATAATCACATAACCTTTAACTCTTTTTTCAACCGAGCCCCATGTTGCAAGCAATCCAACGGGAGTTAAAAAAGTTGTCAAAACAAGAAGCAAAAGCGAAATCCCATCAATGCCAATTCTATAAGAGATGTCAAGCGACGGAATCCACGGATATGTTTCAACGAATTGAAAACTTGTCGTTTGCGGTTGATATTTCAAGAAAACATAAACGGAGAGAAGAAATGTAATTGAAGTGAAAAAGATGCCGAGAAATTTTATTAAGTTTTTTCTTTCACTACTTATCAAAGAAATTACAAGTGCTCCAACTGCAGGTAGAAAAATTATCGCAGTTAAAATATGTTTTTGAAGCCACTCCATTTCTCAATCTTTTTAATTTTTTATTTTCAGAAGATAAGCCACAAGATTATTAAAATTCCTATCACAAACACAACTGCGTAAAACTGAACAATTCCATTTTGAATAAACCGTAAAACAGAACTTACAATAGAAGTTAATTTCGCACTTCCATTCACAGCACCATCAACTATTTTCACATCAAAAAATTTCCACAATAATTTCTCACTTCCCCATGTCACTGGCTTCACAACAATTGCATCATATATTTCATCAACATAATACTTGTTATAAACCAATTTGTAAAGCCCCGAAAGATTCTGCGTCAAATTGCGAACAATATCCATTCTTTTGAGATACAGATACCTTGCAAGTAAAATTCCAGCGATAGCAATTGAAACCGAGATTATCATAAGAAGAAATTCAGCAAACGATGAATGAGCGGTTTCAAAAGTCAATTTAGCGCTTGCATCTTCAAAAACAGGTTCAAGCCAGTGATGGAATAAATTTTTGACGCCAAACGATTCAGGAATTCCGATAAAGCCAGAAACGGCAGAGAAAAATCCAAGTATAACAAGTGGCACGGTCATAACTTTTGGAGCTTCGTGCGGATGTTTCGCACCGTATCTTGGTGGTGTTTCAAAGACGAGCGCAACCAAACGGAACATATAAAACGCTGTCATAAAAGCACCAATCACACCAATTAGCCACAACCAGAAAGAACCTTGTGAATAAGCACCCCAGAGAATTTCATCTTTGCTGAAAAATCCAGAAAGCGGTGGAATTCCAGCAATCGCAAGCGATGCGATGAAAAATGTTTTATAAGTTATCGGCAATTTATCTTTCAAACCGCCCATCTTTTGGATATCTTCCTCATTGTCAAGTGCGTGCATAACCGCACCAGCCCCAAGGAAAAGAAGCGCCTTAAAGAATGCATGAGTTGTAAGATGAAATATCCCAGCTGAAAAAGCCCCAACCCCCATCGCAAGAAACATATATCCAAGCTGACTTATCGTTGAATATGCAAGAACTTTCTTGATTCCATTTTGCACAAGTCCCATTGATGCAGAATACACAGCGGTTAAAGCGCCAATTATCGCAACAATTGTCATAGTTGTCGGAGCAAGGGCATACAAAACGGACGATCTTGCGATCATATAAACTCCAGCTGTAACCATCGTCGCTGCGTGAATTAAAGCGCTAACGGGAGTTGGTCCTGCCATCGCATCCGGAAGCCACACATAAAGTGGAATTTGTGCGGATTTACCAGTCGCACCAATAAACAAAAGCAATGTTATCCAGAAAACTGTTGTATCCCCAACTTGAAGTTTATTTGCAATTGAGAAAACAGTGTTAAAATTTAAACTTCCAAAATACTTATACATCAAAAACAAGCCAATTAAAAATCCAAAATCGCCAATTCTATTTACGATAAATGCTTTTCTCCCTGCGTCGCTTGTTGTCATCTTTTCAAATGGTCTATCATACCAAAATCCAATTAAAAGATATGAACAAAGCCCAACGCCTTCCCATCCAAGAAACATTAAAAGATAATTATCCGCAAGGACGAGATTTAACATCATAAAGATGAAAAGGTTCAAATAAGCAAAAAATCTCGCAAATCCTCTATCCCCGTGCATATACCCAATTGAATAAATGTGAATCAAAAATCCAACACCTGTGACAACCATAGCCATCAAAACCGAAAGAGGATCAACAAGATAAGAAAATGAAACATCAAGTCCTCCTGTTTTAATCCAATTAAAATACTCAACTATAAATTTTCTCTCATACGAAGGCAAACCAATAAGTTCAATGTAAATCAGAAACGAAACAAGAAACGATGCACCGACTGTTAAACTTCCAAACCAGCCAATTATTTTTTCTTTCTTGATTCGCCACCCGAATAAACCGTTAATGATGAAACCGAGAAGCGGGAAAAGCAAAGCAAGTCCAATATACCTGTGCATTTTTCAGGTGCCTCTTTTTTTCTTTACCATTTTAATAAATTGATTTCATCAATGTTAACTGTTAACCTGTTTCTGAAAATTGCGATCACAATTGCAAGCCCGACCGAAACTTCAGCAGCAGCAACGACCATCACAAAAAACACAAGCATTTGCCCAATCTCATTGCCGATATAACTTGAAAATCCAACAAGAGCTAAATTAACAGAATTTAGCATAAGCTCAATACACATAAAAATCACAATGGCATTTCTTCTTATCAAAACTCCGAGAACCCCAATTGTAAAGAGAATCAAACTTAGAAACAGATACCAGGAAAGCGGGATCATAATTTCTTTTCTCCTTTATTTTTTGTTCGCATCCTTTCTCACTCAAATTTTCTTTTAGCAAGGACAATAGCACCAACAATCGCAACTATCAAGATAAGCGAGGTTATCTCAAAAGGCAGGATATAATTTGTGAATAATTTTTCTCCGATAAATTCAATTTTGCCAATTTCAACCGAATTTTCCGCTGGCTTTAAAAATCTACCACTCACAGATTTACCAAGTCCGAAAGCTATCTCAGCAAAAACAAGCAAAACAATTACAAAGGCAATTAACCTTCTTACATCAAACCTATCGCTCAATCTTTTCTCATCTTGAAGGTTCAAAAGCATTATGACAAAAACAAACAAAACCATTATAGCCCCTGCATAAACAAGAACCTGAATTATTGCGATGAACTGCGCGCTTAATGTAAGGTAAAGAATTGAGAGGGATAAAAAATTAACAATCAAAAAGATTGCGCTTTTTACGGGATTTGCCCTCGTTATCATAAGTATTGCGGATGCGATTGAGACAAAAGCCAGAATAAAAAAAACAAGTGCTTGTGCAGTCATCTCACAATCGGTTTATTTTTAAACTCGTTGATAAATATAAAAATTTGAAGCCAAATAATCAAAGAATTTCTCGGTTAATTGTTTTTTAGGCGCTTTTGGGTTAAATTTACAAAAAAATTCAAAAACAATTTGAGGTGAGAAGCAAACTATGCCGATAATGGCAAAGATGAGAGACAACCTGCCAGCAATACTTTTATCGCTCGTTATACTTTTTCTCTTGACAATTGTCCTTGACTGGGGAATGGACATAACAGGAAGACATCACAGAGAAGGCGGTTTCCGTGAACCAATAGGAATTGTAAATGGGGAGGAAATAAGCTATCAGGAATTTAACCGTGCACTTGAAGCACAAATTGAGGACTTCAAACAAAGAACTGGAAGTGATCCCGACGATTTTATGCTTGAACAACTCAGAAATCAGGTCTGGGAACAACTCGTAACCCAAAAACTCGTTGAACAGGAAATTAAAAAACTCGGCATAACCGTCACAGATGAAGAAATCACCGACTGGGTTTTGAACTCGCCCGAGACACTCCCAGAACCTGTGAAAAGAAATTTCATTGATTCAACAGGAAATATAGACCGTGCACTTCTTGAAAGAGCTTTAAAATCAACATCACCGCAGGCAAAACAATTCTGGATTGAGGTTGAGAAATTTTTGAAAGCTCAAAAATTAACAGAAAAATTGCAGAGCCGTTTACTTGCAAGCATTAGAGTAAGCGATGGTGAAATAAAAGAAAGATTTGAAAAGCAAAATACAAAATACGAGATAAAATATGTCTCGCTTGATCCGAATAAATTTGCAAAAGAAATAAATGAACCAACGGATGAAGAAATAAGAGAGTATTACAGAAATCATCAAGATGAATTCAGAATTCAAGAGACAAGAAGATTAAGATATGTCCTTTTCCCCGATGCTCCATCTTCCGAAGATACTGCTTCAGTTGTAAGAGAACTTGAAAATTTAAAACAGCAAGCCCTTAATGGTGCTGATTTTGTTGAGCTGGTGAAAAATTACTCTGAAGTTCCATTTACAGATGTTTTCTTCAAACACGGCGAACTTTCACCGGAAATTGAAAATGCAATCTGGGATAGGAAAGTTGGTGAAATCGTTGGACCAATCAAAGCAAGCGATGGTTTCCATCTTGTTAAAATTCTTGAAGAGAGAAAAGGAACAGATACATTTGTAAAAGCAAGCCATATTTTAATTCTTCTCGGTCGCGATACAGCAGAATCATATAAACTTGCCAAAGAAATCCTCGCCCTTGCGAAAAAAGGTGAGGACTTTGCAAAACTTGCTGCAACTTTTTCAGCTGATCAAGCAACCGCAAGAAACGGCGGTGATCTCGGATGGTTCGGAAAAGGAAAAATGGTCAAGGAATTTGAAGAAGCATGCTTTAAAGCAAAACCAGGAGAAATCGTCGGACCTGTGAGAACACAATATGGTCTGCACATAATTAAAGTCGTCGCAAAAGATAACAGAGAATTGAAAATTGCCAATCTCAAATTAAGCGTCAGAGCAAGCTCCGAGACAATTGAATCACAGAGAAAGCGAGCCGAAGATTTCAGCCACACGGTAAGCGGTAAAAACTTCGTTCAGGAAGCGTCCGCTCTCGGACTTGAAGTTAAATCAACACCACCATTTACAAAAGATTCGCCAATCCCCGGCATCGGAATGAATAAATCAATTTCTGATTGGGCTTTTTCAAATAAAATTGGAAGCGTAAGCCCTGTCTTCAAAATAAGAGGTGGCTTTGCTGTATTTACGATAACCGAAATAAAAGAAGCTGGAATAAGACCGCTTGAAGAGGTTAAAGAAGCAATAAAAGTAAGAGTTAGAAGAGAAAAACTTAAAAATAAAGCATATGAATATCTCACGACATTACGCAAAAAACTTAACGAAAGTGAAGGTCTTGACGCAATCACAAAATTTGATTCAACTCTTGAAGTGAAAACTGCTTCCGGCTTCACGCTCTCGGGTGGAATCCCCGGCATAGGAACAGACGAAAATGTCATTGGAAAACTTCTTGACTTAAAAGTAAATCAAATTTCCGAGCCGATAAAAGGAAATTCTTTCGTTTACATCATTCAACTTGTCAATAAAACTCCTTTTGATTCAACGCTTTATAAATCTCAATATGAAACCTTAAAAGAGCAAATTTACAACGAAAAGCGCAACACTTTATTTTTCACATGGCTTGACAACTTGAAGAAAAATTCAAAAATAGTTGATAATCGGGCGTTGTATTTTGAGCATTAAAATTTTGAGCACTATGCGTCTAAAAATTTTTCTAACCTTGTTTTTAATTTTCGGCACAGCGTTTTCCCAATCAAGGAAAACGCTTGCCTTGAACTTTAATTATGTCATATCCGCATTCGTTTATCCAAATGTTATTTCAAGCGATAGGGCTCTACGGGATTTTTCAAATGAAATAAACAACTGGTTTGGTTTCTCTGGCGATTTCAAATATGAAGTTACAGAAGGATATTTCGTCGGATTGTCAATTGAATCTGTTGATAAGACGATATCAGATTATTTAATTCGCAGAGTTGGGAACGCAAATTTAAGAATCCCGATTGAAGATAGATACACGATTTACATTGCTGAATTAAGTGCTTTTTTCGTTGCTCCGTTTAGTTCACAAAAATGGCAAATTTACATAGGCGGTGGAATTGGTGCATACAAAGGCAATTTTTCAAAATCAATTCTAAATCTCAAAAGCAAAATTCAAAAATCCCCTGTTAATCTCGGAATTCATGTGATGTCTGGCGTTCAATTCAATTTTACGGAAAAAATTGGCTTAAAAGGAGAATTAAAGTTTCGTGATCCAATCGTTGAAGTTGAAAGCAAATTTACCGATAACCAGATAAACTATAACGGTTATATAATTCAGATTGATCCTTCCCCATTTAGAACTCGGGTTAATTTTGATACAATGACATTTGTTCTCGGGCTTGTGTTCTCGTTTTAAAAAATTAACACAAAAACCAAATATGACCACATACGCAGAACAAAAAAAGATGATTGAAGAACTACAGCGAATTTCTTACAGATTGAAAGGGAAAGACAAATACGATTTTGAAATGTTTTTAAAAAGACACAAAGACGATGAAGACCTTGACTCGCTCTCAATGAAACGATTGCGTGAGATTTACGAAAAATATGTCGTAAAGAAAGAGAAATAAACGAATGGTTGGATTAATCGGCATTGCGGTGATTGTTTTAATCGTAATTTTTGCAATTTTTTATGGTTATGGTTTGATATTAAAACAAGAACGCTCGCAAAATCCATATTCCTCAAAAGCAAAATGCACACTTTGTGGGAAATTTTTTGATAAAGAAGAATTAGTTGAAAGAGCAATTGGAATTGAAAAACTTTATTACTTCTGTGGCGATTGCATTCAGAGTTTATACATTGATTATCTCAATAAAAAACAAAATTAACACTTGAAAATGTTGCTTTGTGAATTCAGTATGACCCCAATCGGTCAGGGTGAAAGTGTAAGCAAGTTTGTTGCAAGATGCATTGACATAGTTGATAAAAGTGGGCTTGAATACAAATTAACACCAATGGGAACGATAATTGAAGGTGAATGGGATGAGGTCTTTGATACGATCAAGAAATGTTTTGAAGCACTTAAAGAGGATTGCAACAGAATATCAATCTCAATAAGAATTGATTACAGAAAAGGCAGAAAAGGTGCAATTGAGAGCAAGGTCAGAAGCGTTGAAGAAAAACTCGGACGAAGCGTCAAAAAAGGTTAATTCTTTTCGCTTTTAAACTTTTTCAAAATTCCAAAAGGTATGATAATAACATACGCAATGAACAAAATTATCGGTGCAAGCGTCACAGCGATAAAACTATCAACACCTCCAATTGCCATAAGATAATACCCGATGAAAATCAAAACTATGCCAAGCCCGATCACAAAAAAGTTTTTCTTTGAAAAAGGAAGTTCGTGCTTTTGAAAAAGAACCTTTTGCTTTCTTTCTTTTGGTTTCGCCATTTTGTTAAGTTTTTTCTTTTTAAATTTCTCAAAAGATAAAAAAAGAAAAAAAGTTTTGCAAATATGCGGGCAAAAATTTTTATGCTTATCATTCCGATTCTTCTTCTCTCCTGTGATCACGGTTTGAAACCTCCCGAAACCGAAACATCACCAACTTATGAAGAACCTGGATTTGGTGGAACTGTTTATTTCAAAGGAACATGGCCTGATTCAATCTACGATTTAAGGGTAGTCGCATTCAGAAAATATCCACCGCAGGACATTATAAACGAAGTTATACAGGGACGAGCAAAATTTAGCGAAACCTTACCTAAAAGAGTTGATTCAACAAAATACCAAGTTCTTGCTGATACAGGAAAATGGGAATACATCGTCGTTGCACTTCAATACGGTTCAAACATTTTTTCAGATTGGAAAGCCATCGGTGTTTATGACACAACCCCGGAAGACACAATTCCAACATCAATTTACATTCCGTATGGGAAGTTTCTAAGAAACATAAACATAAACTGCGATTTCAACAATCCTCCTCCACAACCTTTTAAAATTTCCGAGATAATCGGAGTTTTGCTCTTAAAACAAAATCAGGATTTTGAAAGATGAAGGTTTTAATTTTTTTATTTTTGCTTTCTCTTGAATCCCTTGCTCAGCAGAAAACAGGAAACTTAACAGGTAAAGTGATTGATGTAGAAACAAAGCAACCAATTTTCGGCGTAAATGTGATAATTGAAAACACTTTTCTTGGTTCTGCTACCGACGCAAAAGGCGAGTTTAAAATCAAAAACATTCCAGCCGGAAAGTATATTTTAAAACTTTCAGCAATTGGATATGAAACCACAAGGATAGAAATTGAAATTGCACCATCCCGTGAAACGAATCTTTTAATTGAAATGAAACCGACAGCTTACACAGTTGAACCAGTTGTCATAACCGCAACAAAAAGAGAACAAACTTTAAGCGAAATTCCGATAAGCACAAATGTTGTTGAATCAGATTTAATTTCTTCAAGAAACAATCTTCAAGTTGATGACATACTTCGCTATGTTCCGGGCGTGAATATAATTCAGTATCAAATTAACATTCGTGGTTCAAGCGGATATAGTCGTGGCACGGGGACAAGAGTTTTAATTTTGTTTGACGGAATGCCTTTTTTGACAGGTGACGCCGGCGAAATTATCTGGGAAGCGATACCAGTGTGGCAAATTGATAGAATTGAAGTTGTAAAAGGCGCTGGCTCTGCTCTTTACGGCTCAAACGCAATTGGCGGAGTTATAAATGTCATAACAAAAGAAACTTCGCAAAGAAAAAATTTTAGATTCAGAACTTACTTCGGAATGTATGACAAGCCATATTATGCACAATGGAGATGGAGCGAAAGAGATAGATTTTATTACGGCGGATTTGCCTCATTTAACGGAATGATTGGAAACCTTGGAACATTAATCCACATTCAAAGAGGAATTGACGAGGGTTATAAACAAAATCAAAACTATCACAGATGGAATATTTTCACAAAGTTTAAATACAACTTCTCCGCTTACTCAACGATAAATTTCCTTTTCAATTATCTGCGTCAGAAGAACGAGACATTTTTCTACTGGAAAAATTTAAGAAACGCTCTAAGACCCAGAGATGAAGACATTGGGGCGATGGTGAGTTCAGAAAGATTTAACACCCTTGTTCAATTCAAGAAAATTTTATCTTCAAACCTTTTTTACATTGCTCGTGCTGGATTTTTCAGAAACAAGTGGAATGACAACGCAACTCCTCAAAACCGAAGCACAGCAGGGCTGACAAATTACGAGTTTCAAATAAATTATCAACCTAACGAAAAGCATTATCTCATATTCGGGATAGATGGAACATTTAATCTTGTTAAATCCTCTCTGTTTGGTAGAAGAAATTCACATTCAATTGCTCTTTATATTCAAGATGAATTCAAAGCCACTGAGAAATTTACTTTTTCCTATGGTTTGAGAAATGACCTTTACAAACTTGACACTTTGAAATACACAGGTCAGATAAATCCAAAATTGAACGCACTGTACAGGTTGAGCGAAATGTTAAGTTTGAGGACTTCGTTTGGGACAGGTTTCAGAGCCCCGGCTATAAGCGAGGCATTCACAAGCACAACAGCAGCTGGCGTAACCGTAAAACCAAACCCATCTTTAAAACCAGAAAGAGCAATATCATTTGAAATTGGTTCAAGATTCATTAATCCTATCATCTCGGCTGATATAGCAATTTTCTGGAACCATTACTGGAATTTGATTGAACCTGTCTTTGATGTGGACGGAAAGATAATTTTTAAAAATGTCACAGAAGCAAGAATTCAAGGCGCTGAAATTGGTTTAAATCTTTTCCCCGCAAGTCCAGTTAATTTTTCTCTTGGATATACATACCTCAACCCGTGGGATTTGAGTGAAGATGCAATTTTGAAATACAGACCAAGGCATATTTTTTACGCAAATGGAAATTTAAGTTATAAATTTTTCTTCATCGGGGTTGATTTCAGATTTATAAGCAAGTATGAGAGAATAGACGAACTTTTAAAATTAATCGTCCCTGATGCAGAAGCAAGAGTTCCAATTTATGTCGTTGATGCAAGAGCCGGATTAAACTTTAAAAATTTGCGTTTGTTTTTTAATGTGAATAATCTGCTTCAATACAATTATGTTGAAATAGTCGGAAATTTGGCACCGATTAGAAGTTTTAATGTTTCTGTTGAGTTTGAAATTTGATTTATGTTTATTGACAACTTCAAAAAAATTTTTTATCTTAAAGTGAAAACATAAACAACGAGAGATTAAGCAGATGCAGAAAAAAATTTTCTTTGTTCTTTTCCTGATCACTTTACAAAGCCTTTGTATAGCTCAAAGTTCAGCGGGTGCGGGTGCAAATTTCCAGCAAAGATTTATAGTTGATATGCCAACCGCTGGAATTTTAAAATCAAACAGCGTTGCTCTTGACGCTGATTTCTTCTCCGACGGCGGTCTTATGTTGCGCCTCACAGCTTCAGCATTTAACAGATTAAATTTCGGAATCTCATACGGCGGAAGCAAAATCATAGGCAACGGAAGTGTAAACTGGTTTAAACTCCCCGGTGTAAACTTAAAAATTAGAATAATTGACGAAGCTCTTAATTTCCCAGCAATCGCAATTGGATTTGATTCACAAGGAAGAGAAAATTACATTGACAACTTGAAAAGATACGAATTCAAATCACCCGGATTTTTCGCCGTCGCAAGCAAGTCATTTAAATTTCTTGGATATTCTTCAATTCACGGTGGGATAAATTATAGCTTGGAAAAAGACGACGGAGACAAATCATTGAACTATTACATCGGCTTTGATAAAACAGTCGGAAGCGATATAACAATTGCGGTTGAATACAATTTCGCAAATAACGATAATTCCGCAAATGCACTTGGTAGCGGGAAAGGCTACCTTAACGCAGGAATTAGATGGTCATTAGGAAATGGATTTACCCTTGAACTCAACTGGAAAGATATACTTATAAACAAAGAACCCGGAAATTCAAGAGTTGTAAAACTTGAATATATTCAATCTTTTTAATAACGAGAGAATTTTTTGCTCTTCCACATTGTTAAAGTAGTTGAGAGAAAAAATCGCATACAATTTCAGGAGGTGTGAGAAATGAAAAAATTAATTTTGTCAGTTTTGATAAGTGCTTTATTCTGGGGTTGCTATACTCAAATTGGGACTTTGAAAGAAGACGAAGGTTATTCAGAATCCAAACCGAAAAAAGAATATCGCTATTACTCCGAAAATTATGATTACAACTATGACACTTGGGTTTATCACAGATTTGTTTATCGTTATTATCTTCCCTACCCAAGATATTATCTCTTTTTCAGATACTACACTCCGGGCTTTGCCGTTGGCTGGGGAGAATGGTGGTATTACGACCCATATTGGTTTGATTATTACTGGTGGGATTGGGATTGGTACTGGTGGAACAGATATTACTGGTACTCATACTATTGGTATTTCCCGATGTGGTATTATTATCCGTGGTGGTACAGAAATCCGATCATCGTTATAATAAACAATCCGTATTATTCGCCCGGTGACGGAAAAAATATAGTTTACAGACCGAGAAACTTTGGCTCAACTCGTGGTGGAATTTCAAGCACGAATGAAACTCCAAACATTGCGCAACCGCCATCAAGAACAACTCCAAAGGGAACATCCTCAGATGGTGCTTCTCAAAGTAGTGGTGGAAGTTTAAGAAAACCAGCTGGTTCGGGTAGAGAATCACCTTCTATTGAAAGAGGAAAAGATGCAGAAAGACCAAGGGATACAGGTTCAACAAGGACACCATTAACGCCGAGAATCGTCCCAAGGTCGGGAGATGGAAATTCAAATTCACCGAGAGAAAATTCAACGCCTCCACAAAGAAGCTCTCCACCAAGAAGAAGCGGAACGCATAGAAATTCAATTGAAATTTACCGAGATTACGAAACCGGCAGAAGCACATTGATTGAAATTCCACAGCACAATTTCCAAAGACCGAGCGTTATAAATCATTCACCACAAATTCAAATTAACAATTCAAACAATTCAAATCAACCCGAACAACATAGAAGACAAATAGGAAATAGAAGAAAATGAAGAAAGCAATTTTTTTAACTTTGATTTTTTTCGCTGGTTGTTATACTATCATCAAGCACCCTGAAATAAGTTATACTGGTTCATCTGGTGAAACTTACACATCTTATGTCAATTACCGAAGCAATTGTGCAAGTTGTCATTCTCTTTCTGAGCTTGCTTATTATTATGAATTTATTCCAGCGCACACTTCATCGCCGTGGGTTTATTACAACACACCGTGGTGGTTTTGGTGGATAAACAATCCACCCGATACATCTCGGGGGCAAGGTTCAACGCCTATTGCAACGCCAGAGCGAACAAGAGATTTCGGCTCGCATCGTTCAACAGGGAATGAATCGTTTTCACCTCCACCACCGACCCGAACCCCTCCAAAATCAGGAGCAGATACAACTCCATCATCAACTTCTTCAATTGGGAAAAGTGATACAACAAAGTCAAATGATGGGAGAAATACCCCATCGGTTCGCTCTTCAAACGAAGGTTCAAGAGAGCAATCCAGAGAATCAAACACAACAGAAGAAGCAAAAAGAAAAATCGGTTCAAGGAGAAAATGAAGAAGTTAACACTCATAATTTTAACTCTTGCCTTGAATTTTTCATTCGCACAATTTCCAGATGACGCTTTAAGATATTCAAATATAAATTTTGGAGTTGGTGCAAGAGCCATCGGACTTGGATTTACTTACATCGGTGTCTCGGATGATTATTCAGCCATCTTTTGGAATCCCGCTGGACTTGCACAGGTGAAAAGATTTGAATTCGCAGGTGGATTAAATTATCTTGCATTGACGAATTCAACAAGGGTATGGGGATATTCAAACTCTTTTGAAAATACAGCAACAAATTTAAATTCAATCGCTCTTGTTCTTCCAATCCCGACAATTCGCGGTAGTTTGGTATTCGCTGGTGGTTATACGAGAATTTCAGATTTTACAGGGACACTTTCAATTTCACTTTTTAACACGCAAAATTCAATTGTCCCATCACTTTACGACCCAAATCCAGATTACGACCTTGCTTGGAAACTTGGACTTGAAGATTCAACAGGAGCAACACAAATTTTGAACAATGTTTCTCAAAAAATAACACTTTACGAGAGTGGTGGACTTAACAATTGGTTTATCTCTGGAGCAATTGATATAGCGGAAAATTTATCCGTCGGAGCAACAATTTCAATCGTGTCGGGAAGTTACAAATACGACAGGCAATTCATTGAAAGCGACACAAGAAATTATTACACAAATTATCCGTGGGATTTTAAAGAGTTAACAGTTTCGGACATAATTGATGCAACCATAAGCGGTTTTTCCGCAAATGCAGGATTAATGTATAGAAGCAACATTTTCAGAATTGGACTTATGACGAGATTGCCAGCATCTATCAGCGTCAAAGAAAATTATACAAGAAGTGGAGAAAGCTCATTTGACAATGGAGATAAATTTTCTGATTCATACTCTGGAACTTCAAGATATGGTGTTTTATCACCATTTTATTTCGGCGCTGGAGCTTCGTTTAACATAAAAGATATTGTTTTAATTGCAGGAGATATGGTTTATGTTGATTGGAGACAGATGGAGTTTAAAAATAATCCGGACCTCGTCCAACTTAACAGAGATATAAAGCAGATATTCACCGAAACAGTAAATTTAAGCGCTGGTGTTGAGGTGACACTTCCATTTTTACAGCAAATCAAAGTAAGAACAGGATATTCTTACAGACCATCTCCATACGCAGAGGACAAAGGAATTTCAAGCAGAGCAACAAAATTATTAACTTTTGGTTTCACCGTTCTTTTACAAAAGACACTTCTCATTGATTTCGCATACATAAATGGAAAATGGAACACAATTCACACGCAATACAGCTACATACATAACAACAATTTTTATGCATTAATCACAGACGAAGAAAACACAATACGAAACTTTGTTCTGACACTGCGATATAGATTTTAAAAATAAAACGGGGAAGTGAAAGTTGAAGCGTTTTATTTTACTTGCTTTAATCATTTTCTGGAGCTGTAGTGCTTCAAAACAAACAACGAAAGATAATCCATCCCCTGCAAATGTTCCATCTACGAAAATTCCCAATCCCTTCCCATTCGGGAAAAAATATGAGTATGTTTACAAACTTGTTAAGCCAGTTGAAAGAGAGAAACTTTACTTTTCGGATTCAAACATCGCTGTTGAATTTGTGATTGATGAATCATTTATCCACTTGCGATTGAAAAACAAAAGGAGTGAGAAAATTTCACTTGCTTTGAATGATGCCCAAATTTTCATCAACACACGCTCATCAAAGGTTTTAAACTTTAACTATTTCAACGAATTCAATTATTCCCCGGTTGTTTTAAAAACAGATGCAATTGATGTTTTTCAAAATGCATTTGTTGAACTTCATCTCGCACCTGCTGATAATGTGATTTCAATCTCAGGGGACTTTGAAGTTGTTAATTTCTATCCAGTTGCTGATTTCAACGACAGCAAAAAGTTAGAGGAAATCCGAGCCAACATCGGAAAAAGAATCGGGCTTTATCTACCAGTTGAGACGGAAAACGAAATTTATGATTATTATTTTGAGTTCAAAATTATTGATGTGAAAGAAGCTGGACCTTATTATCCAAGAAAAAAGCAAATAACTTCCGTTCAACAAATTCAAGTTCCCTCTGAAATCGTCATCAAAGGAGAAGGTCTAAATCCATCCGAAAGTTTCATCGCTTCAACTTTGATTTCTTTCTTTGTTTTGATCTCAGCTTACTTTATTTTCGCTCGTGAAAAGGGAAAAATTTGAGATGCGAAACCATAAAATTGAGGATAAGTTAAGGGAAATTTTACAGGATAAAACATCCGGTGCGTCAATCCTATCGCAAAAGCTGATTGAAGTCATCAAGACAAAGTCATTGCAGACCAAAAGTGAAAAAGAATTCTCAACATTCCTGAAAAAACTTCAAAATGATTTAAAAGATAATCATCCTCTTCTGTTTCAACTTCACAATGTTGTTTATCTTATTCAGAAGAGTTTAAAATCCGGCGGAATTAAAGTCGCTTTGACGGAAATTGAAAAAATTGAACAAGGGTTAAATATCTCCATTCAAAAGATAACCGAAAACTTTTTGAAATGGTTAAACCTGAAAAGCATAAAAAAATTTTCAACTGCTACATTGAGTTATAGCGGGACAGTTTTAAATGTGCTTAAAAATGTTAGAAGCAAGATTCACAAAGTTTATATCTTCCGATCGTGCCCAAATTGTGAAGGTGAAACGATGGCTGAAAAACTTGCTGAAAACGGAATAAATGTTTATCTGGTGAATGATTTTGCAATTGATTATGTTTTAAACAATGTTGATTTCGTGCTTTCTGGATGTGATGCGATTTTTGAAGATGGAAAAATTCTTAACAAAGCGGGAACATCTTCTGTTTTTAAACTTGCAAAATTATCGGATAAAGACACGATTGTTTTAGCAGACTTTTTGAAAATCACACATTTAAAATTTGATTACAAAAAACTCGCAAGAAACGCCTTCACAATCAAAAGAAAAGAGAAACTAACGAACCTTGATTTAATTTTTGAATTAGTTTCCGCTGAATTTATCTCAAACTACATAACCGACTTTGGAATTTTCACAAACCAAAATTTAAACTCAAATGAAATCATTCATCCTACATCTAAAATGTTCGGTTTGCGGTGAAAAATTTGACTACAGACAAATTCAAACATACTGCGTCAATTGCAACGAGCCATTGATTGCAATTTATGATTATGACGGGATTAGAAAAAGTGTTAAAAAAGATGATTTCAAAAGAAGGATTGACAGCATGTGGAGATATTTTGAGTTTTTGCCCGTGCTTGATGAGGCAAATGTTATAAGCCTTGGCGAGGGATGGACGCCGTTAATTAAATTGAAAAAGTTTGGGGATTTGCTTGGGTTAAAAAATTTATTTTTGAAAGATGAATCTTTTAACCCAACTCTTTCATTCAAAGCACGTGGGATGTCCTGCGCAGTTTCAAAATTAATTGAACTTGGAATAAGCAAGGTTGCTGTCCCAACCGCTGGAAATGCAGGTGGTGCTTTAAGCGCATATTCAGCCAAAGCAGGAATTAAATGTTTCATAAGCGCACCGAAGGATACCCCTGAATTAATACTAAAAGAATGCAAATTTTACGGCGCTGAAATTAAACTTGTTGATGGCTTAATATCCGACGCTGTTAAGTTAATTCAGGAGCGAAAAGATTATTTTGACATTTCAACTATGAAAGAGCCATATCGTTTGCAGGGAAAGAAAACGCTCGGATTTGAAATCGTTGAACAACTTGGCTGGAACGTTCCCGATTGGATAATCTATCCAACAGGCGGAGGAACGGGATTGATCGGGATATGGATTGCAATTAAAGAATTGATTGAGGTGGGATTAATTGATAAAAAATTTCCAAGGATGGTTGCGGTTCAATCAAGCGGTTGTGCTCCGATAGTTAAGGCGTTTAAAGAGGGCAAAAAGCGAGCTGAGTTCTGGGAAAATGCGAAAACTTTGGCTTACGGGCTTCGTGTCCCAAAACCATTTGCAGATAGATTAATTCTTGAAATTATAAACGAAAGCAACGGGCTTGCTCTTGAAGTTGATGACGATGAAATAATTAACACAATGAAAGAACTTGCAAAAGTTGAAGGAATTATCTTCTGCCCCGAAGGTGCAGCAACGGCTGTTGCGCTTAAAAAATTAGTTGAAAACGGATTTATGAAAAATGATGATGTTGTTGTAATTTTTAACACTGCTTCTGGATTAAAGTATTTTTAAAACAAACAGAGACAAAACAATGTTTGAAGGAAAAAATGTCGTTGTAACAGGAGCAACTGGCGGGCTTGGTTCGGTGGTTGTTAGATATTTTCTTGAAAATGGAGCCCATGTTTTCGCAGTTTATAGAAAAGACAAAAAATTTAAACTTGTCTTCAAGGATCTGCTCAAAAATAAAAATTTGACAGGGATAAAAGCAGATATAACGGATGAAAAAGATGTTCAAAAAATTTTTAAAATTGTGAAGAAAAACGGCGGAGTTGATTTCTTGATAAATTGTGCTGGTGGATATTACGAAGGTGAGATGATCTTTGAACTTGAAGAGGAAAAATTTGATGAAATGCTTGATGTAAATCTTCGCTCTGCTTTTTTGTGTTCTAAATGGGCTTTACGAGATATGATTCCAAAAAGATATGGAAGAATTGTGAACAT
The DNA here is from genome assembly GCF_001536065.1 of Candidatus Chryseopegocella kryptomonas. GTDB lineage: Bacteria > Bacteroidota > Ignavibacteria > Kryptoniales > Kryptoniaceae > Kryptonium > Kryptonium kryptomonas. The sequence continues at coordinate 52,878 of NZ_CZVW01000009.1, forward strand.
TTCCGCTATGCTTGCTCTTAAACCTTCCCCGGGAAAAGGTGCATACATAGTTTCAAAAGCAGGTTTAATTTCACTTACGGAAGTAATCGCAGAAGAAGTGAAGGATTTCAATATAACCTGCAATGTTATATTGCCGAGTATAATTTCAACCGAAGAAAACAAAAAAAGCATGCCAGCGATGGATTTTTCACGATGGGTTGAGCCGATTGAAATTGCAAAATTAATTTCTTTTCTCTGCTCCGAAGATGCGAAAAATATAAATGGCGCAGTCATAAAATTCCCGGGTAAAGTTTAGAAATTTTTGAAAAACGGAATTTTTTTGTTAATTTTGAATGCAAAATTTAAAATAAACAATGAGAACCTATGATAAAAATCGGAGTTCCAAAGGAAACCTATCCGGGAGAAACAAGAGTAGCACTTATACCAGCCAATGTTCCAAACTTCAAAAAGATGGGCGCAGAAATTATAGTTGAGTCCGGGGCTGGAGAAAAAGCCGGGTATCCGGATTCAGAATATCTTGAAAAAGGGGCTCAAATTGTAAAATCAAGAGAGGAAGTTTTTTCAAACGCTGATGTCATCCTTCAAGTCAGGGCTCTTGGAGCAAACCCAGTTGAAGGTAAAAAAGATATTGCTTTGCTCAAAAACGGGCAGATTTTGATTGGTTTTATGGAGCCATTCCTTGCGAAAGATTTGATTGAAGAAGTCGCACAGAAAGGGGTTATCTCTTTTGCGCTTGAACTTTTGCCAAGAACTTCAAGAGCACAAAGTATGGATGTTTTATCTTCAATGGCGACGATTTCAGGTTATAAGGCAGTTTTAATTGCTGCGAGTTATCTTCCAAAAATGTTTCCAATGTTAACAACAGCAGCTGGAACAATTTTGCCTGCGAATGTTTTCGTAATTGGTGCGGGTGTTGCTGGACTTCAAGCAATTGCAACAGCACGAAGATTGGGCGCAGTTGTAAGAGCTTACGACATAAGACCTGCAACAAAACAGGAAGTTGAAAGTTTAGGTGCGAAATTTGTTGAACTTGGGCTTGAATCTCAGGAAGCGGAAGATAAAAGAGGTTATGCAAAAGATATGGGAGAGGAATTTTACAGACGACAAAGAGAAATGCTTACAAAAGTTGTCGCTGAAAGCGATGTTGTTATATCAACTGCTTCGGTTCCGGGTAAAAAAGCACCAGTTTTGATAACCGAAGAAATGGTAAAAGGAATGAAACCGGGCTCGGTTATAGTTGATCTTTCCGCTGAAAGAGGAGGAAATTGTGAATTAACAAAACCGGGTGAAATCGTTGAAAAGTATGGTGTAAAGATCATTGGACCGGTGAATGTCCCGGCTACTGTTCCCTATCACGCAAGTCAGATGTATTCAAAAAACATAACAAATTTTTGCTCGCTTCTAATTAAAAATGGCGAAATTAACATTAACTTAAACGACGACATTTTATCAAGCACATTGCTAACAAAAGATGGAAAACTTACAAATTCAATTTTTGATTAAAAACAAAAAATTTTAAACGAACATGGACAGCTTCATTGCAGCGTTAACAATCTTTGTTCTTGCTATATTTGTCGGTTTTGAAGTCATAACGAAAGTTCCACCTATTCTTCACACTCCGCTGATGTCTGGATCAAATGCTATTTCTGGAATTACAATAATTGGTTCAATAATTGCAGCTGGAGCAAAATATACGACGCTTGCTGCTATACTTGGAGTTACTGCGGTTACATTTGCGACGATAAATGTTGTTGGTGGTTTTCTTGTCACGCACAGAATGCTTCAAATGTTCCAGAAACCGAAAACAGACCAAAAAGAGAAGAAAAAATCATAATTAAAACAAAAAAGAACCTGCTATGCCACAAGCATTTGTAAATATAGCTTACCTAATTTCTTCAACTTTATTTATCTTCGCATTGAAAGGTTTATCTCATCCGAGAACAGCAGTAAGGGGAAATCTTCTTGGCGCACTTGGAATGTTAATTGCGATTGTCGTCACATTAATGGATAAATCAATCGTAAGTTATGAACTTATAATTCTTGGTTTTATTCTCGGTTCTGCAATTGGTGCAATTTCCGCTTTGAAAGTTCCGATGACATCTATGCCACAGATGGTTGCGATATTTAATGGATTTGGTGGTGGCGCTTCAACTTTAGTTGCTGCACTTGCGTTTATTGAAGCGATTGAGCTAAATAAAGCAATGGGAACGCAGGAAACAGTTGCAACGGTTGCTTCTGGTTTGATCGGTGCTGTGACATTTTGGGGAAGTATGGTTGCATTTGCAAAGCTTGAAGGTTTGATTGAAGAAAGACCGATTAGATACAAAGGTGAACAAATTGTAAAAATAATCTTCGCTCTTGCATCAATTATTTTTGGAATTATTTTCGGAATGGAGAAAAATATGAACTATTACTGGTATCTTGTTGCGACATCATCAATTCTTGGTGTCTTGCTCACGATCCCAATTGGTGGAGCGGATATGCCTGTTGTTATTTCACTTTTAAACTCGTATTCGGGACTTGCTGCGTGCGCAACTGGTTTCGTCTTAAACAATAATGTTTTAATTATCTCTGGTTCGCTTGTTGGTGCATCCGGAATTATACTGACAAATCTTATGTGCAAAGCAATGAACAGGTCTCTTACAAATGTTTTGTTTGGTGGATTTGGTGAAATAGTTGCGGAAACAGATGAAGATAAGGTCTATGGAGGCAAGATAAAATCAGCAAGCCCGGAAGAAATTGCAATGTTGCTTGAAAATGCAAGACGTGTCGTTATAGTCCCCGGATATGGAATGGCTGTTTCACAAGCCCAATTTGCAGTCCGAGACCTTATGAAAGTTCTTGAATCAAAGGGAATTGAAGTTGAATTTGCAATTCACCCAGTCGCTGGAAGAATGCCCGGACATATGAATGTCCTTCTTGCGGAGGCAAATATACCTTATGAAAAGCTTAAAGAAATGGACGAAATAAATCCAACTTTTGAGCAAACGGATGTGTCAATTGTAATTGGAGCAAATGATGTTGTGAATCCGCTTGCAAGAACTGATTCAAACAGCCCAATCGCAGGAATGCCTATTCTTGATGTTGATAAATCAAAAACCGTCGTTGTTATAAAAAGAAGTTTAGCGCCCGGATTTGCTGGGATACCAAATCCGCTTTTTGCAGCTGATAACACTTTGATGTTATTTGGAGACGCAAAGAAAATGGTTCAGGAATTGATAAATGCTTTAAAAGAGTCATAATTTGAATTTGAACTTTGAAAGATCCCCGACATATGTCGGGGATTTTTTGTTTTTGAACGACTTAACAAATTTTTGAAGATAAGCGGGGAAAAATTTAAATTAAAAATAAAAAGCCATGACAGAACAACCAATACCACAGCAAATTAACATTGAACTTGGTGAGAAAGAAGCAGAAGGAATCTATTCAAATCTTGCAATCATAACTCACTCCCCTGCTGAATTTGTAATTGACTTCACACGAATTTTGCCCGGTGTCCCAAAGGCAAAGGTCTTTGCAAGAATAATTATGACACCGCAACATGCAAAACTTCTTTTAAAAGCGCTTGATGAAAACATAAAAAAGTATGAAGCAACTTTCGGAGAAATAAAAATCTTTGGGGAATCAGATCAAAAAATGCTTGGCTTTAAACCTTAACAAAATTGCGGAGGTTACAATGTTTGGATATTTTGTTCTTGTCCTTCACACACACCTGCCTTATGTAATTGGGCATGGACGATGGCCACACGGAATGGATTGGCTCAACGAAGCAGCAAGCGAATGTTATATCCCATTGCTAAATGTCTTCAACGAATTAAAAAGAGAAAATGTCAATTTCAAAATTACGATCAACATTTCACCAATTCTTGCAGAGCAACTTTCAAGCAGAGATTTCGTTGAAGAGTTTTTGCAATATCTTGATATGAGGATAAAACTTGCAGAACAAGACGAAATTGAATTCACAAGAACAGGGCGAAAAAATCTCGCAAAAATTGCAAAGTTCTGGAAAGAATACTACCAAAACATAAAAGAAAGCTTCAACGATGAATATAACCAAGATTTAATCTCTGCATTCAGACATCTTCAAGATGAAGGGCATATTGAAGTAATTACCTGTGCAGCAACGCATGGTTATCTCCCGCTTCTTGCGCTTGATACAAGTGTTCAAGCTCAGATTAAACTTGGTGTAAAGGTTTATGAGAAATACTTTGGCAGAAAACCAAAAGGAATATGGTTGCCAGAGTGCGCCTATAGACCTGCGTATAAATGGAAAATGCCGGTCCAGCCAGAGCAGAACTTAACAGAGACAGAATATGAAAGGAAAGGCATAGATGAATTTTTATCCGAAAACGGAATTGAATTTTTCTTTTTTGATACCGCAACCTTGAAAGGTGGGAAAACGATCGGAGTTTATATTGAGAGATTTGAGGGATTGCGAAAACTTTGGGAACAATTTGAATCACAGGTCAAATACCGACCCGAGGAAGAAAAATCACCATATGAGATTTATCTTGTAAGTTCAGGCAAACCTGGGAAAAAACCTGTTGCAGTTTTAACACGAGACCCTAAAACAGGTCTTCAGGTCTGGAGCGGAGAATGGGGTTATCCGGGAGATGGTTGGTATCTTGATTTTCACAAGAAAAAATTTCCAAGTGGATTGAGATACTGGCGTGTTACGAATTCAAAAGCTGACCTTGCGGATAAACTTGAATATGAAATTGAAAAAGTTGAAGAACGTCTTGAGGAAAATTCTTCACACTTCGTTGAATTAATCACAACAACGCTCAAAGAATATTTTGAACAAACAGGAAAGCCGGGAGTTTTAACCGCACCGTATGATACGGAACTATTTGGACATTGGTGGTTTGAAGGACCAAGATTTTTAAAAAAGGTCTTTCAAAAGTTGAGCAAATCAGAAGTTGTAAAGCCAGCAACTGCTTCAGAAGCAATTGAAAAACTTAAACCTTCAACTGTCATTTCGCTTCCCGAAGGTTCTTGGGGAGAGGGCGGTTATCACTACATATGGCTTAATAAGGACACAGAATGGACTTGGCGTCACATTTATCCAAATGAATTTAAAATGAAAGAACTTGCAAAAAAATACGCTGATTCAAAAGATGAAAAATTGATCTTTATGTTAAAGCAACTTGCAAGGGAACTTTTGCTCCTGCAAGCATCGGACTGGCAATTTTTAATCTCAACAATTTCAGCTCGTGATTACGCAGAAGCAAGGATTATCCTTCACAACGAAAATTTCACAAGAATCGCAAATATAATTGAAAATTATGTCGCAACTGGCGAGTTAAGTTTTGAGGACTGGAACTTTGTCGTTGAATGCGCTGAAAAAGATAATGTTTTTGACGATATTGATTTGAAATGGTGGGCAGATGTTGAATTTCCGTAATTTGAATTTTTTTATTAATTTAACTTTGGCACGATAATTGATAAAATCAAATTATTATGAGCGGTAAAGCGATATTCATAGATGGAATTTTTATTGACCCCGAGATTGCAAATTCGTATTTCGCCTGTGATATTGAAAAGTGCAAAGGGGCTTGTTGCTTTATGGAAGGTGAATATGGAGCGCCACTGCTTGAAGAGGAAATTGACCTCATAAAAAATTCTCTATCTGTTGTGAAGAAATATCTGCCAGAAAAAAATGTTAAGTTCATTGAAGAAAATGGATTTTTTGAAAAAACTGAAATTGGATATTCAACCAAGTGCATCAATAATCGTGAATGTGTCTTCGTTTTCTGGGAGAATGGGATTGCAAGATGTTCTTTTGAAAAGGCATTTTTAAACGGAGAAATTTCTTTTAGAAAACCTGTATCTTGTCATCTCTTCCCTTTGAGAAATTACAGTTTAAATGGAGCTCTTGTCGGTGGAGATGTTTTAAAATATGTTAAAATTTCAGAGTGCAAACCTGCAATTAAAAAAGGCGAACGAGAAAAAATAAAACTTTACGAATTCCTTAAACCTGCTCTCACAAGACACTTTGGACAGGAATGGTTCAATAAAATGGTTAAAATTTTTGAATCACTAAACAACGGGAGGTGAAGCAAGGTGTTAAAATACAGACAATATCAAACCTTACAACAAAAATTAACCCCGCAACAAATTCAATACCTCAAGCTCCTTCAAATCCCAATCGTCCAGCTTGAACAAAAAATCAAAGAAGAACTTGAACAAAATCCATTTCTTGAAGAGGGACTTGAACAATCAATTGAAGAAATGCTTGACCTTGAGCTGTCGGATAATCAAGAACTTGATCAAGCGGTTAAAGAAGAGCTAAAAGAAGAATATGAAGAGTTAACCGAAGAACCTCTTCCGAAGCCAGAAGAAGAATTCACACTTGAAGATTTCATGCGAAGTTATGAGGATGAAGAAGCCACTATCCCGAAAACAAAAGATGTAATTGGGGAGGACCTTGAAGATGAATTACCGTGGCAACCTCCAGCCGTTGAAACGCTTGAAGAAAAACTCCTTGAGCAACTTGCACCGATTGCAAACGAGAAAGAGATGAGAATCGCTGAGGAAATTCTCGGAAACATAAACGAAGATGGATATCTTATAAGAAGCGTTGAAGAGATAGCGGAAGATTTACGGCTTGGAGAAAAAATGGAGGTGACAGCTGAAGAAGTTGAGGAAGTGTTAAGAAAAATTCAACGTCTTGATCCGCCAGGGATTGGAGCAAGAGATTTAAAAGAGTGTCTCCTCGTTCAACTTGAAGTTGGAGATTTCCCGGAGGATAGAAAAAATCTGGCGATTAGAATTTTAAATGAAGCGTATGATGACTTTATGAAAAAAAAGATATGATGAACTGATGAAAAGATTTGGTTTAAGCGAGCAAAGACTGAAAGAGGTAATTCAGATAATTCAGCGTTTGAATCCGAAACCTGGCGAAGGAAAAGCGATAATTCAAGAATACATCGTCCCCGACTTTATCGTTGAACGAATTGGAGATGATTTTGTTATAACTCTAAACGAGAAAAGCGTGCCGATGATTCGCATCAATAGAACTTATTACAATCTCTTTAAAAAGCAAAAGAATTTGAGCCCGGAATTGAAAGAGGAGATAAAAAAACAATTTTCAAGAGCAAAATGGTTTGTTGCGTCAATTTATCAAAGGAGAGAAACTCTTTTGAAGATAATGCGTGCGATCGTTGAGTTGCAAAGGGAGTTTTTTGAAACAGGCGAAGGTTTAAAACCTATGATTTACAAAGATGTAGCTGAAAAAGCTGGGGTTGACATTTCAACAGTAAGCAGAGCGGTTAATCAAAAATATGTGCAGACAGATTTTGGAATTTACAAATTGAGAGATCTTTTCAGCGAAAAAATTAACACCGCAGATGGCGGTGAAGTTTCAAACAAAGAAATAAAAGAAAAGATAAAAGAGATAATCGCTCAGGAAGATCCCAAAAAACCTTTGAGCGACGATCAAATTGCTGAAATTTTACGCTCACAGGGATATAACATTGCAAGAAGAACCGTTGCAAAATACAGAGATCAGCTCGGGATTCCAACAGCAAGATTAAGAAAAAGAATTGAATAAAAACAAATTTTCGGATAAATCAGTGGAAAAAATTATAAAATCAACAACGATACTTGGCTTAATTCACAACGGACAAGCAGTTATGGGTGGCGATGGTCAAGTAACTCTTTCAGATACGATAATGAAACACGGTGCTAAAAAAGTTAGAAAAATTTACAATAATAAGATACTAGTTGGATTTGCAGGCGCTTCGGCTGATGCCCTCGCGCTTATGGAAAGATTTGAAGCAAAGCTTGAACAATACAAAGGCAATTTGCTACGCGCTGCAACAGAACTTGCAAAAGATTGGAGAATGGATAAATACCTAAGACGCCTTGAAGCCCTTCTGGCTGTAATGGATAAAGAAAATGCTCTCATAATTTCAGGAACAGGTGATGTCATTGAACCTGATGATAAAATCGTCGCAATTGGCTCTGGCGGAAGTTATGCGCTTGCAGCAGCAAGAGTTCTTGTTAAACATTCAAACTTAACAGCACGGCAAATTGTTGAAGAATCCCTTAAAGTTGCTGCAGACATTTGTATCTACACAAACCATAACATCGTTATAGAAGAACTGTAAAAAAATTTCAAAACAAAAACTCACAAAACGAAAATGGCTTACAACGCAAGAAAAGAAACAAACGAAGTTGAGATAAAGCAGAAAAAGGATTTGAAAGATTTAACACCTGAAGAAATCGTCAAAGAGCTTGATAAATACATAATCGGTCAGGATCAAGCAAAAAGAGCGGTTGCAATTGCTTTAAGAAACAGATGGAGAAGGCAACAAGTCCCGCCGGAGTTAAGAGAAGAAATCACGCCGAATAATATAATTTTAATAGGTCCAACAGGGGTTGGAAAAACTGAAATAGCAAGACGACTCGCAAAACTTGCAAATGCGCCGTTTGTTAAAGTTGAAGCATCAAAATTCACAGAGGTTGGATATGTCGGAAGAGATGTTGAATCAATGATCCGCGAACTTGTTGACATAGCTGTGAATATGGTGCGAATGGAAAAAATGGAAGAAATTAAAGATAGAGCGAAAGAACTTGCGGAAGAAAGATTGCTTGACATTTTGCTCCCGAGGAAAAAGCGCAAAAGATACAGCGAGAATGAGGAATTTGAAAATGAATACGAAGATGATGAAATGACACAAACGAGAGAAAAATTAAGAAAACAACTTCGCGAAGGAAAACTTGATCAAAGAACAATTGAAATAGAAGTTTCATCACAACCAATGCCGGGGATGCAAATTCTCGGACCTTTCCCAGTTGATGACTTCGCTATGACGATGCAAGATTTAATTGAAAATGTAATTCCAAAACGATACAAAAAAAGAAGGATGACGATAGCAGAAGCAAGAAATTATCTAATTCAGGAAGAGGCGCAAAAATTAATTGATATGGAAGCGGTAATTCGTGAAGCGATCAGAAGAGTTGAAAATCTTGGAATTGTCTTCATAGATGAAATTGACAAGATAGCCAATCCGGGTGGCTACACCGTTGGTCCAGATGTATCAAGAGAAGGAGTTCAAAGAGATTTGCTACCAATTATTGAAGGTTCAAATGTTATGACAAAGTATGGCATTGTAAAAACAGATCACATTCTCTTTATCGCAGCTGGGGCTTTCCATGTTGCAAAACCAAGCGATTTAATTCCTGAACTACAAGGAAGATTCCCAATAAGAGTTGAGCTTAACCCCTTGACCGAAGAGGATTTTGTTAAAATCCTTACTCTTCCCGAAAACGCTTTGATAAAACAATACAAAGCATTGCTTGAAACCGAAGGTGTTGAAATAGAATTCACAGATGAGGCGATAAGAGAAATCGCACATTACGCAGCTGAAGTAAACGAGCAACTTGAAAACATCGGAGCAAGGCGACTTCAAACTGTTATGACCACGCTCCTTGAAGATATTCTTTTTGACGCACCAAAGCTCAAAGGTCAAAAAATTCTGATAACAAAAGAGTTCGTTCAAGAAAAACTTTCTGCAATTGTGAAAGATAGGGATTTGAGCCGTTACATTTTGTAATCCATTTAAATTTTTCGCTCTGCTGAAATAAAAAAGTTTTTGCATGTCCAAAATTTACATCAAAATCGCAGATGTTGATGAATTTGAAAACTTTAACCTATCTTCCCCACAATCAAATCCATTTCAAAGCATAAACTGGCTCAAATCATATGCAGAGATATTTGACTTTTCAATTAACACTATACTCGTTAAAAAAGGTGATGAAACAGTCGCCGGTTTAATTTTACCGATTAAGAAAAAATTTTCCTTCAAAATTTCCACTCCGCTTCTTTTCACATATTACAGCGGAATTTTATTTAAAAATTTTCACCGTGAAAAACCTCAAAAACAAATAACAGAGATAAACGAAAGCATCGCAAAAATCCACGAATATCTTTCGCAAACTTTACATTTTTTTGTTCTAAAACTTCATCACACAATCCTTGACACAAGGCAGTTCAAATGGCTTGGCTACAAAATCAAACCACGGCATACTTTCATACTAAACACAGAATCGCCAGAGCGAATTTGGGATGGATTTAGCAATTCGCTCAAAAGAAAAATTAAATATGCACAAGAGCAAGGTTTTGAAGTTAAAAAATCTAACACAGTGGATAAACTTGCCGAACACCAAATTTTAAGCTATGAGAGGACAGGCAGGAAATTTTTCGTCAACATTGAAAAATTAAAATTACTTCTTGAAAAACTTGTTGAGAGAAATATGCTTCAGGTTTATCATCTCATTGATAAAACTGGTGAAATAATCGCATCTCGCGGGATTTCAATCTGGGGTGATAAAGCTTACGACATAGTCGCAGGAACGCAGAACAAGGAAATTGATTTCGCTTCACATTTTCTCGTCTGGAAAATTTTAGAAGATCTTTCAAATTACGGTGTCAAAGAATTTGACTTCTGCGGTGCGGATATACCAAGTGTTTCTTTTTTCAAAATGCAGTTTGGTGGCGAAATAAAAGTTTCTTTTGAGGTAAGTTATGCCAAAGGGTTTCTGAAAATTTTAACGAAATGAAAATGCTGGACAATTTTGGAATTGTTAAAAAAGCAAGTTTTGTCAGCTTATCAAGAATTGTCAATCTTCTTGGACTTTTGATAATAACGATAATTCTTGCGAGATACTTTTCAAAATCTGAATTTGCATCTTACGATCAACTCTGGCTCATTTTTAACACGATAACCCCAATCATCTCATTTGCTTTCACAAGTTCAATTTATTTCTTCGGAGCCCGTGATAACGCAGTGGAATATATAACAAATATATTCTTAACACTTTTAACCGCAGGAGCGATCTTAACACTTTCACTTTTCCTGTTAAAAGCAGAAATATCTTCTCTTTTCAACAATGTCTTATTTGCGAAAAATTTCCCATATTTTGCCCCATTTCTTCTATTTTCAATTCCATCTCTAATTCTTGACGCAATTCTTGTATTAAAAAGCGAATTCAAAAAACTCCTTCTCGTTTCATCAATCACAATATCTTTCTATTTTCTCACCGTCATCTTTTGTGTTCTCCTGAAAAAAGACACATCCTTTATCTTTGCGGGTCTTTCAACAATTGCTTTCGGCAGATTGATTTACACCGCTTATATGATTAAAAATTTTAACGAAAAAAAATCACGCTTTAAATTTTCAATTTCAACATTAAGCGAGATCACTTCATATACAATTCCATTGATGCTTGGACACATCAGCGCTTCGCTTTCAAGACAAGTTGATAAATATATCATCGCAAGTAATTTCAATACAGAACTTTACGCAACATATACGATCGCTGCGAAAGAACTTCCAATCGTTCCAGTAATAACAAGTTCCTTTATCGCCGTTGTCCTTCCAGAGATCAGCAAACTTCACAAGGTTGGTAAAAACTCTGAGATTGCCAAATTGTTAAATGATGTCGTAAAATCAACATCAATTTTAATCATTCCAACATTTGTCTATCTTATGCTTTTTTCAAAAGAGTTTATCCTCGTTCTCTTTTCGGACAAATACATTGGAAGTGTTCCAATTTTCAGAGTTTATTTATTTTTCCTTCTGACAAGGGTTCTCGTTTTTAGCCCGGTGCTTTCATCTCTCGGCAGACAAAAAGTTTATATGTTCGTGTCTTTGTTTGATCTCATTTTAAATGTTTTGCTCGGTCTTGTTTTTGTGAAATTATTTGGATTGCTCGGACCAGCGATCGCAGTTGTCACTTCAACATATTTTGAGGCAATTTTAATGCTCTTCTTCATTTCAAGGGCATTAAATCGCATCTCTTTAAGCCAAATTTTGCCTTTCAACTTCATTTTTAAAATTTTCATTTTCTCACTTGTATCGGCGTTGATAAGTTTTTTCATTGGTAAATTGTTTGAGGATTTGATTCTAAAATTTATTTTAAGTGCGATTTCCTTTGCGATCATTTACTTTTTGACATTGCGTTTGTGGAGTTTGATGTTTAAGATTTGAATTTTTCATTTTTATTTTCAAAATTTTAACTGCATAAGCACGAAATCAAAAAACAAAGGAGGAGATTAAAAATGTCCGATTTCAGAATTGAAAAAGACGCACTTGTGGAAGTAAAAGTCCCAGATTGGGCATTGTGGGGGGCTCAAACACAAAGAGCAGTTGAAAACTTCCCAATAAGTGGGATAAGATTCCCAAGAACATTTATCAAAGCAATTGGTCTTGTTAAGTATTGTGCAGCTAAAGTGAATAAAGAACTCGGGCTACTTGATGAGACAAAGGCAAACGCAATTATGGAAGCTGCAAAAGAGGTAATTGACGGGAAACTTGATGAACATTTTCCGCTTGATATTTTTCAAACTGGTTCGGGAACATCAACAAATATGAACGCAAATGAGGTCATTGCAAATCGTGCCTGTGAAATTTTGGGCGCAAAAAGAGGTGAAAAATCCGTCGTTCACCCAAACGATCATGTAAATTTGGGACAATCGTCAAATGATGTGATCCCAGCATGTATTCACATTTCATCGGCAATCGCTTTAAAAGAACAACTTTTGCCAGCGCTTGAAAAACTTCACAATGCCCTAAAAGAAAAAGCGAAAGAATTTGACGACATCGTCAAAACCGGAAGAACCCATCTTATGGATGCAATGCCTGTGAGATTGGGGCAGGAATTTTCTGGATATGCTGCACAAATTGAACTTGCGATTGAAAGGATTAACTCTGTTCTTCCAAGATTACACGAGCTTGCACTTGGTGGAACTGCGGTTGGAACTGGAATTAACACTCATCCTGAATTTGGGAAGAGAATTGCTGAAGCACTTGCACAGGAAACTGGAATTCCTTTCAAAGAAACACGAAATCATTTTTCAGCCCAAGCATCAATGGATACAGCGGTTGAATTAAGCGGTGCGTTAAAAGCTCTTGCTGTTGCACTTTATAAAATTGCAAACGATTTAAGATGGATGAATTCTGGTCCTCAAGCAGGTCTTGCCGAAATACGACTCCCCGCCCTTCAACCCGGTTCATCTATAATGCCTGGGAAAATTAATCCTGTAATTCCAGAGGCGGTAATTATGGTCGCAATGCAAGTAATTGGAAACGATTCAGTTGTAACGCTTGCTGGTTCATCTGGAAATTTTGAACTTAATGTCGCTCTCCCGGTTATAGCAAGAAATCTTCTTGAATCAATCACGATACTTGCAAATGCAAGCAATGTCTTTGTTGACAAGTGCATAAATGGAATTGTTGCAAACAAAAAACATATGGAACGCCTCGCTGCTCAGAACGCAATTCTTGCAACCGCACTTACACCTCATATCGGATATGATAAAGCAGCGCAGATTGTTAAGAAAGCAATGGCTGAAAATAAGACAATCCGTGAGGTTGTGCTTGAACTTGGATGGATGAAGGAAGATGAACTTGATAAAGTTCTTGACATACGGAAGATGACGGAAGGTGGATTCGTTGCAGGTGTCTCAGGTGGTGGATGATTTAGCCACCGCAGGGCTTCGTCCCTGCGGTTCTTTTTTAATTCAAAAAATAAAATCTGAATTGAAAAATGAACATTGAAAAAATACAAAAAACACTTTCTGAACTTGGAATTGATGGCTGGTTGTTTTACGACTTTCACAACCGAGATAAAATTGGAATGAAAATTCTCGGTTTATCACTTCAAGGACTTGCGACAAGAAGATGGTTCTACTTTATTCCCGCCAATGGAAATCCAAGAAAACTTGTTCACAGAGTTGAACCAGATAAACTTGATTCACTGCCAGGTGAAAAATTTTACTATTCGGGATGGCGTGAATTGCACGAAAAACTTAAAGAGATTCTTGGAACTCCGAAAAAAATTGCAATGCAATATTCACCTTTAAATTCAATTCCCTACATTTCAATTGTTGACGCCGGGACAGTTGAACTTATCCGAAGTTTGGGACACGAAGTTGTTTCATCAGCTGATCTTGTTCAAATTTTTGAAGCATTGATTGATGAAAAATTAATTCAAACGCATTTTGAAGCTGGAAAACTTGTTGATGAAACTCTTGATGAAGCATTTGAAGAGATAAGAAAAGGGATTAAAACTGGAAAGTATAAAACAGAATACGAGATCCAGCAATTTATTTTAAAAAGATTTTATGACAAGGGCTTAACATCCGATGAAGATCCGCCAATTGTTGGAGTAAACGAACATCCTGTTAATCCACACTTTTACCCAACCCCGGAAAACAGCGTTGAAATTAAACCCGGTGACAAACTTTTGATTGATTTATGGGCAAAGAAAAACGAACCAGGAGCGATATTTTACGATATAACATGGTGCGCTTTCATAGGCGATGATCCGCCGGAAGATTATGTTAAAATCTTTCACATCGTAAGAGATGCAAGAAGAGAAGCTTTAAAATTTTTGCAAGATCGTTTGAATCAAAATCAAGAAGTCGCCGGATGGGAAGTTGATGAAGTCGCAAGAAAATATATTCAGGAGAAAGGTTATGGCGAATTCTTTACACATCGGACAGGACACTCAATCGGGGAAAATGTCCACGGCAACGGAGCAAACATTGATAATTTTGAAACGCAAGATTTGAGAAAACTTGTCCCAGGATGTCTTTTCTCACTTGAACCCGGAATTTATATACCCGGAAAGATGGGCGTTAGATCAGAAGTAAATGTTTATATTAACTCTGAAAAGAAAGCACTGATAACAGGAAGAGAACAGGAAGAACTCGTTTTAATCTATTAAAAACAAAGAGGAGATAAAATGTTTTTAACAGCGATAATTGTCTATCTTGCCATCTTACTTGCAGTTGGCATCTACAAAACTAGAACTGTTAAGACGCAGGAAGATTTTATGGTTGCAGGCAGAGCAACTCCTGTTTATAAACTTGTTGGAACTTTGCTTGCGACATGGATTGGCTCTGGAAGTATAATTGCTGGTGCGGGGCTTGCATACAGAGTTGGATTTTCCGAACTTTGGCTCTCGGCAGGTGCTTGGGTTGCAATTGTAATCGTATATTTTCTCGCAGGAAGAGTCAGAAAAATTGCACAGTACACAATGCCAGACATACTTGAACAAAGATATAACAAATGGGCAAGAATTCTCGGGACAATTACCATCGTAATCGCTTATGTCACAATTGCAAGTTATCAATTTAAAGGTGGTGCATTTGTTTTAAATCTTGTTGCAGGAATTCCAGTTGAACAAGGGATAATTATAACCGCTGCTTTCGTCGTTCTTTTTACCGCTCTTGCAGGTTTAATTTCAGTCATCACGATGGACATTATAAACGGAACTTTGATGCTTCTTGGAATTGCGCTTGCTGTGCCAATTGTTTTACACGATGTTGGTGGATGGACAACGGTAAGAGAAACTCTTCCGCCTGATAGATTTGCTGTTTTCGGAAAAAAAGATTTTGTATGGGCGATGGGTGTCTTCTTTCCAACATTTTTCCTACTGCTTGGCGAATCAAGTATGTATCAAAAATTTTTCAGCGCAAAAGATGCAAAATCCGCAAGACAAGCAGTCATCTTCTGGGTCATCGGAACGATAATAATTGAAACATCAATTACTGCACTTGCTGTTTTCGCAAGCGTTAAGTTTAAACTTGAAGAAACAGAAAAAGTAATTTTACATCTTGCAACTCACGGCAGTGAAATCGGTCTCCCTCCTATCATCGGAATTATGCTAATAGTCGCTGCAATGGCGATAATAATATCAACCGCAAACAGTTTTCTCTTGACACCAAGCACAAATCTGACAAGAGATATTTATCAAAGATTCATAAATCCAAACGCAACTCATAAGCAGATAATAACTTTACAACGAATTTTAATTTTCGTCCTTGGTTTTCTCGGCTACCTTCTACTGACGAGATTTCAAACTGTTCTTCAAATGGCTTTAACTGCATACACAATGATTGGAGCGGGACTTACACCCGCACTTCTTGCTGCTTTTCTCTGGAAAAGAGTAACAACGGCAGGTGGAGTTGCAAGCATAGCAACAGGTATGGGAATAACATTGATAATCACACTGATAAATATGTTTAGAAAAGAACCATTGCTTGAAGCCGACTACATCGTCCTGCCAGCTGCTGCTGGTTCAATACTTGTTTTGATAGTCGTAAGTTTACTTACTCCACCAGATCCACCAGAAAAATGGAAACCATTTGTTGAAAATAATAAAGATTAACCCAAAATGAAAAAAATTATTTTTCCCTTGATCGCAATTTTCTCAATCGCAATATCTCAACCCGAAAATCTTGAAATACTGCACAAAAAAACATTTGAAAAAATAAAGTTCATCGCTGATACTTCAAACGGTGTCATAGGAGTTGCAATAAAAAACCTTGCTACGGGCGAAACATTTTTAATCAACGAAAATCTTCTTTTCCCACAAGGAAGCGCCATTAAAATTCCAATCCTTGTTGAAGTTTTGAAACAAGCAAATGAAGGAAAATTTAAACTGACAGACAAAATTAAAATTGAAAAGAAATATCAAGTTGGTGGAAGCGGTGTTTTAAAAGAATTCGGGGACGGGCTTTCTGAGCTAAGCATATACGATCTTGCGGTTCTTATGATAACCGTAAGTGATAACACAGCAACAAATATATTGATTGATCTTGTCGGAATGGAAAATGTAAATAAAACACTTGAAAAACTTGGATTTAAAAACACAAAGCTTCAACGCAAGATGATTCGCCCAGATGCATCCGCAAGAGGCGAAGAAAATCTTTCAACTCCATTTGAAGCGATGAAATTTATGGAGATGCTTTACAAAGGACAAATTGTAAGCAAAGAGATATCTGAACAAGCGATCAAAATTTTAAAAAAGGAAAAAGAAGCGAACTTGAATAAATATCTTCCACAGAACATTGAAATTGCGAATAAACCTGGAGGAATTGAAGGCGTAACCTGTGAATGGGGAATTGTTTTTCTTCCAAGACATCCGTATGTTATAATCATAATGAGTAATTATAACTTAACATCAGCTGGTGAAACAATCGCACAAATTTCAAAAATTGCATACGAACATTTCTGGCGCACCTCACTTTCAACAAAATATGGAACAAGAGTCCCAATTGAATTATTAAAGTGAAACTTTTTCAACACGAGATAAAATCATTTTTCAATTTTCCAAAAATTTTTTAAATTTGTTAAAAATTTCGGGCTAACTTCTATCGGGCGAGATTTGAGAATTGCGATTATTTCCGACATACATTCAAATCTTGAGGCATTGACAAAAGCTTTTGAAATCATTGAGACCAAAAACATTGACGAAATTGTTTGCCTTGGCGATATAGTTGGCTATGGAGCAAATCCAAATGAATGTGTTGAGCTGATAAGAAAACGTGTTAAGTATGTTGTGATGGGAAATCATGATTATGCGGTTGCGGTTGATCCGACGGAACTTTTTTATTTTAGTTCCCACGCTCGTGAGTCAGACCTTTGGACGAGAGAAGTTTTAACAAAAGAAAATCTTGAATTTTTAAAATCTCTTCCCTTAACAATTTCATTTAAAAATCTTCTCTTTGTTCATTCCGCTCCAGCCCAACCAAAGGAATGGGAATATATATTCACCGAAGCTCAAGCAAGAATTCAATTTCAGTATTTCAATGAAAAAATTTGTTTCATTGGTCATTCACATCTTCCCGGTGTCTTCCCCGAAAAAGGAACTTATAACGGTAAAATTGACAAAAACATAAGATACATCATCAATGTTGGAAGCGTAGGTCAACCGAGAGATGGGGATTGGAGATTATGTTTTGGGATATTTGACACAGATACTTGGACATACGAGCAAATTCGGTCGGAATATGATGTTGAAAAAGCGTCAATTAAAATTATACAAAATGGCTTGCCTGAGTTTCTCGCAAGGAGAATTCTTGTTGGTGTGTGAATCAAAAATTATACTTAATTCGCTTCCTTCGGTTTCTTATGTAATCAACAAATACAAACTCGCCCAATTTATCAAGCGATGAATAATATGCGCGTCCACGATTTGCCTTCGTTAACTCTTCAACAAAGTTAATTAAATACGGGTCTCGCGCAACCATAAATGTGCAAATTGTTATTTTCTCCCTTCGGCAGGCAACCGCTTCATCAAGCGTCTTATTCACTATCTTTGGATCAAGCCCGAAAGAATTTTTATACAATCTTCCATCGGGTTCAAATATAGCTGAGGGTTTCCCATCCGTAACAAGGAAAATTTGTTTATTCACATTTCCTTCCTTTCTCAACAAGTGCCTTGCAAGTCGCAACGCTGCCTTTGTGTTCGTATGATATGGACCAACACTCACAAATGGAAGCTCGGATAAAGTTATAAGTTTTGCATCGTCCCCGAAAACAACAATGTAAAGTTTATCTTTTGGAAATCTTGTCTTTATAAGCTCAGCAAGCGCAAGGGAAACTTGTTTCGCTGGTGTTATTCTATCCTCGCCATATAGAATCATACTATGACTTATGTCAAGCAAAATCACCGTCGCACACGAAGTCATAAATTCCGTCTCATAAACTTGCAAATCATCCTCTCTTATTGTGAAATCTTCAATCCCATCCCTTATCAAAGCATTTGTCACCGTTGAAGTCAAATCAATGTTTGTCGGCTGATCTCCAAATTGATACGGTCTTGTCTCACTTAATCTATCAATTCCTTCACCAGAATGAGGCGTTTCGTGAAATCCGGATACAGGACTTTTCTTCAAACTTGTGAAAATTTCATTTAACGCATCTTGCCTTATTCTTTGAACTCCCTTTGTCGTCAAAATCATCATATCTTTTGCTTCTTCTATATAACCAAGCTCTTTAAGTTTTTGAACGAAATCATCAAATGTAAAGTTTTCGTCAAATAAATCATTTTCTTCACCTATCGCTCTCATCCACTCAAGCGCTTCTCTCACATCTCCACTCGTTTTCAAAAGAAGATAACTGAAAAGCGAAAGCAACTGTTGCAACCTTTGCTCATCAGTCATTGATTGTTCCGTCCATTTTGAATATCTGATAAACATTTCTATCACCAGATTTAATTTTCAATTAAAACCTAAACCAGTGAAACTAATCATCCATACCGTAAATTTTTTTATATTCATCATAACTCATTCGCTTCATTTCAAAAACATTATCAACAAGAGTGTAAAGATTTCCACCAAGTCGTCCAACCACTTTCAACTTTTTTGGATTGACAACTCCATTCTCAAGTATCTCATCATTTATGTGAAACAAAACAACTTCTCCTAAAACAACAGAGTTCGGCGATTCTCCAATTTCAATTATCTTTAAAACTTTACATTCAAAATTTATTGGCGATTCAGATATCCTCGGAGCTTTGACAAGTTCACTTTCAACTGGTGTAAGTCCCGCAATTTGAGCTTCGCTAATCCCATAAGGAAAATCAACAGCGCATATGTTCATCTTCTCTGCTATTTCCTCAGTTACAATGTTAACTACAAAATCCCCTGTCAATTCCATGTTTTTCAAAGTGTCTTTCTTATCCCCGTCTCTTTTTCTGTCAATTGAAACGTAAATAATCGGTGGTTTTGAGCTCATCGCTCCGAAAAAGCTAAAAGGAGCAACATTTACAATTCCATCTTGATTAACTGTTGAAACCAAAGCAATTGGTCTTGGGATGAGAGCGCTTATCAAAAGTTTATAAGCTTGCGATTTTGAAAGTTCTTTCGGATTAAATTTCATCTCTATCTAATCCAATTGTGTTAAAAAATGGATTAAATTGTTTCTCTTTTCCGATTGTAGTTGATGGTCCATGCCCTGGATATACAACGACATCATCTTCAAGGACAAAAAGTTTCTCTTGAATTGATTTTATTATTTCTTCAAAAGAGCCACCCGGAAGGTCTGTCCTCCCAATCGTTCCAGCAAACAATGTATCACCGCTAAACAAAACTTTTTCGTTTTCTTCATACAAGCATATACTCCCAAGCGTATGCCCCGGCGTGTGAATAACCCTTAACCTTAACTCACCTACCTCTATCACATCACCATCATTTAAAATAATGTCTGGTTTTATCCCCTCGATTCTGAAAGGTAACTCATAAATCACGGATTTCGGATCCTCAAGCAAATTTACATCCTTTTGATGAATTGCAACTTTCGCAGCTGTTAATCTGACTATTTCAGAATCATCTGCTATGTGATCCCAATGACCGTGTGTGTTGATTAAGCAAAGTATTTCACAATCTCTTTTTTTCGCTTCATTTACAATTTCCTCTGCGGAATCTTTCGGCGCATCAATTACAACAGCATAACCGCTTTTCTCATCAATGACAAGATAACCAATTGTCAAAAGTGGTCCTGATTCAAAAGCTTTTACGATCATTTTCTCTCTAATTTATTTTTAAAATTCTTCTCTTGTTCTACTTGAAAAAATGCTAACAACCATATCCTTGTAAGAGCTGACATTGTCAATTTCATCTTTGGCAATTTTTGAAAACTGATGAAGTCCATCAAGGACAAACTCCATAGCCGTTGCCATAGCATATTTGTCGCTTTCATCAACCTTGAGATATTTTTCCGCAATTTCTTTTAATCCTTTAACTTTACAAAGTTCAGCATAAAATTCATCAATTGGCATCTCATCCGAAATTTCAACTTTATTACCATTTTCAAACCACGCAACTATTTGTGCATATTCTTGATGTCCAGATTGAGTTTGCGGTTTTCCTTTTTCTTCATAAGAGTGATATCTTGCTTTTGGAAGTGGATCAGGGAAGTATTTTTTAAAAACTTCACGAATTGCTTTACCGATTAACGCTTTACTTACCTTAACACTTCCTTCTTGTTCACCCTCAAAAACAAGCTCAATTTTCCCTGTAATCCCAGGGAGAACGAAGTTCAAATCACAAATTCTTGGATAGACAACATCTTCATTAAATTTTATTGCTCTTCTTTCCGCGTTGCTTACAAGGTTTTCCATACACGAAATTGTCAACCTTGCGCTAACACCTGACTTTTGATCCACAAACTCACTCATTCTCGCTTGAAAAGCAATTTGCTCTATTATCTCTTTGAAATAGTAAGGTATAACAACCTTTTTACCAGAATCTCTGTTAATCCACGCTTCTTGCTCCGTTATTTTAATTCCATCTTCAATTGTCCTTGGATAGTGTGTTAAAATTTGTGAGCCAATTCTATCCTTTAACGGCGTGATTATATTTCCACGATTTGTGTAATCTTCCGGGTTTGCGGTGAAAATTATCATAATGTCAAGCGGAATTCTTATATTGAAACCTCTAATTTGAATATCTCTTTCCTGCATTATGTTAAACAAGCCAACTTGAATTCGTGGTTGAAGATCAGGAAGTTCATTGATGACAAAAATACCTCTATTTGTTCGCGGAATAATTCCCCAATGAATGATGCCTTCGTGTGAATAATAAAGTTTTTGAGTTGCTGCTTTTATCGGGTCAATATCTCCGATCAAATCTGCTATTGTAACATCCGGCGTTGCAAGTTTTTCGCCATACCTTCTTTCTCTCGGCAACCATTCAATTTCAACTTCATCGCCGTATTCCTTCACAAGATCAACACATCTTTTACACAGTGGTTTATACGGATTATCGTTGATTTCACATCCCTTTATTATAGGGATATACTCATCAAGAAGATTGACAAACATTCTTGCGATCTTCGTTTTCGCTTGTCCCCTCAACCCAAGCAAAATAATGTCGTGCTTTGAAAGTATCGCATTTATTATCGCTGGGATTACCGTTTTCTCATATCCAATTATCCCAGGGAAAAGAACTTCGTTGTTCTTTAATTTTTGAATTACATTTTTTCTTAATTCCTCCTTAACTGGGAGTACTTTATATCCAGATTTTTTCAGCTCGCCTATTGTTTTCGCAAATTTCATATTTAAAATTTGATTTTGTTGTTGTAAATTTTGTTAATAAAAACAATGAGTAAAGATAATGAAATTTCACAAAATACTAATAATAAGATTGAGTTCAATCGGAGATATTGTCCTCGCAACGCCTCTCGTGAGGGTTTTGAGAAAAAAATTTCAAGATTCACAAATTGATTTTATAGTTAAAAAAGAATTTTCGGAACTTTTAAGATATAACCCATACATCACAAATTTGATTGAACTTGACACAAGCAATGGTTTCAAAGAACTGTTAAGATTAAAACATCAAATTTTAAAAGAAAAATACGATTTAATCATTGACATTCACAATAATTTTAGAAGCGTTTTTCTAAGAACATTTTCAGGTGCGAAGGTTGTTAAAATTAACAAGCGTGTTTTCAAAAGGTTTCTTCTGATAAAATTTAAAATCAATTTATATAAAAATGCAATTCCTGTCGCCGAAAGATACATTGAAACGGTAACGCGATTTTCTATCAAAAATGATAACCAAGGGCTTGATATATTTGTTCCTGCGGAAATAATTGATGTTGCAAAGAATAAAATAAATTTTTCAAGCGAAAATTTCTACATCGCAATTGCTCCTTCAGCTAAACACGAGACGAAAAGATGGCCTGCGGAAAGATTTGCACAACTTGCCGATAAACTCGTTGAAAAATTTAACGCAAAGATAATTTTACTCGGTGGAATTGAAGACAGAGAAATATGCGCAAGGGTTAAATCAACGATGCATGGTGAACCGATAAATCTTTGTGGTGAGACAACACTTCTTGAATCAGCAGGAGTTTTATCGCTGTGTAAATTGCTTGTCACAAATGACTCTGGACTTATGCACATAGGTTCGGCGGTCAAAACTAAAGTCGTCGCAATCTTTGGTTCAACAGTTAAAGAATTCGGTTTCTTCCCATATGGAACTAAAAGCATCGTCGTTGAAAAACCCATCTCGTGCAGACCTTGTTCTCACATTGGACGAAGCAAATGTCCAAAAGGACACTTCAATTGCATGCTTTCAATCCAGGTTGATGATGTCTTTAAAGCATGTGAAAAAATTATTTCAAGCTAACGCTAAAATTCTATCTTTTTATACGCAAACTTACCTTTAATCACATTCCACGCTATTTGCAGACGCCTTGAATATTCACCCCAAACTTTTGAATGCTTGATTGAAAGTGCACCTATAAACGAAAATCCTGCGAAAAACATCGCTTGAAACGGGATAGCTGCTAATTCAAGATAATAAGCACTTAACATTATACCAGCAAACATATAAACCGCAAGCGCAAGCTCAACAAAAGTAACCCACTCAACCCTTGAAGCGACATATTTTTTCGTCTCCCATTTTTCACCTTCACTTTTTATTCCATATTTGGGAGTTCTGACAAATTCTGTTTTTTTGCCAAGAAGCGCAAGCACAACCGCACGCGTATTATTGACCGCAAGCCCCATACTTCCAGCTAAAAACAAAGGAAACAAAATTATCTTATCTTTCCAGTTTTTGTAAATCTCTTTTTGAGCGAGCATATAAACCAAAAAAGGACCAAAAAACGGCAATACAAAGACACCCATAACAAAATAATACCAATCATATTGTCCGCTCTCTTTGATCATAACAACAATTGGATTAAGCAAAGCGGTTATCAATATAAATGGAAAAACAAAATTGTTCGTCAGATGAAATGTCGCTTCAAGTTTAACCTTCAACGGAAGATTTTCGCTCCAGATTCTTTTGAGATACTTCAAACCAACTTCAATTGCCCCCTTTGTCCATCTAAATTGTTGGGACTTTAATGCATTTATCTCAGCTGGTAATTCAGCAGGCGAGACAACATCTTTCAAAAATACAAATTTCCATTTTTTAAGCTGTGCCCTATAACTCAAATCCATATCTTCTGCGAGCGTATCACCTTCCCAATTTCCAGCATCTTCAATACAAGTTTTTCGCCATATTCCGCCAGTTCCATTGAATGTTATAAAAAATCCTGATTCATTTCTGACATATTGTTCCATTATGAAATGACCGTTCAAAGCAAGTGCTTGCGCCTGCGTCAAAAGAGAATAATTTTCATTTATGTGTTCCCATCGCGTTTGAACCATTCCGATATTTCCATCAAGATAAAAATACGGAAGCGTCTTTCTTAAAAAATCTGGATTAGGAACAAAATCAGCATCAAAAATTGCAATAAAATCTCCCTTCGCAAATTTTAAACCATATTTCAAAGCCCCTGCTTTAAAACCTTCCCTCGTCCCCCTGCGTATATGTTCAATGTCAAAACCTTTACCCTTTAATTCCATAACTTTCAAAGCAACAACATTAACTGTCTCATCTGTTGAATCATCAAGCACCTGAATCTGCATCTTATCTCTTGGGTAATCCATTCTTGAAACTGCATCAAGAAGTCGTGACGCAACATAAAACTCATTATAAATCGGAAGTTGAATCGTCACATTTGGAAAATTTTTCTCCTCTCCAAAAAGTTCTTCAAGCGTTTTCGGTTTTAATTTCTTCTTTCGCCCTTCTATTTCATCTTTCTTGTTTTTGAAGTAATAATAAACGAGAACGAATCCGTGAGAACCAAAAATTGAGAGAACAAGAATTGAAACAAGGTAAAGAGCAAGAACAAATTCCTCTAACATAAATTCTCCAATTTATTTGAAATTACCAGTTTGCAACCGTTGCAAGCAAAATATCCTCAGAAAGTTTTTCAATTGCCTGCTGTATCCCAAGTTGCAAGTTTAATTGAACATTTCCTTCAAGATCATACTCTCCCCAGTTTGAAAAGGTTCTCTCCCAAACCTTCGTCCTTTGCACCATATCGTAAAAACTTACACGAACCGTTATCGTTATCCTTGATTTTTTTATCCTTTCTCCACTCCCTACAACAACAGGATTATCTTGAACGCTTAGGATAACTCCCTCAAGAATTGAGTTAGCCGTGTTTCTATCCGCTATTTTCAATGTGTTGTCTTGAATAAATCTTTCAACTATTTTTTGCGTTAATTCCTCTCGCAAAGTTGCTCTTCCATAACCGCTTTGATCGTCAAACACAGGTATCGCTATCGTTTTCAAATGCGGTGGAACAGAAGCACCTGTAAATGAGTATCTGCAAGCGTAAATTAAAAATGCAAATGCAAATATAATAAAACCGAGCAAAATTTTAAAATTAACCGTTTTTCTTTTTCTCCTCTTCAAGTCCATATTCTTTAATCTTTCTGTAAAGTGTCCTTTCACTTATCTTTAAAGCTTTTGCTGCAAGTCGTTTATTCCAGTTGAATCTATCAAGCGCAGCTTTTATCATTCGCTTCTCCATATCAACAAGTGAGAAATTTTCAATCACATTTCCAGTTTTCAGATCAATTTTTGCCTCTGGAAGAGCAAGTGGAGATGAGATTTGCTTTGAAACAAAGTCAGCAAGATTGCCAAGTAAATTTTTTATTTCAAGCAAATCCGTTTTTATATCAATCAATGCTCTATAAATTAACTCTCTATCTGCTTGTTCAGCGGTTCTTCCGAATTTAATCGGCAAATTTCGTGAATAATCAAATTGAGCAAAATCATACTTCAAATACTTTCTTACCATATTCGCATCAATTACTTTACCACTCTCAAGGACAAGGATACTCTCAACAAAATTTTTTAACTCACGCACATTTCCAGGCCAGTGATAACTTATCAAAACTTGCATTGCATCGTCAGTTATGCCAGCAAAAGCAATTTTATTTCTTTCGCAAAACTGGGAAACAAATTTCTCAAACAAAATTGGTATATCTTCTCTCCTTTCACGGAGCGGTGGAATGTAAATGTTAACAGTTCTCAAACGATAATATAAATCCTCGCGAAAATTCCCACGCTTTACTTCTTCATCAAGATTTTTATTTGTAGCTGCGATAACTCTGACATCAACTTTTCTCAATTGAGATGAGCCAACTCTCATAAATTCACCAGTTTCAATCACACGCAAAATCTTAACTTGCGTTGCTATCGGCATATCCCCGATTTCATCAAGAAAGATTGTTCCGCCATCAGCCATCTCAAAATAACCTTTCCTCGTCTCAACAGCGCCAGTGAAAGCTCCCTTCTCGTGTCCAAAAAGTTCTGATTCAAGAATTCCCTCTGGAATTGCACCTGAATTAACAATAACGAAAGGACCTTCGGCTCTTTTACTTTCGCCGTGTATCGCTCTTGCAACAAGTTCTTTTCCAACGCCACTTTCTCCCGTTATCAAAACCGTTATATCCGTCGGAGCAACCTGCCTGATGACCGCAACAATTTCTCTTATCGCCTGTGACTCTCCGTAAATCCCATATTTTTCCTGTATTTCCTCGTATGATAGCATAATTCTTTACAATTCTATTTTCATTCCATCACAAGCAAGCTCAATGTTCATATCAAACTTCATTCGTGCGTAATCAAGCATCGTGGTTAAATCTTTCTCTGGCGCAACATGTGTCAAAATTATTTTTGGAATTTCAAAATCCGAAACAGCATCAATTATATCTTCAATCTCAATGTGCGCACACTCAATCAAAAGTAAATCAAGTCCCTCAAAATAATTTTTCACTTCATCAACAGAATAAATATCTGATGAAAAAAGAAACTTTTTCGCACCAGTTCCATCGTTTGAAATTTCCTCAATCAAAAATCCGTATGAGTTCGTCTCAACTCCGTAAGTTTCAGCAAATTTTTGATACTTTTTCAAATGTTGTGTTGGGAAAATTTTCATTTTCAAACTTTCAAAAATAAAAATTTCGTCCTTTGGCAAAGGCAAAAATTTATATTCAAAATCAAATCTCTCTCTGAAGATGTATAAAAACGGCAAAAATTTTTCCACTGCGTCAATATGCTTTGAAGGAAGATAAATCTCCAACGGTTTCTTCCTCTTTTTCCATTTCATAAATTGAAGAAGTCGTGGTAACCCAATAAAATGATCCGCATGAGTGTGTGAGATAAAAACTTTTTCTATTTTGTCAAGTTCAACTCCATCTGCATATATTGAAGATGTTGCGCCTTCTCCGATGTCAAGCAAAATCATTCTACCATTTGATTCAAGCCCAATGCAAGTTTGAGCCCTGCCTTTTTCTGGTATTCCAGATGCACTTCCGAAAATTGTGATTTTCATCTTATCCCCACTGTTGAAATAATGATGCTCTCTCTTCCGAATTTTCGCTTTATCTCATCTTTGACTTTATCTGCTTCTTTCCTGTCTGAAAAACATCCAACCCAGACGATATAAAACAATTTCCCATCTTTAAATTTAGTGTGAAGTTCTACACCATAACCTTTACTCTCAAAAAATTCTTTTTCTCTCTCTGCGTTGTTTTTATCAACAAATGCCCCAACTTGAAGAGAATAATTGCAATCAACTTTTGATTCAGAAGGTCTTCTCCCTGATTTGTCAGCTATTGAGATCTCACCAGCGCTCGGAAAGCGAACATTTATCCCAGCGTAAGGAGACGCTGGATAAAGCGTTTTCAATCGTTCAAGCTCTTTTTTCGCCTGTTCATAATCTCCCTTTGCATAGTAAAATTGAAAAATTCTGAAAAGAGATTCGTCGGAAAATTCACTTTCTGGATGGTTTAATGCAATATCGTAGTAAATTTTTACCGCTTCTTGAGCATCTTCGGTTATGCTTGCTTCAAGAAACTTTAAATTAACAGAATTTGGATAAATTTTTTTTAAACTGTCAATTGCACCCTTAACGCTTTCAACATCTCCAACACGAAGAAGATAAATATACCTGCTTATATCAACATCCTGTGTCAAAGCAAAATTAATTAAGAGAAGAAACGGGAGTATTTTTAGAAGTGTTTTTCTCATGAAGAATTTTAATTATGTCTCCGAATAAAGTTGCGGAAGTTGCGTTTTTTATGCGAACAATAATGTAATCGCCAGGTTTTACATTTTCATCTTTCGGAAATATGACTACTTTATTTGTGTCCGTTCTTCCCATCCATTGCTCGGAAGAGCGCTTGCTTTCACCTTCAACAAGAACTTCAACTTCACTGCCGATCAAACCTTGATTTATCTCATGCGAAATTTTTTGTTGCAATTCAATTATCTCGTTCAACCTTCTGATTTTAACTTCATCAGGAACATCATCTCCCATCTCATATGCTTTTGTTCCTTCACGTGGTGAATACTTAAACATAAAAGCGCCATCAAACCTTACTTCTTCAAGCAAACTCAAAGTCATCTTGTGATCTTCTTCCGTTTCAGTCGGGAAACCTGCAATTATATCGGTTGATAAACTTACACCTGGGATTGTTTCTCTTATCTTTTTGACAAGTTCAAGATAATGTTTTCTATCATAAGTTCTGTTCATCAATTGAAGAATTCTATCAGAGCCAGATTGAACTGGAAGATGGATGTAATTGCAAATGTTTGGATGTTCGGCTATTGTTTTTATCAATTTATCCGACATATCTTTCGGGTGAGATGTTGTAAATCTTACTCTCATATTTCTATCAACCTGCGCAACGGCTGAAAGTAAATCAGCAAAGTCATAATTTCCATCACGATAGGAGTTAACATTTTGACCAAGCAAAGTAACTTCTCTATAACCCTGCGCAGAAAGCATCTCAACTTCTTTGACGATACTTTCAAGAGGTCTACTTCTTTCCCTACCTCTTGTGAATGGCACAACGCAGAAGGTGCAGAATTTATCGCAACCTCTCATAACTGTAATCCACGCACTTATTCCTTCCGTTCTCAACGGGGTTATGTCATCATAGGTTTCAACTTTTGATAATCTCACCGCAATACCTTTATGCCCTTCAAATGCATCCTGAACAAGTTGAGGAAGTTTTCTATATTCATCTGGACCAACAACAATATCTGCGATGTTTTCTTCCTCAATCAACTTTTTCTTCAATCTTTCAGCCATGCAACCGAGAACTCCAATGACAAGGTTTGGATTTCTCTTTTTGTATCTCAAAAATGAATTCAATCTTCCGATAACCCTTTGCTCTGCGTGTTCCCTTACACTGCATGTGTTGACAAGTATGACATCTGCTTTTGAAGCGTCATCCGTGAGTGAAAATCCGTGCTTTTTCATAATCCCAAGAACGATTTCCGAATCAGCCAGATTCATCTGGCATCCGTATGTCTCTATGTAAATTTTCTTGCTCTCGCTCATCTCACCCGTGAATTTTTTATTTTGACGGATTAAACTTATTTAAATTTAAAAAACGAAAGCCGAAAAACAAAATGGAAAAAATTAAAAGGGGCGGGATTTCTCCCGCCCCAAAATTAACAATCAAAATGTCG
Source organism: Candidatus Chryseopegocella kryptomonas (assembly GCF_001536065.1). Classification (GTDB taxonomy): domain Bacteria; phylum Bacteroidota; class Ignavibacteria; order Kryptoniales; family Kryptoniaceae; genus Kryptonium; species Kryptonium kryptomonas. The sequence continues at coordinate 82,009 of NZ_CZVW01000009.1, forward strand.
CATCAAACCCCAAAATCCATCTAAACTTTAATTTCTTTTCCCCGTTCAAAGGATGGCTCACATAAATTGGAAAATCAAACCTTACTGTCTTAATCCCAGCATCGGATAAAAGATTTGTAAGATTTGAAATTTGTTCCAGCAAATTGCTTCTCAATCCAACTCCAAGATCATACCTCAAATTCTTCAAACTTGCCCTCTCACCCTGACTCCAAACTTTTCCAGCATCAAAGAAAATCAATGTCCTGAAAAACTGCCCCAAAATTGGAACTTTAACAAATGGGAGAAAAGATGGGAAGCGAAGTTCAACATTTGCGGAATAAGCTCTATCATCCGCAAAGTTTTGATCAAAATATCCACGCAACCCAGCACCGCCATATGGTTCAATGTGTTTTCTTACATCAGCGGAGAAAACTTTACTTCTGTATATCGGTTGATAAAATTGTTCAATCGGTGATGATGAAGCAAGGAAAAACTTCGTTTGAGATGGAATTGAGCCCTTTCCATAACCTCCGAAGAATCTCAAAGCAAGCAAATATCCATACGGCAACCTGAAAGATTGAACAAGCTCGGAATAAATTTTTGAATAGTTAAAATCGCTCAAAACTGTTGAAGATTCAAAAGAAAGCGAAAACTTCGTCCGCCAGAATCTACCATAATTTGAATATGTATAACCAGCGATGATTCTCGTCAATCTACCCTCCGTCCATTTATAAACATCGTCAAGATAATCATTGTTTGTTGATTTAAAAAGTTGAACTTTTAAATTGACATCGTGGAATGGTGGAATTGTGAGCGTGGATGAAAATCTTTTTCTTAATCCAAATCCACCGCCGTATCTTCCTTCAATTTTAAAAACTTCAAAATCAGTGAAAGTTC
>NZ_CZVW01000010.1 GCF_001536065.1 Candidatus Chryseopegocella kryptomonas
CTTGGCCAGTCAAGACCGTAAACAGTCGTCAACCAAACCGCACGAACTTCTCTTTTAGGATGAACTTGTGCGAAAAGAAATGAGCAAAAGAGAAAAAGAAGAAAATATATTTTTCGCATGTGCAATTTTGGTTTAATTTTGATCAAACAAAAACTCAATCGCTCTCTCAATCTCACCGAAACCGACATCATTGAAAAACTTCATCTTTCCGATTTTAACAGGTAAATACATGTTCAATCTTTCAGAATAAATTTTCTTATCATAACCAATATGCTTCAAGACAACATCTTTAGCAAGAATTTTCTTGGGAAAATTGACGCCGACTTTAAAAACTAATTTTTTTATCTTTTCAAAGTCATCTTTTTTCAAAATTCCTCTCTCAAAAGCGATGAAACTTTCCCCGACGATTCCAAACATGACTGCTTCACCGTGCTTTAACCTCTTATAATTTAACCCTGCTTCTATCCCGTGTCCGATCGTATGACCGAAGTTTAAAATCATTCTCAATTTTTTCTCTCTCTCATCTTTTTCAACAATTGATGTCTTAATTTGAATTGATTTAAAAACGAGCGGTTCAATAATTTTGAGATCAAAGTTTAAAATTTTTTCAAGTTCTGCTTCAACCGTTTTAAAAATTTCTTTATCCATTATAACTCCGTATTTTACAACTTCACCAAGTCCGCAGATTAACTCTCGCTTTGGCAATGTTTTCAAAAAAGCAACATCTGTAAAGATAAAAACAGGATGATAAAACGCACCGATCAAATTTTTCCCAAGCTTATGATTTATCCCAACTTTTCCACCGATTGAACTATCAATTTGAGCAAGAAGCGTCGTCGGAATGTGAATTAAGTTAACACCCCTAAGGTAAGTTGCGGAGATAAAGCCAGCAAGATCTCCTATAACTCCGCCACCAAAAGCAACGACACTTTCATCACGCCTTAATTTCATTTCAATTAAATTGGTGTAAATTTTTGAAACAACGGACAAACTTTTGCTTGATTCACCAGCATTTACAATTATTGGTTCAGGGTAAAATCCATTTTTTGTCATCAATCTCAAAAATTCATCAAGATATAAATCGGCGACTATTTTATCAGTTATGACTGCAAGATGTGATTTTATTCCATGCCTTTTGCAAATCTGTGGGAAGCGATCAAAAATTTCTTTTCCGATGTAAATCGGATACTTAACATTTTTTAAGTTCAAAAAAATTTTACGCAATTTTTCCCTCAAGTTTCTTTAAAATTTCCGCAACCGTTTCTTCAATACCTCTATCATCTGTTGAAACGAAAAAATCCGCCTGCAAATAATATGGCTCTCTCATTTGGAGCAATGTTGTAATTCTTTCAAAAAGCAAATTTTCTGGAAGCAGATTGCCCATCGGATCAAGAAGCAAAGGTCTATCGGTTTTGAATTTTATTCTTTGCAAAAGAATTTCGGGGCTTGCTTTAAGGTAGATTAAAATCCCAGACCTTTTGACGAGAAAAAGATTATCTGAAAAAGTTATCGTCCCACCACCCAAAGCAACGACAAATTTTGAAAGTTTTAAAACTGTTTCAATTAAAATTTGCCTTTCAAGATTTCTAAAATAAATCTCTCCGTCTTCACGAAATATATCAACGATCTTTCTTCCGTCAATTTTTTCAATGAGTTCATCAACATCAATAAAGTCATATCCAATTTCTTTCGCAAGGATTGGTCCAATTGTGCTTTTTCCCGAGCCCATAAATCCAGTTAAAAAGACAAGTGCTTTTTTCATCTGCTCATTTGAGATTTCTTTATTCTGTAAATTGATACATTCGCTTTCATATCTCTGTAAATAACTTCTCTCTTTGACGCTATCTCAAAATCAAATGATTCCATTTTCAAAATTTCAAAGAACTCAATCGTAAATATCCTGTTCGGGTCCGCAAGATAACAGATTGAATTCGGGGTCATCGCAATTCTCAAAACATTGACTATGTCCTGAAATAATTCTCTTTCATAGATTATATCCGCACCAATTACAAAGTCAAATTTTTCGGACAAAACAGGATGTCTCCAATCAAGATAGACAAATTTTGCACTTTCTTCATTTCCGACATTTTTAATGTAATTTCGTCTTGCGTATTGCAAAGCCATCATTTCATAATCTGTTGCTGTGACGATTGCGTTTTTAAGTCCGAGGGCAACTGTCGTAAGCCCGAGCCCACATCCAAGTTCAAGAACTTTTTTACCAGAGAATTCATCACTTTCAAGTATAAATTCCGCAAGAGCAATTGCAGATGGCCAGACATCAATCCAGAATGGAATTTTGTAATCGGTTGAGTATTTTTCAACGACATCATCAACGGATTTCAGATAATCCTTCGGGTCAAAGGGTGTTTCAATCAAAATTTTCTTATTTGCTATTTCAAAAATTAGCAATTTTTCAACAATTCTATTTTCTCATTTAAATTTATGCAAAATTCACACATTCTGCCAAAAGTAGAAACCTTTGCCCTGCTTCAGGGTTATATTAAATGAAAGCAAAAGACAGCACTTTGTGATGGACAGCGACAGGGAAATACTGGAGCGAATAAAAAACGGCGAAATATCCGCATTTGAGGAAATTTACGAAAAATACAAAAACCAACTTTACAGATTTTGCTTCAGAATGATCTCGGATAAGGAAACTGCTCTTGATATAGTTCAGGATGTCTTTTTGAAACTTTACGAAAACATAAATTCAATTGAGCCGAATTCATCTCTTTCCGCTTTGCTCTTTAAAATGGCAAGAAATAAGTGCCTTAACTTTATACGGGACAAAAAAGAAAAAATTGATACCGAACAAATTGAGATAAATTCAAACTTTGAAATTGAAAAAGAATTTGAAATCAAAGAAACGAAAGAAAGATTAATGAAGGTGCTTGATTTAATCGGAGATGAATACAGAGAAATTTTGATTTTGAGAGAGTGGAATGGATTAAGTTATGCCGATATTGCGGAGGTGCTTAACACAACAATTCCAGCTGTTAAGTCAAAACTTTTTAAGGCAAGAAAAAAACTCACAGAAATTTACAAAAAATTATACGGAGATGAAGAAAAATGAGATGCGAAGAAATTCAAGAAATAATTAGCTCATTTATTGATGGTGAAATTGTGGAAAATGTTGATGAGGCGTTTTCACATGTTTTTTCGTGCAGGGATTGTCAGGACTTTTTGAAAATTTCGCTCAAGTTTAAAACCGAGGCGATGAAAGATAAAATTGAAATTCCTGAAATTAAGAAAATTGAAATTGCGAGAAAAGAAACTTTGCCAGAGAAGATAAAGAGAAGTTTAAAAATGGAAATTCCAATTCCAGCTTCACTTCTTTCTGCGGTTATCTTTATGTTGTTTTTGCTTTCTTTTTTGCTTGGGATTTTTGTCTATGACAGAGCAATGACAATTGAAGCGATGAAAACGCAAACGCCAGTTTATACAAAAACAAGAACTATCATAGTTTATGGGATTCCACAGATAACAATTTACCCAGAAACACAAAAACAAAAATGAGGTAAATTACAATGCGAGTGAAATTTTTTATCTGGGCTTCGGTAATTTTCTTGTTCTTTGCCTGTTCAAAAACCAATGAAAAGAACAGCATCAAACTTGGTGAATCACCCACAGCTCCAAGCACTGAATTCAAAAAAGAAAACTACGCAACACTTGCTGAAACAATGCCACAATTAATCGGCGGTCTTCAATCAATCCAAAGCAAAGTCAAATATCCAGAAGAAGCGCTAAAAAAAGGAATTGAAGGAACTGTGTATGCGGTGGTTTATGTGAATGAAAATGGCGGAGTTGATCACGCAGAAATTGTGAAAGGAATTGGTTATGGATGTGATGAAGAAGTGTTAAAAGCAGTATCACAGGCAAAATTTACGCCTGCTTATTCACAGGGCAAACCCGTTAAGGTCAAAGTTATAATTCCTGTAAGATTCAAGTTGAACAAGAATTAAGTGCAATCTTCGGGGAATTTAATCTTGAATTAATTTTCATTTTTGATTAAAATTTACCTGTCTAAAAATGGGAAGGTTCTCGCCTTCCCGATTTACTTTAAAACAAAAACAAATGCAAACCATGTTCAAAAAATTTTACCTTCCGATTTTAGTCATTCTCATTATTTTAATTGCACTTCCAGTTTATGCACAAAAAAGGGCTATAACTGTTGAGGATCTCTGGGCGATGAAAAGAGTTTCAAACCTTGCTGTATCTCCCGATGGTAAATGTATTGCTTATGTTGTTACATCTTACAATATGGAAGAAAACCGTGGGCAAAGGGATATTTACATTGTTTCAATTGACGGCAAAGAGACGAGACAACTCACAAAAGGCGAGGGTTCAAACTACTCCCCAGCATGGTCTCCAGATGGCAAAAAAATCGCTTTTATTTCAACTCGTGATGGTGAACCACAAGTTTACATCATGTCGCTTGAAACCGGTGAAGTTAAGAAAATTACAAGCGTTGCTCTTGGAGCTGATGCTGTGATATGGTCTTCGGATGGGAAATATCTTGCTTTCACATCTCAAGTTTATCCAGATTGTCCCGACAATGATTGCAACGCAAAAAAGGGAAAAAGAAAGAGAAACGAGCAAAGTCAAAGCAAAATTCTTCACAAAATTACCTTTCAGAATTTGGAACAGATGGATTGACGACAAGCGAAGCCATCTTTTCGTTGTTGATCTAAACAGTGGAAAGATCGCCGATATAACGCCGGGTGATTATGATACGCCACCGATTGATCTCGGAGGAAAAATTGATTATGCGTTTTCACCCGACGGGAAAGAAATTTGTTTTGTAAGAAATACTGATACGATGATAGCAATAAGCACTAATAACGATCTTTTCGTCACAACTCCAGAAGGTGGATTGATAAAGAAAATAACAACGAATAAAGCAAACGACAATCAACCTGTTTACTCACCCGATGGAAAATATATCGCATACAGGGCACAGTTTAGAGCCGGATTTGAATCCGACAAATACAGATTGATGCTTTACGAAAGGGAAACAGGAAAAACAATTAACTTAACAGAGAATTTTGATCGTTCGGTTGGCGAAGTGATATGGTCACCTGATGGAAAATTTATATATTTTACTGCTGAGGATCAAGGATACAATTCAATTTACAGGATTGATGTAAAAACTGCTGAGATTAAAAAAATAACCGAACGAAGCTACAACACTGAAATTGCGATAACTCCAGATGGAAAATTTCTTATCTTCAAAAGAGAATCAATTAACAAGCCAGCAGAAATATACCGGCTTGATCTTTCAACATTTGAAACAGTCCAAATTACGCATCAAAACGATTCAATTTTATCTCATCTTGAGAGAAACTCGTTTAAAGATTTTTGGTTTAGTGGTGCTGGTGGGACGAAATTTCACGGTTTTTTTTTGAAACCGCCATTTTTTGACGCAAGCAAAAAATATCCAGCCGTATTTTTAATTCACGGCGGACCTCAATCAATGTGGGCTGACAATTTCCACTACAGATGGAATGCGCAGATGTTTGCATCAAGAGGTTATGTTGTTGTGATGATAAATCCAAGAGGTTCAACTGGATATGGACAGAAATTTACAGATGAGATAAGCGGTGATTGGGGCGGGAAGGTTTTTGAGGATTTGATGAAAGGTGTTGATCATGTTCTGAAAAATTATAAGTTTATTGACCCAGAAAAAATTGGTGCAGCAGGCGCTTCATATGGAGGGTATATGATAAACTGGATAGCGGGACATAACGAGAAAGAAATTTTCAAATGTCTTGTTTCACACGCTGGCGTATTTGACCTGCCAAGTATGTATGGTTCAACAGAGGAATTGTGGTTCCCAGAGTGGGAATTTAAAGGAACACCGTGGACAAATCCGGAAATGTATAAAAAATGGTCGCCAAGCAATTATGTGAAAAATTTCAGAACACCAACTTTGGTTATCCACGGTCAGCTTGATTATAGGGTTGATGTAAGTCAAGGTTTTATGATGTTTACAGCTCTTCAAAGAATGGGGGTCCCATCAAAAATGCTTTATTTCCCGGATGAAGGTCATCACATATTGAAACCACAAAATGCCCGCCTTTGGTGGAAGACTGTTCTTGATTGGCTTGATATGTATTTGAAAAAATAAACTCAAGGGGGCTTTAGTTTGCCCCCTTTCCTTCCAGAAAAATCCCTCGCATTGTTGAAAAATAAGACAATGGGAAATCCTCACTTTGTGCCAATTATGTCAAATGAACCTCAAAAATTAGCAAAATTTAAAAATTTTTGAAGTGGCATAAAATTTGCTTTATGAATTTCTGCAACTTGTAGATAAAACAACAAAATTTAGGTGAAAAAATGAGATTAAGATTTACAACTTTGGCGATTTTGCTTCTCACTCTAACACTGCCTTTGTTAGCCCAAAAGGCGTATATCAAAATTGAAGGTATGTCCCCACATGTCCTTGAGCAAATGGGAATCATGAATCTTGACAGTATTTCATCTGGTTTGCCGGTTGTTGGGACCGGGACAGTTGTTTGGCTCAAAGGTTACGATGTTTCAGGTGATACGGCTTTCAAGCCGGCTACAAGTTATGAATGGTCAATCGTCGGAAAACCATCAGGTTCAAATGCAACCCTGAGCAGCACAAATCAGCAACTTGTCACATTTACGCCTGATGTTGCCGGGTCTTATCAGGTCAAGCTTGTTGTAAATGGTGTTGATGATACAACGATCACAATTATAGCAGCTAATTATACGGGCGTTGATTGGAAAGATGTTGGTGCGAGCACTCTCAACTGTGCCACTTGCCACAAGGGTGCAACGCCGAATATTTACAATGAGTGGGTTGCCTCAGATCACGCAACCATGTTTCAACGAGGAATGAATGGTCAAGTTGCACCATACTGGGGTCCAAACTGTTGGAGATGTCACACAACGGGATACAACACGATGGCAAATAACGGTGGTTTTGATGATGTAGCGACACAGCTTGGATTTGACTGGAACCAATGGAAACCACCAAGAGCTGGATTGTTTGATTCACTTTTGACAACGGATAAGAAGAATTTAAGCTTGCTCGCAACAATTGGATGTGAAACTTGCCATGGTCCAAAGAACCCAAGTCACTTTGGGGCTGGAACACAGCCGAAGACAATGAGCGCTGAAGTTTGTGCACAGTGCCATAATGAACCGTGGAGACACAATCGTTATGTGCAGTGGGAATATTCAGGTCATGCTGAAGCAGTTTGGTCAAATAGTTTCCGTTCAAGTGGAACAACAACGATTCAGCCAGGTCAATATAATCTTAACACTTGCGTTCGTTGCCACGATGGAGCCGGATTTGTTGCATTCGTTAAGAATGAACAATTTGACAACAGAATTTCATCTGGCTATTCTGCAATTAAACACACGAAGATAACCTGTCAGACCTGCCACGATCCGCACTCAATGGAGTTAAGAGAAGCTCCTGCAACAGCTGATACTCTGGCAAATGGATTTAACTATTCACAAATTGATCTTGGGAAAGGAAAACTTTGTGTCAATTGCCATAAGTATCGCAGGAATGCGTTGACCTATGTTACAACAAATTTAAGCGCTGTTTGGGGACCACATTATGCTGGTGCTGGTGATGTTTATCTTGGTCAAAATGGTTATACTTGGGGAACAGTTTTGCCAAGCAGTGTTGGGCATCGCCTTGTTGAAAATGCTTGCGTCGGTTGCCATATGTCTGCAACCCCAGACACAGGGCATGTTGCAAGAGATAAAATCGGAATGCACACATGGAAAATGAAATATATCGCACCCGATGGTCAGGAATATGATAACATAACTGGTTGTGTAAAGTGCCATACTGGAATAACGAAATTTGATGACATTATGGCTTCGTATGATTACGATAAAGATGGAACAATTGAGCCATTTATGAAAGAGGTTGATGGATTAATTGAAATGCTTGCAATGGCACTTCCGCCCGTAGGACAACCAACGGTTGATTGGACACAAATAAGAACAAACCCTGACTCTGTGAAATTAAAACAAGCATATTGGAACTATCGCTATGTTGTTGAAGATAAAAGCCACGGCGTGCATAATCCGAAATATGTTGTGAGCTTACTGCAACTTTCAATCAATAAACTCACAGGCGTTGAATTCAACACGCCCGATGTTCCGGTTAGCTTTGAACTCTATCAAAACTATCCGAACCCATTCAACCCATCAACAAAAATTGCATTTGCACTGCCGAAAGATGCGAGAGTTAAACTTGAAGTGTTCAATGTCCTGGGTGAAAGAGTTGCCGTGCTGAAAGATGAGTATATGAGAGCTGGTGTTTATACAGTTGAATTCAATGCGACAGGTCTTTCAAGCGGTGTTTACTTCTACAGATTGACCGCGGATGATTTCGTAGCAACGAAGAAGATGGTCCTGATGAAGTAAGTTTTGCACAGATGTGGATAAGTTGTGAATAAAAACGAAGGGCGGGTTCTTAAACCCGCCCTTTTTACTTCCATTCTCTCACTCCTTCTGAATCAATTATCGTCTTAACAAGTTTTGGTATTTGCGGTTTTTCTGAACTTATTTTGAAAGCTTTTGAAAGTCGCTCTTTTGCTTCTTTTATGACATCGTCTTTATCCGTGTAAAAAACAGCAAGTTGCTCACCAACTTCAACTTTATCCCCGACTTTTTTTCTCAAAACGATACCTGCTTTGGGATCAATTACATCGTCAACTTTCGTTCTGCCAGCTCCTAAAATTAGCGACACAATCCCAACTTCAAGAGCATCAATTTCATAAACATAACCATCAAACATACTTTTTACTTCAATTGAATGTTTTGACATCGGATATTTTTCAAGGTTCTCAATGTAGCTCACATCTCCACCTTGTCTTTCAACGAGTTGGAGAAATTTTTCATACGCTTCGCCAGAGAGAACGACTTTTTGAGCAATTTTTATCCCTTCTTCAATTGAGTTTGCCTTTCCGCCCAACATAATCATTGCTCCTGCAAGAACATATGTGACATACATTAGATCTGGGACATCAAGCCCGCGAAGACACTGAACTGATTCAACAACTTCAAGCCAGTTTCCAACCGCATATCCAAGCGGTTGATTCATATCTGTTATAAAAGCAATTACTTTCTTTCCAAAATTTTTTCCAATTGTAAAGAGCGTTTGAGCAAGTTCAAGCGATTTTTCATATTCTTTCATAAACGCACCGCGTCCTGTTTTCACATCAAGGACAAGCGCATCAATTCCTTCAGCGAGTTTTTTACTCATTATGCTTGCGGATATAAGAGGTATTGATTCAACGGTTGCGGTGACATCTCTCAAAGCGTAAATTTTTTTATCCGCAGGTGCAATTTCCTGCGTTTGACCTATCATCACAAGCCCAATTTCTGAGATCACTCTTTTATACTCTTCAATTGAAAGATTTGTTTTGAAACCCGGAATTGATTCAAGTTTATCAAGAGTTCCACCTGTATGTCCAAGACCGCGACCTGAAATCATCGGGACGGGAACACCAGCGGATGCGACAATTGGAGCAAGAATGATTGATACCTTATCACCAACCCCACCAGTAGAATGTTTATCAACTTTTATCCCGGGGACATCTGAAAGATCAACGATATGTCCGGAATTTAACATAACTTCCGTTAAATATGTCGTCTCTTCAAAATCCATACCTCTGAAATAAACAGCCATTAAAAAAGCAGACATTTGATAATCGGGTATTCTTCCATCAAGATAACCATTGACAAAAAAAGAAATTTCATCTTTTGAAAGTTTTCCTCCGTCCCTTTTCTTGCGAATTATCTCCTGAGGTAGCATTTGAAATGCTGGTTTGTTTTAAATTTTTTGAAGTATTTCAACAGCAAGATGATACTTTTTAAATGGTGGGAGAAGATAAGCACCACTGACGAGATGTTTGGCTTCTTTTAAAAACTGAGCTGAAATTTCAACTCCAACTTTTCCCGCATCATCACGAGCAAGAAAAAGTTTTTCTCTTACCCAATCAGGTATGTTTATACCCGGAACCTCATTATGCAAAAATTCGGCGTGTTTATAACTTCGCAATGGCAATATCCCAAGCATAACAGGAATTTTCAAATGTTCAATCTTCTTTATGAAAAGTTCAAGCGTCTTCATTTCGTAAAGTGGTTGAGTGAAAACAATTTGTGCTCCCGCTTCAACTTTTTTCTCAAGACGTGAGACCTCATAATCAAGATTTTGTGCAGTTGGATTAACTGCGCAGGCGATTAGAAAATGCGTCGGCTCACCGATTGTATTTCCAACTGCATCAAGCCCTTGGTTCATATTTTTCAAAATCCTTATCAAACCAATTGAATCAACATCAAGAACAGTCGTAGCATTGGGGAAGTCGCCAATTTTTGTCGGGTCGCCTGTGATAGCAAGTATATTTTTAATTCCCAAAGCCCACGCTCCCAGAAGCAAACCCTGTAAACCGATCAAATTTCTATCTCTGCAAGCAATGTGCGTTATCGTCTCAATTCCAACAGAAGATTGAACAAGATGTGAAATCGTCACAGGGTCCATTCTAAACCTTGCTCTTGCCCCATCGGTTATGTTAACCGCATCAATTCCATTTTCCTTCAAATATCTTGCACCCTCAATTACCGAGCTCATATCAAGCCCCCGTGGAATATCAAGCTCAACCGTCGTCAGAAATTTTTTCCCAATTTTCTTCGCAAAGTTTGAACTTTTATCCTCAATTACAACGCTTATGCGTTCATCGGAAGTTGAATTTGTCTGTGTTTGTTTTTCTTCTTTTTTAATTTTTATCTCAATCTGTGCTTTTTTCAATTTTAAATCCTTAACGGCAGAAGCAATTGCTTTTATATGCGATGGAGTTGAACCACAACAGGCGCCAATTATTTTAACACCTGCTTCAACAAGCTGTTTAGCGTAGGTTGCAAGATACTCAGGGCTTGCGTGATAAACAGATCTACCATCAACAAGAGTTGGAATCCCAGCTGCAGGTTGCGCTGAAAGAATCACATCGTCCTGATACATCGCTTTTATTATTGAAAACATACGCTGTGGTCCAACCGTGCAATTTGAACCGACAACGGTCACACCTTTTTCCTTTATGTGTCTTACTACTTCAATCGGGAAATCAGTTGCAAGTATTGCCCCATCTTCGGGAAATGTTTTTTGAGCTATCAATGGAATTTTATCTGAAACCTCTTTAACTGCTTCAATTGCTGCATCAAGTTCATTCAAGCTCACAAATGTTTCAAGAATTATGAGATCAACCCCAGCCTCAATTAAAATCTCCGCCTGTTCTTTTATCACATCCTTGACCTGTTGAAACTTTACTTTTCCAAGTGGTTCAAGAAGTTTTCCCGTTGGACCAATTGAACCAGCAACATAAACATTTTCGCCTGCAACTGACTTTGCGATCTCAACCCCAGCTCTGTTAATTTCTTTAATTTTATCCTGAAGATGAAAAAACTAAAGGCAAAATCTATTTGCATCAATTGTGTTCGTTTAAATTTTCTCCGCACCCGCCTCAATGTATTCACGATGGATTCTGGCTACAATATCTGGATTTAAAATGTTATGAATGCATCTTGGTTGTTCAGGATATTCATAAAGATCAAGCATTGTTCCCATCGCACCATCGCAAATAATCGGTCTGTCGTCAAGCAATCTTTCAAGAAATGGCTTTTTCATTTTCAAAAAAATAACTTTGTTTATAAAATCTCTGCCTCAACAATTCTCCAAAGATATTGACAAGGAAACCTGTTTTGATAAAGCGATTTGCTTAACACAATTGAATCAACTCCGTATTTTTCCATTTCGGAAAGTTTCTTCAAATCGGGATAACCCGCTAACTCGCCAAAAGCGGTGATCTTTAAACCGACACTCTTTGCAAAATTTTCAAGTGAAATAAAATTAACGGTTTCATCTTCAAAGACATCTTTATAAACGATTCTCTCAATCCCACTCTCCTTCGCTCTCAAAGCAAACTTAACAGCATCAACATTTTCCTTTACTTCAACATTAAGAGCAATTCTTTTTGAGCCAAACTCATCTATCAATTCTTTCAATTGGAAATCCCCATCACATATTTCCATATCTAAAACAATCCTTAAAATCCCAATGTCAATCGCCTTTTTAACATCTTCATAACTTCTAAAACCACCACTTACAACAACAGGAATATCAACCACATTGACGATATTTTCAATCACTTCCCAATTTTCGGGCTTTCCAGAATCTTTGCCGTCAAGATCAACAAGATAAAGAACCTTTGCATTTTCTTTTCTCCACAATCTTGCCATCTCAATCGGATCATTTGGATATGTCTTCGGATTTTCTGGCAAACTTTGAACCACGCACGCACACTTTCCCTGTCTTATTTCAATTGCTGGTATAACCAAAATCATCTCCTACCGCATTTGAATTTGTTAAAATCTATTTAAAAATTGGCTAATTTTCAAGCAAAGTTTAGAAAAACTCATCTACCATGCTTTTAAATTTTTCTGCTTTCTTTTTTGCGATGACATTCAAAAGTTCTCCACCTTTGAGGATATCCACCGGCGAATCAACAACATATGTTAACAATTTTTCAAACAACTCCCTGTCCTGAACCTGAACTGCATAATATCTTGCATAGAAAACATATGGAAGAAGATATTTGCGATTTGATATTTCTATACATTTTTCAAAATGCTCTTTTCCTTTCTCCGGGTCTCCGCCCAAAATTTTAGGTCTTGCGGAAAGCAAAACGCCAAGAAACATATGTCCCGAGCCATAAAAATAATTTTCATCAAGTTCAATTGCTCTTTTAACCATCGCTTCAATTTTTGGAATCTGGCTAACTGCGTCAGGGTCATCTCTACTTAAATTAACATAACTTCCCCACGCCATTGCTGTCCAGAAAATAACAGGAACATCCTTCTTGCTGAACTCACTTCTTAAAACTTTTTCAAACTCTGGGAATTCACCATTTAAAGCAGATGAAAATTTTTTACTTTTTGACTTGATAAAATTCAAACCATATTCAAAAGCCCTTTTGTAAATTAACTTCGCCCGACTTGGGTCTTCATCTTCTACAAAGCCCATAGCGTATCCAGTATAACCCTGCACCAGAAAGACAACCGTTTTCTCATTCGTTGAATCAACATTATAAACCGCTTCAAGAAGTTTTAAATTCGCCGGTATGCTTGTTTTTGCGATCTCATAGTCGGTTTCACTAAAAATTGCTTTAACTCCAGAATCAAAAACACCACTTGCGTATTTGATTGCAACTTTCTGAACACTGCATCCATAAAGCACGAAAATCAAAAAAATAAATGCGTAAAAATTTCTCATTGCACCTTTTTGAATAAGTTTTCAATTTTTAAAAAATTTAAAGACGCCCGATTTTAAAAACAATTAAAACCAGCGGATGCGAACGATCAAAGCAAAACCTCCACTTGAAATAAAAATTTTTTTGCTTTATATTTAAAGGCAGAAAAACACTCGGAAATTGCTATGAAGATAATTGTTAACGATTTTGAAATTGAAGTTGATTTAAACAAAATCGCCACAAGCAACGCCCTGGCTGATGAGAACAGTTTTGAAGCAAAAATTGGGGACAAAAAATTTGAAATTAAAGTTTTAAAAATTTCCGATAAAGAGATAACATTTTCAATTGACAATAGAATTTTTTCATTCGCCTTCGCATTAAACAACGATTTTGCCATTCTAACCAACCCCATCCGTGATTACAAGTGTAAATACATAAACAAGTATCAATCCCTGATAGATTCCTACCGAAGCACCTCGCTTGGGGAAAGCAAGAAAGATAAAATTCTAAAATCACCTATGCCCGGGCTGATAACCAAAATTTTTGTAAAGCCCGGAACCAAAATTAAAATTGGAGACAAACTCTTAATCCTTGAAGCCATGAAGATGGAAAACGAAATACGAAGCGATGTTGAAGGCACTGTTGAAGAAGTTTTCGTAAATGAAGGAGCAGCCGTGGAAAAAGACGCGTCTCTTTTAAAAATTTCAACAAACTAAACAAAATATGGAGGACATATGCGCTTTATCCTGACTCTTTTATCACTTTTTTTAATTTTTTCAACCGCTTTGTTTTCCGGTGGCTTTCAAATCAACGAACATGGCGCAAGAGCTACCGGAATGGCTGGGGCTTTTACAACATCCTATGCCCCGATAAGCATCTTTTATAACCCAGCTGGACTGGCTTATTTGAAAGGAACAAATTTCTCAGTTGGGACAACGCTTATATTCCCGTCAGCAAGATTTCGCGGTCCATATCAATTTAACACGACTCAAGAGACCAAAATGGTAAAGCAAGTTTTTTACCCGAGCAATCTTTACTTAACACATGCAACAGAATTCGGACTTGCTTTTGGAATTGGCGTATTCAATCCATATGGACTTGGTTCAAAATGGCCTGAGGATTGGGTCGGTCGCGCAATCACAGTTGAATCTGACCTCAAAACATTTTATATCAACCCGGTCGTCGCTTACAAACTCGCAGATGAACTCTCAATTGCTCTCGGATTTGATTATGTTTACAGCACCGTTACACTTTCAAGAAAAATTCCATCATTTACGCCCGAGGTAAGTGTTAAGTTATCTGGCAGTGGAACGGGCACTGGTTATAATGTTGGCGTTTTGCTCAAACTTGATCCTGTATCGTTTGGATTCTCCTATCGTTCACAGGTTAAGGTTAATTATTCTGGAACTGCGGACTTTCAGAAATCACCTGTGCTTGATCCGCTTCTTCCGGGTGGAAATATCAAAACAAGTGTTAAGATGCCAGACATTGTGATGGCTGGAATTGGCTTTTCAAGTGAAAATGTGACTTTTGAGCTTGGGTATCAATTCACGAGATGGTCTTCTTATGATGTTCTCAAAGTTGATTTTGAAACTGAAACAAGCGCACAACAAGATCAAACGCTTGAAAGATATTACAAAGATGTTTCAATCTATAAAGCTGGACTTGAATATCGCTTCGGAAGTTTGGCATTAAGAGCTGGAATAGCGTATGATCAAAATCCAATTGACGACAAATATGTTGAGCCATCTTTACCTGATGCGGACAGATGGGAATTTACATTTGGGGCTGGATATACCTTTGGAAACTTAACAGTTGACCTCGGCTATATGTTCGTGAGATTCAAACAAAGAGAGGTCATTGGAACGCTCGTTGGATTTGATGGAGTTTATAACTCAAGCGCTCACTTGCTTGGGATAAACCTCACATACAAAATTTTTTAATTCAAAACTAAAACAGGGTTTTGTGCTATGAAAAGTAAAATTCAATTTTCTGGAATATTCGCTGTCCTGTTAATTTTCTCATTCGCATTCATTTTTTACGCCTGTGAAGAATTTTCAGAAGTTGGCACTCCTCCATCGCTTGGAGTTCAAGTTGATTTCTCAAGGATTGTCGCCATAGGAAACTCAATAACCGCTGGATTTCAGGATGGCGCTTTATTTGAAAGTGCTCAACAGTATTCATATGTCAATTTAATCGTCAAGCAAATTAATTCACTTGGCAAAAATGTTACATTCGTTCAACCCTTGATAAGCGAACCGGGGATTGGACAAAGATTATATTTAAGATCGCTTTCGCCTTTAAACATAGAACAACGACTTGTAACCGGTGCGCCGAAGAATTCAAATCATCCATCTCCGTTTAACAATCTTGCTGTCCCCGGAGCAATTTTATATGATGTCTTTGATACGACAGATTATGCGACAAAATCAATTCAAAGAAATAATCCATTTTTCCAGATCGTTTTGAGAAGCAAAGCATTTGGTCCAACGATGTTTCATCAGGCTAAAATTTTAAATCCAACTTTTGTGTTTTTCTGGATGGGAAATAATGATGTCCTTGGCTACGCTGCAAGCGGTGGAACAAGGGGAACTGATCCGACCGGAAAACTTCCCACACCCGATGTAATCTTCCAACTTTTATTCAGACAGGCGATTGACTCATTGCTTAGAATCAATTCAACTGTCAAAATCGCAGTTGCCAATATCCCTGATGTAACTGTAATCCCATTTTTCACAACTATACCTTGGTTCATCGTTGATCCGAACACAGGGAAACCCGTTCTTGACCAGCAAGGCAGACCGATTCCTTTAATTGGCATCAAGGGTGGCTCTCCGGCACAATTAACGCCGAACGATCTTGTTTTATTACCTGCAGGCACATTGATTGCGACAGGTTATGGTCTTCCAAATGTTCCACCATTTAACCAACTTCCAAACGCTGGGAGACCATTGCCAGATGAATATGTCCTTGATGCGAATGAAGTTGCAGTTGCAAAAAGCGCAATTCAAAAATTCAACTTTATAATTGACACCGTCGTTTCAAATCCAGCAAGAGCTGGGAGAGTTGTAAGAGTTGACATTTATTCAAGATTAAACGAAGCCAAAACACATGGAGTTGAAATTGCAGGTGTTAAATTCACAACAGATTATATAACTGGTGGAATTTTTAGTTTAGATGGTGTCCATCCATCAAGCCGTGGACATGGGATAGTTGCAAACGAATTTATAAAAGCAATAAATTCAAAATTTGGCTCAAATATCCCGTATGTTGATGTGATGTCATTGCCAGGGATTCAACTTCCAAGCAGTTCTGTTGCACAGGGGAAATATCTACTTCCCAAAGTTCCAGCTGAAGCTTTAAAAAATGTAGTTGAACTTTTCACCGCAAGATAAATTTTTAATTTGACTTAAAATTCTTCAGGGCGTGCTTTCGCACGCCCTTTTTTATTCGGAAGCAAAAAAGTTGAAATTGAGATTTGAAAATTATATCTTTAAGTAGTCGGAAACAAAGCAAGGTTTGGTTATAGCTGAATTGCTACGCTGTCAAACATAATCGCCGATGAATTATCTTTATGCTCTCAAGAGTTTATGTTATTTTAATCATCGCAATTTTGCCAGTTGTTGCAGTTGCGAATTATTCAAATTTTTATTTTTTCGCCTCTTCAGATACAATTCCATCCGACACAAGCTTAACAAAATTTGACTCAACCGCTGTTGATTCAACAGCTCGTGTCAAGATTTTTAACAAAAAATTTGTCTTAAAGCCCTACATTCAACTTAACAACAAAAATCCTCACCCATTATTATTTGCGCCGTCAAACTTAATCACACGGGAAGTAAAAATTGATTCAACAGGAAAATTTGTCAGAATTGTTGATAAAATTGCTGGCTCGGAATATGCCTTCCCACTTGTCGTGCCTCTTGAAAAATATATTCAAATTCGGCTTGAAGAGACAAGGCGAAAATCCTGGATTGAACTTGCCCACAAATACGAGAAAAAAGAAGAAAAAGATGACATTGAAAAACTTTTTGGAAGCATAACAAACATCCAAATTCCTGTCCCTGCAAATCCAATTTTGAGCATATTCGGTCCACCCGTGATAAATCTTCACATCTCTGGAGCGGTTGATATAACCGGCGCTTGGAGAAACGAGAAAACAGAACAATTGATTCTCTCACGACTTGGAAGCGTCCGCAATGAGCCAGATTTTTCGCAACAGGTTCAGATAAATGTCGGCGGAACAATCGGAGATAAACTTAACATAACAGCTGACTGGAACACGCAAAGACAATTTGAATTTGAAAATCAACTCAAAATAAAATACAAAGGTTATGACGACGAAATAATCCAAAGCGTAGAAGCTGGAAATGTCTCGCTTCAAACCCCATCTTCCCTAATCGGAAGCAGTCAAGCATTGTTCGGGATAAAGGCAAATTTGCAACTTGGACCTTTAAAACTTACAACTATCGCAAGCCAGAAAAAAGGTGAATCACAGGAAAGAGTTTTAACTGGCGGAGCACAAACGCAGGAGACAAAAGTTTATCTTTATCAGTATTCCCAAAATCACTATTTCATTGATGAGAAATACATTCCAACATTTGAGCCATATTATCAAAATAGTCCGCCTGTAAGAATTGCCCCTGAGTTGCAAGTCAAAGATATTGAGGTCTGGGTTTCACAACTTGAAAGACCAGAGCCCGGATTGACAAGATTTGTGGTCGCAGATATAAATTTACCACCGATTACAAACAAAGCATATTATGATAGTTTAAGAACGCAAGTTTTACAGAGTGATCCAGGAAGAATTGAAGTTGGGCTTTTTAGAAAACTTGAACAAGGAAAAGATTACACAATTAATCCAGACATTGGCGTCATCTCACTTAACATAAACATACAGGACAATCAAGCTATTGCGGTTGCATATAGAGTTGAAGGACCGACACAAATCGCAAGTGATGATACAGTTTATGGTGACTTTGTAAATTCTTTGACGGACACATCAGCAACTCTCGTTTTAAAACTTGTTAGACCGAGATCACCTCAACCGTCGTTTAAGAAGGCATGGGCTTTACAATTGCGAAACATTTATCCGCTCGGTGGAGCAAGGAATATAAAGAAAGAAGGATTTGATTTAAAACTTCTCTATCAACCCAGCCCGGATCAAGAGCCAAGAGAAGATATTGAAGGGAAAAACCTTCTTGAAATTTTTGGCTTTGATAAATTCCACGAAGATGGCTCCCCCGGACCCGATAACAAATTTGATTTTTCAGAACTTACGATAAACTCATCTCGTGGCGAAATTATCTTCCCGTATCTTAAACCGTTCAGCAAAGAAACTCTTAAAAAACTTTTTCCAGACAAAGGTGACGATTTCATAAATTCAATCGCTTATGATGACATCTACGATACAAATCAAGTCGCAGCAAGAAATAACACAGCGAAAGCATCAAAATTTATAATTTCAGCAAAATTAACAAGTGATGTCCAAGCAACTTATAATCTCGGATTCAATATCGCAGAAGGAAGCGTGCAGGTTTATTTGAACGATAGAAGATTGGTTGAAGGTGTTGATTATAGAGTTGATTATATCCTCGGTCAACTTACCATCATAAATCGCGATGCTCTTCTTCCGGGCGCAAACCTAAAAATAAGATATGAAACGAATGATTTATTCTCTTTCGCATCAAAGACAATTCTGGGCGCACGCGGAGACCTTGACCTGTGGGAAAATACGAAGTTTGGTTTTACGCTTATGAATTATTCACAACAAAGCTTAAGCGATAAAGTAAGATTGGGAGAAGAACCAATAAGCAACACGATGCTCGGCGTTGATTTTTCAAGTAGGTTCAATTCAATGAGATTTTCAGAACTTTTCAACATTTTGCCCGGCTATCAAGCGAAACAAGACGCTGTCTTTTCACTCCGCGGTGAATCAGCTTTCATACTTGCCGATCCAAACACAAGAAAAAGCACAATCGCCGGGGATAACAACGAAAGCATTGTTTACATAGATGACTTTGAAGGTTCAAAAAGGATTATATCATTCAGCTTAATTTCAAGCCATTGGCATTTTGCAAGCTCGCCTGCATTTATGCCTCTGCTCGGAGAAGCAAGAAAAGAAGAAATCCCTGACACGATAAAAGTTCAAAGAAAAGGTTATCTTGCGTGGTTTAACATCCCTCAATCAGTTCAAGTCCAAGAAATATGGCCACAGAAAAGAGTTGCACAAGAAGAACAATTTATCACACCGCTTGATATTCAATTTTTCCCTGACAAAAGAGGTCAATATAACTACACGACAAAATGGGACTCAATAAAACTTTTCCCGCGCCAGAATTGGGCTGGAATGATGAGAGTTTTACCGTATTTTTCAACTGATTTGACAACTGAAAATATAACCTACATTGAAATCTGGTTCAAAATTATCGGAAATCCCGGACCAAATGCGAAAATGCTCATAAACCTCGGACAAATTTCCGAAGATGTGATACCGAATAGAAAACTTGACACAGAAGATAAAAACGGAAATTATCGTCTTGACCAAGATGAAGATGTCGGGCTTGATGGAATGGATGATAACGAAGAAAGAGCAAAATATCCATACCTTGGCAATGACCCGAGCCAGGATAACTTTGACTACGGAAATCTTATGTTAAGAAATGGAACTGAGGGAAACAGAAACTTTTATCCTGAGCCAGATCAGGAAGATCTTAACGGAAATCATATTCTTGACCTTGTCAATAATTATTTTGAATACGAAATCCCGCTTGATACGGCAAATAATCCATTCATCGCTGGCGGTGGCTCAAATGGATGGTATCAGCTTAAAATACCGCTCTCCTCATACACAAGAACAATCGGAAATCCAAGTTTCACGCTGATTGAATTCGTGAGAGTTTGGTTCACTGGATTTGACAATGACGCAATTGTGAGAATTGCTGAATTTAATCTCGTTGGAAATTACTGGGAAGAGCTCGTGAAAAATGACGACCTTTTCAAAGTTACGGTTGTAAGCGTTGAAGACAACCCGGATTACTCACCACCGCCTGGGGTTCAAAGACCAAGAGATAGGACAAGACCAGATCAACAGATAGAAGGAAATGAGCAATCGCTTGCGTTTATAATTAGAAATTTGCCAGATGATACATTGCGACTTGCTATGAGAAGATTTCCACAAAGGCTTGATCTTTTCAATTACAAAATTATGCGTCTTTTCGTCCACGGCGATAGAAACTTCTATGTAAGAGATACAACAGATTACGCTGGGGAAATTTTCATCTGGATTGGAACTGACACATCAAACTATTACGAATACCGACAGCCAATCTGGCCAGATTGGGACATAAGAAATAACATTCAAATTGTTTTTGATCAGCTCACTGCACTAAAACAAACGCGTGATTCTGTAAATCAACCTGTTAAGAGAGTTCCCGTTCCAGATGGACCACCCGGGGCAACATATTGGATCAAAGGAAATCCATCGCTGACAAATGTCACTTTTATTGCAATTGGAGTTACAAACCCGAAAGGGAAGGGAGCACAATTTCTCTCGGGCGATGTATGGGTGAATGAATTGCGACTTCTGAAAGCAAATGACGCAGTTGGATGGGCTTATAATTTTTCGGCTCAATTAAATGTCCCCGAACTTTTAAGTGTTAACTTTGGAATTGCAAGGCGAAGCCCTGAATTTAGAGGTCTTGCGGATAGATTTGTCAACTCATCATCTCGCGTTCTCTCAACAAACTGGTCTCTCTCAACGAATTTAAATGTTGAAAAAATACTTCCATCGTTTTTGAGCTCTTCTTTGAAAATTCCTCTCTCTTATTCAAGGTCTGAAAACATTGGAATCCCAAAATATATACCAGGCAAAGATATACTTGCAACCGAAGCTGCAAATCGTCTTCGTCAAACTGTTCTTGAAAATGGCGGGACCGAAGAAGATGCAAATAGAAAAGCAGACAGCTTGTTGACGGTCATCCAACAATTAAGCATCTCCGAAACTTGGGCTATCCCATCTGTTAACTTCACAATTAACTCTCAAAAATGGTATGTGAGGGATGTTATAAACAAAATCAACTTCGGCTTCAGCTTCAACCGCGCAAGCTCAAGGGACATAAACACAGAAATAAGCAAAAGATGGGGTTTCAACTTTCAATCAAGTTATTCAACAAACATAAAACCAATAACCATAAAACCTTTCAAATCAATTTTTGATGGAATTCCATTTCTTGACAATTACAAGGACTGGGAAATACAACTTACTCCATCTGGATTTTCTGGGATGATGAGATTTGACCGCGGGCAGGAAAATAGAAAATTTAGAACCAAAACAAGTTTTGAACCTACAACAAGAGCATTTAATGCTCAAAGAGGTTTCTCGTTTGACTGGAAATTTTCAAACAATGGTCTCCTTAATCCATCGTTAAGATACCAGGTTGACATCGGAAGCCGAAGTTGATTTTGTTTATAACATCCCTCACATACCATTTTTGAGAGTTAATTGTGAAGTTAACAGATGGGATAGCCCAAGTTTCGGAGATGCTTAATTGTTGGATGAACATCAAGTTTAAATCAGCAAATAAGCATTGGAACAAATCCACGGATACCGCCGATTCTTGGATTGAACAAATATGTAAACATAAATTTAAGTTATTCATCTGGTTATAGATGGCAAAATAATTTTCAACAGGGGACGCTTGGAAGAAGCGCGGGCTATTCAGCGAACTTAAATCTTGGATTTTCAATAAGGTTGAAATCACTTGCTGATTCATGGTTTGGCGAGGAAACAGAAACTCGTGGGCGTGGCTTACAAACTCCAAAAGACACAACGAAAAAATCCGACGCTTTAACAATTTCACCAAAACAAATTTTAAAATATCTCATAAAAACACCTTTCCTTGATTACGACAATGTTCAGATCACATTCACGCAAACAAATACAGCAATGAACACGGGACTTTACTCCGAAAGACCCGGAATGGGAAATTTATGGTCATGGCTTCCGTTCACAAGTGATAAAATTGAATATGGACCATCGCTTCTGTATCAACTTGGGCTTGTCTCTTATCCAAATGGCGAATTGAAATTAACTCCTAAAAAAGGATTTCCATTCTTCGGTTTTGAACAAAGTATGGGTCTTCGGGCGCCGAACGGAAATCTTGACGATAACTTTAACCAGACAAACAAAATAACCCTTACAACTTCACGACCACTCTGGCAAGGTGCATATCTTGACTTGAGTTGGAACCTTAGCTGGAGTTTTCAAAGAAACCAAAGAATTATAACAGATTCCTCAGGTGTTCCAAGAGTTACATCGCTTACAAGCTCTGGCTCACTTGGGAGATCGTTTTTAACGCTTCCACCAGTGTTTATATTCAGCATATTTAAAAGTGGAATAAGTTCAGTCGCGTCAAAATATAGCGAATTAAAACTTGATCCAACAGATAAAAGAACTGATGATGAAAAATTAGCACAGGCATTTGAAGAAGGATTTGAGACATTGCCATTTTTGAGCAAACTTCTTGGAGGATTTCTCCCACGTGTTAATTGGAGATTAAGATGGGATGGACTTGAGAAATTTTCAATTTTCAAATCATTTGCAACTCGCGTCTCACTTGAACACGCTTATACATCAAACTTTGAAAAAAGATGGAGAAGTTTCATTGGACAGGGACAAACATTTGAATCAGAAAGAACTGGCTATGATTTCAATCCACTTGTCGGGTTAAACATAACTTTCAAACCATTATGGAACGGAAACTTAACAGGTGGTTTCAGGTACATCACATCAACTTATTACGATCTTAACTTTTCAGCGAAAGCAATAGTTGAAACATTTAGGAGAGAAATTTCCTTTAATTTGAGTTATTCAAAGCGTGGTTTTAATTTGCCACTTTTTGGACTCTCTCTAAAAAACGATGTTGACATAATGATAACTTACTCATCCTCAAAAAATTCAAGGCAAACATACCAAGCACGAAATCTCTCCGAAGCAATACCTCTTGATGGAATCCTGCGAACAACAATGGAGTTTAGATTCAGATATATGTTAAGCACACGGGTTACCGGCTCACTTTTCTATAGATTTACAAAATCAAAATCTGATTCAAGAAGCACATTTATCCCAGGTTCAACGATAAACGAAGTCGGCGTTGACCTACACATCGCAATAGGGACATAAAGCATATACCTGCCTCTTGACTTTTCCAAAAACTTTGATTATAAATAATTGGAGTGTGAAATTTATCTATGTTGATAACTTGTTGATAAAACCAAAAATTTGTGCAATAAAATTTTTACCTTGAAATGACAATTTTAACCATTTTTAGCCCCATGTTGATAACTTTGACGAATTTTGACAAAAATTGCTTGAATTTCAATAAAAAACTTGACTGTGCACATGTGGATAATTTTGTGGATAAGTGTGGATAACTTCAAAAAATGACTCTGTGAGTTTTCCACAAGTTATCCACAATTTTTGTAAAAATGTGGATAAGTTTAAAAAATTAAACTAGGAATTTCCATATGGATAAGCCATCAGATCAAGCAAAAAACTTGCTTAAAAATCCTGTTAAAGAAAGTGAGAACGCTCAATCTATTGATGAAATCCAACTTCAAAAATCACAGGAAAACGAACATCCTGCCGACGCTAAAGCAATTTGGAACGAATGTCTCGCCATAATCAAAGACAATGTAAATCCATTGAGCTTTAAAACATGGTTTGAGCCAATTGTACCGTTAAAAGTTGAAGGCAAACAACTCACAATCCAAGTTCCAAGCCAGTTTTTCTATGAGTGGCTTGAAGAACATTATTACAGTTTAATTAAGAAGACATTGACAAAGGTTTTGGGAGAAGGTGCAAAACTTGTTTATTCGGTCGTGATGGAAAATTCGTCTGCCGATTCAAAAACGACAATAAATCTTCCACCAGCACCAAAGCCATCTTATCCAACAGTTCAAGTCAAAACTACATATGAACAACCATTTGAATCAAATTTAAACCCGAGATATACATTTGATAACTTTGTCAAAGGAGATTGCAATCAACTTGCAAGAGCAGCTGCTCTTGCTGTTGCAAATAACCCAGGTGGAACATCTTTTAATCCGCTGGTTATATATGGTGGTGTCGGACTTGGAAAAACTCATTTAATTCAAGCCATTGGAAATTATGTCCTCGCAAATAAAAAATCATTGCGTGTTTATTATGTCTCAAGCGAAAAATTTACAATTGATTTCGTTGAAGCAATTCAAAAGGACAGGGTGAGTGATTTCTCAAACTTTTACAGAAGCATTGATGTTCTCATCGTTGATGATATACAATTCTTTGCTGGAAAAGAAAAAACACAAGATAATTTCTTCCACACATTCAACGCCTTACATCAAGCAAGAAAACAAATTGTTCTCTCTTGTGATAGACCACCGAAGGAATTAAAAGGTCTTGACGATAGATTGATTTCAAGATTTCAATGGGGACTGATTGCAGATATTCAACCACCAGATCTTGAAACGAGAATTGCAATTTTGAAAAAGAAAGCGGAAGATAGTGGAGTTGAACTTCCACAAGAAGTTATTGAATATATCGCAGTTCATATAACATCAAACATACGAGAACTTGAAGGTTGTCTTATAAGTTTGCTTGCAAAATCTTCACTTGAAAACAGAAAAATTGATGTTGAACTTGCAAAAGAAGTCGTCAAAACAATTGTTAAAGATACATCCGTCAAAGTTTCAATTGAGGAAATTCAAAGAGTTGTAGCGGAACATTTCGGAATCCCGCCAGATATGTTGAAGGCAAAAACAAGGAAACAGGAAGTTGTCGTAGCAAGACAAATCGCAATGTATCTTTGCAAGGAATTAACAGATTCATCCCTTAAAACAATTGGATTACATTTCGGAGGCAGAGACCATAGCACTGTCATTCACGCATGCCAATCGGTTGAAGAAGATATGAGAAAAAATGAAAAGTTGAGAAATCTTGTTGAATCGTTGAGAAGAAAAATTGAATTTA
This sequence comes from Candidatus Chryseopegocella kryptomonas, assembly GCF_001536065.1. Taxonomy (GTDB): domain Bacteria; phylum Bacteroidota; class Ignavibacteria; order Kryptoniales; family Kryptoniaceae; genus Kryptonium; species Kryptonium kryptomonas. The sequence goes on from NZ_CZVW01000010.1 coordinate 25,306, forward strand.
ACTACGGATAATTAACATTGTGGATAAAGTTGTGGATAACTTGTGAATTTGTGTGGATTGTGTGTTAATAAGTCAAAAAGTTATCAACATTTGACTTGTGGATAACTTTAGAGTGTGGATAATTTCAAAGTTATCAACATCAAATTAACACTCGTTATTACTCAAATTTAAATCAAACGCTGAAAAATTGACCGAAACAAATTAACAAACAATAAATTTTCAACAAGCACTTTACACTGTTATTTTTCAACAAAAGTTATCCACATATCCACATCGCTTATTAACAATCTAACTAATTCTTTAAACAAAAAACTATTTATTAACAGATTCAATTGCCTGAACGATAAGGGGATAATATCTATCAAGTGCACATTCAACCGAATTTCTCAATTCACACACGCCATCTGGCGTTTCTTTGCATTCTTTACAAACATTTTCTCTCAAGGCAAGTATGTAATCATCCATTTTATCGCTCTTAATTGAAAGGACGATGTTAACAATTTTCGGAAAGTAAACTTTCACAGCACACATTGAAGCATCAGAGATTCTGCAAACCCCATTGCCGTAGGGATCGCTATCAATACAAACTCTGCAAACAACATCTTGAACTGCTTGCCAGTATTTTTCAAGTTCGGGAGTCATAGCAATTCTCCAAGTTTTGTTTTACAATTCTATTTTGGAAATTTTTTGAGAAAAAATCAAGTTTCATTTTCCGTTGATTGTAAAGTTTTAATTTGTTATATTAAACAAAAAATTTGCTTCGCTTATGCGAAAGAAAATCGCATCATTTTTTATCCTTCTTCTTTTTCTTGTTCAATTCCTGCTTTCGCAAAACCTTGAAAAAATTTTAATTCTTCATTGGAATGATTTTCACGCTCAAAATACGCCGATGAAAACAAAATGTGGTGATTCTGTTTGCTATGTTGGAGGAACTGCAAATTTACTTGGCTTGATAAATAAATTCAGAAATGAAGAGAAAAATGTCCTCGTTTTAAATGCGGGAGATGATTTTCAAGGAACTCCTATATCATCAATCACAAAGGGGAAATCACAAATTGAGTTGATGAACATTATAAAGCCAGATGCTATGACTCTTGGCAATCACGAGTTTGATTATGGGAGGGAATCACTTGAAGAAAATTTGAAAATAGCAAAGTTTAATGTTTTAAGTGCAAATTTATGGGACAAAAGAAAGGGAAAATTATTTGTCAAACCATACATTGTTAAAAAAGTCGGCAGAGCAAAAATTGGAGTGATTGGACTTACGACGCCAGAACTTTTTAAACTTTCTTTAAGAGAAAATTTGAAAGACATTGAACTTCTTGACATTGACAAAGTTTTAAAACAATACATTTATGAACTCAAAAATAAAGAGAAAGTTGATTTAATCATCGCACTTACTCACATCGGAGTGTATGGTGATTCGCTTATTGCTGTGAAATTTCCAGAGATAAAAATTATAATCGGTGGACATAGCCATACGGCGTTATTTGAGCCAAAAGTTGTAAATGGCGTGATAATATGTCAAGCAGGTTCAAGAGGTGAATATCTTGGATATCTTTCAATTGAAGTTGATCTTGACGGTGATTCTATTTATTCTTACAACGGTAAATTAATCCGTGTTGTAAATGGCATTGTTGAGCCAGATAAAGTTGCGTTGAAAAAGGTTGAAGAACTTGAAAAAATTGTTGATAAAGAATTTGGGCAGGTTATAGGATGGCTTGAGGTTGATTGGAAGAGAAATTTTTACGGTGAAAGCAATCTTGGAAATTGGGAAGCAGATGTGATGCGTGAATTTGCTAAAACAGACATTGCTTTTCAAAATTCTGGTGGATTAAGAAAGGACTTGCCAAGAGGGGAGATAAAAGTTCGTGATATATGGGAAATAAATCCATTTGGAAATACATTTGTTGTTTTTGAGGTTGATGGTAAAACTTTGAAAAAAATGATGGAATGGCAGGCGTCGGGAAAAGCAGAGTTGATGCAAGTTTCGGGAATTAAAGTTGTAATTGATTCAAGAAGAAATGTCGGGGAAAGAGTGATCTCAATTGAAGTTGGGGGAAAGCCACTTGATGAAAATAAAAGATATTCAATCGTCACAAACAATTGGGTTGCTGATCATCTTTATGATTTGTTTGGAATTCCGCAGGAAAGCGTTGAAGTTAAAAATCTCGGCGTAGTTGATAGAGATGTTTTCATTGAAGCAGTGAAAAAACAAAAGGTTATAAAATCAGAAGTTGAAGGGAGAATAATTGATCTTGCAAAACATAAAGGAGGAACAAACAATGAATATTGAAAGGGGATTTAAATTTGTTTTCCAAGAGAAAAACTGGCTCGGCAAAATTGTCGTTGGTGGTTTGATGATTCTTTTCTCTTTTTTGATAATTCCGCTGTTAATTTACTACGGCTTTCTTGTTGAGGTCACAAGAAGAACTATCAAAGATGAAACTCAACTTTTACCTGACTGGGATAACATCGGACATAAAATTGCTCTTGGGTTTAAACTTGCTGTGATAATAATTGTTTATCTTTTGCCGTTTGCTATTTTGATTGCTTTAAGCGTTCCATTTTCCGATTTTGAATTTGACCATATGAGAACCAGAGAGATAGTTTTGTTAATTCCTATGCTAATTTCAAATTTTCTTTTCAGAGGTGAGATGTCAGGAATTTCGCTTTTATTCTTTTTGAGTGCATTAGTTTACATTATTTTGTTTGTTTTGATTTTGCCTTTTATCGTGAGTAAATTTGCGGAGAACGAATCAATAAATGATGCGTTTGCTATTTCAGATATTTTGTCAATGTTCAGAGAGAATCTTGGTGATGCGATTTTGGTTTTTCTTCTCGTTGTTTTTCTTCAAATACTTGCATCGCTTGGAATTGTTTTGTGTTTTGTCGGTGTGCTTTTGACGGGATTTTGGGCGAGCGTTGTTCAGTATTATCTTTATGGCGAACTTTACAAAAAAAAGTTTGAAGGCAAGAACGATCACACAAATTTAAAAATAAATCTGGAGGGAAAATGCAAAAAATTGAAAAGAAAAAATTTGGTTTCATTGAATTGAGGTTGCAAAAATTAAACGAACAATTTACACGAGTTGAAATAGATTTCAAAGGGCGTTTCATCTGGACAACTTGCAAAAGTGGTGAGGAAAGAAATGCGATAGTTGAACTTTTAAAAGAACTTTTTGAGGATGAATTCACATCAATTTTAAAAATTTGTGAAGAGATGAAAATTGACATAAACGAACTTTTCAAAGTTGAAGAAATCAAAAGTTAAAAATTAAATGCGGAAGCAAAATTTAGTTTTTCTTTTCACAATTTTATTTCATTTGCTTTTATTCTCACAATCAGCACATGAAATTGTTAAGAAGTCGGAGGATTTAATCAAAGGTAAGACATCGTGGGGAATTGTTGAGATGAGCATAATCACGCCTGAATTTAAACGCACGATAAAAATAGAAGCGTGGTGGGTTGGGAATGAGAAAGCGTTGATTGAGATTAAATATCCGAAAAGGGAAGAGGGGAATAAGACATTAAAAATTGGAAACGAAATCTGGCTCTATCTTCGCAATACGGAAAGTTTGGTCAAAATTCCGCCATCAATGATGCTTCAATCGTGGAATGGCTCTGATTTCACTTACGATGATCTCGTCCGTGAGTCAAATCTTGAAAGAGATTACGAGATGAGAATTGTTTCAGATGACACAGTTAATTCGGAAATTTGCTGGAAGATAGAACTTGTCCCAAAACCAAATGCTCCTGTCGTTTGGGGAAAAATTTATTACTGGGTTAGAAAAATTGACTATCTTCCCGCTAAAATTGAGTATTATGATGAAAAAGGGAAACTTGTCAGGTATATGGAATTTTACGATGTGAAGAGTATGCATGGGAGAAAACTTCCGACGAGATGGATAATGTATAACAATGTTGAAAAGGGAAGGAGGACGGAATTTGTTTTAATTGATGTTAAGTTTGACATCAAGATAGATGAGAAAATTTTTTCTTTCAGAGAACTTGAAAGAAAGCGATAGCACCTTATGAAATTCTTTTTGAAATTTGCTTGGAGAAATATCTGGCGAAATAAGAGAAGGACTTTAATTACAATTCTTGCAGTTATGTTCGCAACCTCTCTCACGGTTGTGATGCGGGGGCTTCAACTTGGAAGTTATGCTTATTTTATCAGGACAATCGCTGGTGATTATTCTGGATATATTCAAATTCAAAGAGCAGGTTATAAAGACGATCCTTCGTTGAGAAAGACATTCCATTTTACAGAGGATATAAAAAATTTGCTTGATTCAAATCGTGATGTTGTTGCTTATTCTCCGAGATTATTTGCAAATGTTCTTGTAAGTTCGGGTGAAAATTCATACGGTGGGTTAATTTACGGGGTTGATCCAAATTTTGAAGTTAAGTATTCAAATTTTCACAATAAAATTGTGAAAGGGAAGTTCTTGAATTCAAGTTCTTCTGGTGAGGTCGTTTTGGGTTATAAACTTTTTCAGAATTTAAGGTTAAACATAGGCGATGAGGTAGTAATTCTGGGACAGGGAATTGACGGTGGATTATGCGATGGGAAATTTAAAGTTGTTGGTGTAGTGAAACTTGGTTATACGGAACTTGACAATATGGTTATCTTTATGGGTTTAAAAGACCTTCAAGATTTTCTCTATGCTGAAAATCGTGTGAGCGTGATTTCAGTTCTTCTTTCTGATTTTGATAGAATTGAAAAAGTGAAGAAAAATTTTTCTGATATTTTGAATCCAAAGGGACTTGTGGTTTTGGGATGGGATGAAGTGATGGTTGAATTAAAACAAACAATTGATTTTGACAATGCATCTGGGATTTTATTCCTTGCGTTTTTGATAATTCTTGTCGCTTTTGGAATACTTAACACAGTTTCAATGTCAGTTTTTGAAAGGTTTAATGAGTTTGGAATTTCGCTTGCGATTGGATTTAAAAATCAAAAACTCGCTTTGGTTGTTTTATTTGAAGTTGTAATCATCGCAATCATTGGGATAATCATCGGCTGTTTTCTCGGTGGTTTGGTGAATTATTACATCATAAAAAATCCGATAGTTTTAACAGGGGAATACGCTTCTGTTTATGAAGATTTCGGGTTTGAGCCGAAACTTGTTTCAAGTTTGAATCCGAGGATATTTGTAAATACCGCTTTGTCAATTTTATTTATTTCTCTGATTTCCGCTCTTGTGCCAGTTTATAGAGTTTATAAACTTGAGCCATTAAAAGGGATAAGATACACATGATTTTTAAACTTGCGTGGAGAAACATCTGGCGAAATAAGAGAAGAACTTTGATCGTAGTTGTTTCAATCGTCGTAAGCGTTTCCGTGCTTTTGCTCATTGATACTCTTTCTATGGGGATGATGAAACAGATGCTTGATAACCAGATAAATCTTCACATCGCACACATTCAAATTCATAAAAGAGGTTTCAACGACGATAAAACGCTCAAAAATTACATTCCAGATTCTGAAAAGATTGAGGAAGTTTTAAGGCAAATTGATGAGATAAAATTTTACAGCAGACGAGTAATAAGTTATGGATTGATAAACAGTGCTTTTAATTCTTCTGGCGTGATAATTGTCGGGGTTGAACCTGAAAGAGAGAAAAATATCACGATAATTTCAAGATCAATTGTTGAGGGAAAATACATCGGGGAAGATAGGGGAATAATTCTGGGCAAAAAACTTGCTCAAAAGTTAAATGTTGAGATCGGTGATAAAGTTGTTTTGATGGTTTCTGATTTGAACGGGAATGTGAGTTCAGATGTTTTCAGAGTCATCGGTTTATATGAGTCGCCGAGTTCTGAATTTGATAAAGTTTATGTTTACATTCCGATTGAAAGTGCTCAACAACTTCTTGGTTTAGGTGATAAAGTTATTGAGTTTGCTTTGATTTTGAAAGATCAAAATTTTATTAATTCTGTTAAAGACAAAATCGCAAGAGCAATTGGCAACTCTTACGAGGTTTTGAGTTATGATGATATATCACCGCTTATTAGAATTGGAATTGAAATGTATAAGGAGTTGATTTGGATTTATTATTTGATTTTCGGGATTGCTGTTGGCTTTGGGGTTGTAAATATAATGTTGATGTCTGTGTTTGAAAGGGTGAGAGAGTTTGGAGTTTTAAAGGCGATAGGAATGAAGAACAAAAAAATTTTTGCTTTGATTTTGCTTGAATCTTTTATGATAGGCGTGGTTGGGACGATAATTGGTCTTGTGATTGGACTTGTTTTGTATCTTCCACTTTCAAAAACAGGGGTTGATTTGGGGATATTTGCAGAAAGTTTGGCTTGGTTCGGGAGCGGAAGAATAATTTATCCAGTTTTAACTGAATTCACTCTTTCACTTCTTATTTTTACGATGCCATTTATCTCGCTAATTGGTGCGATTTATCCAGCGATAAAATCTATAAAGTTTGAGCCAGTTGAAGCGTTAAAACATATTTGAGTTTTAAAATGACATTGATCAAGACGGAAAACTTAACAAAAATTTACAGCGATGGGAAAGTTCAGGTTGAAGCGTTAAAAAGTGTTAACCTTGAAATTGAAGCGGGCGAATTTGTTGTCGTCGCTGGTCCATCTGGTTCGGGTAAAACAACGCTTTTAAATTTGATAGGCGGACTTGATAAGCCAACGGATGGAAAAGTTTATCTTGAAGGTGTTGATATATCTCTTTTGAAAAGGGATGAGATGGCTGATTTTAGATTGAGAAAAATTGGATTTATTTTTCAGGCATATAATCTTATACCTGTTTTAACTGCGTTTGAAAATGTTGAATTGCCTTTGATTTTGCTTGGGATTTCGGAAAGCGAGAGACGAAAAAGAGTGATGGAAGTTTTAAACCTGCTTGAAATCGGGGAACTTGCGGATAAGAAGCCAAACGAAATGAGCGGGGGACAGCAACAAAGAGTTGCAGTTGCAAGAGCGATTGTCACAAATCCATCAATAGTTCTTGCGGATGAACCAACGGCACATCTTGATTCAAAAACTGGTGCTATGTTAATTGATTTGATGCAAGAGATGAACCGAAAAAGAGGGATTACATTTGTTATTTGTTCGCACGATCCACAAGTCATTCAAAAAGCAGGGAGATTGATAAAGTTAAGAGATGGCACAATAGAGGATGACAAAAAGTTTTGGTAAAATTATTTTCGTTTTGATTTTAATTTTGAAGTCAAATTGTTTTGGGTTGGGTCAAAGTTTAAAATTTTCTGGATACTTTGCCGATTTCGTAATTTATCAAAAGATAAAAGATGATTTTGCGGTTCGCTTTGGCTTGGATAAAAATTTGTTTTTAAATTTTGGAAGGATTCGGCTTCGCCCAGAGTTTGAATACGAATGGGGAGGTGGAGTTTATGTTGAATATGAAATTGACGCTCTTTACAATTCTTCAAATTTATTTTTCAATTTTGCGGAGATTGGAACGAGAAGACAAATTTTGAAATTGCGATGGAATCTTGCGAATGGTTCAAAATTTAGCACATTTCATTTTATTGACAGGTTATATTTCAAAAAAGATTTTGGAAATTTGAACTTAACACTTGGGAGACAGCGAATTTCGTGGGGAACGGGGAGAATTTGGAATCCAACTGATTTATTTAATCCGATAAATCCAGCAAATTTCAGCAAGATTGAAAAAGATGGTGCAGATGTCGTGTCTGTTAAGTTTTATCTTGGAAGTTTTACGGACATTCAATTTGTTTATAATCCGATTGACAAGTTTAAAATGAATAATTACGGAGTTCGTTTCAGGACGAATTATCACGAGTTTGATTTTTCTTTTATGTCGGGTTTATTTGATAAAAGAGGTGTTGCTGGTTTTGATTTTGCGGGAAATCTCCTCAAGGCGGGTGTAAGAGGTGAGATGATATTTTCTGCTGATGTGAAAAATTTTAAATCAAACTTTTTCAAGTTCATACTTGGCTTTGACAATCAATTCACAAAAAATATATACGGACTTGTTGAATATCACTTTAACGGCGAAGGCAAATCCAAAAAAGATGAATACGAGATTGAGAGATTGATAAATGGTGAGATTTTAAATTTGAGCAAAAATTATGTCTTCGTTATGCTAAATTATGCTTTAAATCCAATTGCGAGTTTTTCTGCGTCATTAAATAAAAATTTGAACGATGGAAGTGGCTTTGTTTCGCTTGGCTTTTCATATTCGGTGAGCGATAACTCCGATTTAAACTTTGGGGCTTTAATTTTTCACGGTGATGAAGGGGATGAATACTGGTATTATTCAACTTCTGCTTTTGTCAGATTTCAATTTTATTTTTGATTCTTTTCTTTGCTTTCAACAAGAAGCGTCACAGGTCCATCGTTTATGATTTCAACTATCATCATCGCCTTGAAAACGCCTGTTTTAACCTTATCTTCTCCCATTTCCTGTTTGAGATATTCAACAAATTTGTTGTATAAAATTTCTGCTTCTTCTGGTTTTGATGCCTGTGTGAAGTCGGGTCTGTTTCCATATCTTGTGTCGCCATAGAGAGTAAATTGTGAAACGACGAGCGCTTCTCCATTTATGTCTTTAACTGATAAATTCATTCTTCTGTTTTCATCGTCAAAAATTCTCAAATTTGCACATTTTTTCGCAAGATATTTCGCATCTTCTTCTGTATCTCCATTTTTAACTCCGAGAAGTATCACAATTCCTTTTCCAATTTGACTGTAAAGAGAACCATCAATTGTCACACTTCCACGATTAACTCTTTGGACGAGTGCTCTCATAATTTTTCAACTTTTATTTTTGCAACTCTTTCAATTCCGAGATAATCTTTGAAAAATTCAATTTCTTTAAATCCTGCTTTTGTGAAAATTTCTCTCACTTTTTCGGATTGATTGTAAGCCATTTCAACAAGGACGAAGCCACGCTCAAAGATTAAATTTTTTGCTATGTTTGAAATTCTCCTGAAAAAGTTTAATCCATCAGCGCCATCTGTAATAGCAATCCACGGCTCGTAATTTTTTATCTCATCCTGCAATGTTTGGACTTCTTCAATTGAAATATATGGTGGATTTGACACGATGATGTCAAATTGATTTTTAAATTTTTCGTTGAATTCATCGCTGAAAAGATCAAAAGCAAGAAATTTTACATTTTCAACTTTGTTTAATTTTGCGTTTTCATTTGCAACTTCAATTGCTTTTTCGCTTATGTCAATCCCGACAATATAAACTTTTTCTCCGAGAAATTTTGCCAAACTTATTGCTATGTTTCCGCTTCCTGTTCCAATGTCAAGAACTTTAACCAAATTTTTTTGTGCAAATTCTTTCTTTATCGTTTCAATCGTTTTTTCAACGAGGATTTCGGTTTCGGGTCTTGGTATTAGGACATCGGGAGTAAGTTTGAATTCAAGTCCCATAAATTCAGTTTTGCCAAGGATATATTGCAATGGTTCTCTTTTCAATCTTCTTTTAATCAAGGTTTTTATCTCTTCAAGTTCGTTTTTTGAGAGAGGTCTTTCAAAATCAATGTAAAGGTCAATTCTTCTACATTTCAGGACATGACAGAGAATAAGTTCAATTGTTGTTCTTGCTTCGTTTCCGTTTGAGTTGTGAGTGATGCCTTTTGATTTAAAAAATTCAGTTCCCCAGTTTATGATGTCAATTATTCTCCAGATTTTTGTCTCTGTCATTTTTTGATCTCGTTTAAAGTTTTCAAAATTCGTGCGGTATGAGAGCCGTTCCAATAGATTTTGCCACATTTTGGACACTGATAAAATTCATCAAATGATTTTGCGGTTTCTTCGGGAATTAAATCAATTATGCTTGATTTTGGGACTTCAACGATTTCGGTGTTGCAGATTGAACAGCGTGAAAAAAGGTTTGTCTGTGTGTCAAGATTTAAATTTTTTATCACTTCGGAGAGTTGCTCTTTGAATCTTTCAGATTTAACGATGTAAAAATTTTTTATGTTGTTTTCTTCAACAATTCTTCTGCTTCTTGTGAGAAAAATTCTGTCTTCTTCAAGAAATTTTAAAAGTTCTTTCAGAGGCAAATTTGGTTCATAAATTGTATCGTATCCGAGAAGACGAAGCCATTTTGCAAGTTTTCCAAGCATTGTATCTGCGACGAATTTCATCTTGTTGATAGATTTTGTTTTTCAGGTTTAAAAATAAAAAATTAGCAGTGTATTTGCAATAAACGAATTTTCAAAATGGGAAAGAAGACGCACAAAACCGCAGTTGTTATAATTCCGCCGAAGGAAATTTGGAGTCCAATTCAAAAGATTAGAGAAAAATATGACAGGCAATTTAGAAGATGGATGCCACATATAACGCTTCTATATCCGTTCAGACCTTTTGAGGAGTTTGAGAGTGTTTATCCTGATTTTGAAAGAGTGTGTAAAGAAGTTGAAAGTTTTGAAATTGAACTTTCAGAGTTTAGGTTTTTCAAGCATTATGGGGAAAGTTATACGATATGGTTGAATCCAGAGCCAGCGGAGGGGGTGAAAATTTTGCAGGAGAAATTGCAAAGCATTGTTCCAGATTGTGATGATGTGAGGAAATTTGAAAATGGTTTTACGCCACATTTGAGCGTTGGGCAAGTTAAGGGTAGAGAAAATCTTGAAAAGTTGCTTAAAGAGTTGCAAAGTTCGTGGGTTAGTTTAAAATTTGTGGTTGATTCTGTTTTCTTCATTTGGAGAAATGATCCGCCAGATGATATTTTCAGAATTTGGAAGGAGGTTAAGTTTTCAGTTTGATTTTTTGTTTTTATCGGTTTTCGTTGGTAAAATTAAACAAAAACAAAATTTCGGGAGAAAAATGACGACAATAGTTGATATTCAAGCACGTGAAATTCTTGATTCAAGGGGAAATCCAACGATTGAGGTTGAAGTTTATCTTGACTCTGGGGCAGTGGGGAGAGCGTCAGTTCCAAGTGGAGCATCAACAGGTGAGAATGAAGCGATTGAGTTAAGAGATGGAGATCCGAAAAGATATATGGGTAAAGGTGTTTTAAAAGCAGTTGAAAATGTTAACAACATAATTGCAGATGAACTTGAGGGTTGGGATGCGCTTGATCAAGTTGGGATTGATAGATTTTTAATTCAACTTGACGGGACGCCGAACAAATCACGACTTGGTGCGAATGCGATTCTTGGTGTCTCTCTTGCAGTTGCCAAAGCAGTTGCAAATCATTTTGGAATTCCACTTTACAGGTATATCGGTGGAGTGAATGCGAAAGTTTTGCCTGTGCCTTTGATGAACATTTTAAATGGTGGAAAACACGCAGATAACAATGTTGATATTCAAGAATTTATGATTGCGCCAGTTAAAGCAGAAAATTTTTCAGAAGCGTTAAGAATGGGCGTTGAGGTTTTTCATTCTCTTAAATCGGTTTTAAAATCAAAAGGATATAACACAGCGGTCGGAGATGAAGGTGGATTTGCGCCGAATTTGAAATCAAATGTTGAAGCAATTGAGGTAATTCTTGAAGCAATTGAAAAAGCAGGTTATAAAGCTGGTGAAGATATTTATCTTGCGCTTGATTCAGCTGCGAGTGAATTTTATCAGGATGGGAAATATGTTTTCTTTAAATCAGATAAAAGTGAGAAAACATCTGAACAGATGGTTAAATTTTACGAGGAACTTGTCAATCAATATCCGATCATTTCAATTGAAGATGGAATGTCTGAACACGATTGGGATGGGTGGAAGATGCTAACGGAGGCGCTTGGGAATAAGGTTCAGCTTGTTGGCGATGATATTTTTGTGACAAACATTGAGATATTTTCAAAAGGGATAGAAAAAGGGATCGCAAATTCAATTTTGATAAAGTTAAATCAAATTGGAACTTTAACTGAAACGCTTGATTGCATTGAGCTTGCAAAGAGAAATGGATATACTGCGATTGTTAGTCACAGGTCAGGTGAGACGGAAGACACAACAATTGCTGATCTTGTTGTTGCCACAAATGTTGGGCAGATAAAGACGGGTTCAGCTTCAAGGACGGATAGAGTTGCGAAGTATAATCAACTTTTGAGGATAGAGGAAGACCTTGGGGAAGATGCTGTTTTTGCAGGGTTGAGTGCGTTTAAGGTGAAAAGATGATTGAAAGTCAAACATGTAAGGTTTTTGATTTTCCCCTGATTTTTCGTAATTTTAGGAAAACTTTCCAAAGAAAATTCAAAATTTTTTTCGTTTATGGACAAGATAAAGGTTAAACTGCCTGATGGCAGTGTTTTAGAAGTTGATAAAGGGACGACGCCTTTGCAAATTGCAGAGAAATTAAGCAAGCGACTTGCCAAGGAAGCCGTTGCTGCAAAGGTAAATGGTGTTGTAATTGATCTTGTTCGTCCGCTTGAAGAGGATTGCGAGCTTCAGATTTTAACTTTTGATGATCCCGAGGGTAGAGAAGTTTTCTGGCATAGTTCAGCTCATCTTATGGCACATGCGATTGAAGAACTTTTCCCTGGTGCGAAATTTGGTGTTGGACCGCCAATTGAAGATGGATTTTATTATGATGTTGATGTTGATAGACCGCTAACACCGGATGATCTTGTTAAGATTGAAGAGAAGATGAAGGAACTTGCGGAGCGAGACGAGCCGTATATCAGGAAAGTTGTGACAAAAGAAGAAGCGCTTGAATTTTTCAGAAAGAAGGGAGACCCTTATAAAGTTGAAATCATAGAGCAAATTGACGATAACGACACGATAACATTTTACAGTGAGGGGAGTTTTACAGATTTATGTCGCGGACCTCATTTGCCTTCAACTGGTAAGATAAAGTATGTTAAGTTATTAAGCGTTGCTGGGGCTTACTGGCGTGGCGATTCAAGGAATAAAATGCTTCAAAGAGTTTATGGCGTTGCTTATCCGAAGAAGGAACTTCTTGATGCGCATTTGAAACGTCTTGAAGAAGCCAAGAAAAGAGATCACAGAAAACTTGGGAAAGAGCTTGAGCTTTTTGTCTTTCACGATATCGCTCCAGGTGCTCCGTTCTGGTTGCCAAAAGGTATGGTAATTTTCCGCGAGCTTGAGAAATTTATCCGTGAGGAACTTGATAAACGTGGTTATGTGGAAATCTCAACCCCGATCCTTGTTAAGAAAGATTTGTGGGAAAGGTCTGGACACTGGGAGCATTACAAGGAGAACATGTTTGTCCTTGAGGTTGAGAATGAAATTTATTCGCTCAAACCTATGAATTGTCCCGAAAGCACCTATGTTTATAAGATGAAGACACGAAGTTATAGAGATTTGCCTTTGCGACTTGCAGAGATTGGACGGCTTCACAGAAACGAGATATCGGGTGCACTTGGTGGGATGTTTCGCGTTCGTCAAATAACGATGGATGATGCTCACATTTATTGCAGACCAGATCAAATTTTGAACGAGATAAATGAGTTGATTGATTTTGTAAATTATGTTTATGGGATTTTTAAGTTTGAGCCAGCTTATTACCTTTCAACGAAGCCGGATAATGCAATGGGTGACCCGGCGTTGTGGGAGCAAGCAGAAAACGCCTTGAAGACAGCGCTTGAACAGAACGGAATTAAATATGGCTTAAAAGAGAAAGAAGGCGCATTTTATGGACCAAAGATAGATGTTCAAATAAAAGACGCTCTTGGAAGGGATTGGCAAGTTGCGACGATTCAACTTGATTTCGTTATGTTGCCCGAAAGATTTGATTTGACATACATTGATGCAGATGGACAGCCGAAAAGACCAGTTGCTATACACAGAGCTATATTTGGTTCGTTTGAAAGATTTGTTGGGATTTTGACGGAGCATTTTGCGGGTAATTTCCCTGTGTGGCTTGCGCCCGTTCAAGTTGCTGTTTTGCCGATAACAGATGCACAGAATGATTATGCGATTGAAATTTACACAAAACTTAAAGACCTGAAGATACGCACAGAAGTTGACACAAGGAATGAAAAGATAACTTACAAAATTAGAGAAGCTGAAACGCAAAAAATTCCATATATGCTTATCGTTGGTGAAAAGGAAAAAACGAGCAAAACTGTTTCCGTGAGAAGACACGGCAAAGGCGATCTCGGAGTTTTTGATTTGGAAAGTTTTATTTCACGAATTAAATTTGAAATTGAAACTAAAGCGGTTGAGTGAATGAATTTTTATGAGATTTTGACACTGGGTGGAGTAATGGCAACGATACTTGGTGCGTTTTTAACTTTGTATGCAATTATAAACAATAGAACTCTTAAAGCAGAAGCAAGAAATACAAACGAGCTGATAAATCAATTCAGACGAGAACATAATGAGACGATAAATGAATTTAGAAGAGAACATCGTGAGTTGATACAAAAAATGAGTCAAAGTTTGGAAGATTTTAGAAGGGAGCATCGCGAGATGATGCAGAAAATGAACCAAAGTTTAGAAGAATTCAGGAAAGAACATCGTGAGACGATTCAAAAAATGAGTCAAAGTTTGGAAGATTTTAGAAGGGAACATCACGAGATGATGCAGAAAATGACTCAAAGTTTGGAAGAATTCAGAAGGGAACATCGTGAGACGATGCAAACTATGATGCAAGCTCTTGAAGAATTTAGGCGAGAACATAACGAGAGGATGGATGAGTTTAGAAGATCCCACGAGGAGACGATTAGATATATTGCGAATTTAATCGTCACGGACGGGGAGAGAACCCGGCAAGAGATAAGAAAAAAAGCGAGGCGTTAAATTTTAAAAACAAAAGAGGAAGTCGCCATAGAGAAAGAATTACGCATTAATGAGCAGATCAAGGTCCCGAGAGTTAGAGTAATTGACGAGAACGGACAGCAGATCGGGATCATGAACACGCGTGATGCGTTAAAACTTGCAGAGGAAAGGGGATATGACCTTGTTGAAATCGCGCCGTTTGCGAATCCCCCAGTTTGTAAGTTAATGGATTATGGAAAGTATAAGTATGAAAAACAAAAAGAAGAGAAACAGCGTAAGAAGCAGCAAGCATCAACCACGCTGAAAGAGTTAAGATTTCATCCGAATATGGGCGAGCAAGATTTTCAATGCAAAGCGCGGCACGCAAGAGAATTCATACTTGAAGGTCATAAAGTCAAGGCGCAAGTAATTTTCAAAGGCAGGGAAATTTTACATACGGAGTTTGGAGAAAAACTTTTGAAGAAGTTAATTGAGTTTTTATCTGATGTTGCGCGCGTTGAGCAAGACATTCGGCTTGAAGGGAATGCGATGAGTGTTCTATTTGCGCCTGATAGAAAGAAAATTCAAATGTTAAAGGAACAGGAAGAAAAAAACAAACAATCTGAAGGAGAGACATCAGATGCCAAAGATGAAAAGTAATCGCGCAGCTATGAAAAGGTTCAAGGTGACCGCAACAGGTAAAGTCAAAAGACAAAAAGCCGGAAGGAGTCACCTTGCAACTGGAAAATCAAGAAAGAGAAAAAGGCAGCTTCGTAAACCGACGCTTGTTCATCCATACGAGGAGAAGAGAATTAAAAAGTTGATTCTTGCGTGATTTTTAAAAACTAAATTTGAATATGTAGAGATGAGAGCAACGAATAAGCCAGCATCAAGAAGGAGAAGGAAGAAAATCCTTGAGAGAGCGAAAGGATTCTGGGGGATGCGTGGAAACACCCTCAGACAGGCAAAAGACCATGTCGCAAAAGCACTTCAATACTCATATCGCGACAGAAGAACCAAAAAGCGCGAATTCAGACGGCTCTGGATTGCAAGGATAAACGCTGCAGCAAGATTAAACGGGACGACTTATTCAAAACTTATTTCTGCTTTGAGAAAGAAGCAAGTTGAAATCAACCGCAAGATGCTTGCAGACCTTGCGGTAAATAATCCGGATGCTTTTTCTGATATTGTTAAGTTCGCTTTTAGTTAAAAATTTTGCTCCCATCGTCTGGGTACGTTGCTTCCAATCCCGATGATGGGAGTTTTTTATTTGTATTAAACCCGAACAAATGATGTTTTTTGAAATGATTAATCAAATTGAAGAAGTCAAAGCAAAATTTCTTGAAGAACTTCAAACCTTGAAAGATGAGAAAGAACTTGAAGAATTCAGAGTCAAATACCTCGGACGCAGGGGGATAATTCAATCATTGTTTGACAAACTTAAAGAGATACCGCGTGAGGAAAAGCCAACGGTGGGGAAAATTTTAAACGAGTTGAAAGAACTTGCACAGGAAAAGTTTAATGAGAAGAAAAAAGAAATTGAAGCAAAGAAGGAAAAAGTCAAAATATCTCTTGACTTAACGATTCCGGGAAGATTTAAATACACGGGGAGAAAACATCCGCTTACTCAAACACTTGAAGAAATCAAAAAAATTTTCGTTTCAATGGGATTTGAAGTTGCATCAGGTCCTGAGATAGAAGATGATTATCACAATTTTGAAGCGCTCAACATACCTCCGGAACATCCAGCAAGAGATATGCAGGATACATTTTTCATCAAAGAGAATATAATTTTAAGAACGCACACCTCGCCAGTTCAAATAAG
Organism: Candidatus Chryseopegocella kryptomonas; assembly: GCF_001536065.1. Lineage (GTDB taxonomy): Bacteria > Bacteroidota > Ignavibacteria > Kryptoniales > Kryptoniaceae > Kryptonium > Kryptonium kryptomonas. The sequence continues at coordinate 41,758 of NZ_CZVW01000010.1, forward strand.
AGTTATGAAATCAAAGCAACCCCCTGTGAGAATTATTGCGCCAGGGAGAGTTTACAGAAACGAAGCGATAAGCGCACGAAGTTATTGCCTTTTCCATCAAGTTGAGGGTTTATATGTTGATGAAGGAGTTTCTTTTGCCGAATTGAAAGGGACATTGCTTGCTTTCGCAAAGCAGATGTTCGGAAGCAGTGTAAAGTTGAGATTCAGACCGAGTTTCTTCCCGTTTACTGAGCCGAGCGCTGAAGTTGATGTGAGTTGTTTTATATGCGGTGGCAAAGGATGTAAAGTTTGTAAATACGGAGGATGGCTTGAAATTTTAGGATGTGGAATGGTTGATCCAAATGTTTTTAAATTCGTCGGTTATGACTCTGAAAGATACACTGGCTATGCCTTTGGAATGGGCGTTGAGAGAATCGCAATGCTTAAATATGGAATTGATGACATAAGATTGTTTTATGAAAATGATTTCAGATTTCTTGAACAGTTTTGAATCAAAATAAAAAATTTTCCCAGAGATGAAAGTTTCGCACAAATGGTTGAAAAATTACATTGACCTTGAAGCAGAACCTGAGGAGGTGAAAGAAAAACTCACAATGTTGGGGCTTGAAGTTGAAAGCGTTGAATACCTCGGAGAGAAATATAAAAATTTTTATGTCGGTGAAGTTCTTGAAGTGATGAAACATCCAAATGCAGATAAATTAACGGTTTGCAAAGTAAATGTTGGAAAAGATACGCTTCAAATAATCTGTGGTGCTCCAAATGTTGCAGTTGGACAAAAAGTGCCCGTTGCGCTTGTTGGTGCGGTTATTCCAAGAAATCAACACGACCCCGAAGGGAAACCTTTTGTCTTAACAAGAGCAAAAATCAGAGGTGTTGAATCTTATGGAATGATTTGCTCGGAATATGAACTTGCTCTTGGAGATGATAAAGAAGGGATAATGGTTCTTGAACCTGATGCAATTGTCGGGCAACCGCTTGCGGAATATTTCGGGCTTGATGATGTTGTGTATGATGTTAGCATAACTCCGAATCGTCCAGATTGTTTAAGTCATATTGGAATTGCAAGAGAACTTGCTGTTGCATTCGGACTTAAACTTAAAAAACCAGAAGTTAAACTCGCAGAATCAAGTAAAAAAGTTTTTGAATTCGCTTCGGTTGAAATAATTGACACGGTCAATTGTCCAAGATATGCTGCAAGGGTTGTTTTAAATGTCAAGGTTGAGCCATCTCCGAAATGGTTGCAGAATTACCTAAAATCGGTTGGATTACGCCCGATAAACAACATAGTTGATATTACAAATTTTGTTCTTTACGAGGTTGGTCATCCATTGCATGCATTTGATTATGATAAACTTGCTGGGCATAAAATTGTTGTCAAATGTGCGGAAGAAGGTGAGGTCTTTATAACTCTTGATGGTAAAGCGAGAACATTGAGAAGAGATACTTTGATGATATGTGATGCGGAAAAACCAGTTGCGATTGCAGGTGTGATGGGTGGATTGAATAGCGAAATAACAGAGCGTACGAGAAATGTTTTGATTGAAAGCGCATACTTCAATCCGATAAGCATCCGCAGGACATCAAAATATCTTGGGCTTTCAACTGATGCATCATATAGATTTGAAAGAGGCGCAGACCCCAATGCAGTGATATGGGCTGTAAATCGTGCAGCTCAACTTATGGCTGAAATCGCAGGCGGAGAAGTGCTTGAAGGTGTCATTGATGTTTATCCGATTAAAATTGAGCCGAAAATTATCAATTTAAGATTTTCAAGATTGAATTCAATAATTGGAATTGAAATTCCAAAAGGCGAAGTTATCAAGATACTTGAAGGACTTGAGCTTGAAATTTTAAAACTTGACGAAAACGGTTTAACAGTAAAAGTTCCGACTTTCAGACCAGATCTTGAGCGTGAGATTGATCTTATTGAAGAAGTTGCTCGTGTTTACGGCTATGATAAAATCCCCGACAAGATGAGCTCAATAGTGCATTTTTCAACCGATAAGATAAAAACAGATTTTCACGAACTTATCCGTGAAAGATTAATTGGTGCTGGATTTAAAGAGGTTGTGACAAACAGTATGCTTGATGAAGATAGGGCAAGAATTTTCGGTGATAATTTTGTTAAAGTTTTGAATCCTTTGAGCAGGGAAATGTCTGCATTGAGGACAAGTTTAATCCCGAGCGCTCTTGATGTCGTAAGGCATAATTTTGGGTATGGAATAAAAAATTTGAAATTTTTTGAAATAGGTAAGGTTTTTAGAGTTTCATTTGATGAGGATGAAAAGCCGAAATTTGTTGATAACTATATTGAAGAAGAACGTCTTTTAATTTTGATGACGGGACTTGCAGAGCCAATCTCGTATGATGTTAAAGAGCGAAATTTTGACATCTACGATCTGAAAGGGGAAGTTGAAAAGCTGTTCCGTGCGGTTTTTCTTGAAAATTACCAATTTATTTATTATTCTAATAATAGCGAGATATCGGAGTTTGAGCTCGGAGTTGAGATAGGAGGCAAATACGCAGGAAGATTGATGAAGGTAAGTGAAGCACTTTTGAAAAAATTTGATCTTGAAGCGGATGTGTATATTGCGGAGATTGATTTTGATTTGATACGTGAAAATTCAAAAATTGAAGAGAGGCATTACTCAGAAATTCCGAAGTTTCCGAGTGTTTATAGAGACCTTGCATTTGTGATTGATGAATCTGTTTCTGTTGGAGATGTTGAAAAAGCGATAAGAGAAAGCGCAGGAGATGTTTTGAAATCAATTCGTCTTTTTGATATTTATAGAGGTGAAAAGATCGGTGAAGGAAAGAAAAGCGTTGCTTTTTCGCTTGAAATTCTTTCGCCAGAGAAAACATTGACGGATGAAGAAGTTAACAGCTTGATTCAGAAAGTGGTCAAATATGTTGAGCAAAAGCTTGATGCCAAACTTAGGAGTTATTAAATCTTGAAGGTTGATAATAAAAGCGACAAATTTAGCTTTATCAAAATTGTTGAGGAGCTTCAAGGGAAGTTTGATAAGGTTCTTGAATATGTGCAGAATTTAAAAAGCGAAAATGAGAGTTTGAAGGTTAGAATAACGGAGCTTGAGCGAGAGGTTGAGATGTTGAAGCGAGAGAATGAGGAATTGAAGAAGAATGGTATTGTTTTATTTTCAGGAGAAGAGAGAGAGGAATTGAAGAGAAAAATTTCAAATTTGCTTGAGAAGATCAATCAGTATCTTTGAAAATTTTTAACGCTGGTTTTCCCCGTAGATAAAATAAAAAGGCGAAGAAAATTTGGATTTATCACAGCCGAAAACGATCAAAGTAAAAATCTTCAACACCGAATACACCTTAAAAGTTGAAGATGAAGAGCTTGCTTATAAAGTTGCTGAATATGTTGATGGATTGATGAGGGAGTTGCATGATAAATTGCCGAATCAATCTGTATTGACGATTGCGATTTTGACAGCTCTTAACATTGCTGAGGAATTGTTTCGTGAGAGGATGAACAAGGGCTATGTTGAGAGCGAGATAGAGGATTTGTTGCGCGGTTTGTCTTCAAAGGTTGATAAGATATTAAGTTTATGACCGCGCTGTCAGCTCGGTTTGGGCTGAGGGGAGAACCAGCGTTTTAGTTGAGGGAGATTGCCTGGCTCTTGGATGCGGATTACAGGCCACGCTCTCACCCTGAGTTGGGGTGAGAGTCCGCTGTCCCGGTTTAGCCGGGACTTAAAAATGCGGACGGTGGAAGTAAGAAGTATCCAGGCAGGCAATGGGTTCTTGCCCCAAAGCTTGCGTCTGAGCTGGCAAGCGCGGTTTTTTAATTTTGGAATTAATTTGAAAAGAAATTATGGAGGGAAAAATATGGCTGTATACATAGTTGTTTCAGCTGCTGTCTTGATAGCGTTTTTCGTTGGATGGTTCTTTCATTCAAAAATTGAAGAAAAGAAAATTGGAACTGCAGAAGCTCGCGCCCAAAGAATAATTGAAGAAGCAGAGCGTGAGGCAAACAACATCAAAAAAGAGAAACTTCTTGAAGTAAGAGATGAATGGTTTAGAAAAAAACAGGAATTTGAAGCAGAGGTAAATCAGATAAAGCAAAAACTTCAATCTTATGAAAAACAGCTTCTCAACAAAGAGGAAAAATTAAACGAAAGAGCTGAGGAATTAAACAAAAGAGAGCGTGAACTTAACAAATTTCAGCAACAAATTGAAGAGCAAAGAAAACAACTTGAACTCAAGCAAAAAGAAATTGAGCAAATTATAGAAGAGCAGAAAATTCAGCTTGAAAAAATTGCTGGTTTAACACGTGATGAGGCGAAGAAAATTTTGATTGACAGTATGGTTGCTGAAGCAAAAGCAGAGGCTGCGAAAATGATACGTGAGATTCGTGAGCAAGCAAAAGAGGAAGCCAAAAAAGAAGCCCAGAAGATCATTGTCCAGGCAATTCAAAGAACAGCAGCAGACCACTCTGTTGAAACTACCGTCACAGTTCTTCACATTCCAAATGACGAGTTGAAGGGAAGAATAATCGGAAGAGAAGGAAGAAATATAAGAGCTTTTGAACAGTTGACAGGTTGTGATATAATCGTTGATGATACTCCAGAGGCGGTTATAATTTCTGGTTTTGATCCGTTCAGAAGAGAGGTAGCGAAAATTGCGCTTGAAAGGTTGCTTGCAGACGGAAGAATACATCCAGCAAGAATTGAAGAAGTTGTTGAAAAGGTCAAGCAAGAACTTGAAGAGGAGATGATAAAGGTTGGAGAAAACACTTTGCTTGAACTTGGAATTCACAATGTCCATCGTGAGATAGTTCGTCTCGTTGGCAAAATGAAATATCGTTCAAGTTACGGGCAAAATGTTCTCCAACACAGCATTGAAGTTGCTTATCTTGCAGCGATAATGGCATCCGAGCTTGGGCTTGATGCACATCTTGCTAAAAGAGCTGGACTTTTCCACGATATTGGTAAAGTCGTTGATAAGCAGGAAGGACCGCACGCTTTGATTGGCTATGAAATTTTAAGCAAATATGGCGAACATCCGATTGTCGTCAACGCAGTTGGTTCGCATCACGAAGATATACCGATGGAAACCCCGATTGCAGCGATTGTTCAGGCAGCTGATGCGATAAGTGGCGCAAGACCTGGGGCAAGGAGAGAATCAGTTGAAGGTTATGTTAGAAGATTGCAAAAACTTGAAGAAATAGCAAAATCATTTGAGGGCGTTGCAAAAACATACGCAATTCAAGCCGGTCGTGAGGTAAGAGTCATCGTTGAGCCAGATAAAGTTGATGATAATCTTGCGGATCAATTGTCCCGTGATATTGCAGCGAAAATTCAAGAAGAGATGGAGTATCCGGGACAAATTAAAGTCACGGTCATAAGGGAAGTTCGTGCGGTTGCATATGCAAAGTGATTTGATTTAGCTTTGAAATTTCAAAAGGGGCGTAAGAAGTTACGCCCCTTTTTTATTTTGTGAAGTTTTTTTAACTTATCAAAAAAAGAAAAGTTGAAAAGTTTTGAAGTTTAAGCACGGCATTTTGACAATAGGTGTAACAGGCGGGATCGGCTCGGGTAAAACAACAGTTTGCAAAATTTTTGAAGAGCTCGGGGCGAAAGTAATTTATGCAGATGAACTTGCAAAAAATTTGATGACAAATGATGAAAATTTAAAGCGAAAAATTATAAAAATTTTCGGAAACGAAGCTTATATCGGGGGAAAGCTGAACAGAAAATTTATCGCTGATGTCATCTTCACGGATGAGAAAAAGAAAAAAGAGCTTGAGTCAGTTGTCCATCCAGCGGTGATAAAAGAAATTCTCTCGGAGTTTAAAAAACTTGCGAAAAATAAAAGTGTTAACTTCGTAATTGTTGAAGCTGCGCTTATTTTTGAATCTGGATTTGACAATGAACTTGATTATGTAATTGTGGTTGATGCGGATGAGGAGACGAAAATTAAAAGAGTTATGGAACGAGATAGATGTTCAAGAGAAGAAGTTTTGAAAAGGATGAGATCGCAGATGGATGTAAGGAAAAAAAGAGAACTTGCGGATATACTTCTTCAAAACGATGGAGACATTGAAGAGTTGCGAAATAAGGTCAAGTTTCTTTATTCATTGTTTGATAAAATTTCAAAATCAACGGAGGTAAATTGATGCAAATTTTTGAGATTGAAAAAGAGATTTTCTTTCAAACATACAAACGTCTTGGGGTTTACATTAAACGTGGTGAGGGCGTTTATTTAATTGACAGCGACGGGAAAAAATATCTTGACTTGATCTCTGGCATAGGCGTAAATGCTCTTGGGTATGGAAATGAAAGTGTTAAAAAGGCAATTTTTGAGCAAGTTGAAAAATTTATCCATCTTTCAAATCTTTTTGTTCAAGAGCCACAAGTTGAACTCGCAAAACTTTTGATTGAATTGACGGGTTATAAAAAAGTTTTCTTTACAAATAGCGGTGCTGAGGCGATTGAGACATCAATTAAGCTTACAAGGAAATGGGGCAAAAAATTTGGCAAAGATGAAATTATTGCTTTTTCAAATTCCTTTCATGGAAGGACAATGGGTGCTCTATCGCTTATGGACAGGGCAAAGTATCGCGAAGGTTATGAGCCGTTTCTCCCGGGAATTATCAATGTAAAGTATAACGATGCTGAAGAGATTGAAAAAAGAATAAACAACAAAACGGCGGGCGTCTTTCTTGAATTTGTTCAGGGTGAAGGTGGAATTGTTCCAGCAAGTGAAAGCTTCATCAAAAAAATTTTTGAGTTGAGAGAGAAATTTAATTTTCTGGTTGTTGCGGATGAAATTCAGAGTGGTTTATGGAGAACGGGAAAATTTTTCGCATTTGAACATTATGGTGTTAAGCCGGATGTTGTTGCGCTTGCAAAACCGCTTGGAGGTGGGCTTCCGCTCGGAGCTGTTCTTGGAAATGAAAAAGTTGCAGATGTTTTTACGGTTGGAACTCATGGTTCAACATTCGGCGGAAATCCAGTTGCTTGCTCGGCTGGATGCGCTGTGATAAAAGAAATTCAAAATGGCATAATTGAAAATGTTAAATCAATGTGTGATTATTTCAAAAAACGAACTTAACAAACTCAAACAAAAATATCAAAATCTCATCCGTGAAATACGCGGAATTGGATTGATGCTCGGGGTTGAACTTAACATTGAATGCTTTGACATTGTTCGGCGTCTAATTGAAAAAGGTGTCATTGTAAATTGCACAAATAACAATGTCGTCAGGTTGCTTCCACCGCTGGTGATAAAAGAAGAGCAAATCAACTTCTTTATTGAAAAATTTGACGAAGTTTTAAACGAAATACAACAACAAAGTTTTGGGAAATTTTATGAAAGCGAAAAAATTAAAAATCTGGTCTGAGCAGGACTACCTGAACTGGGTTAAGCAGGAAACAGCGCTTAAAGAGAAATACTTTGCGATGTATTCAACTGTTTGGGACGCTGTTGTGACAAATCCAAATCTTATGACAATTCCTTTTGACGATCATATGGTTCATCGTGGTGATGGAGTTTTTGATAATTCTCTTGTTGTGAATGGAAAAGTTTATCTTCTTGAAGAACATCTTGACAGGATAATTCGCTCTGCGACAGCGATCGGAATAAAGATACCGCTTACAAAAGAGCAGATGCGTGAGATCATCCTTGAAACAATTGCTATAACCGGAAAAAGGGATTGTATTGCAAGATTTTGGATTTCGCGCGGTACAGGTGGTTTCAGCGTTTACCCTGATGAATCTCCGCGAGGACATTTTTATTTGATAATAACATCGTTTCCGAGCTATCCGGCAAGATATTATGAAGAGGGTTTAACAGTTGTGACAAGCCCGTTTCCATTGCGTCAGCCGTTCACACCGCAGGTTAAAAGTTGTAATTATCTTTCAAATGCAATGATGGAATTTTTTGCTCATAATGTTGGGGTTGATTCTGCGATCGCAATTGATTCGGAAGGTTATTTAACCGAGGGTTCAAATAAAAATGTTGCGATCGTAACGAAAGATAAAATTTTCAAATATCCACGACTTGAAAAAATCCTTCACGGGACAATGCTTAAAAGAGCAATTCATTTTGCAAATCAACTAAAAGAACAAGGAATTTTAAAAGATGTTGTCTCAACAGATATCCCAATTAGTGAAGCATATAATAGTTCAGAGATGATGTTTTTCAGCACGACTTTGATCGTAGCTCCGATTGTAAAGTATGATGGCATAACAATAGGTGATGGGAAGCCGGGGGAAATTTATAGAAAATTAAGAGAAATGTTTAAAAAAGATATGACTGAAAACGATGAGGTTTTGACCCCGGTTGATTACGATTGAAGTGAGCCCGGGAGGGATCGAACCTCCGACCTCCTGCTTAAAAGGCAGATGCTCTACCACTGAGCTACGGGCCCAAATTACATTGCAAATATACAAAAATTTTTCCTGCCAAGCAAATTTTGAAAATCAAATCCACAGGCAGTAAATTTTAATAAAAAATTTTCAAACTATGACAGAAAAATTGTATTATACCGACAGCTACACGATAGATTTCAAAGCAAGGGTGGTTGATATAAAAAATCTAAACGGCAAAATCGCAGTTGTGCTTGATAAAACTTATTTTTATCCAACATCTGGGGGACAAGAACATGACACTGGCTCAATAAATGGAGTTAAAGTTGTTGATGTGATTGAAAATGACGACGGAGAAATTTTGCACATAGTTGATGGTGAAATTCCAGCGGGAGAAGTTGAGTGTAAAATTGATTGGGAAAGAAGATTTTCAAATATGCAACAACATACGGGACAACACATACTTTCAAGAGCGTTTGAAGTTCTATTTGATTATGAAACTATTTCATCACGACTCGGGGATGAAGTTGGAACGATTGATCTTGACGCCGAAACTCTGGACTATGAGAAAGTTAAAGAAGTTGAAAATCTTGCAAATAAAATCGTCTGGGAAAATAGAGATGTGAAAATTCATTTCGTAAGTGATTCCGAGGTTTCAAAATTTCCGTTGAGAAAGCCACCAAAAGTTTCAGGGACGATTAGAATAATTGAAGTGAGTGATTTTGATTTTTCTCCGTGCGGTGGAACTCATGTCTCAAAAAGTGGAGAAATTGGCTTGATAAAAGTTAAGAGATGGGAAAGAGTTAAGGGTGGATTGACAAGAGTTGAATTTGTTTGCGGAGTTCGGGCTTTGAGAGATTATCAATTGAAAAATAAAATCTCAAATGAACTTGTCTCGCTTTTGAGTGTGCGAGATTCGGAACTTGCTGAACAAGTTATAAAGATACTTGAAACGCAGAAAGAAAAGCAAAAATTGATAAACTATCTGACCGAAAAATTGATGGAATTTGAAGCGGAAAAACTGGTTCAAAATGCGGAAAAGTTTAAAGATGTAAATTTCGTCAGCATCTCTTTTGAAGATAAAAATGTTGATGACTTGAAAATCCTTGCAAAGAAATTAATTCAATATCCGAAGGTTGTCTCAATAGTTGGCTCAAAATTTGGAGGTGCGAATTTTGTAATTGCGAGGTCTTCGGATGTTGAAATTGATTTAAGGGAAATTTTAAAAGAAATTTTGAATGAAGCAGGTGGAAGAGGTGGAGGTAAGGTTGATTTTGTTCAGTTTGGAGGTCAAATTGAAAAGTTTGATGATTTTTTCAAAGTCAGCATTGAAAAGTTGAAAACAAAATTACTTTGAAAACTATGTCTGGAGATTATGTCTGTGCGCACATAATTGTAAAAGGGCTTGTTCAGGGAGTTGGATTTCGCTGGTTTGTCCAAAAGCACGCAAATCATCTTGGGTTAAATGGCTGGGTTAGAAATTTAAGCAATGGCGATGTTGAAATTGAAGTTGAAGGTGAACGCTCGCTCGTTGAAGAATTAATAAAACTTGTAAAAGTTGGACCAAGATATGCACAAGTTGAAGATGTTCAGATAACATGGAAACCTTACGAAGCAAAGTATAAATCATTTGAAATAAAAGGTTGGTTTTAAATTTGAGAGTTGGCATCGGTTATGACATACATCCACTCGTTGAAGGAAGAAAACTTTACATCGGTGGAGTTGAGATTCCATCTGAAAAAGGTTCTTTAGGTCATTCAGATGGCGATGTTTTAATCCACGCAATTTGCGATGCTTTGCTTGGTGCGATTGGTTATGGAAATATCGGCGAACTTTTCCCTGACACTGATGAAAAATTTAAAGATGCTAAAAGCGAAATTTTTTTGAAAGAGGTAAAAAAAATTCTTGACGAAAAAAATTTTGAAATTGTAAACATTGATTCAACGGTTATACTTGAAGAGATTAAACTTTCCCCGTTTGTTGAGCAAATCAAAAATCGTTTGAGTTCAATTCTTGATCTTTCTTCTGATAAAATTTCTGTTAAGCCGAAGCGAAATGAAAAATTTGATTCACTTGGGAAAGGTGAAGCGATCGCTTGCTTTGTAGTTGTGATGGTGAAATTGAAAAATGAATAATTAAACTTTTATGGAGACGAAACAAATTCTTGATTTTATCCTCGGCATTGATAATATCTGGATTTACGCTGTTGTATTTTTCTTTGCATACATAGAAAATCTTTTCCCTCCATCGCCAAGCGATGTTGTTGTCGTTTTTTGTGCTTCACTTTCTGGCATCGGGAAAACGGACTTTACACTTACGCTTCTTTCCGCAATTTTTGGGAGCACGCTCGGCTTTTTAACGATGTATTTCATCGGTGATAAATTTGGAGATGAAATAATAGAAAAGGGCAAGATAAAGTTTATAAATCCAGAAAATGTCAAAAAAGTTGAGACATTGTTTGCAAAATATGGCTATTTTTTGATCGTGATAAATAGGTTTCTTGCGGGAACAAGAGCATTTGTCGCTTTCTTTGCAGGGCTTGGGGAATACGATGTGAAAAAATCCCTGATTCTATCTTTCATAAGTGCTTCCCTCTGGTATTCAATTCTTGTCACCGCTGGAAAAATTCTTGGTGAAAATTGGCATTTGATCGCTGATGTTATCTCCGCTTACAGCAAAATCATAACCGCAGTTATCACAATTTTTGTGTTGATTTTTATTTTGAAAAATTTTTTGAAAAGCAAAAAAAGATGAAACTTGCTCAACGAAATTTTGAAACTTGACAAATTGATTTTTTATCTTCTCAATCACAAAATCGCAAATCCAGTTTTTGATGTTTTGATGCCATTTATAACGAGCGATTTCAATTTGAGAGTTTTTCTTGTTTTTGTCTGGCTCGGTCTTTTAATTTTCGGCGGAAGGACGGGAAGAATTGTCGCAATTCTTTTGATCCCAGCGATTGCGATAAGTGATCAGTTAAGCAGTCACATTTTAAAACCACTTTTTGGGAGAATTCGTCCGTGCCATGAACTTGAAAATGTGAGATTGCTTGTTCCGTGTGGAAGTGGATTATCTTTCCCATCAAGCCACGCTGTTAATAGTTTCACTGTTGCGACGCTTTTATCAAAGTTTTATCGCAAGTATCTTGTTTATCTTTTTTCACTTGCTTTTTTAATTTCTTTTTCAAGAGTGTATGTCGGCGTGCATTATCCTGCGGATGTTCTTGCTGGGATGATGATTGGATTTGTTGTTGGAATTTTTATTTTTTATCTATGGATTTACTCCGTTGAACTTTACAAAAACAAAATCAAGAAAAAATTTGAAAAAACCTGATTCGTTTGCGAAGTTTTTACTTTCTTTCGCAAGTGGTGTTTTGCTTTCTTTATCTTTTCCGCCTTTGAAAACTGGTTTTTTCGCAACCGCTGGATTTGTCCCATTGCTTTTTTTGATTGACAGAGTTAAAAATTACAGAGAACTTTTCCGCTATTCTTATATTGCTTTTTTCTTCTTCAATCTTTTTACACTTTATTGGGTTGGTGGATGGTCAAAAGAAGCAGACCCTTTTCTTATGGTTGGTTGCGTTCTTCTTATTCTCGTTCATCCCGTTCTTTTCTTTCTTCCAATGTGGTTTTATATGTTCGTAAAGAAAAATGTTTCTGGAAAATTTCATCTTTTGATTTTCCCGTTTGTCTTCGTTTTGTTTGAGTATTTTCGTTCAACGACTGAACTTGCTTTCCCGTGGCTTACGCTTGGGAATACGCAGACATATTATCTTGCTAAAATTCAATTTATTGAATTCACAGGAGTTTACGGTCTTTCTTTTTTAATACTTGTTGTGAATGTTTTGTTTTATCTTTCGCTCAAAAAAATTTTTGAAGAGAAAAAAATTTTTTCTCAACGCTCGCTCAAATACTTTGCTCTCGGAGTTTTAATTTACATCTTGCCAGATTTTTACGGGTTTTATGTTTTGAAAAATGCTGATGAAAAATTTTTCAAGCAGATGAAAATTGGTTTAATTCAGCCAGATATAAATCCGTGGCTTAAATGGGAGGGGACGCTTTCGGATCAGATAAATCTTTATATGGGGATGACGAAAAAACTCGTCGCAGAAAATCCAGATGTTGAACTTGTCGTTTATCCTGAAACAGCGATAACTTATTATTTTCTTCTTTCGCCGTATCGTTATTACTTTAATTGGTTTAAAAGTGAAGTTGATAGTTTGAATGTTGCTATCTTAACGGGTTTTCCAGATGCTAAATTTTACGATGATCCATCGCAAGCACCACCAAGCAGTCATCTTATAAAAGAGACGGGGCAAAGATACGACGCTTTCAATGCGATGGGACTTTTTCTTCCGAAAAATGACAAAATTCAAAAATATGCGAAGATAATTCTCGTCCCGTTTGGAGAGCGTTTGCCTTATGCGGATACATTTCATTTTTTGATTGAGCCGTTGCAATGGGGGGTTGGGATAAGTAGTTGGGCAAAGGGGAAAGATACGACAATTTTTGAAATGAAGAGAAAAAATGGAGATGTCGTTAAATTTTCAGGCGTTGTCTGTTATGAGTCAATTTATCCGTCTTTCGTTCGCCAGTTTGTGAAAAAAGGTGCGGAATTTCTCGCAGTGATAACAAACGATAGTTGGTATGGGAATACATCAGGACCTTATCAACATTTTCAATATTCAATTTTGCGTGCAGTTGAAAATAGAAGAAGCATCGTAAGATGTGCAAATGGTGGAATTTCTGGCTTCATTGACCCATATGGAAGAGTGCAGAAAAAGACAAAATTTCACGAGAAAACTCAAATTGCAGATGTTGTGAAGTTAAACTCTGAAAAAACTTTTTACACTATGTATGGCGACTTGCTCGTTTATATTTCGTTTTTGGTTTTTGTCTTTGCTTTTGTTTTAGCAGTTTATAAAAAATTTCAAAACAAAAGGGATTTGTAATATGAAAATCATCAAAAAGTTAATCGCAATCCCCGTGATGTTTTTGTTTCTAATTTCTGGTTGCACAACTCAAAGCGAAGATGAAAAATTTTCAAAACTCGTTCAAAAATTTATGGACGAGTATTTCAGGTTTAATCCCGTCTCCGCAACATGGGTCGGGTATCATAAGTATGATAATTTGCTTGATGATCTCTCCGAGAAGTCCTTAAAGGAAAAACTTGAATGGCTTAAAAATTACAGGGAGAAGTTTTCAAAATTTGATTTGAGAAAACTTTCAAAAGACAACAGCATTGATTGTCGCATTTTGCTTGAGGAAATTGACGAGATGATTTTCAATCTTGAAGAGTTAAGAGAGTATGAGTGGAATCCATTAATTTACAATTCAATAGTTGGAGATGGTTTGATGTATCTTATCACGCAGGATTTTGCACCAGCAGAGGATAGATTGAAGAATGCTCTTGAGAGAGTTAAACAAATTCCGCAATTTGTTGAAACCGCAAAGAAAAATTTAAAAGACGCACCGCAGATTCACATTGAGACGGCGTTAAGACAGAACAAGGGAAACATCAACATTTTGAAAAATGATTTGATTAAGTTTGCGGATACTTTGAAGATATCTGATGAATTGAAAGCGGAAGTCAAAAGAGCAAGCGAAGTTGCGGTTGCTTCGCTTGAAGATTATGGAAGATGGCTTGAAAATGAGTTAAAGCCAAAATCAAAGCGTGATTTTCGGCTTGGAAAAGAACTTTACTACAAAAAGATGAAGTATTATTTGAAATCAAGTTTCACACCAGATGAAATCCTTTCCCTTGCGGAGAAAGAAAAAGCGAAAACACATGATGAGATGTATCAAATTGCACTTCCACTTTACAAGTATTATTACGGCAGAGAACCAAAGGGAATGGATAAACTTGCGGTTGTAAAAGCAGTTCTTGATAAAATTGTCCTTGAACATCCGAAGCCGAATGAGATTATGGATAGAATAAAATCAGATTTAAGATATTTGACACAATTTGTGAAGGAGAAAAATCTTTTAACGCTTGATGAAAGCAAACCACTTGTTGTGAGAGAAACGCCAGAATATCAAAGAGGTGTTGCTGTTGCTTCGCTTGAAGCACCCGGACCACTTGAGAAAAATATGAAAACATTTTACAATGTCTCTCCAATCCCTGAGGACTGGACACCTGAACAGGTTGAATCTTATCTTCGTGAGTATAATTATTATTCGCTTCTTGAATTGAGCATACACGAGGCGATCCCGGGACATTATGTTCAACTTTACTATTCAAATCGCTGTCCATCAATTGTGAGAAGTGTTTTCTGGAGTGGACCAATGGTTGAGGGCTGGGCTGTTTACGCTGAAAGGTTGTTAATTGAAAATGGATTGTTAAACAACGACCCAAAGATGAAACTTATTCATTTGAAATGGTATATAAGAGTTGTGATAAATGCAATTCTTGATCATAAAATTCACGCTGGCAATATGACGCAGGAAGAAGCGATGGATCTTATGATGAGAGAAGGATTTCAAGAGAAAGCAGAAGCAGAGGGAAAATGGAAACGTGCGTGTCTTACATCAGCACAACTTTCAAGTTATTTCACAGGATTTCAGAAATAATGAGTTTGAGAGAGGAATATATGAAAAAGAAGGGTGAAAAGTTCAACATAAAAGAATTCAATGAGAATTTGCTCTCGCATGGGTCACCGCCCGTTAAGTATCTCAGAGAAATTTTGCTTGAGGAAAAATAATCTCACCAGGTCAAACTGTTAATTTCTGAAACACGGCGCAGGAAGTTTTTTATTTCCATATCCCAGAATGACCAAGTATGTGAGCCAGGAAGCTCGTGGTATTCGTAGTTTATGTTTTTCTTTTGGAGTTTTTCCACGAGATTTCTGTTCGCTTCAAGCAATCCAATTATGTTATCATCTTTGCCAACGGAGATATAAAGATAAGGTAAATTCCCAATTGCGACGCTATCAACGAGAGAGAAAACATTATTTTTATGCCAGTGTTGAGTTTTCGCTTCTCCGAAAGCATCTTTTAAACTTTGAATTATTTGACCTTGTCCTCTTTCAAGTATTTGTTCCCAGTTGAAAGCACCGCTGAAAGAGCCAGCAAGCAAAAACATGTTTGGATATTTTAACGCAAATTTAATTGCTCCATATCCACCCATTGAAAGCCCCGCTATTATGCGACCATGTCTTGTGGAGATAACTCTGTATTTTTTCTCAACATAAGGAATTAAATCTTTGATGATATAATCTTCGTAGTTTTTATTTTTCAGCGTCGGAGAATTTGTATACCAACCATTGTCGGCTTCTGGAGTTATGATGATGAAGTTGTAATCTTTGAGATATTTAACAAGCGATGTTTTGTTAACCCAATCTTGATGGCTTCCACCATAACCGTGCAGTAGATAAATCGCAATAAATCTTTCTTCGGTTTTAAAATAATTTTCTGGTAAAACGATATGAAAATGTTTAAACGAGTTTAAACTTGGGGAATAAACGCTATCAAGAACGACTTTAACTTGTGAGATGAGAATTTGATTTGCGATTATGAAGATTACAAGAATGAATTTTTTCAACTTCATAAATCTTTACCTTGATTTTTTAAAAAATTCAGGTTAATTCCTCAAATGCAAGTGCACCAGCTCCAAGGATTCCAGCTCTATTTCCAAGTTGTGCAGGAATTACGATTGCCTTTTCAGCGATTGGTTTCAGAGCTCTTAACTTAACAGTTTCGTTCATTGCGTCAAACAAAACTTTTCCAGCTTTTGCAACTCCTCCACCAACTATTGCAACTTTTATATCAAACAAATTCATAACCGATGCAAGCATAACTCCGACATAAAATCCGGCCCTTTTCCAGACATTTATCGCAAATTCATCACCTTGTTCAGCTGCAAGCGAGATTATATAAGGTTCAATTTTTGAAAGGTCGCCATTTACGAGTTCAACTATCTTTGACTTCGGATTTTTTTCAAGTTCTTTTGCAACCCACGCAGAAAGATATTTTTGTCCGACATAAGCTTCAACACAGCCATAATTTCCGCAGTTACATTTTGGACCTTCAAAGTTAATTGAAACATGTCCGATTTCTCCAGCTCCGCCTGTTGGACCGCGATAAATTTTCCCGCCGATTATAATTCCGCCACCTATACCTGTTCCAAGCGTCACCATTATGAAATCGGGATATTCTTTTCCCGCACCGAACTTTGCTTCTCCGATAGCAGCAACATTTGCATCATTATCAACAACGGTTTTGATCCCGGTTTTTTCTTCAACTTCTTTCGCAAGATAAACGACCGTCCAACCGGGGAAATTTGGTGGATATTTCACACCGCCCTGTGGGTCAACTTGTCCGGGCGCGCCAATTCCAGTGCCAAGGATATGTCCATTTTTTAAATTCTGGGCAAGTTTTAAAACAATTTTTGAAATTTGCTCAACCACATGCTCAGGACCTTTTTCAGCTTCGGTTGGGATTGAATCTTCAATTAAAATTTCACCCGAATTATTTACAACGCCTGCTTTGATGAATGTCCCGCCGAGGTCAACCCCAATGACTAATTTTTCCATCTGTTTAATTTATTTTTGTTTTCGCTTTTTCCATAAACTTTCAAGCCGTTCTTTCAAAATTTTTTCTCGCCCAAGTTCCGTCGGTCTGTAATAAATTTTATCTTTAAGTTCCTCTGGCAGAAATTGTTGTTCAACGAAGTGATTGGGGAAATCGTGGCTGTATTTGTAATCTTTTCCGTAGCCAAGTTCTTTCATCAGTTTTGTTGGTGCGTTTCTCAAATGAAGCGGAACGGGAAGGTCCGGGTATCGTTGTGCATCCTCCATTGCTTCTTCAATTGCAAGATAAGCCGAGTTGCTCTTTGGGCAACTTGCAAGATATGTCGCAACTTGAGCAAGAATTATACGAGCTTCTGGCATCCCAACATAATCAACTGCGGTGAAACAACTTGTTGCAAGTGTTAAGGCGTATGGTTCAGCATTTCCAATATCTTCACTTGCAAGAATTATCATCCTTCGTGCGATAAACTTTGGGTCTTCACCCGCAATTAACATTCGGGCAAGCCAATAAACAGCAGCATCGGGATCACTTCCGCGGATGCTTTTTATAAATGCGGAGATTAAATTGTAATGTTCTTCACCTGCTTTGTCATATTTGAAATGTTTCCGTTGAAATGCCTCAAGGATAATTTCTCTCGTTAAAAATATCTCGTTATTCTCGTCTGGCTTTGCAAGTTTTATCGCAACTTCAAGAGCATTTAACATAACTCTTGCGTCCCCGCCTGAATAAAGAAAGAGAAGGTTTTTGTCTTCAATTTTAATTTTTAACTTTGACAAAACCTCATCAACTTTCAGAGCTCTTTCAAGAATTTTGTTAAGTTCATTCACACCAAGCGGTTCAAGCACAAAGACCTGACATCTTGATAAAAGAGGTGAGATTATCTCAAAAGATGGATTTTCCGTTGTTGCTCCAATCAATATAATGGTTCCATTTTCAACGCTGTTTAACAAAACACTTTGCTGTGCTTTGTTAAATCTGTGGATTTCGTCAATGAATAAAATTGTCTTCTTTCCATAGAATTTTAAATTTTTCTCCGCCTTATCAATTATTTCTTTTATCTCTTTTGTTCCGGACAGAACTGCATTGACCTGATAAAAGTCAGCGTTAATTTTTTCGGAAATTATTTTCGCAAGAGTTGTTTTCCCAACGCCCGGGGGTCCCCAAAGTATCATTGACTGAACATCTCCGGTCTCAATCATCATTCTCAATGGCTTACCTTCTCCAAGTATATGCTCCTGTCCAACAAACTCATCAATTGTTTTCGGTCTGATTCTATCAGCAAGTGGCGGGAGAATTTTTTCGGGTTTCATTTTTGAGGTAAGATTACTTTTCTTTTATAATGAAAACTTCTTCACCTTCTTTTGCCATTCCGTATTTTTCTCGTGCGATTTTTTCAATTTGCTCTGGATCTGTTTCAAGTTTATGGATTTTTTCTCTTAAAATAGCGTTCTCGTTCTGAATTGTTTCAATCTCTTTTTTAATTTTTTTCAGATTAACTTCAAGTTTTGCACGTTGTATGAGCCCTTTTTCGCCGAAGATGAGGTAAAGCAGAAGCGCAAAAACTATCGCACCGAAAATTAAATTCACCGGATTTGAAAGAAATTTTTTCATACGCATAAAATTATGTTCTCGCTGATAAAAATATAAAAATTAAAACAAGAACGACCAAATTTGCTGATTTCGGATAATCTTTTATATTTGTAATGGAAAATTTGGACAGCAAAATAAACGGACTACTTAGATAGAAGTGAAAAAAATTTTAAATGAGCAGTTGATTTTGTTTACAAGTGTTTTAAAGTGGGTTTTACTTGCGACGATAACCGGGGCAATAGTTGGTTTATCAACAGTAGTTTTCTTGAAAATACTTGATTTATCTACTCAATTTATGGGACGATATGAACTTTACTTTCTGATCTTGCCTTTTGGCTTGCTTATTAGCACTTTGCTTGTTATGTATCTTGCCCCTGATGCAGAAGGTCACGGAACTGAGAAAGTTATTGAGTCAGTGCATAAAAAATTTGGAGACATAAAGTTATCCGTTGTGCCTGTCAAACTTATTGCAACGGTTGTGACGATTGCTTCAGGTGGTTCAGTTGGCAAGGAAGGTCCATGCGCTCAAATAGGCGCGGGACTTGCTTCATCATTCGCAAAACTTTTGAAATTGAATAAACAGGACAGAAAAAAACTTGTTATATGCGGAATAAGCGCGGGTTTTTCTTCCGTGTTCGGAACACCAATAGCGGGTGCAATATTCGGAGTTGAGGTTTTATATATCGGCGATATCCTATACGATGTTCTTTTGCCATCTTTTATCGCAGGGATTGTGAGTTATCATGTTACATCTTCGCTTGGGATTACATATTTTCATCATCCGATAAAATTTACTCCTATTTTCAGCGAATCTTTTTTTATTAAAGTAATTCTTGCGGGAATCTTCTTCGGTATCTGTGCGAGAATTTTTATTGAGAGTATGGATTTATTTGAAAAATTGAATAAAAGAATAAATTTGTGGAAGCCGTGGAAATCCTTGCTTGGCGGATCCATACTTGTAGTTTTAACATTTATTTTTGGAAAACAATATCTCGGTCTTGGACTTGATACAATTCAAAATGCTATTGAAGGCAAAAATGTTGTTTTTTATGCTTTTATTGCAAAGATTATTTTTACTTCAATTACTCTAAATTTTGGAGGAAGTGGTGGAGTTGTCACACCGATATTTTTTGTTGGAGCAACATCGGGAATTTTGTTTGCAAAGATGTTGGGGCTTGATTTTTCAACATTTTCCGCTATTGGGTTCGTTTCAGTTCTTGCTGGTGCCACAAATGCACCAATTGCAGCAAGTATAATGTCAGTTGAACTTTTTGGTCCCAGTTTAGCACCATACGCTAGTGTAGCCTGTATAATAAGTTTTATTATGACTGGGCACAAGAGTATATATCCTTCACAGGTTCTTTCAATAGCAAAATCATCTTCAATTGAAGTTGAAGTTGGAAAGGAAATTGAATATGTGACACCAAAATTGAAAACGAAAGGTAAAGGTATGGTTTACTGGGAATTTGTAATTAAGAAATTTAAAAGAGGAGATAACAGTAGCAAGAGCGATGATAGAGATGGTTAATATAATTTTTCTTGATTATTTGATTTCATTTGCCGAAATTTTATTCGTAAAACAAAAATATGAGGATTTTTAAAATGAGATTTTTAACTTTGTTTTTGATTTCAATTTTCCTCTTGACACAAACAAATGCTCAAAAAGGAGGGGTTAAAAAAATGTTTGTTATTAAATCAACAGCTTTCAAAGACGGGGAAACGATCCCGAAAAAATTTACATGCGATGGTCAGGATTATTCACCTGAACTTACTTGGGAAAATGCGCCAACGGGCACGAAAAGTTTTGCTCTAATTTGCGAGGATCCAGATGCCCCAGGCGGAACATTTATACACTGGGTTATTTATGATATCCCTGCAAATGTGACGAAACTTCCAGAAAATGTTAAAAAGGTCGGGATTGTTGATGACAAAATAAAACAAGGTGTTAATGATTTCGGTCGCATTGGTTATGGTGGACCTTGTCCACCTCGTGGGCACAAACCGCACCGATATATTTTTAAGCTTTATGCTCTTGATGTTGAAACGCTCGGTTTAAATTCAGGAGCAACCGCCGAACAAGTTGAAGCAAAAGCAAAAGGACATATTCTTGCTGAGGCAAAGATAGTTGGCTTATACGGTCGTTAATTTTTGAACTTTTTTGAAACATCTTATGAAGCGGATTTTACTTATCCACACGGGCGGGACATTTGGAATGGCTTTGAAAGATGGGACGCTTGCCCCAAGCTCATTTATCCAAAGAATAATTGAGTTCGTCCCAGAGGTAAAGCAAATTGCCGAAATTGAATCGCACATTGTTGCAAACATTGACTCATCAAACATTGGGATTGAACACTGGCTGAAGATTGCTGATGTCATCGTTCAAAATTACGATGATTTTGATGGTTTTGTGATAACGCACGGCACGGATACGATGACTTACACTGCTTCCGCTCTTTCTTTTATTCTTGATGGGCTTTCAAAGCCCGTCATACTCACAGGTTCGCAACGTCCACTCTCAGAGATAAGAACCGATGCGAGAAATAATTTGATTAACTCGGTTGAACTTGCAACCTATCCGATACCTGAGGTATGCATTTTTTTCAACAATAAATTATTCCGTGGAAATCGCACGAAAAAAATTGACATTTGGGGATTTGATGCGTTTGACTCGCCAAATTATCCACCTCTTGCAGAGGTTGGGGTTGAAGTTAAAGTTTATGAAAAAAATTTTTTGAAGCGTAAAAATTTCAAATTAAATGTTTCAAAAAATTTTTCAAACGAAGTTTTTTGTGTTAAAATTTTTCCATCTGTTAAAGTTGATTTTCTTATGAGTTTGCTTGAACTTGATATAAAAGGATTTGTGATTGAAGCTTTCGGCTCGGGTAATTTGCCGAATATAGAAGAAAGATCGCTTATCCCATTTGTTCAGAAAGCTAGTGAAATGGGAAAAATAGTTGCAATCTCAACTCAAGCGGTTTACGGCAAAGTTGATTTGACGCTTTATCAATGCGGGAAAGATGCTCTTGATGCAGGGGCTTTAAGTTGTAAAGATATGACAACGGAGACCGCAATCGTTAAATTGATGTTTTTGCTTGCTAAATACGGCGATAATGTCGCACTGATAAGAGAAGAATTTTACAAGCCAATAGCGGGGGAAATATCGGAAGATTAGTTATGATTGAATTAACCAAATTCAGGCGAACACACTTGACTTTTAATTTTAATTGTGCTATCTTTTTAATGAAGATAGCATTAATTTTCGCTAAAACAAAACAGGAGAAACCGCCATGAAAAGGGCAATCTTTGCACTCGCAATTTTAGTTTTTTTGACTTCAACAGCTTATCCCTGCTTTGATACTTATCTCTTCTTGAAAAGGGGATCAATGGTTTATCCGTTTCGCTCTCTTGTGTTTGAGCTCAACGCTGAGTATTCAATTAACACATTGAGGTCGCTTGAAGATTCGTTTTTATCAATGGGTAGCATTTATTACGGAGTTGCGAGGAATTTCTCTGTTCAATTCACAATTGGTTCAGATGAAAAATCAAGAGATGAATTCAAAATTGATTATTATGGGATTCGTGGGGTTTATAATCTTTACACTTCTTTTATGAATAGGTATACGCTTGATGTTATAGTTGAGCATCGTGGGAAGTTGACAGAAAGAAGCAATGAGTTTGAGGTTTCTTTGCCGAATATCTTTTATGTATCAAACTTTGTTTATGTGATTCATCCGACGGCAAGTTATGGGCTTGAGAGCAAGGATTTTACAGTTGGTGGGCATGCGGGAGCATTTTACACATTCAACGACGCTGGGCTCATTGGAGTTGGATTTGAATATGCAAGTGTTCATAGCAGTAGTTATGCTGGGCAGAGATTGACAAAGAGCGAATATTCAGCAAGTATTTTTCTGGGGGCAAAGATTGGCGAAAAAATTTATCTGCAAAATGAAATTGCAAAAGGTTTGAAGAATTCAAGAGACATTGGATTTGCTTTGACGACGAAAGTAATTTTGTAAAGTCATTCACAAGGGGCGTGGAAACACGCCCCTTTTATTTTTCAATCCCTGAAACCAGGTTCAGGGATTTCAACACTAAACAAATCTATGCGGGGAAGATTGTGATTCATTCGTAAAATCCAAAGGTATTGACACTGTAATTTTTATTTTTTAACTTTTCAATGAAACTCTCAAAACATAATTTTGGAGGGAAACAATGAATAGAATCGTTTTGCTCGGGGTTATCGTTGCGGTTTTGAGTTTGATTATAGGTTTGATTGGGAAAATCATTGGGCAACATATTATCTTTGCAAATGCGACATGGCATAATTTCGCTCAGACATGTCTTTTGTTTGCGATTGCTTATGGGATAGGCAAACTTGCTGGTGAAAAGGAAAAGTAGTTTCAATCTGTCAAATACCGTAATTTGTTTTTTTCAAGAAGCGAGTTTTATATTTTAGCAGAATTCGTTTTTAAATTCAGATTTTTAAATCTGATGATAGATAATTTTTTGTGAAAATAAAATCATCGCTGATGATGAACCTGGCTCACAGATTTAATCCCAATTTGAAATCAATTCAAGCATTTGCTTTAAAAGCACAAAAAGCAAAGGTTAAATTAAATCAAAACGAAAATCCGTTTGACCTGCCACTGGAGATCAAAGAAAAAGTTTTACAAAAATTTTTAAACGAGCAGTGGAACAGATATCCAAGTCCTGCGCCTTTTGAGTTGATAAAAAAATTAAGTGAGCATCACGGGGTTGATTCGGATAGGATAGTTATATGCAATGGATCAAATGAGTTGATTTATGCGATTTTTCTCGCTCTTAATTTGAAAGATGCGCCAGTGTTAATTCCTCAACCATCGTTTTATCTTTATGGGAAGATTACAAAAATTCTTGGTGGCAGGATTATTGAGGTTTTTTTGAATGATGATTTTAGTTTTAATGTTGATTCAATTGCTCATGCGATAGTTGATAACAAGCCGGGGGTGGTAGGACTTTGTTCGCCAAACAATCCGGGAGGTAAAAGTTTAAAGTTTGATGATGTTAAGTTCTTAATTTCGCTTTCCGATGCAATTTTTATAATTGATGAGGCATATTTTGAATTTTCAAGTGAAAGAAGCGCAGTTGAGCTTCTTGACGAGTTTTCAAATCTTATTGTCATTCGGACGATGTCAAAGGCGTTTGGGCTTGCTGGGATAAGAATTGGCTATGCTTTGACATCAAAGGAAATAGCTGATGAGATTAAAAAAGTTCGGCTTCCGTTCACAATTGATCGTTTTGCGGAGTTAACAGCAATTGAAATTTTAAATCATCTTGACCTTGTCAAAAGAAATGTCAATTACATAATTGAGCAAAAGGAGTGGCTTTATAATGAGTTGTGTAAAATTGATGAAATAAAAGTTTTCAACACAGAAACAAATTTTTTGCTTGTGAAGGTAGATGGGGGTGAAGTTGTTGATATGTTGCTTGAAGAAGGCGTTGCGGTGCGGGATATGAGCTCTTATCCGATGATGGACAAAATTTTTAGAGTTACGGTTGGAACATTTGAAGAGAATAGATATTTTTTGAATGCACTTAAAAAAGTTCTCACAAAGGTGAAAGCAAGTTAATTTTAAAAACAAAAAATTAAATACCTATGAAAATAGCTGTTTGTGTAAATCGGGTTCCAGACACAGAAACAAGAGTGAAAATTGGTGCTGATGGAAAAACAATTGACAAAACAGGCGTAAATTACATTTTAAATCCTTATGATGAATTCGCAGTTGAAGAAGCTCTTAAGACAAAAGAAAAATTTGGTGGTGAGGTTATAGTAATTTCACTGGGTGGAAGTGAAAATGTTGAAGTTATAAGGAAAGCCCTCGCTATGGGTGCTGATAAGGGGATTTTGTTAAAGGATGATTCACAAAGAGATACTTTTTCAATTGCGAAAGCTCTTGCGGAGGTTTTAAAAGAGATTTCTCCCGACATTATATTTTTCGGCAAGCAGTCAATTGATTACGATGATCAGGCGATGCCAAGTTTAGTTGCAGAGCTTTTGGGTTTGCCATCAATTACGGTTGTAGTCAAGCTTGAAATAAGTGAAGATGGAACGGTTATAGCGGAGCGTGAGATTGAGGGTGGACGTGAAAAAGTTCGCAGTAAGTTGCCGATTGTAATTGGAGCGCAGAGGGGTTTAAATGAGCCCAGATATCCTTCTTTAAAAGGGATAATGGCAGCAAAGAGCAAGCCGGTTGAGGAAAGACCAGCGCCACAGTTTGAGAACAAGACGGAAGTCATTGAAATGTTACTTCCGCCTCCGAAGAAGCCCGGAAGAATTCTCGGCACAGATGCAAGCGCTGTTCCAGAGCTTGTTCGCCTTTTGAGAGAAGAAGCGAAGGTGATTTGAAAAATTTTAAGTTGCAAAATAATTCGGGAATAATTATTTTAAAACAAATTCAAAGAGAATAAAGATGGCAAAAAGAGTTTTAACATTTGCTGAACAAAGGGAAGGAAAGTTTAAAAAATCAGCTTTTGAAGCGGTAAGAACGGGAAGAAAAATTGCTGATGAAATTTCTGCTGAATTTTTTACGCTTGTTATAGGCGATGAAAATGCGGAGAAGATAGCACCTGAACTTGGCAATTACGGGGCTGAAAAAGTTTTTGTCGTGTCCGATCCAAAACTTGCACAGTATTCTTTGACTGCTTATGCTAAAGTGATTGCAGATGTTATGAGGGAAATTGACGCTGAATATCTTTTTATGTCAGCTACAGCGATGGGCAAGGAGCTTGCTCCAAGAGTTGCGGGGAAAATTGATGCTGGCTTTGCTCTTGATTGCACTGATTTAAAAGTTGAAAATGGGGAAGTCATAGCAACGAGACCAGTTTATGCGGGGAAAGCATTTATAAGAGTAAAAGTTAATTCCGATAAAAAAATTTACACTTTAAGACCGAATGTTTTCTCAGCTGGAGAAAGTGATGGAAAAATGGCGGTTGTTGAGAAGTTAAATGTTAACTTAACCGATGATGATTTTAAAGTTGTTGCATTTGAAACAGTTGCTTCAACGAAGGGGAAGCTTGATGTCACCGAGGCGGACATTGTTGTTTCAGGTGGCAGGGGATTGAAAGCGCCCGAAAACTTTAAATTAATTGAGGAACTTGCTGATGTTCTTGGTGCAGCTGTTGGAGCTTCAAGAGCGGTTGTTGATGCGGGATGGCGTCCTCATGATGAACAGGTTGGGCAAACTGGGAAAACAGTTTCGCCAAAACTTTACATCGCAATTGGGATCTCGGGTGCAATTCAGCATCTTGCGGGGATGTCTTCTTCAAAAGTTATAGTTGCGATAAATAAAGATAAAGATGCGCCTATATTTCAAGTTGCAGATTACGGCATAGCAGGTGATTTGTTTGAAGTGGTTCCGGCTTTGATTGAGGAGTTAAAGAAAGTTTTAGGGAAATGAATTTAAAATTTTAAAAACGAAGGAGGACTGATTAAAGTGAGAAAAATACAGGTTGACATAGTTGGTTTATCTGCAACGCCCACAGGACCGAGTTCTTACGCTTTGATCTTGAAAGAGGTTGGGGGTGATAGAAGATTGCCAATTATAATTGGCTCGTTTGAAGCTCAAGCCATCGCTCTTGAAATGGAGGGGATAAAACCGCCAAGACCATTGACACACGACCTTATAAAAAATATACTTGACGGACTTGGTGTGACAATTGTTGAAGTTGTTGTAACAGATTTAAGAGATGGGACATTTTACGCAAAAATTTATCTTGAGCTCAACGGAATGACTTATGAGATTGATTCAAGACCAAGTGATGCGATTGCGGTTGCCCTCAGATGCGGTGTCCCAATTTATGTTAATGAGGAAGTTATGGAAGAAGCTGGTTTTACCCCCGGAGAAGAAACTTCTGCCGAAGAAATTGAAGAAGAATCAGAGGAGGAAAATCCTTTGCCCCCCGATGAAGATATTTCACCTCCACCGTCACCGAGACGAACTCCAAAGCCAACTTCAAAAGAAGAAAGAATTGCCGAACTTCAGAAACAGCTTGAGGAAGCGATAAAGAAAGAAGATTATGAGAAAGCAGCAAAATTGCGAGATGAGATAAGAAGATTGAAAATGGGCGATTAAATTTCCATAAAACAAACTCGGAGATAAAAAATGAAGCGCATTTTCTTATCCCTCCTTTCTCTGGTTCTTTTATGTGGTTTTATGCTTTCACAATCATCAAACGAAAAATTAAAACAACTTATTGCCGAAGGGGATGAATTCTCCGAGAAAAAGTTTGATAACTATAAAGCACTTGAAAAATATCTTGAAGCTTACAAAATTGATCCGAAAAATTATGATGTCTTGTGGAAATTGAGCAAAGTTTATGTGGACATCGGTGAACATTTGCCCGCAAATACAAAAGAGGAAAAGAGGAAACAGCTTGAAACTTATGAAAAAGCACTTGAATACGCAGAACTTGCAATTCAGGTAAATCCAAATGGTTCAATGGGCTACACAAGAAGGGCAATTGCTCTCGGTAGGATTGCTTTGTTCAAAGGTGTATGGGAATCAATTGACCTTGTTAAAAAAGTTAAAGAAGATTGCGAGAAAGCAATTCAACTTGATCCAAATAATAGCGTTGCTTATTATGTTCTTGCGAGGACGCATGCAAAACTTTGTGAGAAGCCAAAAATTGTTCGCTCAGCTTTGGGGCTTGGCTGGGCAAGTTATGATGAAGCGATAAAAAATTTTGAAAAGGCGATAAGTTTAAGACCGACATTTATAATGTATCGGCTTGATGCGGGTAAAACTTACATTGAAGTCAAAAATTATAAAAAAGCGAAGGAACATTTATCAAAAATCGCTGAGCTTCCAACCGAAGATGAAGATGACCCACAATTTAGAAAAGAAGCGCAGGAGCTTCTGGAAAAGATAAAAGATAAAGCCCCATGATTAAAAAATTTACCTTCTTTTTCCTGTGTTTTGTTCTTTTACTTAATTTTTCAATTTCTCAGGAGATTGAATGTAAAGTCACTGTAAATTTTGAGCAACTCCCTCCGCAAAACAAGTCAGATCTTTCTGATTTTGCGGAGAAGATACAGCGTTATATCAACTCTTACAAATGGACGAATGTTGATCTTGGGGGAGAGAAAATCCAATGCACGCTTAACATTTTCTTCACCTCTGCAAGTGGAAACAATTATCAAGCGCAGATTTTCATCGGTTCGCAGAGGAAAATTTATGAATCTGATAAAAGCACCGCAGTTTTGAGAATTCTTGATGATAAAGTTGATTTTGTGTATGATAAAAACGCACCGCTTTATCACGATGAGTTTCGTTTTGATCCGTTGTTAAGTTTGATTGATTTTTATATGTATATCGTGATTGGTTATGATTTTGACACTTATGAACCCCTCGGGGGGACGGAATTTTTTGAGAAGGCATTTAGAATTTGCACAAATGCTCAATCAAGTCGTTTTTCTCGTGGATGGCAAAAAGTTTCCTCTGGATACAGCAGGTTTAATCTAATTGATGAACTGCTTGACTCAAAGTATTCGGATTTCAGGAAAGCAATGTATGAGTATCATTATAACGGGCTTGACATAATGCAGAAATATCCGGATGAGGCACTTGCAAAAATTGATTCTGTGATTGATGTTATGATAAACATACGAAAAAACATCAACCCAACTTCAACACTTGTCAAATTGTTTTTTGATGCAAAGTATATGGAGCTTGCGGAAATTTTCAAAAACGCAAAGAACAAAGAAGCAATCTTTAAAAAGTTAATTCTCGCGGATCCATCTCATCAAACTACTTATCTTGAATATATGAAGAATTGAGATGAAAATTCGGTTTATAGGTGCAGTTAGAACCGTTACAGGTTCAATGCACCTTGTTCAGGTAAATGGGAAGAAATTTTTGCTTGATTGTGGGCTTTATCAAGGCAAGAGAGCTGAGTCAAGGGAAAGAAACGAAAATTTCTTGTTTGATCCGCGTGAGATTGATTTTATAATTTTATCACATGCTCACATTGACCACAGCGGAAACATTCCTCAAATTGTCAAAAAAGGATTTAGTGGGAAAATTTTTTCAACATCTGCAACGCGTGATCTTGCAAGCATAATGCTTGTTGATAGCGGACATATACACGAGAAAGACGCTGAATATCTCAACAAAAAATTGAAAAAGCGTGGGGAGCCACCAATTCAACCTTTATACACAGCAAAAGACGCTATCCAATCGCTTGAGCATTTCGTTGGGCTTCCATATAGAAAGGAGATTGAAATATCAAATGGCATAAATTTAATTTTTTACGATGCTGGACATCTTCTCGGTTCAGCGATAGTTGTTCTTAACATAAAAGAAAACGGACGAAAAATTCGTCTTGCTTTTACTGGTGATTTAGGTAGACCTTATAAACCAATTTTAAGAAATCCGCAGTTAATTGGTAATGTTGATTTTTTGATAACTGAAAGCACCTATGGAGCTACAATTCACGAGGAAATGGAAAGCGTTGAAGAGAGAATATCGCAAATCGTCATCAAAGCATATGAAAGAAGCGGGAAGATAATAATTCCAGCTTTTAGCGTTGACCGAACGCAGGTGTTAATTTATATACTTCACAAACTTGCGATGGGGAATAAAATTCCCAAAATTCCGATTTTCATTGATAGTCCTCTTGCTGTGAACGCAACTGAAATCTACCGTCTTCACCCCGAATGCTTTGATGATGAAATGCAAAAACTTTTATTAAGCGGTCAAGACCCCTTTGATTTTTCACAACTTCATTATATCAACGATGTTGAAGAATCAAAAAAATTAAATACATATCAAAAGCCCTGCATCATAATTTCAGCTTCTGGAATGTGCGAGACGGGAAGAATTTTACATCATCTTGCAAATAACATTGAAAATCCGAGAAACATAATTTTAATCGTTGGCTATATGGCGCGTGATACACTCGGGAGAAAATTGAAAGATGGGATTGAAAAGGTAAAAATTTTTGGGGATGAATACAGAGTCAGGGCAGAGGTGATTTCAATTGATGCTTTGAGCGCTCACGCAGATAGAAATGAACTTCTCGCATACATAAGCCACATTGATAGAAAACATATAGATGGGATATTTGTTGTTCACGGTGAGGAGGAGCAATCTTTTGCGCTTGCAGATGGACTTCGTGAGATTGGATTTGAAAATGTCATCGTTCCAGAGCAGGGACAAGAGTTTGAAATTTAAAATAAATTTTCGGGGTTTGAGATGGAAAATTTTAGAAGAAAAAGTTTCTGGCTTGAGACGGCGGGGGAGTTTAAGCCACAGCAAGAGTTAAAAGGTTATGAGAAAGTTGATATCGCAATTATAGGCGGTGGATTCACTGGACTTTCAACTGCTTATCATTTGAAAAAAGTTGAACCATCAATTGATGTTGCAATTCTTGAATCTCACATCTGTGGGTATGGCGCAAGCGGTAGAAATGCTGGATTCGGGATGACGCTTTTTGGTTTAACATTTAGTTTGACCGCTTTGAGGTTTGGAAAAGAAAAAGCCCTACAGGCTCATCGTTATATGGAAATGGCGGTTT
>NZ_CZVW01000011.1 GCF_001536065.1 Candidatus Chryseopegocella kryptomonas
AAAGATGCTGGCGTCTCTCCGGAGATTTCAACCTATCTTGCTATGTTTTTGATCTTTCTTGCTTGCATTATAATTGCCAATCTTATTGCAAGATTTATAAAAAATATCTCAATTTTCGTTGACCTTACCGATAACATACTTGGCTCTATCCTCGGGCTTGCGGAGGGTTTGCTTATACTTGGAATTTTGTTAATTTTTCTCGGGACTTTAAATTTTCCATCTGAAAAAGTGAGAAACTCATCTAAATTTTACAAGCCAGTCACAAAAGCAACGATTTCAATTTACGATTTCATTGAGAAAAATTTCGGCTCAAAAATCAACTTCAAAGAGCAAATTCAAAAAACAATTGAATCAATAAAAAGTGAACAGCGAGACACTAAATAAACTTGAATTTGACAAGATAAAACAATTCATACTTCAATTTGCAACATCTCAACTTGGGAAAGAACAAATTGAAGACCTTTCACCATACACAAACAAAAACATCATTGAGCGTGAACTTAAGTTAACAGTTGAAATGAAAGATATACTTGCTTATGATGATCCATTCCCTATTGATGGAATAAAGGACATTAGGATTGCATTAAGAAGATGTGAAATTGAGGGAAGTTTTTTGATGCCTGAGGAACTTCTTGACATAAAGTCAGTTCTTGGGGTTTCAAGGTTAATTAGAGAATATCTTAACAAACGAAGCGAAAAATATCCAAACCTATGGGAACTTGCAAAAAATATCTTCGTCAATCGTGTGCTTGAATATAACATTGATGAGATTGTTGATGAAAATGGTAAAGTCAAAGACACCGCAAGTCCCGAGTTGAAATACCTTCGTGAGGAAATTTTGAGAAAGCAAGATTATGTCAGAAAAAGATTATACGCAATTTTAAAACAAATCTCTGAGAAAGATTATACACAGGATGATATAATACCGCAAAGAGATGGACGGCTTGTAATACCTGTAAAAGTTGAACATAAAAGACATGTTGAGGGGGTTGTTCACGGGACATCATCAACAGGGTTAACGGTCTTCATTGAGCCAGCTGAAATTGTTGAACTTAACAATGAAATTTTACAGCTTCAATTTCAAGAACAAAAAGAAGTTGAAAGAATTCTTCGCGAGATCACGAACAAAGTGAGAGAAAATTTAAAATATCTTCAAACGAACACAAGTATACTCGGCAAGATTGATTTCATTTATGCAAAGGCAAAATTCGCACTTCAAATTGATGGTTATGCACCTGAGGTTTCCGAAACAGGTCCGATCATTTTGAACACCGCTTATCATCCGATACTTCTTTTAAGACATGGTAAAAACAAAGTCGTTCCACTTGATTTTAAACTTGGCGATGGCTCTCAAATACTTGTGATCTCGGGTCCAAACTCAGGCGGTAAAACAGTTGTTCTGAAAACAGTCGGGCTTTTGACACTTATGGCTCAAGCGGGAATTCCAGTTCCTCTGAAAGAGTCAAGCAAAATAAGAATTTTCAAAAAAGTTTTCATTGACATTGGAGATGAGCAATCCGTTGAAAAGGATCTTTCATCATTTGGTTCTCATATAAAAAATCTCAAAAAGATAATTTCTGATTCAGATAATAAAACGCTCGTTCTTCTTGATGAGCTTGGCTCTGGAACAGATCCAGCTGAAGGTGGGGCACTTGGAATTGCGATAATTGAAAAGCTTAAAAGCAAAGGTTCATTTGTCATCGTGACAACGCACAATAGTGCTTTAAAATTTTACGCATACAACAATCCAGAGATTGAATGTGGAGCAATGGAGTTTGACCATCAAACCCTTGCGCCCGCATATAGATTGAGAATCGGGGTTCCCGGAAGTAGTTACGCATTTGAAATAGCACGCCGACTTGGACTTGATGAAGATGTGATAAACAATGCCAAGAAAAATCTTGATGAATCGCAGTTCAAAATTGAAGAAATTTTATCACGGCTTGAATCGCTTGAAATTGAATACAGAAAACTCATTGAAGAGTTGAAAGAAAAAGAGCAAAATCTTAACAAAATGATTTCGGAATACAAGCAAAAATTGATTGAAGTTGAAAGAGAGAGAAAAAGAGCGAAAAAAGACGCAATCGCTGAAATCAGAGAAATCGCTGAGACCGCAAGAGCAAAAATTGAAGAAGCAATAAGAAAAATAAAAGAGACATCAGCTTCAAAAGAAAGCATAAAGCAGGCACATTCAACAGCTCAACAGGTTCAACAGCAACTTCAAGACATCATCAAGCAAATTGAAACCGAAAAAACAGAAACATTAGAAATAAAGCCAGGTGATTTCGTAAAAATAAAAGATGGCTCGCAAGTTGGAGAAGTTTTGCAGATTGATGGCTCAAATATCGTTGTTGCATTTGGCTCTGTGAAAATGGTTTTGAAATCAGATCAAGTTGAAAAAGTTGAACAAAAAGAAGTTAGAAAATTAAATTTAACGACGGATTTATTCGCCCCTGTGTCAACGAGAATTGATGTCAGAGGTATGCGAGTTGATGAAGCGATAAGTGCTGTTGATAAATTCATTGATACAAGTTTTCTTTACAGATTGAAAAGAATTGAGATAATTCACGGCAAAGGGACTGGGAGATTGAGAAAGGAAATCAACGAATTTTTAAAACGCCATCCAAATGTTAAATCATTTCGCCTTGGAAGCTGGGAAGAAGGAGGAGATGGTGTGACGATAGTTGAATTAAATGTTGATTGAAAACAAAATTAAAATCGGACATGAGGATTTTAATCGCAAATCGCGGGGAGATAGCAGTAAGGATAATCCGAACATGTAAAGTGCTTGGCATTGAAACAATAGCGATTTATTCAAAAGTTGATAAAGACAAACCATTCGTTGCAATGGCTGATTACGCTGAATGCATTGGTGAAGCAAATCCAGCCGAGACATACTTAAATATGGAAAAGATAATTGATGTCGCAAAAAAATTAAAAGCTGACGCAATCCACCCCGGCTATGGATTTTTATCCGAAAATGATGAATTTGCTAAACTCGTTCAAGATAATGGGTTAATTTTTATTGGTCCATCAGCAGATGCAATTAAAAAAATGGGAGATAAACTTGAAGCGCGTGAAATAGCAAAAAAGGTCGGCGTCCCTATTGTCCCTGGCTCTGAAAGTCCAATCTCGGACATTCAATCTGCGATTGAAATAGCAAGAAAAATTGGCTTCCCAATCCTTATAAAAGCAGCTGCGGGTGGCGGTGGCAAAGGTATGAGAATCGTCCATAAAGAAGAGGACTTTGAATCGGCAATAAGAGGCGCAAAAAATGAAGCAAAATTTGCATTCGGAGACGATAGAGTTTACATTGAAAAATATGTTGAAGAACCACATCACATTGAAGTTCAAATCCTCGCTGATAAATTTGGCAATGTCATCGCACTTGGTGAAAGAGAATGCTCAATTCAAAGAAGACATCAAAAAGTAATTGAAGAAACGCCTTCCCCCATCGTCACAGCAGAATTGAGGGAAAAACTTTTTGAGTCAGCAATTAAAATCGCAAAAGCAGTAAACTATGAAAACGCTGGAACAATTGAATTCATCGTTGACAAAAATAGAAACTTTTATTTTCTTGAAATGAACACACGCTTACAGGTTGAACATCCAGTAACTGAAATGGTCACAGGGATTGACATCGTCGCTGAACAGATTAAAATCGCACTTGGAAATAAGTTAAGTTTTTCGCAGGAAGATATAAAACCAAGAGGACACGCAATTGAATGCCGAATTTACGCCGAAGATCCATTCAACAATTTCTTACCATCAACTGGGAAAATCACCTTGATGAAAGAGCCAACAGGTCCATGGGTAAGGGTTGACGCTGGAATTGAAGAGGGAAACGAAATTACAATTCATTACGACCCTATGATTTCAAAACTTGTCGTCTGGGGCAAAGATAGAATTGAAGCAATTGATAGAATGAAAACCGCATTGAGTGAATACAAAATTTTTGGAGTCAAAACAACAATCCCGTTTTGTCTTTGGGTTATGAACAACGAACATTTTCGCCAAGGTAAATATGATACTCACTTCATTCAAAATTATTTCAAACCATCCGAATTAAATGAATTTGACGAGATTTCAAAAGATGGGAAATTAACTCCTGAAATAGCACCAGCGATTGCTTTTGCAATTTTAAACTCCGTAAAAAAGAAACAAAATCAACAAGTTGATAAATCATCAAACGCCGAGAGAAAGATAAACAGATGGAAAATGAAGCGATATGAAAATTTCAGATGAACAAATTCAACTTTTGAAACTTTATAGAAAAGCACCTTTAGGGGAAAAAGTAAAAATTTACGCACGCATTCTTTTTAACTTCAATCAAATCAAAAAGTATCTTGATAGGTTCACGCCTGACTCGGGCTGTGTTTTTGATTATGGCTGTGGATATGGAATTTTTGCAAACTATATGAAACTTAAAAATCCAAATTTGCACATCATCGGTTTTGACATCTCTAAAAAAACGAATTGAGATAGCCAAAGAATCAGCAAAAATAACTGGAGTTAAATTTCAAAACGATTTTAAATTAGATGAACTCAAAAATTTAAAACTCGTTCTTTTCGTTGATGTCTTGCTTTTCATCCCCACGCACGAGAAAGCCCAACTTTTTGAATTGTTTTACGACAAACTTGAAAACTCTGGAATCATATTCATCAAAGACACTTTAAAATCAAATTCAATTCGTTTCCGATACACAAGCGTTGAAGAGAAGATAAAGTTAAAATTTGGAGTTTACGGCGAAAATGTTAAAGCACATCTTCATTATGCAGGGAAAGAAGAATTTGTTGAGATGTTAACCAAAACTGGATTTGAACTTATTGAAATTGCTGAAGAAAACCATTTAATTTATCCCGGGATTTTCATCATCGCCCAGAAATGATATACGCTCTTTCCGATAGTATAACTGCGGTTGAAACCGCTACATTTAACGATTCTGCTTTTCCAAATTTTCTCACTTTCACAGTTGCATCTGAAATTTTAATTATCTCGTTGCTCACGCCATGAGCTTCGCTTCCGAAGACAAAAATAATTTTTTCGCTCCCCAAAACTTCGTGAAAATCAATTTTACCGGATGGAGATGTGGAATAAAGTTTAAATCCAATGTTTTTAAATTTTGTGAGAAAATTTTTCAAATCAACATTTTGCAGAAATGGGACATTGAAAATTGAGCCCATCGTAGCGCGCAATGTTTTTGGATTAAAAACATCAACGCTTCCATCTGAAATTAAAACCAGATCAATTCCAAACCAATCACAAATCCTAAAAATTGTTCCGAGATTTCCGGGGTCTGAAATTTTTTCAAGCGCAACAACCGTCGCAAATTTTTTTCGCTCAATGCTCTTGAAAACATTTTCTTCATCGTATGAAAACATTTTCGCAACTGCAATTATCCCTTGCGAAGTTTCAACTTCTGAAACTTTTTCAATTTCACTTTCGCTTATCTCATAAATTTCAATTTTTTTGTTTTTCAAATAGTTTAAAAATTCTTCATCTTTTGGGGATTTGATAAATTTTGGAGAATAAGCGACAAATGAAATTTCAGCCCCAAACTTAACAGCATCTCTGATGATCTTTTCGCCTTCAAGTGTAAAAAGACCACTTTTATATCTGTATTTTTTGTTTTTCAGAAGTTGAAGAAGCGAAAATTTTTGTCTGCTTAATTTCACGGTTTCATCTCTCTTTATATTCTCCCCAAATTTCACGCAAAGTATCGGAAATTTCACCAAGCGTTGCGTATGATTCAACGCATTCAATAATTGCTGGCATCAAATTTTCTCCCGAAATAGCGCAATCGCGCAATCTTTTAAGCGATCCCTTAACCCTGTCGTTGTCTCTTTCTTTTTTAAGTTTCTTCAATTTTTCAATTTGTTTTTTTATTGCTTCTTCGTTGAGTTTAAAAATTTCAATTTTTTGCTTTTCATCTGTTTTAAATTCATTCACACCCACGATTATTTTCTCCTTTTTCTCAATTTTCATTTGATACTCATACGCGCTCTTTGAGATTTCGTTTTGAATGAAACCTGATTCAATCGCTCTTATAGCGCCTCCCATAGATTCAATTTTATCAATATACTCCCAAACTTTCTTTTCAATTTCATCGGTCAAATACTCAACGAAGTAACTTCCTGCAAGTGGATCAACCGTATCAGCGACGTCACTTTCATAAGCAATTATTTGTTGAGTTCTCAAAGCAGTTCTTGCTGATTCTTCCGTCGGAAGAGCGAGGGCTTCGTCTTTCGCATTTGTGTGAAGTGATTGACAACCACCGAGGACAGCAGCAAGCGCTTGAATTGTGACACGAACGATGTTATTTTCAATCTGTTGCGCTGTCAAAGTTGAACCGCCGGTTTGAGCATGAAATTTTAATTTTAACGCTTCCTCATTTGTAACGCCAAATTTTTCACGCATTATTTTCGCCCAAATTCTACGAGCTGCTCTGAACTTGGCTATCTCCTCAAAGAAATTGTTATGTGCATTGAAGAAAAAAGAAAGTTGCTCGCCAAATTTATTCACATCAAGCCCCGCCTTTATCGCAGACCTCACATATTCAATCGCATTTGCAAATGTGAAAGCAAGTTCCTGAACCGCATTTGCACCAGCTTCACGAATGTGATATCCACTTATTGAAATAACATTCCACTTTGGCAGATTCTCATTACACCATTGAAAAATATCAACGATTAATTTCATTGATTGCTGTGGTGGATAAATGTATGTCCCCCGTGCGATATATTCTTTCAAAATATCGTTTTGAATTGTCCCTGAAATTTTCTTCAAATCCGCTCCCTGCTTTTTCGCAACTGCAACATACATCGCAAGCAAAATTCCGGCTGTTGCATTTATCGTCATTGATGTGGTTATATTTTCAAGTTTTATTCCATCAAAAAGTATTTCCATATCTTGAAGCGAATCAATTGCAACACCGACCCTTCCAACTTCACCCTCTGCCATTGGATGATCCGAGTCATAGCCCATTTGGGTTGGCAAATCAAAAGCAACGGACAAACCTGTCTGCCCGTGTTCAAGCAAATACTTAAATCTTTTGTTTGTCTCCTCAGCTGTTCCAAAGCCCGCATACTGCCTCATTGTCCATAATCTTCCTCTATACATCGTCGGATAAACTCCACGCGTGAAGGGATATTCACCCGGAAAACCAAGTTTTGAAACATAGTCAAAACTTTCATCAGGAAGATAAATTCTATCTATCTCAATTCCGGAGTCAGTTTTAAAAACTTTTTCTCTTTCCTTGAACTTTCCCGAGCGCAGAAATTTTTCTTCCCACTCCTTTTTCAACTTTTCAAGATTTTCGCGCATAATTTTCTCTCACTTTTGTTTTAAAAACAAAATTCAAGTTCATTTCACAGCAATTTTCTCTCCATATCTATAAATTACATTCAAAACAACTGTTCCAACTTTTTTTAAACTTTCTGGCGAACATTTATCCGGAGTGTCTTCCGTTGTATGCCAGTATGGATAATCAAAGTCAATTATATCAATTGTTCTAATTCCAGCTTCATTCAATGGAATGTGGTCGTCATAAACGCTGTGCTTAACACTTTCTTTAAACTCATATATTCCAAGTTCCCGTGCAATTGACCAAACATAATTTACAACATCGGGCACATATTTAACGGAGTTTTCTTCTTTGTAAATTTCCAATTCTTTATCTCCAACCATGTCAAGCAAAATGCCAAATTGTGGGAGATAGTTTGGTGATTTATTTTTTGCGAAATACTTTGAGCCGATACAGAAATTTTCAAGGTCACCGGAAGCTCCAAGGTCTTCACCATCAAAGAAGACGATATCAACGCCAATTGGTGGCGGATTTTCTTTAAGGATTCTGGCAATTTCAAGCAATACAGCAACACCACTGGCGCCATCATTTGCCCCAGGGACAGGTTGAATTTTTTTTGACGCCTCTTTTTCCTCATCAGCATAAGGTCTTGAATCCCAATGAGCACAGAGCAAAATTCTATAACCCGAATTTAAATTAAACGATGCAATTATGTTTGTGAGATTGAAAATTTTACCCAAATAAAAATGTGTAAACTCCTGTAGATTCACAGCGTCAGCATATTTTGAAATTTCGGCAACCAAAAAATTTTTGCAATCTTCGTGCGCCTTTGTGTTCGGAACCCGAGCTCCAAAAGAAACTTGTTTTTTTAGATATTCAAAAGCAGAATCAGCGTTAAATTCGGGAATTGATATTTGAACCTTCGGCTCAACTTGTGGTTTGGACTTTTTATCGGAGTTGCAACTTAAAACAAAAATTAGCAAAATTAAGAAAAACTTTCTCTTCATCCGAGTTTGGTTAAATTTTTAATTGCGATTTTAAGATAAAAAATGAACAAATAAATTACAATTTCAACCATGGCTGAATTCAAAATCCTACACTCGTGGGATGTCACAGCGGAAGAAGCGATAAAGATACAGAACGAATTGCGTGGACTTGTAAAAATTGAAAACTTAAAAAAAGAAATCCATTACATTGCAGGTGCTGATATTTCTTTTGACAAAGGTTCAAACATAGTTTATGCGGGGATAATTGTTTTGAAATTTCCAGAACTTGAAGAAGTTGATCGCTCGCTCGTGATAACAGAAGTAAATTTCCCGTATATACCCGGGCTTCTATCTTTCAGAGAATCTCCGGCTTTAATTAAGGCGTGGGAAAAAATAAAAGTTGAACCTGATGTCGTTGTGATTGATGGTCAGGGTATAGCTCACCCAAGAAGATTTGGAATTGCCTCACACTTTGGAGTTTTGATTGATAAACCGACAATTGGATGTGCAAAAAGTTTGCTCGTTGGAAAATATGATGAGCCCGGAGAAAAAGCCGGAAGTTATTCCTATCTTTATGATTCAGGCGAAATTATTGGTGCAGTTTTGAGAACAAGAGATAATGTCCAACCCGTTTTCGTTTCCATAGGACACAAAATCACGCTTGAAGAATCAATAAAGATAATACTTCAAAATGTTCGGGGATTTAGAATTCCCGAACCAACAAGACAAGCACACAATTTGGTCAATGCTTTAAGACGTGGTGAGATAAAACCCGGCGAACAAAGAAAACCAGAGCAGGAAAGTTTATTTTGAAACAATCGGCTTTAAATTGACATACTTTCTCATAACTTCAAGAGGTGGATTAAAATATCCATATGCAAGATGTGGAAATTCTTCCTTTAAAAGTTTCATCACATTCTTAACACCGAGCTTTTTTGTATCTTTGTCAATCCCAATTAATTCAAGATACCAATCTGGGTCAATGTTAAAATTTCGCCACTGGATCATTGATATATTGGTTTCCCTTATGAGATTTCGCATTGCTTGATATTCTTCAACCCAGTCCGTCATCCCCGGGAAAACGAAATAGTTTATTGAAACCCAGCAATTAAATTTCCTTGCAACTTTTATTGATTCAACGACATCATCAAAAGAGTAATTATTCGGTCTGTAATAGCGATGATAAATTTCTGGAATTGCGCTGTTCATACTTACACGGACACTGTTAAGCCCAGCTTTACAAAGTTCTTCAATTGCATCTGGCTTGCTTGCGTTTGTGTTGATGTTTATAATTCCTCGTTTTGTCTTTCTTCTTATCTCTTTTATCGCATCTCTTATAACCTCCCAAACAAGCAATGGTTCTCCCTCGCACCCCTGACCAAAACTCACAACGGGTTTGGGCGCATTTTCAAGATGTGGAACTGCAACTTCCAAAATTTCATCAACTGTCGGAATAAATGTTAATCTATCTTGCGTGCTTGGAATTCCTGCTTCCTGCGGTTGAAAAGAAATACATCCAATACAATTCGCATTGCATCCGGGAGATGTTGGAATTGGTGCTTCCCATCTCCCAAGGAAATAATTTCTCGCAGCTGGACAAAGATAACGAAGCGCACAATTCTCACCAAGATGACGGATTAAACGATTTTTCGGAAACTGTTTAAACTTTTTATAAACATTTTTAGCCACAAGATTTTGATCAAATTGATCACAATCCTGTCTTATATCGGGGTCAATTCTAATTGCAGGGACATAAAATTTTCCATCAAGCCATCCAACAGCAGTATAAGCAAAAAGAGGAAGCACAGGAGCATTGTTTTGCTTTTCATACGCTGATAGAAAAAATTGAGTATGAGCAGGCGCAAGAAAAGCAGCCACCGCCCAACCATCTTCAAAAATTACTTTCTTACCTGTTTTTCTATCAAACCCAATTGGTTTTCTCATCGGCAATTCAAACAATTGACTTCCCTCTGGAAGTTCAATTAAATCATCTGGATTTATCCGAACAAAATCAAATCCACTTCTACCAGCCATCTCAATTTCCGGGACATCATATATATTTCCATTTCCGTCGCTATAGACAAGATTCGGGACTCGTTTTAACCGCATAACCTTCGCTTTTGTTTTTTATTTTTGTGTGATAATATAAATTAAAGCACAAAATTTCACAACTTTATGATTACAACTTCTGACACTTGATTTTATCATCGCTTTTGATTATCATTGTAAAAAACCAACCACCCAAAGTTAGAAGATGAAGAAAGTTCTCTTTTGGCTTAAAGCAGGAATCATTTTTTTAATCACAATTCCAATGGCAATTTTAACCGCATTGCTTCTTCCGTTTAATTACAAAGGCAAAATTTACCACTTTATGGCAAAAATTTGGTCAAAAATTGTTTTGTCAATTTTCAATGTCAAAGTTAAAGTGAATGGTCTTGAAAATTTATCAAAAGGAAAGAACTACATCTACATTTCAAATCACGCAAGTGCAATGGATATACCTGCTTTGATTTGCGGGATACCTGATCAAATTCGTTTCCTTGCAAAACAAGAACTTGGTAAAATTCCTTTGTGGGGATGGCTTTTGAGGTATGGAGGTTATATTTTGATTGACAGAAGAAATCCGAAAAGAGCAATTAGAAGCGTTCAAAAAGCGATTGAAAAAATCAAAAGCGGTGTTTCAGTTCTTGTGTTTGCAGAAGGCACAAGAAGTTTTGATGGTGAACTTCTTCCATTCAAGCGTGGTGGTTTTATGCTCGCAATCAAATCAAATACACCCATAGTCCCGGTTACAATTCTCGGCAGTCACA
The DNA here is from genome assembly GCF_001536065.1 of Candidatus Chryseopegocella kryptomonas. Lineage (GTDB taxonomy): Bacteria > Bacteroidota > Ignavibacteria > Kryptoniales > Kryptoniaceae > Kryptonium > Kryptonium kryptomonas. Next base: position 11,101 of record NZ_CZVW01000011.1, read on the forward strand.
AAATTATGAAAAAGCACAAACTTGAAGTAAATCCCGGAACGATTGAAATCATAGTTGATAAACCAATTCAAGTTGAAAACTTCACAGGAAGAGAAGGGGAAAATCAACTTATGGAATTAACAAGAGAAGTGATAAAATCAAATCTTGAAAAACAAAAACTCGGATAAGCAATGCCAGTTACAATCAAAGATGTTGAATACATTGCAAATCTCGCACGACTTGAATTTAAAGAAGAAGAAAAAGAAAAATTTACGGAGCAATTTAACAGAATTCTTGAATATATGGACAAGTTAAACGAACTTGACACGACAGATGTTGAGCCACTTTATCATGTGATTGATTTAAAAAATGTTTTCCGTGAAGATGTTGTAAAACCAAGTTATCCAAGGGAAGAAATTTTGAAAAATGCTCCATCAAGAACGGAATACTTTTTCAAAGTCCCGAAAGTCATTCAGGTAGAAAAACGCGCAAAAGAAGATGAAGAAAAAGAATAATTTTTATGCCACATATAACTGGAATAATTCCAGCAAGATATAAATCAACACGATTTCCTGGCAAACCACTCGCTGAAATACTTGGGAAACCGCTGATCCAAATTGTGTATGAAAACGCAAAAAAATCAAAGTTCATAAACGAGTTGATAATTGCAACCGATGATGAAAGAATTTATGAGGTCGCAAAAAAGTTTAACGCAGATGTCGTTATGACTCCATCCGAGATTCCGACTGGAACAGACAGAGTTGCCTTCGTTGCTAAAGAAATTAACACGGATATTGTTGTAAACATTCAAGGCGACGAACCATTGCTTACCCCAGATATGATTGATTCTGCAATTGAGCCATTCTTCACAGAAGAGAAAATTGACATTTCAACGCTTGCGGTGAAAATAAAAAATACCGATGATCTATTCAATCCGAATGTTGTTAAAGTTGTTTTTGACAAAAATAATTTTGCTCTTTACTTTTCACGAAATCCAATCCCATTTTGCAGAGATGCTTTGACAAAAGAAGAATGGCTCAAAAAAGGCGAGCACTACAAACACATCGGAATTTATGTTTATTCAAAGACATCGCTTCTAAAATTTGTCAATTTACCAAATTCAAAACTTGAAGAACTTGAAAAACTTGAGCAACTTCGGGCGCTTGAAAACGGGATGAAAATTAAAATTGTGATCACGGAAAAAGATACTATCGGAGTTGATACCCCAAACGATCTTGAAAAGGTGATTCAGATTTTCAAAAACAAAAAAGAGTTTTCAAATGCTGGATAAAAAGACAAAATTTATATTTGTAACTGGTGGAGTTGTCTCATCGCTTGGTAAAGGAATTGCATGCGCATCTCTCGGGCTTCTCCTCAAAGCAAGAGGTCTAAAAGTAACGATTCAAAAATTTGACCCATACATAAATGTTGACGCTGGAACTATGAACCCATATCAGCACGGTGAAGTTTATGTCACAGATGATGGCGCAGAAACTGACCTTGACCTCGGGCATTATGAAAGATTCCTTGACATAAATATGTCAAAATGGAATAACACAACAACTGGTCAAGTTTATTACGAAGTTATAATGAGAGAAAGAAAAGGCGATTATCTCGGCGCAACAGTTCAAGTAGTTCCGCACATAACAAACGAAATAAAAAGAAGAATAACTCTTTTGACAAAAGAAGATGATTACGATGTGATAATAACTGAAATAGGTGGAACAGTGGGAGATATTGAAGGTCTCCCATTCCTTGAAGCAATAAGACAATTTATGTTGCAGGTTGGAAAACAAAACGCAATTAACATTCATGTCACATTGATTCCATATATAAAATCCGCTGGTGAGTTAAAGACGAAACCGACACAACACAGTGTTAAGACATTGCTTGAAATTGGAATTCAGCCAGATATATTGATTTGTAGAACCGAAAGACCATTGTCAAAAGAGATAAAAGAAAAAATTGCGCTATTTACGAATGTTGAACCAGAAGCAGTTATACAGGGGATTGATGTTGAGTCAATTTATGAGGTTCCACTCATTTTTTATGAAGAAGGGCTTGATGATATCGTGTTGAAAAAGTTAAATATAAGCGCAAAAGAACCAGACTTAACAGAATGGATAAAATTTGTTGATAAGATAAAAAATCCAAAGGAGACAGTTGAAATTGCAATTTGTGGGAAATATACGGAATTAAGAGATGCTTATAAAAGCATAATAGAAGCATTTGTTCACGCAGGGGCAGAAAATGAATGTAAAGTTAATATCAAATGGGTAAAGGCGGAAGAAATTGAAACTTATGGAGCAGAAAAATTTCTCAAAGATGTTCATGGTTTGTTAATTCCCGGCGGATTTGGAGAAAGAGGAATTGAAGGTAAGATAAAAGCAATTCAATTTGCTCGTGAAAATAAAATACCATTTTTTGGAATTTGTCTTGGGATGCAATGCGCTGTTATAGAATTCGCAAGGAATGTCTGCGGACTTAAACAAGCAAACAGCACTGAATTTAATCCCACCACCCCATACCCAGTCATTGACCTTCTCCCTGAACAAATTGGAGTTCAAGCCAAAGGTGGAACAATGCGACTTGGCTCTTACCCCGCAATTTTAAAACCGGGAACAAAAGCATATTCTGCTTATGGAACGGAAAAAATAAACGAAAGGCACAGGCATAGATACGAACTTAACAATAGATTTCGTGAAATACTTGAATCAAATGGAATGATCTTCAGCGGTCTTTCTCCAGATGGCTTGCTGGTTGAGATAATTGAACTTCCAGATCATCCATGGTTCGTTGGAGTGCAATTTCACCCCGAACTTAAATCAAGGGCGACAAAACCACATCCCCTCTTCAAGGATTTCGTAAAATCGGCGCTTGAATTCAAAAAGAAAAAGGAAAAAATTTCAGAGCAAGCGAAAATAAATGTCAAAGTTTAACCTTGACCCGAAGATACAACAGGAATTGAAAAAATTTTCAAAACAATCCGAAAAAGCAATCAAAATCATTGAGGAAGTAACCGATGATTTTATAAATTCAACTTTTCGTTTTGATCTTGCAGATTCATTCATTGAAAATTTAATTTCCTCATTAAAACACTCACCAAACCCAGAGCAGAGTTTAAACAATTTCACTCGCTTTATTGAGAACACTTTTAACAAAACCTCCATTTATAAAGACCTTGCAATTTATCCTCAAATGATGAAAATTTTGATCACAACATTTGGCTATTCTCAATACTTTGCAGATATTCTCGTTCGTGATCCAGAACTTTTCCGCTGGCTTACATACACCGACATCCTTGACAGAAAAATGACAAAAGAAAACTACACCTCCGAAATTCGCAATGCGATTTTGCCTTTTAAATCAACTGTTAAGAAGTTAAATACTTTAAGAAGATACAAAAGGCATGAAATTTTAAGAATTGGAGTTCGTGATATTTTTAACATCGCTGATTTCAATGAAACGGTAAATTCAATTTCCGACCTTGCGGAAGCAATTGTTGAAGTATGCCTTGAACTTGCAATTGAAGAGATAAAGAAAAAGTTTTCAGCATTTCCAGAAACCGAATATGTCATAATCGCACTTGGCAAACTTGGTGGAAAAGAACTTAACTATAGCTCAGACATTGACCTTATTTTTGTCTACAATCAGGAAGGAGAAATTAAAACATCAAAAGGGGTTGTATCGCATTATGAGATTTTCAATGATCTCGTTTCAACTTTAATAAATTTTCTCTCAGAAAAGACCGAAGAGGGAAATCTTTACAGAGTTGATTTCAGATTAAGACCCGAAGGAAGCGTTGGCTCTCTTGCCCGTTCACTTCTTGGATATTTGACATATTACGAGGTTTACGGGAAAATATGGGAAAGACAAATGCTCATAAAAGCAAGACCGATTGCTGGAAATTTGAACTTTGGATATGAGTTCATCAAAATTCTTGACTCTTTCGTTTATCCAAAATCATTTTATGAAAACCCGATTGAAGAAATCGCCAAAATAAAGTCAAAAATTGAGTCAACCGCCACATCTGAACTTAACATAAAACTTCGCAAAGGTGGGATAAGAGACATTGAATTCATCGTTCAAACACTGCAACTTTTAAACGGTGGTCGCAATCCAGACCTAAAAGAACCGAACACTTTAAAAGCGATTGAGAAACTTGCAACTGCTGGCTTCTTAACACAAAACGAAGCAAAAATTTTGAGCGAAAACTATATTTATTTTAGAAGGATTGAACATCTCTTGCAAATCTCACAGAACCTTCAAGTCCATACAATTCCATCCGATCCAAATTTTTTAACATCGCTTGCAAAAGCGATGAGAAATTACGAAAGAGAAAAACACAAACTCTCTTTCCCCGAACAAATAATCCCCGATTGGAAAATTTTCAAGCGAGAGCTTGAAGATAGATTTGAAAGCGTGCGGAAAATTTTTGATAAAATTTTCAATGTCCAAACAAAACCAGCGTTTTTAATCACAGAGATTTTTGGTGAAGAAATTGACAGAACCAAAATTTATAAAACTCTTGATGATTTAAATTTCAAAGACAAAGAAAAAGCACTGCGAAACATTCAATTTCTTTCAAAAGGACGCCTCATAACTGGTGAAGAAATTTTTAGCCCAATTGAAGAAAACTCATTTTTAAAAATTGCCCCAATTTTGCTTGGAGAAATATCAAAAACGCTGATTCCAGATATAACGCTTGACAACTTCCGAAAAATCGCAGAAGGTTTCAGATATTCAAAATCATTTTACGAATTTATTCAAAACGACTCCGTCAGAAAAATAATTCTAAATTTATCTCAATACAGCCCAAGATTTTCAAATCTTCTTTCGCTCAAAACTTATCTTCTTGAAACACTTGTTTCTGAAAATAATTTAAGCAAGCATAAAAAAACGAAAGAAATTTTGCAAACGCTAAAACAAACCGAGAACTTCAAACTGCACGATTTCAAGTTTTTAAACGAGCTGAAATTTTTAATTTTGAATCTTGACAACTTACTTGACATTGATGAGCTCGCAATGGAATTGACACATCTTGCGGATTTAATTTTCAACGAAATTTTCTCAAAAATTTTTGATGAATCAGAAAAAGAGAAAATAGTTATCATTGGACTTGGGAAATTTGGCTCAGAAGAGATGAGTTTTGACTCTGACCTTGACATTGTGATGATAACAGACGAGATAAATTTCGGAAGATATGAAAATCTTATTTTAAAGTGTGAAGCAATGCTTAAAATCTTAACAGAGATAGAAATTGAAAAACTTTACAATGTTGACATTCGCCTTCGTCCTGAAGGCAGAAATGCCCCAATTCTTGCAGAAATTAATTACATCAAATCATATTTTGAAAATCGTGCAGAGTTATGGGAAATTCAGGCATTTACGAGAGCAAGAGTTATAAATGGCAATCCAAAAATTTGGGAAAATGTTAAAGAAGTTTTATTTCAAAAAATTCTAAAACTTAAATTCAATGAATTGACCGCAAAATATCTTCAAGAGATGAGGAGCAAAATGGAGAAAAATGTTAAGACAGGAGAAATTGACATAAAGTTAAGCGCAGGTGGATTAACCGATATTGAATTCGTAGCACAGATACTGCAAATGAAAAACTTTAACAAGACGAGAAAAATTGAAAGAAATACGCTCAAAGCGCTGGACTTTTTGCTGAGAAATGATTTTATCAATGAGACCGAATACGAAATTTTAACTTCAAATTACAGATTTTATAGAGAGGTTGAAAAATTTTTGCGTGTTTCCATAGGGACAAGATCAAATTTAATCCCATCTGATAGTGATAAACTTGAATATCTTTCTCTTTGTCTTGGATATAGATTTGTGGATGAATTCGTTGACTCAATTAAAAAGCGGATGAGAAAAACAAGACAAATTTTTAACGACCTACTTGATAAAATCACTCACCGATAATTTTGATGATAACTCTTTTTCTTCTTTGTCCGTCAAACTCTGCGTAAAAAACCTGTTGCCAAGGTCCAAAATCAAGCCGTCCATCTGTCACAGGTATTATCACTTCATGATGAATAAGCAAACTTTTAAGATGAGCGTCGGCGTTTGTCTCGCCAGTTCTATGATGTTTATAATTTGGATTGAACGGGGCAAGTTTTTCAAGCCACTCTGTCAAGTCCTGAATTAAGCCATCTTCATCATCGTTTACGAAAACTCCAGCGGTAACATGCATTGCGGAGACAAGACAAAATCCCTCCTTTATCCCGCTTTTCTTCAACGCTTCATTAACTTTATCCGTGATGTTTATTATCTCACGCTTGTTCTTGGTATTGAATGTAAGATACTCCGTGTATGACTTCATCACTTTAACCGATTTTGTTTTAGTAGAGATTTATAAGCTTAAAACCAAAAGGTTCAAGTTTGAAATTGATAAATTCATCAACTTTTATCTCAAAAGTTTTTTCTTCAAAGACATCATAAAACTTAACTTTTCCATTTTTTATTTTCTTTCTCAAAACATCATCAACCTGCAATTTCGTCGTAACTCCCCAAGTTGAAAGATTTGCAATGACAAGCACTGTTTCGTCTTTAAATTTTCTCCAAAACGCATAAATTTTATCATCATTCAATGTTTTTGCTTTTATCATCTCGCCTCTTTTAAGAGCAAGTGAATTTTTTCTAAAGTTAAACAATTTTTTGTAAAACGCATAAAATCTTTTTCCTTTTTCACTTGTCGTATCTCTTGACATTGTTACTTTTTCAAACAAAGATAACTCCGTTGTATCGCCGTATTCCTGACCGTTGTAAATTAGCGGAACTCCGGGAATTGTGCTAACAATTAAAGCGCTGAGGAGAGCACCTTCTTCGCCGAAAAACTTAACAGCACGTGGTTTGTCGTGATTTTCATTGAATCTCAAACGAAGCGAACCTTTTGGAAATTTATATCTTTCGCTTTCAAGGACATTATCAAGAACAGATGGAAGATGTCCCTTGCGTATTATCCTTGCAAGAGCGTCATAAACATTCCAACTATATGTTAAATCAAATGCCTCAAGATGTTGTTCAGGCAAACTACCTTCAGCAAGCATTAAAACAGGTTTAATTTTTTCAAGCTCTTTCCTTGCTTCATTCCAAAAATCAATCGGAACAAGTTCGGCGACATCACAACGATAACCATCAATGTCAAATTCCCGCACCCAGTATTTCATCATTTCAATCATATATTTTCTCAACTCGCGATTCTCATAATTTAAATCTGCAACATCAGTCCAGTCAGAATTCGGAGAAATAATTTCTCCATCTTCATTTCTGACATACCAATCTGGATGTTCTGAAATTAGATTGTTGTCCCATGAAGTATGATTTATGACAAGGTCTATTATAACTTTGATGTCGTTTTTATGAGCTGTCTTAACAAGAGATTTAAAGTCATCAGGAGTTCCATATTCAGGATTGATGGCGTAATAATCTTTTATTGAGTAAGGGCTTCCGTATTTTCCTTTTCTTTTGATTTCACCAATTGGGTGAATCGGCATAAGCCAGATAACATTTACGCCAAGTTCTTTAAGTCGCGGGATATCTTTTTCAATCTCTTTTAAAGTTCCTTCTTTTGAATAAGCACGCGGAAAAATCTCATATATGATTGCATCTTTAACCCAATCCTCACTTTTCCTTGCGCTTTTGTAATAAAATTCACTTTTTAAAAGGTCTGCAATTTCGGAATACTCAACTATAGCAACTGGTTTGTAAATTCCACCTGGTCCACCGTGATCAATAACCATAACAACGAGTTCATTTTTCCCCTGTTTTAAAAACTTTGTCACATCAAAATAAAACTCATCACTATATCCACGATGTTCTCCGACAAATTCACCATTTAACCAAACGCCACAATCATCGTCAACGCCACCGAAAAATATCGCATATTTTTTTCTTTTGTCAATTCTGTTAAGTTCAAAACTTTTGTAATACCATGCGATGCCATCATACTTTGCGAAATTTGAATATCTCTCCCAAAACCCAGGGACTTCCACACTTTGCCAATCGCTTCTATCAAAATTTGAAGAATACCAGTATTGTGCAAGCCCATTGTCATCGGGGTCAATTTTAAAAAGCCATTCTCCAGTGAGTTCAATCATTGGCTTTACATTTGATGTGTATTTTGAAATTGAGCAGGAAATTATAAAAACAGAGAGAAATAAAATTAAACGCATTTCACTTTATCACTATCATTTTTCTTATCTCATAACCTCGCTGTGTCTGAAGTTTGTAAAGATAAATTCCGCTTGTGGTTTCGTGATCTTTTATATTGTTAAGGTTGAAAATTATCTCGTGTCTTCCAGCAGTTTGAAATTCATCAACAAGAACTGCTATCTCCCTCCCAACAATGTCATAAACAATTAACTTAACATAAGTGTCCGTGAAAAGATTGTAAATTATTTTTGTCTCCGAATTAAAAGGATTTGGGAAATTGCCAAGTATTTCAAAATCTTTCTTTAAACCAATCCCAACTTTGACCTCGTCTGAAAATTCAAAACTGCCATCTTTATTGATCCTTTTGACCCTGTAATAATAAACTGCGTTGTTTCCCACAGGTGAATCAAAAAACGAATATCTTTTCTCATTTGAAGCAAAAACTTGATAAATAGTTTGATAAAATTCATCTCCGACTTTTCTTTCAAGGATGAATCTATCAACAAAAACAGGATCATCAACTTCCCAGTTTACATTTATTCCATTTCCCTTCAACTCGGCGGACACTCTGACTTCGGGCGAACAAATCGGGGCAGAAGAAGGGAAAAACTTAACACCATTTGACTCAACCCCCGAAACATTGCCACTTACATTTATCGTCTCGTTTTCAAACTTTAAAACAAAAACCGCAGATGTATCAAACTTAACAAAATATCTTGAAAGTCGCTCAATCAATTCCTGCTTTGAGAATTTGAATAATGCGATCTCGTCAATTGAACCCTGCTCAATCCTTACAACAGGACGATTTATTTCAAAAAGGTTTAGATTTGGGATGAAAATTTCATCAACTTTTTCAAGATCAACGAAAAATTTTAAAACATTATCCCATCCTGCGGTTATGACGATATTATGCCATCCTCCATCGCTTATAAATTTCGGCAAAGTTATCTCATATTTTCCGATTGAATTGCTGATTGAAAAAACAAGATTTCCAAATTTAACTCCAACCAGCAAAAAACTTCTATCAACACCCGACCTTAAACTTATAATGCGAGCATTCATTGATGTCGTCTTCAACCAGAAAGAAAGCGTAAATCCATTTCTTGCGGTAAATTTATCATTGAGGTTAAACTTAATAAATCCATCTTTTTCAAACTTAACACACAAGCCAGCAAGTTTCTCAACCGCACTTTTTACTTTGATAACTAATTGACCAACATTCGCTTCGTTGAAAATTAAAGAATCAGAAGAAATTTTCACAGGTATAAACTTTATCTTGACATCGCCAGATGATCTTGCAGACATCACAAAAGCATAACTTCGCAGTGATGAAGAATGTTTAAATGTATCAGCAAAAACTAAATTTTGGCTATAAAGCAATCTTTTCAAAGCAGATTTTGAAAAAGACAAAGGTTCAATTTTTTCAGATTCAATTTTTTCAGGTTCAATGTTAATGAGTGAATCATCAAATAAAAATGCAGAATTTAAATTCACATCGCCATCAATGGAAACAACCACATAAAGCGTATCATCTGGATTTGCAATAAGATTTAACTTTACGGAGAACTTATCACCTCTCACAACTTCACTTGGGGATTGAATAAGTGAAATTCTTTGCGAGAACGAATCCGAAATTAAAGTCAGAACAAGCAAAAAAACGAGAAAAATTTTTCTGAAATTCAGACAAGACGACATTGAGTTATTATCATCCTCCATATGGGAAAACAGAATTTGTTTTTACCTCATTTTACGCAAGAATTCAAGGCGATCTTTCAACTTTGACGCTGGGGTTAACAGTTTATCTTTTCCGAAAATTGCTTCCTCTCTGCTTGTAAAGACAAGTTCATATTCTTTGCTCATAACGATTGCTTCTTCAGGGCAAACTTCTTCACACAATCCACAGTAAATACATCGCAACATATTTATTTCAAATTTCTTCGGATATCTTTCCTTATCAAGTTCAGTTTCATCTGCGACTACTTCAATTGCAAGCGCTGGGCAAACCCTTGCACAGAGACCACAAGCGACGCATCTTTCAACTCCCGTTTCATCATCTACGACAAGAACAGGACGACCACGAAATGAAGCCGGGGGTTGCCATTTGACATCGGGATATTCAAATGTAAATTTCGGCTTAAAAATTTGCCTAAATGTTATGCTTAAACCTTTGAAAATTTCAGGAAGATAGAGTCGTTCAAGCAAATTCAAGTTTGCTTTTCTCTTTATCTCCCGAGTTTTTGCTCTTCCATCTATTTTTGTCTGCGTCATAATTTTTCTCTGAATTAATTTTTAAAGAAGAATTTTCACAAGCCCTGTGACGAGAACATTTAAAAGCGCAAGTGGCAAAAGAACTTGCCAACCAAGACGCATCAACTGATCATATCTAAATCTCGGCAATGTCCATCTAACAAGCATAAAGAGGAAAATTATCAAACTTGCTTTGCCAAAGAAGACAATAACCTGCAAAATTGCAGAAAGATTTGGATTTAAACCGCTGTAAATATCAACGAATGGAAAATACCATCCACCAAGGAAAAACGCAGTGACAAGCAAACTTGCGGTTATAATGTTTGTGTATTCAGCAAGATAGAAAGCACCGAATTTCATTCCAGAATATTCAGTATGATAACCAGCCACAAGTTCTGGCTCTGCTTCCGGAAGATCAAAAGGTAATCTATTGGTTTCTGCGAAAACCGAAACAAGGAAAATTATAAATCCAACTGGCTGATAAAAAATGTTCCAAACATTTGCCTGCGATCTTATTATTTCATCAATTTGAATAGAGCCAGAAACGAGAACAACACCAACAAGCGATAAACCAAGCGAAAGTTCATAACTTATCATCTGCGCAGAAGCTCTCAAAGCGCCAAGGAGTGAATACTTGTTATTTGATGACCATCCGCTCAATGTAACTCCATAAACTCCAAGTGAGCTCAATGCAAGTATATACAAAAATCCGACATTCACATCTGCAAGGACAAGTTTAATCTCTTTACCATCAATCACAAGTTTTTCTCCAATCGGTAAAACAGCAAAAACGCTGTAAGCGACGAAAAGAGAAATTATCGGCGCAAGTGTGTGTAAAGTTCTGTCCGCATTTGCAGGTATTATTTCTTCTTTGAAAATAATTTTCACAACATCCGCAATTGGCTGAAATAAGCCAAATGGACCAACTCTATTTGGACCGAGACGATCTTGAATAAATGCAGAAATTCGTCTTTCAACATATGTTAAAACCGCCGAAAATGTCAAAAACAAAAGTATAAAAATTATCGCTTTTAAAATTGCTATTAAGATGCTTTCCATGTGCTTTGCCAATTTTAATTTTTGTTTATCATTGCTCCTTCATCGCCTATTAAATCGTATGACAGCCCTTTGAACTCACGAATTGTTTCGGAAATTTCTTTGAAGACATCAGATGAACTTGCGTATGTAAATTTAGCACCAAGTTTATTTGCAACCTGCATAATCACCCACCACGACGGTTTAACATTTCTTCTCTCTCCACTTGCCCATCTGTCAAATTGAGTTCCGAATTTAAACAATCTTGATAAAGCGAGATTTGCTTTGTTTATTTCACCAGTGTTCGGTTTTACTTCGCCGAATTTTCTGGGCTTGTAAAGCATCCACGGCTCGTAATCTTTTGGCAAGACAGCGATATTTATCTTTTGAACTCTACCTTCAAAATTCGTAAATGTTCCTTCTTTTTCCGCAAAAGATGCGCTCGCAAAAACAACATCTGCTTTCTCAACTGTTTTATTCTTATTCGTGGCGTGAACTATTACTTTGACTTCATCAAGCAATGAATAAATTTCATCGTTTAAGACGATATCGTCGTCCATAACATAAACGACTTTAAACTTTTTCGTCCTCAAACCTTCAACAATTTCATTAAATCCAAAACCATTATTTGACCTCACCCCAACAAGATAAGCACCGTAAGAATTAGGCGTTTTATCCGCACGGATCAGAAAGTTATCTTCATCACCATCTTTAACATGCCTCAAAAAATCAACATACTTCGTTTTCAAAACTGACTTAGCAAATTTTTGAAGCAGATAATTATCTTCATTTGTTGCATAAGCAGAACCTAAAACAGCAACCTCATCCGGCTTTACACTTTTCAAAATTGACGCAGCGGTTTCAACCGCTATTTCCCAATCCGTCTCAACAAGTTCACCATTTACTTTAATCATTGGGTTTTTGATCCTATCATCAGAATTAACAGGTTTGTAAGTAAATCGTCCGTAATCGCACATCCAGTATCTGTTAACTTCAAGATTCACACGCGGTGTTATTCTCAAAATTTGATTGTTTCGCACCCACAGATAAACATTGCAACCACGTGCACAACCCGGGCATACACTTTCAACGGCGGTCATGTTCCAAGTTCTCTCTTTAAATCTGAAATCTTTTGATGTCAAAGCTCCAACGGGGCAGATGTCAATTATATTCATTGAATAAGGGTTATCAACTCTTTTTCCTGGAAAAGTTGTCAAAACGACTCTATCACCCCTTTGAGTAAATGTCAATTGCGGGTCTTTGACTATTTCATCAAAAAATCTAACACAACGCGAACACATTATGCATCTTTCAACATCAAGAACAATGTTTGGACCAAGCGGAACACGTTTTGGTTTGTGTGCTTTTTCTTCTTCAAATCTGCTATGTCCGGGACCATAGATGTATGTGTAGTTTTGAAGTTTACATTCACCAGCTTCATCACAAATTGGACAATCAAGCGGGTGATTGATAAGTATAAATTCAAGAACCGCTTGCCTTGCTTTTTTGACTTTTTCGCTCTGCGTATAAACAACCATTCCATCTATCACGCGCGTTGCACAAGCGATCGCAAGTTTCGGCATCTTCTCTACCTCAACAAGACACATTCTACAATTTCCAGCGATTGAAAGCGCAGGATGATAACAAAAATGCGGAATATCAATTCCGATTTCCTGTGCTGCTTGTAAAATTGTAAGTCCGTCTTTTACTTCAACTGTTTTTCCATCTATTGTTATTTTTGCCATTTTTTCAATGTTCTTTTGTTTATTTAATCAAGTTTAAAAAGGTCTTCAATTGGTGTATATTCAAGCCCAAAAGCTTCCGCAACACCGATGTGCGTGACTTTTCCGTTTATAATGTTAACACCGCGTCTTAATTCTTTGTTCGTTTTAATCGCCGTTTCAAAACCTTTATCAGCAAGTTCAATTATGTATGGAAGTGTTGCATTTGTAAGGGCGATCGTTGATGTCTTCGGGACAGCTCCGGGCATGTTTGCAACGCCGTAATGAACAACTCCATATTCAAAGTAAATCGGATTATCGTGTGTCGTTGGTCTTATCGTCTCAACGCAACCACCTTGATCAACTGAAACATCAATTATCACAGAGCCCTCTTTCATTTGCGCAACCATTTCTTTTGTGACAAGTTTTGGGGCTTTAGCTCCGGGTATCAAAACTGCACCAATCAAAACATCAGCTCTTCTGACTGCCTTCATTATGTTATACTCATTTGAAGCCATCGTTATAACATTTTTCGGCATAATATCGTCAAGATAACGCAACCTTTGAAGATTGACATCAAGAATTGTAACTCTTGCTCCAAGACCAGCTGCGATTTTAGCAGCATTTGTCCCAACAACACCTGCGCCAATTATCGTAACATCTGCTGGTTCAACTCCTGGGACACCACCGAGCAAAACTCCTCTGCCACCCATTGCTTTTTCAAGATATTTTGCTCCTTCCTGCGGAGCCATTCGCCCCGCAATCTCACTCATCGGTTCAAGCAACGGCAAACTTCCATCATCTTTTTGAACTGTCTCATAAGCAATTGCGACACAACCCGACTTTATAACCGCTTCCGTCAACTCACGACTTGCTGCGAAATGAAAGTATGTGAAAACTATTTGATCTTTTCTCAAAAGCTCATACTCATAATCAATCGGCTCTTTCACTTTAACTATCATATCTGCTTTTGCGTAAATTTCCCTTGGATCATCAACAAGTTCTGCTCCTGCTTCTTTGTAAAGTTCATCACTGAAACCACTTCCAACGCCAGCTCCCTTTTCAACAAGAACAGTATGACCATGTGCTTTGAGGATGGAAACACCTGCTGGTAAAAGTGCTACTCTGTTCTCCATCCTTTTAATTTCTTTCGGAACGCCTATGATCATATTTTCTCTCCAGATTTATTTTGACTTTTTTGAAGGATTAATTATAACCCTCGTGAAATTTTCTGGTTTTAAAATTTCATTTGCAACCTCTTGAACCTCATCAGGTTGAATTTTCTCAATCCTTGAAATAATTTCATCAACGCTTGAATATTTCCCATCATAAACAAATTCTATCTGCGCAAGTCGTTGCATCCTGTTTGACATGCTTTCAAGTCCAATTAACAGCGAACTTTTTACTTGCGATTTCGCTCTTTCCAGTTCATAAACATCAACTCCTTTTTTAACAACCGAATCAAATTCCTTAAAAATCAAATCAAGCGTCCTTTCAACATTTCTTTTATCCGACGCAAAATAAACTCCGAAAACCCCAGAATCATTAAAAGTTGAATAAAACGAATAAATTGAATAAACAAGCCCATATTTTTCTCTTATCTCCTGAAACAACCTTGAACTCATCCCATCACCAAGCAAAGTGTTAAGCAATAGAACATGATCTCGCCTTGGGTCTTTTGCTCCGTATGTAATAGTCCCGATACAAACATGCGATTGACTTGATGGCTTTTCAATAACATAATTTTTCGCTCTCTTTACCTCTGGCTTTTCTCTTTTATGATAAAAACCATTTTTCAAATTCAAATCAAAATACTTCAAAGCATAATCCACAAGCGCATCGTGATTTAAGTTTCCAGCGGCTGAAATTACAATTCTATTAGGAGTGTAAAATTTTTTCAAATGCTCAAAAAGTTTATCTTGCGTAAATTCAGCAACTGTCTTTCTCGTTCCAATTATCGGAAACCCAAGTGGATGTGGATAAAAAATATGATACTCAAGGAGATCGCCAATGTATTCCTCAAAATCATCTTCAACATTCTTTATCTCCTCAAAAACAACGCTTTTTTCTTTTTCAATCCCTCTCTTATCAAACACAGGATTTTGAACAAGGTCTGAAAGAACTTCAATTCCTTTTTCAAGATGCTCACCCAAAATTCTGACATAAAAGCAGGTATTTTCCTTCGTCGTGAAGGCGTTTAAATATCCCCCGATGTCCTCAATAAATTCGGCAATCTGTCTTGCGTTTCTTTTCTTTGTCCCTTTGAAAACCATATGCTCAATAAAGTGCGTGATACCGTTGTCTTTCTCGTTTTCATCTCTTGAGCCGACATCAACCCAAACCCCTAAAGAAATGCTTCTGACATAAGGAACACGCTCGGAGATAACCCTAATTCCATTTTCAAGAATAGTCCTTCTAAATTCCGATGTCAAACCAGAATTTGCTTTTTTTTCAAGTATCGCCGATTTTCTCATTCCGTTCTCAAAATGTTGCGCATAAGTTTAACTTACACAAAATATACCAAGAGCGTTTAAAATAATCAAGCAAAATAACCGATTTTTAAAAATGGTTTTTTACACGATGGAAAAAAGAAAGGATTCAAAACCAGCATAATTAAACTGCGTGAAGGCGGATAATAAATTTATTTCCAGTTTCCTGCTCCGACGGTTCAACAACTATAGAGCCACCATTTAATTCAATGACTTTTTGAAAAATTTTCATCGCCATCAAATTATAATCTGGCTTAAACTCATAACCCGAAATCAAATATGGATTAAACAAAAACTTCGCCACCTCGCTTGGCAATTTTTTCGCCTCATCACGAACTGTTACGAAAAGATATTTCCCATCGCTTCCTGCTCTAACGACTTCGCTTATGTTAATTTTGCCCTTATAGTTCATCGCTTCCGCCATCGCCTCAAACAGAACGGAAAAACCAGTTCTCAACCATTCCTGATCACCTTTAACAAGCGAATCCCTCGCAAAAATTAACTCAAAATCAATTGCATCAAATTTCTTTTTTATGCCCTCAACGACATCTTTTACAAGCAAATTAAAATCAAAATTTTCAATTTTTAATTGCTCCACGCCAGCGGAAATATCGCTCAACTTCAAAAAATAATCCGCAAGTTCAAAAACATTTTTGATTTTTTTATAATTTTCTAAAAGTAAAACTTTTATCTCATCCCCAATCCTTTCATCTCCGATTAAAAACTCCATAACATCTTTAACCGATGTAAATATCTTCTTTATTTCACCGATGAAAAATTTTTCGGTCATTAACTCAATTTTCTTCGTTTCAATTTCAAGTGAACGCAATCTCAAAACAGACCTAACCCGTGATATAAGTTCCGTAAATTTTATCGGCTTGTAAAAAAAATCAACCGCACCAAAATTTAAAACACGCCCAAGAATTTTCTCATCAACATATTGCCCTCTTAAAATAATAACTGGTATATCTTTCGTTGATGGATTTTGTTTTAACTTAAAAAGCGCAGTGAACCCATCCATTACAGGCATGCTTATATCAAGAAGAATTAAATCAGGTTTTTTCTCTTGAGCCATCAAAATCCCTGAAAGACCGTTTTCAGCAGTTATAACATCATAACCTTCGCTTTCAAGTGCATTCTTTAAAGTGTTTCGCAATTCCTTCTCATCATCAACAACAAGAATTGTCACCTCTTTTATGATTGCTTTGTTTGAGATGTTTCAGGTTGTGATGCTGGAAGCAATGCTTCTTCCGTTTCCTCCCCTATGACAAGTTTTTCCTCAAACTCTTTAACTTCCATCAAAAGTTTCTCAATCCTTCTGCAACCCTGTTCAATCGCTCTGACATCTCTCAATGTCTCATTATCATATGGAAATCTTCTCTCAATTCTCGCCGATGCGCTCATTATTATCGTAAGCGGATTATAAATTAAATCTCTCAAAGAGAATGTAAAGTCCTTCAACGCTTTCAACTTCGCAATTTGCGTCTCATATTGCTTTATCATCTCAAGTCGCTGTTTTTCCTCTTTGTGTCTTTGCTCCTGTAAATTTACAAGTTTAACAAATAAATAAGAAAGCCCCCATATCCAAAGCAAAGAATCAAAATGCGTGAAAATATCTGAAATTGAAACGATGCCCTCTTTCACTCTTTTAAAAAGATCAAGCGTTGTAAAAAGATAATAAAGATAAATTATCACCGCAGAAAATAACGCTGGATGCTTGAGTATAAACCCATCAACAAATTCACGCCATAATCTTTTTAGCATTTAAACCTCCTTAACTTTAATTTGAATTTGTCGCAAGTGGAAATCTTAAAATAAATGTTGTCCCTTCCCCAACCTTCGTTTTAACTTCAACCCTTCCATTGTATTTTTCAAGCAATCGCTTCACCGTCGCCAACCCTATACCTGTGCCAACTGGTTCATCACCCTTTCTCGTGTAAATAGTTGGTTTTGTAGTAAAGAACATATCCCAGATTTTGGGCAAAATTTCATCAGGAATTCCAACTCCTGTATCACCGATCTCAACAACTCCAAACCCATCATCTTTATATGTCTTAACCGTTAAAATTTTCTTCTCCATGCTATACATAGCATCAATTGCGTTTTTAATTATGTTTGAAAAAATTTGCGAAAAATCGCTGTAAATTCCACGCACGGGCAAAGGTTCGTCTGTGAAGTTAAAATCTTTTTCAATCTCATGCTTAAAAAATCTATGTGCCTCCAAAAATTTCAACTCTTCTCTTAAAATGACATTTAAATCAACAACTTGAATATCGGTTCTGCTATCCATAAAGGCTTTGAATTGAAGATTGTTCAATATTGAGTTAATTTTTTCCGCCTGTTTTATTAACATATCAACCCAATATGGTTCAACATTTTTCCTTTTCAAAGTTTCAGCAACAAGTATAATTCCTTGCAATGGATTTTTTATGTTATGCGCTATCCCGGCAGCAAGTTCACCTATCGCTGCAAGTTTTGATGCCATTTGATAATCAATTTCAAGTTTTCTCTTCTCTGTTATGTCAAGTATAACTCCAATTGTTCCTTTAAAAATTCCAAACTCGTCATAATATGGCGCACCGCTTATGATAACATTATGAACACCGCCTTCCATATCTTTAAGTTCAATCTCGTATGTATCGCTGACACCAAGCATTCGCATTCTCGTTTTCTCCACAACAATTTGTTTAAATCTTTCTGGAACGAAATCAAGAAAATTTTTTCCTCTCAACGCATCAGGATTTTTACAACGCATCAAATCGCAAAATCTATTGTTAATGTAAATTATTTTTTCTTCAGGGTCAAGTAAAACAAGCGCTTCATTCATTGTATCTGTAATCGTGCGATACAACTTTTCTATATGGATCGCTCTCGCAAAAGATCGGTCTATCACCAAAACCAGTATGGATATCCCGATAAATTCTTCAACAGAGTATCTTAACAACAAAGAGTAGGAAGGTTTGTTAATTAGATAATCAAAAATAAAATGAGAAATTGGAACAATCCCCCATAAAATTATCGCAAACCCAAAAACTTTATACGATGGAAACATTAATCTTTTCGCTCTTGAAATCATTTTCAAACCAGAGTAAACTGAAACAGGCGGTATCAATGCAAGCGAAACAATATATTTCCATCTGTCCTTGAAATGAATTTCTGATGCGATGCATAGTAAAATTACAAATAAAACTGCAATTGCAAACAAACCCTTATATCTAAATTGTTCTCTAAAACTTAAACCCAAAACTCCCCACATCAAAAGAAATGTTGCGGTTATCTGAAAAACTTGTTTTAAAAAAATTCCATATTTTAAAACCTGCGAATAAAACAAAACAATTACAAACTCGCTAAAAAAGATCAATGAAAAAGCAATCATCCAAAATAAAAGATATTTTTCCTTTTCTCTTTCACGCAGATATACATACCAGATTGCACCAAGCACAACTATTTCAGTTAAAACCCCAAGCAACGATATGTAAAAACTTTGTGAACCCATTTCCCCTATGATTTATTTTTTGAAAGAACGAAAAAACACTTTAAAAATTTAACAAATTTTAATCTTTACTGCAACTGGCAAATTCAATTTTCTTCATCTTGCTTTTCTACTTGCTTAATTTTAAATTTTGAGAAATAAAATTCTGCGCTAAAAATGTCCTTTGAACTTTACATCACGAAAAGATACATAAAATCAACAAAGATAACTGGTTTTATCTCATTCATCACATTGATAGCAACCATAGGGATTATGCTCGGGACATCTGCATTGATAATAGCACTTTCAATATCAAATGGATTTGAAAAGGAATTGAAAGAAAAAGTAATTGGTTTCACTTCACACATTCAGGTTTCAAAATTTGATGTGAGATATTTTGATAAAGACGATTGGGCGAGTTTTGAGAAGATAAAGACAATACCAAATGTTAAGTTCGTTTCACCATTCGCAGGAAGAGAAGCGATGATAAGATCAAACTATGCAATTGAAGGAGTTTATTTAAAAGGAATTCTGCCCGAATATGATTTTTCAATAATAAAGAAAAGCATTGTTGAAGGCAAATATGACTTTGACGAAAGCGATGGAACGCCAAAAATCATCATCGGCAAAAAACTTGCAAACAAAATTGGAGTTGAACTTGGAGATAAAGTTGTAATACTTGCAATTGATCCAGATAATCCATACTTAACATCTCCAAAAGTTGAACAATTCAAGGTTTCAGGAATTTACGAAACTGGAATGGCTGAATATGACGATATTTTTGTCTATGTTCGCCTTAACCATGCACAATACCTTCTTGACCTCGGGAATAAAGTGAGCGGTTTTGATGTGATGGTTAAAAATGTTGACTATCTTGACGAAACAGCGTTGCTAATTCAAGACAAACTCGGTTATCCATATTACGCAAGAACAATGTATCAAATGTATAGAAATCTTTTCGCATGGCTTGAACTTCAAAAGAAACCTGTCCCGATCGTCCTCGGATTGATAATAATTGTCGCTGTCTTTAATATAATTGGAACTCTTCTGATGATGGTTCTTGAAAAGACAAAAGAAATTGGAATACTTAAATCAATGGGAGCAAATTCAAAAAGCATTATGAAAATTTTTGTTTTTCAAGGACTTTTCATCGGCATCGCTGGAACAATTCTTGGAAATATACTTGCTTATGTTCTTTGTTCAATTCAATTGAAATATAAACCTCTTTCTCTTCCAGAAGACATTTACTTGATGAGTTCCGTTCCGATTTTGCTCCAACTTGAAAACTTCATACTTGTTTCAATTGTGACACTTCTTCTTTGTTTTTTTGCCACGCTAATTCCCTCATACATCGCCTCACGCATTGAACCAGTTGAAGCGATACGCTTCGCTTGATTGCGATAAATTTGAAACTTTCTGATAAAGTGATTAATTTTTTGATAAAATAAAACAATTTTTAAGCCCGTTTTGAGACAAGCGATAAAAATAATATGGAATCACGAACTTTTTCGGATTCTATTTTTGATAACTGTCGTGCTATTCTTTGCATCATCAACAGTCTATCTTGCTGAAAATTCAAAAAATCGTCAGTTTTCGTCAATTTTTGACGGTCTATGGTGGGCAATTGTCACGATGACAACCGTTGGATACGGTGATAAAGTCCCAGAAACAACGCTCGGGAAAATCATCGGATTTCTGGTTATGTTCAGCGGTGTGATTTTGGTTTCAATGTTTACAGCGACTGTATCATCAATTTTTGTGACGAAAAAGATAAAAGAAAGAGAAGGACTTGAAAAAGTGGACTTAACAAATCATCTCGTCATATGCGGATGGAACAACGACACTGAAAGATTGCTCAAAGCATTAAACAATCTCTACGCAAAAAGAAAGTTGCAAGTTGTTCTCGTAAATAATTTGCCACCAGAGAAAGTGGAAAATTTAAACGAAATTTATAAAAACATTGAGATAAAATTCGTCCGTGGCGATTTCACTCAAGAGGTGATACTTGAACGAGCAAATATAAAATTTGCAAAAGAAGTTTTAATTTTACCTGACGAAACAATCTCCCCAAATCCATCAGATGAAAAAACTCTTATCGCAACTCTTAACATAAAATCACTGAATCCGAAAATAAAAGTTTATGCTCAAATAATTAATCGTGAAAACGCAAATAATCTTAAAAAAGCAAACGCTGACGAAATAATAATAAGCAATGATTATCTTCCGTCGCTTATCGCAGGACAAATTTTCTCGCCTGGGATAGTTCAAGTTTTATCATCAATTTTTAACGAGGAATCAAATCTCAAAATTTTTCGCCAAAAGATTCCACCAAAGTTTATCGGAAAAACTTTTTCAGAACTTTTCAATTATTTCAAGACAGAGAAGAATTATCTTCTCATCGGCTTTATCTCCGATGAGGAAACAATTACGCTTGAAAACATCCTCTCTCACGATTACACCGAAATTGATGCTTTCATTGAACGAAAATTAAAAGAAGCTGGCTTGAACATAAAATCATCTTATGTCAGATTACATTTGAATCCACCGCTTGATTATGTGATTGGAGAAAAAGAGGATGCAATTTTAATTGGCAATATAACCGAGTGAATAATGGAGATAACGGAGCAACTTTTGATGAAAATTCCGATTTTCAAAGGTTTGAAAGAAGAACATTTAAAAATTGTGAAAGAAATAATTGAGATTAAAGAATTTGAAGAAGACACGGCGGTTATAAAAGAAGGTGAAGCTGGAGATGAAATTTACATACTTCTTGATGGAGAGGTTGAAGTTTCAAAAACGCTTGTCTTAAAACTTCCTGGTTCTGAAATTGGTCAGAAAGAAAAATCGTTGACAAAACTTTCATCTGAAAGTTTTCCTTTTTTTGGAGAAATGGTTTTATTTGATGAGCGAGCTGAAAGGACGGCGACGGTGATAACAAGAAAGCCCTGTAAATTTGCAATAATTCACAAAAACGATTTTATAAATCTTGCTGAAAAGAACAATGAGATTGGATATGTTTTATACAAAAACATTGCGGAGGTTCTCGCTGAAAGACTAAGAAAGGCAAACAACGATATATTGAAATTAACAACTGCATTAAGTTTGATTTTGAGTAGATAAATTTAAAAACAAAAACACAAATTAACCCGAAAAATGGCAAAGCGTGAACTTGCAAAAGCGTATAACCCACAAGAAGTTGAAGACAAATGGTATGGCTATTGGATGAAAAATGGCTATTTTTATGCAAAGGTTAACCCTGATAAAAGACCTTACACAATTGTAATGCCACCTCCGAACATAACTGGAATGTTAACTCTTGGGCATGTGCTCAACAATACAATTCAAGATATTTACATCCGCTGGAAAAGAATGCAAGGTTATGAAGCTTGCTGGATTCCTGGGACTGATCACGCCGGGATTGCAACACAAAATGTTGTTGAAAAAGCACTTGCAAAGGAAGGTTTAAGAAGAGAAGACCTTGGTAGAGAAAAATTTCTTGAAAGAGTATGGCAATGGAAAGAAGAATATGGGAATACAATTATAAAACAATTAAAAAAACTCGGTGTATCCTGCGACTGGAAACGGGAAAGATTCACAATGGATGAGGGACTTTCAAACGCAGTTAAAGAAGTGTTTATACGGCTTTATGAAAAAGGATTAATTTACAGAGGCAAATATATCGTCAATTGGTGTCCCAGATGCCACACTGCATTAGCAGATGATGAGGTTGAATATAAAGAACAATCCGGCAAACTCTGGTATATAAAATATCCGATTGAGAATTCAAACGAATTTATAACTGTTGCAACCACAAGACCTGAAACAATGCTTGGCGATACCGCAGTTGCAGTGAATCCGAAGGATGAAAGATATAAACATTTGATTGGTAAGTTTGCAATATTACCACTTGTCGGTCGCAAACTTCCAATTATTGCTGATGAAATAGTTGACATTGAATTTGGAACTGGCGCCGTTAAAGTTACACCAGCCCACGACCCGAACGATTATCTAATGGCGATGAAACACAATCTTGAATTTGTCGTTGCAATGGATACGCACGCAAAGATGAACGAAAATGTCCCCGAAAAATATCGCGGGCTTGATAGATTTGAGGCACGAAAAGAAGTTGTGAAAGACCTTGAAGAACAGGGTTATCTTTTAAAAGTTGAAGATTATACTCATTCTGTTGGGAGATGTTATAGATGTGATACGATAATTGAGCCGTATCTTTCAGATCAATGGTTTGTAAAAATGAAACCACTTGCTGAAAAAGCACTTCAAGTTGTTCTTGATGGAAAGATAAAATTTTACCCCGAAAGATGGGTGAAGGTTTACGAACACTGGATGAGAAATGTAAGGGACTGGTGTATTTCAAGACAAATCTGGTGGGGACATAGAATTCCTGTTTATTACTGCGATGAATGTGGTGAAATTATGGTTGAAAGAGAAGAGCCAAAATCTTGCAAAAAATGCGGTAGCACGAAAATAAGACAAGACGAAGATGTTCTTGACACATGGTTTAGCTCGTGGCTTTGGCCATTTTCAACCTTAAACTGGCCCGAAGACAATCCAGATTTAAGATATTTTTATCCCACTGATTTACTTGTCACAGGTCCTGACATAATTTTCTTCTGGGTTGCAAGGATGATAATGGCTGGGCTTGAATTTATGGGTGAGATTCCATTTAAAGAAGTTTACTTCACAAGCATAATTCGTGATGAATTTGGTAGAAAAATGTCAAAATCACTTGGCAATTCCCCCGATCCTCTTGATGTGATAAAAGAATACGGGGCGGATGCTTTAAGATTTACAATTGTTTATCTTGCCCCACTCGGACAAGATATTCTTTTCTCAACGAAAAAATGTGAAATCGGAAGAAACTTTGCAAACAAGATCTGGAACGCTGGAAGATTTTTGATAATGAACTGTGAAGGGGTTGAATTAAAAGAAGAATTAAAATTTGAACATCTTGACCTTGCAGATAAATGGATACTTAGCGAACTTAACAAAACAATAGTTGAACTAACGCAAGCTCTTGAAACATACAGAATTAACGACGCAACAAGGATAATCTATGACTTTCTCTGGCATGACTTCTGCGACTGGTATCTTGAAATTATCAAAGAAAGAATTTATACTCCAAATTCAGAAGAAGAAAAAGTTGCGGTGTTAAGTCGTGCCATTTATATATTTGAAGAAGCACTCAAATTGTTGCATCCATTTATGCCGTTTATAACGGAAGAAATTTGGCAAAATTTGCGCAAGAGAAAAGATGGCGACAGCATTATGATTCAGCCCTTCCCGATCGCGGATGAAAAATGGATTGACGATGAAATTTCAAAAAATATGAGATTCATTCAAGATGTCATCGTGGCAATAAGAGCGATCCGTGGTGAGATGAATGTTCCACATTCAAAACAGTGCGATGTGTTAATTTCTGTAGCAGATGAAAAGAAACAAACCTTGATAAATGACTACATTCCGTATTTGAAACGACTTGCAAAGGTTCAAAATGTAGAGGTTGGCTCAAACCTCAAAAGACCTAAATTTTCGGCAAGCGCTGTCGTCTCCGGAGATGAAATTTTCGTCCCTCTTGAAGGATTAATTGATGTTGAAGTTGAGAAGAAGCGACTTGAAAAAGAGATAAAACGTTTTGAAGCTATGCTTGCGGAAACAGAGAAAAAACTAAATGATCCAAACTTTATCTCACGAGCCCCGAAAGAAATCATTGACCGAGAGCGACAAAAATATGAGAACTTCAGATTAACACTTGAAAAACTGCGACAAAATTACGCTTATCTTGTTGAATAATTTGCTTTAAATTTGTATTTTTAAACCAAAATAACAAAAAATAATCTCAATGGACAGGGAATACCTTGAAAGGATAATTGAAGAACTTTTACTTGAAGTCAAGAAAACTTATCAACCGCCTGAAATTCCCGGTGGTGTTTGCGATCCAAGAGAACCCTGCGCCGGTTGTGGCTATTGTGTAGTTCATAAAAAAGAAGCAGTGAAAAATATAATTTCAAACGGAGCTGAAAGAATAAGCGCAACACTTGGTGTAACTGAACAAGGAGAAATTGACACAAATATCGCAAAACTAATTGACCACACACTGCTAAAACCAGAAGCAACTCCGAAGGATATTGAAAAACTTTGTCTTGAAGCAATACAATATCAATTTGCAAGCGTATGTGTAAATCCGTGCTATGTGAAACTTGCTTCAGAAATTTTGAAAGGAAGAAAAGTTAAAGTTTGCACTGTGATTGGATTTCCTTTAGGAGCAAATAGAACCGAGACAAAAGTTTTTGAAACAGAAAAAGCAATTGATGATGGGGCGCAGGAAGTTGATATGGTTATGAACATTGGAATGTTAAAAGGAGGATATTATGAGTATGTTGAGCAGGATATAAGAGCGGTTGTAAATGTCGCACATAAAAGAGATGTTCTCGTCAAAGTGATACTTGAAACAGCACTTTTAACAGATGAAGAAAAGGTGAAAGCGTGTCTTCTGGCAAAAAGAGCAAATGCTGATTTTGTTAAAACATCAACTGGTTTTAGCAAAGGTGGAGCAACAGCTGGAGATGTTGCGCTTATGCGAAGAGTCGTTGGAACTGCGATGGGTGTAAAAGCAAGCGGTGGGATAAGAAGTTATGAAGAAGCACTTCAAATGATAAAAAGCGGTGCAGACAGAATAGGAGCAAGCGCAAGTGTTAAAATTGTAACTGGAGCAAAACCTGAAACCTCAACAATATATTGAAAATGAAAGATGCAAAAATTTTTTCTCGTTTTAATTTCTTTTTTTCTCATTTCTTGCACTGGAGGAAAGGTTAGTGTAAAACCCGAAAAAATTTCAGAAGGAAATATCCCAAAGGATACACTTCAAACAGAGCCGAAGAAAATTTTTTCCGAACAATTTCACGAAGAAAGCACTGACACAGTTGTCATCCCCAAAAGAACTAAACAGGATAAAATTCCACAAATTATCATCGCACCAATAATTCTTCCCATCACAGCGCTTCCGGCTCAAATTCAAGAACAAAAAACAGAACCAGAAATTAAAAAACTTGAAACAAAAAAAGAACCTGAACCAAAACCTCAAACACCTCCACCAAAACCTGAAATAAAAGAAAAGAAAATAGAACCTCCAAAACTTGAAATAAAACCCGTTGAGCCACAAAAAATTCATAATTTCTTCATTCAAATTGGAGCTTTTGTAACGGAAAATTCAGCAATTGAACAATCCCAAAAGTTTCAGAAAATTTACCCGTCAAAAAATGTTCATATTTTCTTTGACTCAACATCGGGCTTTTACAAGGTGCAAATAAATGGTGTCCGTGATTCCACGGAATTGCTTCAAATTCTGTCTTCAATACAAGAAAATTTTCCAGATGCTTTCATAACATCAAACATCCCGATTCAAGTTAAAGAACAACCACAAAAGCAAAACATAAATTTTCAACCCGAGCAATCTCAAATAAAAATTCAACTCGGCGCTTACACAAAAATTTCAAAGGCGATGGAAATTAAAAATTATGTTGAGACAAAATTCAAAGTTAAATCAGATGTCATTGAAGATGGAAAACTTTTTAAAGTTGTAGCTTTTGTTGAAGGAAAAGATGAGATGACACTAAACGAGATAAAGTCAGAATTCCCAGACGCTTTTTTGATAAAATAAACTCTTGAAAAGATGATGAAAAGGTTAATCACCCTTTTTTTCTTAACAGCGATTTGCTTCGCGCAAAATAAGGACTCACTTTCTTATTATGAAAAACAATTTAACCCCGCAATTTACGATATAAAAGATTTGATTTTTCCGAAGAAATTTATCACCGATGAAGACGCACAAGTAATTTCTGGATATAGAGTTCAAATTCTTGTCACAACCCAACTTGACAGCGCAAATACCGTGCGAAATCTTGCACAGTCAATTCTTTCACAGTCAAATTTTCAATCTCAAAAGGTTTATATAATTTACGAACCGCCAAATTACAAAGTCAGAGTTGGTGATTTTGAGAAACTTGAAGAAGCAAGTTTAATGAGGAAATTTCTCGTTGAGAATGGTTTCAAATTTGCGTGGATAGTTAATGACAGGATAAAAAAGAGATAACTTTTAAAATCCCGCCATTTTTATATAATAACTTTCTTTTCTTCTCATTTTCAATTTTTCGCTCTTCGTTGAGTCATTATAACCCGCAAGATGCAAAAGTCCATGAGCAACTAAACGAGCAATTTCATTTTCAGTTGTGACTTTATAAACCTTTGCCTGCTCAATTGCCCTGTCAACGCTTATGTAAATTTCTGAGATTTTTTCATCGTCAAAATCATCTGATAAATCAAAAGAGATGACATCGGTTGGGTAATCGTGGTTTAAAAACTTTTTATTTATCTCGTGGATTGTTTTATCGTCAACAAAGATGATGTTAAGAGTTGAAAAGTTAAGTTTTTCCTCGTTTATTATGCTTTTGGCAAGTTTTAAAATTTTTGACTTCGGTAATTTAACTTTTTTGCTAAAATTTGCTATGTTAATTTCCGTCATTTTTTCCTTGGTCTCTTTTCAATTAAAAGTTCGCCAAGAGAGAGTGCAACGCTTGGAATCATAATCTCAGGTTCAAGTTTTGTGAAATCGGAATGGAGAAGTTCTTTGTCAAGGTTTGCATAAAAAGAGCAAGCGCCATTTTTTTCAACAATTAAACCCGAAATTTTTCCATTGTGTTCACCAAAGAATGTGACTTCACCAAGTAATTCGCTTGCGATATATCCAGTGCAGAAATGAAGCTGCATATATGTATGCGGAGTGTAAACAGCAACAAGCGTCCCCTTTTTTCTTCCAATTTTTATGTTGGGGTAAATTTCAAGTGTTGTTTTTCTGATGGAAAAAATGTATGAATTTTTTCTTTCTAAATCTGGGGATACACCCAGCACATCAGCAATTTTCATTGCATCTTTTTTTGTAAACTTCATTTCATAAACCAAATTTTGATTTTAAATTAAAAAACCCCAATTGCCTGCCACAAGGACAAAACAATTGGGGTTTGATATAATCACCTCATCCAGTTATGTCTGCCTTACAAGACAACGACATTAACAGCTTTGGGTCCCTTTGGTCCGTCAACAACTTCAAATTCAACAGTTGCCCCTTCTTCAAGGGTTTTGAAGCGCTTATCGGATTTAATCTCAGAGTAATGGACGAAAACCTCACGCCCATCCTCTGCTTCAATAAATCCGTAGCCCTTCTTGTTGTTGAACCATTTTACTTTACCGCGTGACATCTTACTACTACCTCCTAAATAAGTTTAACTGCTCAAGCAACCACCCATTTACGCACCCAGGAACTAATTTACTCGGGCGGTCGCTCTCGCTATTTTACCTGTTCCTGAGCGCAAAAAGTTATCTGCAATATAACAAATTAATTTGTCAATGTCAAATTAAAACTCGCCCCTTTTCAAAATCCTACCACCTGTTTTTCCAGTTAATTTTCCATTTTCAATTGTTAAAACACCATTAACCCATAAATAAACTACACCTTCAGCATACTGATGCGGATTTTCAAATGTCGCCTTGTCTTTGATTTTATTATAATCAAAAATCACTATATCAGCGTAATAACCCGGTCTTATCATTCCTCTATTAAAAAGTTTCAATCTCCAAGCTGGTAGCGATGTCATTTTTCTTATCGCCTCTTCAAGAGTTAAAATTCCAAGTTCCTTAACATATCTGGAAATTACTCTTGGAAAAGTTCCATAAGTTCTTGGATGAGGAAAACCCATCCCGGGCTTTGCTACGCCACCATCACTTGCATGCATTGTCCACGGGAAACGCATAATTCTTTGCAGATCATCTTCGTTTAAAGAGTGATAAATAGCCATTGCTCCACCATTTTGGACAATTTCAATTACAAGCTCAGCTGCATTTTCAAAATTCACTTCAAGTTTCCTTTCTTTTAAAATTTGTGCAAGTGTCTTGCCTTGATATTCGGGTTTCCATCTACAACTTCCAATTTGTATATTCGCTGGATCTCCGCTTCCACGATCGCTTTGCATATTTTCAATTATTGCCTGCTTTATCAAACTTCTCAACATGGGATTTTTTAATCTTTCTATCAAACTATCGTTTCCGCCTTCCATAGCCCAGTTTGGAATTAAAACAGTTATTCCAGTGTGAGTAGCTGTATAAGGATACTGATCAAGCGTGATATCAACACCTTCTTCTCTTGCCCTTTCTATTCTTAACAAAGTTTTTACGCTCATTCCCCAGTTACTTCGCCCTACGATTTTATGATGTGTAATTTGAACCGGGATTTTGGCTTTTTTACCTATTTCTATTGCTTCTTCAATTGCTTCCATGATTTTATTTGATTCACTTCTCATGTGTGTTATGTAAATTCCGCCATATTCACTTGCAACTTTACAAAGTTCAATAATTTCCTCTGTATCCGCAAACGAACCGGGCGGATAAATAAGTCCGGTTGAGATTCCAAATGCTCCTTCTTTCATTGCATCTTCAACGATCTTCTTCATTTTGTTAATTTCATCACGCGTGGCTTTTCTATTTTCCCAGCCCATAACTGAATCCCTTATACTTCCCTGTCCCACAAAAAATCCTATATTTGCACCAAGCTGCAATTTCCCGAATTCAGAAAATGCAACACTTAAAGGCAGTGGCGAAGAACCATCATTCCCTTCAATTACAGTAGTAACTCCCTGCCTTATAACATTTTCCATAGTTGGATCAAAAAGCAAGCCCCCGCGAGCGTGTGAGTGAATATCAATAAACCCGGGCGCAAGATAAAGCCCTTCTGCATTTATAAAATTCTTCGCTTTCTTCTTATCAAGTTTATAATCCACGGCAACAATCTTATCACCTTTGATAGCCACATCTCCGACAAACCACGGAGCCCCTGTTCCATCAATTATCTTAGCACCGTGAATTAAATAATCATACTCAAAATCCTGCCCATTAAGAAGTGATATAAGTAGGAATGGGAAAATTATTCGCAAAAACATATTTCACAAGTTTTTATGTTTGCGTAATTTCAATGCAAATAATACTTCAAAGAATTTGGCTCAACTTTGCATTCCTCTGCAATCAAAAGATTTGAAATTTTGCCAGCATCTCTTAACTCAAATAAACGAGGGACAAGTTTATCTCTCAACTCAATCGGCGTTATCGGATTTATGTAGATATTTGTTCCACCTTCAAATCCAGCTGGGACATTTATTCTCCACTTTATCAAAACATGCCAAGGCATCTTATAAACGGAGTCAAATGGGGTATAATACCATTCTTCGTTGCAAGGTATTTGGTTTCCCATAGCTGCGTGTATAGCGTGGACGAGATCGCTCATATCACGAAGTTCTTTTTCGCTTAATTCAAATGGTCTCCCGGCTTTTGACTTTGAATAAATTGATATAGTTGGAAAACGATGACCAAATCCAGCAAATGCGATTGCACTTTCATTTTCAGCAAAAACAAGATTATGATAACCCGCAAAATTAACAGCATATTCGTTATACACATTTGGATTTTCCCGCACCATTGCGATTTGTCTTTCAATTGTCGCACCCCAATCATCAAGCCCAACAAGTTGCTTGTGAAGATGATCAAATGATGCCCCAGCAGGTCTGAGCCAGTTCTGAAAAACTGCAATGTAGCGAACATAACGATTTGAACTCATTATATCAACCATCGCATCAATTGTGAATTTAAAATACCAGTAGTGTTCCTCCTGGGTCAATTCACCAGACGAACATAAATCACTTGTCCACTTTGCATTTTCAATGTAATGCCTGCGTGCAATTATAAGTTCATGACAACCTGCGAAGAAACTATCTGCAATTTTAAGCTTTTCATCCGTTGGCATCGCATTTATTTCATCCGGAGATTTCCCCATCATTCTCAATTTATAATGAACAAGGTCAATGACATGCTTCATTCCAGCAGGATTTTCAAGATAAGATTTTTTCCATTCCTCTTTGTCTTTTGACGGTCTATACTCATAATTTTTTCGCCAATAATCAAGAGTCACAATCTCAAACAAATTCCCAACCCTTCTAAATTCAGCGACACTGTCAAAGTATTTATCTGGAGATAAATAATCAATTTTTTTATAACTTCCATCTGCTAACTTAACAAGACGAGATTTTTCAGGCGGAACTTCATAATATCTCGTTTGGCAAAATGAACAATAATCCTCAGGTTGATGAACTTCAAGTGGTTTTGCGGTTTCGGGAATTTCGTTTGTAATTGGCTTATTATTTCTTCCGGGAACAGACCATACTTCGCTTTCCGTAAATGGATTAATCTGCTTGACTGTTCCATCTGGCATTATCAAATAAAGCGGTTTCATCATTTTCTAAAAGTTTTTTATCAATCACATCGCAAATTTAATTCCCAAACGATTAAAAAACAAATCAAAAGTGATTGATTTTCAAAGATTAATCAATTGGTTCGTTGCCTATCCCACGCCTTTTCATCAATCTTTCTATCTCCTCTATTGTCTTTGGAGCATCGGATGACAAAACCACACAACCTTTATCTGTAACAAGGACATCATCTTCAATCCTTACACCTATGTTCCAGTATTTAGGATCACAATCAGAGCCAGCGGGTATGTAAATTCCAGGTTCAATTGTTATAACCATATTTGGTTCAAGATTTCCAGGAATTCCGACATCGTGGACATCAAGCCCAAGATGATGTGTAACTCCGTGCATAAAATACTTTCCAACCTCATTTTTATCCTTTATTACCCCAAGTTTTAATAATCCATCAGCGATAACTTCCCTCGCTTTAAGTTGGAGGTCAATAAAGCTTGCACCTGGACGAACCATTTTGATTGTCTCTTCCTGGGCTTTTAAAACTATTTCGTAAATTTCCCTCTGTTCCTGTGTAAATTTTCCATTTGCCGGGATCGTTCTCGTGACATCAGCGCAATAGTTATGATATTCCGCCCCAATATCAACAACAATTAAATCACCATCCTTGATTTTTTTCCTGTTTGAGCTGTAATGCAAAATTACAGAATTTTCACCAGAGCCAATGATTGACGGAAAAGCTGGATATTCAGAACCAAGTTTAGTAAAAACATATTCAGCCAACGCTTGAATTTCATACTCATACATTCCCGGCTCACACGACATCATAATCTGACGATGTGCTTTAACAGTTATATTAACTGCTTTCTTGATAAGTTCTATCTCCTCGGGTTTCTTTATCATTCTCATTCTTGCAAGAATTGGCGTTGGATCAGAAAATTGCAATCTACTTCTTTGTGAGTTTAAAATTGATTCAAGCGTTTCAATAACCTCTTTAACATTCCCCTCATAGCAACCTGTTGGATACGGGAAATAAATAGTTTTAGCTCGTGATGCGAAAATAATTGTTCTTATCAAAGTTTTGAATTCATCAATTGGTAGTGCAAGTTGAAAACCAAGTTTTTCCGTCGCTCCTTTTGTTCCAAGTGTTCGCCCTGTCCAAACTTCACGAAGAGAATCTCGTTCTTTCAAAAATAAAACTTCACGAATTTTCAAATCCGACTTTACAGTGTCAAGCGTGATGTCATAGTATTTCCCCGTCGCTTTCCCAGCAAGTTTCAAAATAGATGGAGAAAATCCAGCTGGGACAAGAACAAGCACAGCGTCGGGCTCCTCCAGACCAGTGAGATAATAAAAGTTGTTGTCTTGTTTAAATCTG
This sequence comes from Candidatus Chryseopegocella kryptomonas, assembly GCF_001536065.1. Lineage (GTDB taxonomy): Bacteria > Bacteroidota > Ignavibacteria > Kryptoniales > Kryptoniaceae > Kryptonium > Kryptonium kryptomonas. The sequence continues at coordinate 43,902 of NZ_CZVW01000011.1, forward strand.
TATTCAACATCGTTTGAGCGTGTTTTTAAAGAGTTTGAATAAAAAATTGCAATCGCATCATTTCCAATTGCCGACATTAAACTTTCTCTGTTTGACTTGAAGAATGAAATCGGGAGCAAATCAAGATCCTGAGCAAAAATAGGAATTGAAATGAGAACGAGAAAAATGATTTTGAGATTTTTCATTTTGAAATTGATTTTAGTTTTTAACCGCAAACTTCTTTAAAAACTCTCAAAAAGTTTCCGCCAAGAATTTTTTTGATGTCCTCAACAGAATATCCACGTTTCAAAAGTTCTCTTGTGATATTAGGAAGAAATGTCACATCATCCATTTCAAGTGGTGTTATACTTATACCGTCAAAATCAGAGCCAATTCCGACATGGTCAACACCAACAAGTTTTGCGATATAATCAATGTGATCAATCAAGACTTCAAGAGGCGGACGCAATTCATTTGAAATTTTTCTCATAAGCTGTCTTCTTGCTTCACGATATGCTCTTTGATCGTGTTCGTAAAGAATTCTAATTGAATCAAATTGCGCTTTATACTTTTCTTCAATTTGTTTTCTCTTTGTTCCAAATGATGAATCAATATATTCAGCGTAAAAATTGACAAAGACAACCCCACCTGTTTGAGCAATTGCTTTTATTTGTTCATCTTTCAAATTTCTATAATGCGGGCATAGTTTATACACGCTTGAATGTGACGCTATAACTGGCTTTTTCGTTGTTTTTATCACATCCCAAAACGCTTGCTCACCAAGATGCGAGACATCAACTATCATCCCAAGCTCATTCATTTTTTGAACAACTTTTTTACCGAATTCACTTAATCCTTTCACTTTTAACTTTTCTGGATTTGTCGTCTCGTCAAAAGCAGAGCTTGCCCAATCAACGCTATTATTCCATGTTAAACCCAAATATCTAACGCCTCGCCTGTAAAGTTCTTCAAGTTTTTCAATGCTATTTTCAATTGCGTGTCCACCTTCAACTCCAATGATAGCGCAAATTTTTCCTTCTCTCAAAGCATTTCCAATTTCATCTGAATTTCTAACGATCGCAATTTTATCTTGATTTCTTTTTGCAATTGAATAAAGAGTGTCAATCATTTGATTTGCCCTTTTAAACGAGTTTTTTTCATACGCAACTGGATCAACCCAAACAGCAAAGACCTGAACATCAACGCCACCCTTTTTCAATCGGACAAGATCTGAATGCCCATTTTTTGTTTCAACTGTTATATCTTCACCCTCCATCGCTCTTAACAAAACATCGTTATGAGTGTCCGCAACGATCGCATCATAATGAAGTTTTAAATAATCAATTGGCTCAACTTTTGGATTTTCCCTTTGACCGCAGGCGAAGGAAAAAATTAAGAAAGAAGCAATTAAAATTTTACGCATCGTTTTCACTTTTTATTTTTTAGACAATTCCTTTGAAATCAAAGTTCTCAAGATAATAGACAACTCTTTCAAGAAATCTTCCGCCGAGTGCACCGTCAATTATGCGATGGTCAAATGTTAATGTCAAAAATGAAATTGAACGAATTGCGATAAAATCTTCATCATTTCTCGTTATCACAACGGGTCTTTTCTTAACAGCACCGACACCGAGAATTGCAACTTGAGGTTGATTTATAATTGGAGTTCCGATTATGTTTCCAAAAACTCCATAGTTCGTTATGCTGAATGTCCCGCCTTGAACATCATCGGGAGTTAATTTTTTAGCCCTTGCTCTTGTGACGATGTCGTTAATTGCTCTTGCAAGCCCAATGAAATTTTTCTCATCTGCATTTTTCACAACAGGAACAATTAAACCATAATCTGTTGCAACCGCAATTCCAAGATTTATAAATTTTTTGATGATGATTTTATCACCATCAACACTGCTGTTTATCATCGGAAAATCTTTTAAAGCCCTAACAACTGCATCAGCGATGAATGGAGTTAAAGTTAATTTGAAACCTTCCCTTTTTTGAAATTCATCCGAATTTTTCTCAATAAATGCCATTATCTCGGTCATATCACACTCGGAAATAGCAGAAACATGTGGCGATGTTCTAACACTGCGAACCATATGTTCAGCCATAGCTTTAAGGACATGGCTCATCTCTATGATTTCAACTTTTCCTTCAGGATCGGAAACCGGCTTTGCCTCTTCAATTTTTATCTCTTCAAATTCAATCGGTTTAACTTCAACTTTCTTTTTTCTCGTCTCAATGTAATTTAAAAGATCGTTTTTCGTTAACCTTCCGCCGTGACCTGTGCCGGGTATTTTTTCAAGCTCTTCAATTGAAATACCTTCACGCTTTGCAATTTCTCTCACAACAGGAGAATAAAATCTTTTCGCTCGTGCTGGAATTTCCTCAAGAACTGGACTTTCAATTTCTTTCTCAACCACTTTGATTTCCTCAACTTTTTCAACTGGCTTAACATCTACAAATTTTGGTGTGGTTTCAGTGACAGCTTCGGTTTCTATATATGCGATTACGGTTCCAACTGCAACAGTTTCGTTTTCTTTATATAAAATTTCTGTCAAGATTCCGCTCGCTGGCGATGGTATTTCAGTATCAACTTTGTCGGTGCTAATCTCAAGCAAAATTTCATCTTTTTGAACTCTATCACCGGGTTTTTTATGCCATTTTAAAATTGTTCCCTCTTGTAAACTTTCCCCCATTTTTGGCATTATGACCTCAACTTTCATAAATTTACCTCTTGATTTTGTTTTCACTTAAAGAAAGCGAACAAAATTCCAATCAAAGCTCCAACTTGCCCAATCCAGAAAATAAACATCCACCTTATCAACGACGCATAATGCGATAACATTTCAGCCCGCAATTTTGAAATTTCTTCTTTCATTTCAATGCGAAGTTTTACAACTTCATCAGTTATCATCTTCTCAAGCCGCGTGGTCTCATTGGTTATTTTCTGCTCTAATTTTGCCACCTCCTCGCCTATCATCTTTTCAAGCCGTGTGGTCTCGTTCGTTATTTTCTGATCCAACTTCGTCACCTCCTCGCTTATCACCTTCTCAAGCCGTGATGTCTCACTCGTTATTTTCTGTTCCAACTTTGTCACCTCTTCACCTATCATCTTCTCAAGCCGTGTGGTCTCGCTGGTTATTTTATTATCCAACTTCACAACTTCGTCTGTTATCTTTTGTTCAACTCGTGCGGTCTCATCAACTACTCTTTTCTCAATTAACACCCTTTCATCTGCAACTTTACTTGCAAATTTATCCATAGCAAGCTCAATTACATCCTCTTTTGTCCTTTGATAAACTTTGTTTAGCAACTCAACCAATGAATCCGACGCTTCATCGCCGAGCTTTTCTCTTAATGCCTTTGGAATTGTTATGACAAGCATATTTCCTCCAAATTAACTTTTTATGGCTCAATATCTTATTAACTCTTCAAGTGCTTTAACAATCCACTCCGTTTGAGGAAGTGCTGCTTCTTCAAGCGTAGGCGCATAAGGAATTCCGGGGACATCAAGCCCTGCTACTCTCTTAACAGGTGCATCAAGATACTCAAACGCTTCTTCTGAAATAATTGCGGAAATTTCCGCTCCAAATCCAGCTGTCAATGTATCTTCGTGGACGATTAAAACTCTGCTCGTTTTTTTAACAGAATTTAAAATTGTCTCCTTATCAAGAGGATTTATCGTTCTTATGTCAATGACTTCAATCTCAACCCCATATTTTTGCTCAACGATTTTAACAGCATCAAGCGATTTATAAACCATCAAACCCCAGGTTATTATCGTCGCATCTTTTCCGCTCTTTTTAACTTTCGCCTTGCCAAAAGGAAGAAGATAATTTTTATCTGGTTCTGGGGCCATCGCTTGCGGTGCTCTATACAGTGCTTTATGTTCAAGAAATAAAACAGGGTCTTCAATTCTACAAGCAGTTTTTAAAAGTCCTTTTGCATCGGCAGCGTTTGAAGGATAAGCGATGAAAATTCCCGGAAGATGTGCGAAAAATCCCTCTATATTTTGACTGTGATAATGTCCCCCGTGAATATATCCTCCAACTGGAACTCTTATAACAACCGGCGCTGACCAATGCCCGTTTGACCTGTATCTAAATGGAGCAAGTTCATCTCTTATCTGCATCATCGCAGGCCAGATATAATCTCCAAATTGAATTTCAACAACGGGTTTATAACCTTTAACCGCAAGCCCAATGGCTGTTCCAACGATACTTGCCTCAGCAAGTGGAGAGTTAAATGCTCTATTCTTTCCAAATCTATTTGTCAAACCTTTCGTCGCTGTAAAAACTCCACCCTTGGGATCTGCGATATCTTCACCATAAACGAGCATCTTCGGATTTAATTCCATTTCCTCGTGAAGTGCGTGATTTATCGCATCAACCATAACAATTGGATTCCCTGATGGAACACTTGCTTCATAATTTAATTTTCTCGTTTCCTCAGGTGCATAAATGTGAAGCATAACGGTTTCTGGTGAAGCGTAAGGTTTCTTTTCCGCATTTTCAACCGCAAGTTCAATCTCTTGATTTAATTCATCGTAAATTTTCTCAATTTCATCTTTCGTCAAAATTCCCTCATTAATCAGCAAATTTTCCATCTTCAAAATCGGATCATTCATTTTATCTCGTTCAAGTTCCTCAGGAGTTCTATATTTTCTGTGGTCGTCAGAAGAAGAGTGCGGAATTAATCTTACAACATTTGCAACGACCATCGTTGGACCAAGTCCCGAGCGAGCTCTTTCAACTGCTTTTTTCATTGTTTGATAACTTTGTATAAAATCTGTCCCATCAATTTCATATACTTCAAGACCAAAGAAACCCTGTCCGATTTTTGCAACCGAAGCGCCGGAAGTTTGTTCGTAAATTGGAACTGAGATGGCAAATCTATTATTTTGAATCACAAAGATAACAGGCAATTTATCTTTGCTTGCCCAATTTAACGCTTCGTGAAATTCACCTTCACTTGTTGAGCCATCTCCGCCAGAGACATAAACAACTTCATCTGTTCCATCTCTTACGCAACCCATCGCTGTTCCAACAGCTTGAAGATATTGCGTTCCTGTTGGGCTTGATTGAGTTATTATTCTCAATTCTTTTTTCCCAAAATGAGCAGGCATTTGTCTTCCACCCGTTGCGGGGCAATCAGCTCTACCGAAAACACTGTAAAAAAGTTCTTCAAGCGTAACACCAAGCTGATAAACAAAAGCCCAATCTCTGTAATAAGGGTAAGCCCAATCATATCCCGGACGTAGGGTCATTGCACTTGCAACTTGAATTGCTTCATGACCCGAAACCCCAATGTGAAAGAAAACCTTCCCCTGCTTTAACAATGTCATCGCTTTATTATCTATCTGTCTTGCGACATACATTGATTTCAAAGCTTGAATTAACACATCCGGCTTCAATTCAGCGGTTATTTCAACGCCTGGTTCAATTTCAAAATTACGATTGACCTGTTTGGTCGTATTCCTTGGCATGGCAAGTTTCAAATTTTGTTTTCTTTTATTTTAAAAAAATTCTCCATTCTTTTCAACAAGCTCTGTGGAATGCTCAACAAATTTAACCCCAAAAACACGCTCAAATTTTTCCTTTAAATTTAACTTAACCTCATCCATATCAACATCACACTTCAAAATTTCCTTCATTGATGTCATCTTAACATCTTTCAATCCACACGGAAAGATCAAATCAAAAAATTTCAAATCGGTATTAACATTCAAAGCAAACCCATGCATCGTGACCCAACGACTTACTTTTATCCCGATTGAAGCAATTTTCCCATCTTTGACCCATACACCGGTTAACCCAGTTTTTCTTTCCGCATCTATTCCGTAATCTTTAAGTGTTAAGATGATTACTTCTTCAAGTTTTCTCAAATAAGTATGGACATCAATTCCAAACTCATCAAGTTTAAAAATTGGATAACCAACGATTTGTCCCGGACCGTGATATGTGATTTTTCCGCCACGGTCAATTTGATAAATTTTTGCTCCGGCTTGTTCAAGGAAAAATTTGCTCACCTTCAAATCCTGTTCATCCCCCGCTTTACCTATCGTATAAACATGTTGATGCTCAACGAAAATTAACACATTTGGAATCTTCCCAATCGTGCGCAGGTTATGAAAATGCAGTTGCAAACTCCAAATTCTCTCATAATCCGCCAAACCCGGAATATCTATCAAAATCGCCTCCAAATCTTCAATTGCTGATTTGTTCTGAAATTTTTTAAAAATTAATAAATTTGCCCGAACAGACAAAATTCAACCCAAGCGAAAAATTTTAAAAACTTGCTTGACAATGAGCAACTTCTTTCATAATTTTGAAACAAAAATAAACCAAAACAGGTTAATAATTTTGAAAACAAAATTTGCTCTCTGAAAATTGACAAGCGTAATTATAATTGTCTTTTTCGCGTTCGTTTTTGTATTCCTTACCTGGGCTTTGATAAATCTGACGCAGAAAAAGAAAAAACTTCTACCTGAATACATAAACGGGAAACCAACGGTTGCTTTTTTCTGGACCGATGAACACAAATGCAGAGAAATGGAAAAATTTGTAAATGAATTAAAAGAAAATTTCAAAGGCAGTGTCAAGGTTTTAAATTTTAATGTGCTTAAAGATTATCAAATAGCCGAAAATTATCTGATTCTGAATGTTCCAACAGTGATTTTGTTTGACAGGGAAGGAAATCAAATTTTGAAAATAACCGAAACAAAAGATTTTGCAAAACTTGAATCAAAATTAAAAGAAATCATCTAACCAGGAGGTGAAATTAAATGCGAATTGGAATCTTAACAGGCGGTGGGGATTGCCCGGGTCTTAATGCTGCAATCAGGTCGGTTGTTCGCAAAGCACTTGCCTCTGGACACGAGACAATTGGAATAAGATACGGGTGGAAAGGTTTAATGACGCTTGACACCTTCACGCTTGATCTTAACAATATATCTGGAATCCTACCACGTGGCGGAACTATACTTGGTACATCCAGAACAAATCCATATAAACATCCCGACGGAGAGAAAGCAATTCTTGAAAATCTTGAAAAGGCAAAAATTGACGCACTTGTTGCAATCGGCGGTGAAGATACTTTAAGCGTTGCCTATAAACTCCACAAAGCTGGTGTCAATATCGTTGGAATTCCAAAAACAATTGATAACGATGTGCGTGGAACTGATTACTCCATCGGTTTTGATACTGCGGTGAACATTGCAACAGAGGCAATTGACAGAATTCACACAACAGCTGAAAGTCACAATCGCGTCGCTGTCGTTGAAGTTATGGGGAGACACACTGGCTGGATTGCGCTCTATTCAGGGCTTGCTGGTGGAGCTGATGTCATCTTAATTCCAGAGAAACCATTTGACATTGACCAAGTTTGCAAGATAATTGAAAAAAGACACGCCCGCGGAAAAAATTTCAGCATCGTTGTCGTTGCAGAAGGAGCTAAATTTAAAGTTGAAGAACATGTTGATAAAGATGGAACTTTGATCGTTCAAGATTTAAGAGTTGACGAATTCGGTCATGTTCGCCTTGGCGGAATTGGAAATCTTGTAGCTGACCAGATTGAAAAAAGAACTGGAATGGAAGCAAGAGCAACGATATTAGGACACATACAACGCGGTGGCTCGCCAACAGCATTTGATAGAATACTTGCAACAAGATTTGGTGTCAAAGCAGTTGAACTTATAAACGAAGGAAGATTTGGTGTGATGACAGCACTTCAAGGTAATGAAATCGTTGATGTTGAACTCTACGAAGTTGTCGGCGGATTGAAAACTGTTAACCCTGAATTATTTGAGATAGCAGAAGTGTTTTTCGGTTGAGGTTTTTGACTTGAAAAATTTAAGCGAGCAATTAACAATGTCTATAGATATAGCCCTCGTTCATCCATTATTTATTGAGAAGGATCCAGTTGAAAAGAAAATTATGACACCATATTTCCCCCTTGGTTTAATGTATCTTGCCTCTGTTTTGAGAGAAAATGGTTATGAGGTTGAACTCTTTGATTGCACATTTAGAAAAGATTTTGATGAGTTTGAAAATTTTATGAAAACAAAGAAACCAAAACTTGTTGGCATAACATCATTAATTACAATCCGAAGAAATGCTCTCATCATAGCAGACATCGCACACAGATATGGTGCAAAGGTAATTTTAGGAGGACCTGATCCAACTGCCCTACCAGAAAGATATTTGCTTTACAAAGGGACAAAAAATGAATTCCCTGTTGATGCGGTCGTATTTGATGAAGGTGAAATTACAATGCTTGAACTTGCAAATTTTTACTTCAAAAAAGATGACTTCCCAAATGATTTGATGGAAATTAAAGGATTAAGATTGAGAGATGATAATGGAAAAGTTATCTCAACTGGGAATAGAGAATTAATTCAGAATCTTGATTCAATTCCATTTCCAGCGCGTGATCTCGTTGATATGGACGATTATAGAAAAGCCTGGCGAAAGAAACATGGCTACTGGTCTCTTACCATAATAAACAGCAGAGGTTGTCCTTATCATTGCTCGTGGTGTCAGAAAGCTGTGTTTGGAAGAAAATACAGAATCCGCTCTCCGCAAAATTCAGCGCAGGAAATGAAACTTTTAAAAGAAGTTTACTCACCCGACTTCATAAGAGTTGTTGACGATATAACAGGCGTTCAAAAAAATTGGGTTTTAAAATGGAGTGAAGAAGTCATAAAAAGAGATGCGATCATACCTTTTGAATGCCTAACACGAGTAAATCTCGCCTCCGAGGATATGCTGAAAGCGTTAAAAGATATGGGATGTGAAAAAATTTATTTTGGAGCCGAATCAGGCTCGCAAAAAGTTCTCAACGCAATGGATAAAGGTATAACCGTTGAACAAATTTACAAAGCTTCGGAACTTTGCAAGAAGCTCGGAATCAAAACTTATTTTTTCATGATGGTTGGTTATCCGGGTGAAGATATTGAGGACATAAAACTTTCAATCAAACTTTTACGAGAAACACTCCCGGATGAATTCAGCACAACGATCGCTTATCCATTGCCGGGGACAAAGTTTTACGAACAGGTCAGAGACAGATTGATGTTTGAATCACAGGACTGGATGCTTGATTGGGATTATACAGCGGAGAATAAACTTTTATTCAAGCGTGAAAAATACAACACGACATTTTATCGTTGGGCAATTAGATGGATGAATAGAGAATGGAAAGATGCGTGGTATAAAGCCGGGAAGAAAGCAAATTTTTATGAAAAATTCAAAAACAAAATTGAACTTCAAATTTCAAAGTCAATTGTTAACTTTCTCGCTCACACTTCAAAATCAAATGTAGTTCAATTTCAGCCAGCTGAGGGAAGATAATGAGAAGATTCAGAATAAATAAAATTTTCTGGGACTCCTACGCTCCCGTTTACGATGAAAAGAAAAAGGATTTTGATTTATACCTGAGGCATAAAAATTTGAAAATTTTAAAATCATTTTTCTCATCTGGGCAAACTCTTCTTGAGATCGGTTGTGGAACTGGGACTGAATCAGTTGAAATGCTAAATTATGGCTGTAAACTTGTCTTAACAGATATCTCATTTGAAATGTTAAAAATTGCACGACGAAAAATCACAACGGTTGCAAACACGAGCGGAGATAATTTTCCCAAAGTTATAAATTTACCTGCTGAATATATTGACTCTTTCAAAATTCAATTTGACGGCGCTTATTCCTCATTCGGCGTTTTAAACTGCATAACCAACATAGAGAATTTTTTTCAAAAACTCCACAAAGTTTTGAAACCAAATTCTTATTTCATAACATCAATAATCAATCGCTGGTATTGGGGTGATTTTTTATTTTTCACACTTGGGATAACAAACTACTTGCGAAAAAGATTAAAAGGCTGGGGTTATATCTCGCTTGATGGGAAAGAATCCAACGCAGTCGCAAGATATTACTCAATTAACGACATAAGAAATTTTTCAAAAAATTTTTTCTCAATTGAAACCTGCTTTGCGCTCCCGTTTCTTTTACCCCCTGCTTATCTCAAACCAACCGAGCGTCTCCCTAAAAAAATTTTAAACGCACTTGATAAAGTTGAATCTATCATCTGGCATAGTTTCCCATTTAAATACTTTGGCGAACAAACCGTTATCGTTTTAAAAAGATTGTGAAACTCATCTATATAACCCATTAGCGTAAATATATTCCTCAACCTCAGCTGGAACAAGATATTTGATTGACTTTCCATTTCTAACTCTTTCCCTTATTGAAGATGCTGAAATTTCAATGTTTGGAACAGTTATAAACTCGGCAAATTTTGAAAACTCCGTATCTGGAATTGTGTAATTCGGGCGATTGAAAACGATAAGTTTTGCTTTTTTAACTATCTCGTATGGCTCTTTCCATGTGTGAAATTCTTTAAACTGATCAGCACCAATTAGAAGATAAAACTCATCTGTTTGAGATTCTCTGGTCAATTGATTTATCGTATCAATCGTATAGGAAACTCCACCACGTTTAATTTCAATATCGGAGACCTCAAAAAACGGATTATTTCTTATCGCAATTTTTACCATTTCAAATCTATGTTCGGGGCTTGCAATTTGAGAAAGATAACTTTTCTCCTGTTTATGAGGCGGGCTTGAACAGGGGATAAATATAACTTTGTCAAGTTTCACTTCTTCCCTTATACGCTCGGCAACTATCAAATGCCCAATATGAGGTGGATTAAATGTTCCACCGAAAATTCCAATTTTCATCAGTCAAAAACCGCTATCTTTCTTTTCTTCAAAAGATTCAAAATTGCTGACCTTGTTCTCTTGAAATCATCAGATTTTAAATCTTTCAAAATTGGCGAGTAAACTTTTTTAAGAGTTTCAATATCACGAGCATACTCAATCCTTTTCAACGGGACAAAGAGAACATCAAGATCATTTGTAAATTTCAAAATGTTAAGTTCGTCCGTTTCACTTTCTATCTTTGATAAGAATTTTTCGTGAAACTTTTTTACACCTATCAATCTGTTTGGATTGTCTCTGTAAATTGAGGTGACAACAACATCATATTTATGTGTCATAACTTCGTAAGCATTGTTTATCCACGGAACTGGGTAAATGAAACTTGCAACTTCAAGCAGAACAACAAACTTTCTCTCGTCGCTGAATGCTTTTGAAATGCTTTCAAGATAGATATTTCCATCTCCTTCAAAAACGAAAACTTTAACTCTCAAAGGGAAAACTTGAATCAAGAAGTCGCATGTTTTATAATCGTGAAAATAAACATAAACATTTGTGTTTCTGCTTTTTTGAACATAGTATTCGGCGATATCGTGGAGCATGGATTTGTAAATTTCAACTTTTTCCTCATACGAGAAGCAATCATCAACTTTCAAATCTTCTAATCTCGCTGGGATGATTACGAGAGCTTTTTCTGTCTGGAACATATTTCTTTACTTTTTATTTTCAAGTCATTGATAATATCGCATCCATCAAGCGTGCTGGATTCTGGCTTGAGATGATAAATTTCTCAACTTTTGTAAGTTTTTTAAATAAACTTTGACTTTGTTTTAATTCTTGCATTTCAATTTCAACCCCACCTTTGCTTGCGTAGACGATCGCAACAGTTCCAAAAGTGCCTCTCACACCCCACCCACCAAATTTTCTCCATAGATTTTCATCAATTAACTTGACACTTTTGATTTCAGATTTTCTTATTCTGAATTTTACCAATCTAAAAAACCCGATAAAAACCAAAAGTTCATTCCATTTTACAAGAACTGTCATCTTCCCGATAAAGCCAATCAGAAAAAGTTCAAAGATAATCACTCCGCCCAGCATAAGCCATAACGCTTCTCGCTTTTCAAACTCTGGATTAAATAAAGGAAGAGCGAAAATAATTGGAATCCAAGCAAATATCAGGAAATAAATCCATTTCGGGAGATATTGTTCCTCTTTGTATAAAAGTCCTGTTACTGTTTCCATAAAGTTATTCCTTTTGTTGTCAAGTTTCAAACATATTTCATTGCTGTTGCGAGGTCTTTATCACCGCGACCAGATAAATTGACAATTACAATTTCATCTTTTCTCATTTTCGGCGCGATTTTCATTGCGTAAGCGACAGCGTGAGCACTTTCAAGAGCAGGTATTATCCCTTCAAGTTTTGAGAGCAAACGAAATGCCTCAATTGCTTCATCATCCGTTGCAATTGTATATTCAACAAGCCCTGCATCTTTAAGAAAGGAATGCTCAGGTCCAACGCCAGGATAATCAAGTCCAGCGGAAATTGAATGTGTGTTAAGTACTTGTCCATCCTCATCTTGCAAAAGATATTGCATAGCGCCGTGTAAAACCCCGGGCTTTCCAGCAGTCAAAGACGCAGAATGTAATCCCGTGTCAAGACCTTTCCCACCTGCTTCAACTCCGATTAACTTAACATTCGGCACATGCTCAATAAATGGATAAAAAATCCCGATTGAATTGCTTCCACCACCAACGCAGGCAATTATTACATCTGGGAGTTTCCCTTCAATTTCAAGAATCTGTTTCTTCGTTTCCTTTCCAATTACACTTTGAAAATCCCTCACCATCATCGGGTAAGGATGCATTCCGACGACAGAGCCGATCATGTAGAAAGTAGTTTTAACATTTGTCACCCAATCACGAATTGCCTCGTTTATCGCTTCTTTTAGAGTTTTACTTCCAGATGCTGCGACGGGTCTTACATCCGCACCAAGCAATTTCATCCTGTAAACATTCATTTCCTGCCTTTTCATATCTTCCTCACCCATATAAATTACACACTCAAAATCAAAAAGCGCACAAACTGTTGCAACTGCAACTCCGTGCTGACCTGCACCGGTTTCTGCAATTATTCTTCTTTTTCCCATTCTCTTCGCAAGAAGTGCTTGACCAATTGTGTTGTTTATTTTGTGTGCCCCCGTGTGGCACAAATCTTCCCTCTTTAAGTAAATTTTTGCTCCACCAAGATACTCGCTCAATCTACGTGCTAAGTAAAGTGGCGTAGGACGTCCAACATAATTTTTAAGATAATAATCAAACTCCTCCTGAAAACTCTTATCATCTCGCAACTTCAAATACCACCGCTCAAGCTCCTCAACCGCTGGAACTAATGTTTCAGGAATAAATTTACCACCGTAAATCCCAAAATATCCTCTTGAATCTGGAAGATTTAATTTCATATCATAACACTCTTTGCGTTTTCAATGAATTTCTTAATCTTCTCAAAATTTTTCTTCCCCGGAAAATCTTCAACACCACTTGACACATCAACAGCGTAAGGTTTAACTTTCAAAATTGCATCCTTAACATTTTCAGAATTTAATCCACCCGATAAAATCACTTTATATTTTTCGCTCAAACCAACAATTTTATCCCAGTTAAATGTCTTCCCCGTTCCACCAAATTCACCATCAATGAAAGTGTCAAAATGAACATAATCAACATCGTAATTTTGCAAAATTTTTTCAGAGAAGTTATCCCCGACTTTGAAAGATTTAACAACTTTAACATAACTTTTTAATTTTTCGCATACATCCGGGCTCTCATCCCCACTTAATTGCACAACATCAATCATCGTCTGATCAATTATTCGTTTAATTTCTTCAACATCATTATTGACAAAGACACCAACGCAAAGGGCAAATGACGAAACCTCACGAATTATTTCAGCGGATTTTTCCGGCTCAATATACCTTTTGCTTCCTTTGTAAAATACAAACCCAAGCATATCAGCTCCTGATTCAACAGAGTTTATCGCATCTTCAAAATTTGTGATACCACATATTTTTACAAGAACCGACATTGATTAATCCCGTTTTAATTTTTACCAAGCAATTCAAAAATTTTCCCGACTTTATCATTTGATCTCATCAAAGATTCACCGACGAGAATTGCATTAAAACCAGCATCAATTAACTTCAAAACATCGTTTTTGTCCTTAATTCCACTTTCACTTACTTTTATCACATCTGGCGGAAAAAGAGAAGAAAATTCAATTGACCTTGAAATGTCAACTTCAAGTGTTTCAAGATCACGATTGTTAACCCCGATTATCTTTGGATAAGGCGAGACCTTAAGAGCTCTTGCTATATCGTGACGATCAAAAACTTCAACTAAAACCTCAAGCCCAATTTCACCAGCAATTGACAGATAATCTTCAAGTTGAACATCATCAATCAATCTTACAATTAGCAAAATTGCATCCGCACCGATATATTTCGCTTCGTAAATTTGATACTCATCAATTATAAAATCTTTTCTTAACACAGGGATTTTAACGCTGTTTTTGACTTGTGAGAGATGCTGTTTTTTCCCGCCGAAAAATTCAAAATCCGTAAGAACAGAAATTGCACTTGCGCCCGCTTTTTCATATTGTTTTGCAATTTCAACCGGTTCAAATCCATCAACGCTCAAATTTCCAGATGAAGGAGAAAATTTCTTTATCTCCGCAATTATTTTAATTCCATCTCCGTTGCTCAAAGCATGTGCAAAGTTTCTATGCTCATAATTTAAAACATCAACTAACTTCTTCAAATCTTTCAAAGGCAAAATTTCTTTTGTGCGTTCAATTTCTTTGACCTTGCTTTCAACTATTTTTTTAAGCGTGCTCACTTTTTTGACCCTGTTATTTTTAATTCAATGATTTTTCTGTTCGTTTTTTTCAAAACCTCAAAATAAAAATCGCCAAACTTTATTTTTTCACCTTCTTCAGGAATTCTACCTGCAAGTTTTGAAACAAAACCACCAAGACTTTCATAATCCGTTCCCTCTGGAATATCAACATTAAATTTCTTGTTGAAATCACTCACTTGCATACTTGCATCAACGACTATTGAACCATCTTTCAAAATTTCATAATTTTTCTCAACTTTATCATACTCATCGTGTATCTCTCCGACAATTTCTTCAAGTATATCTTCAAGCGTTACAATCCCCTCAAAACCGCCGAACTCATCAACTACGATTGCCATATGAATTTTATTTTTCTGCAACTCCCTCAAAAGTTCGCTTATCTTCTTCGTCTCTGGGACGAAATAAGCAGGTCTTACAAGGTCATATAAAACAAACAAGTTTGGCTCTTCAATGTAATTTATCAAATCCTTCGCATAAACTATGCCGATTATATTGTCAATCGTGTCTTTATAAACTGGCAGGCGAGAATAACCTTCATTCAAAACGACTTTGACAACTTTTTCTCTTGGCGCATTCACATCAAGAGCGACAACCTTTGTTCTCGGTATCATTATCTCACGAACAGTTTTATCGTTGAATTCAAGGACATTTTTCAAAAGTTGATTTTCGTCTGGTGTTTCATCTTGCTTAACATTTCTCATCAAAAACTCAAATTCATGTCTTACAAAATTAACACTTTTTGGAGCAAACTTTGCTACATATATCTCTGGGATAAAGCTTAAAATCTTGAAGAGCAAAAAACTTAACACGAGAATCGGCTCAAAAAGTTTAATAAAAAATTCTGGCTCCCTTTCAACAAGATGATAAGTTAAACGAACGATGTAAAGTAAAATAGGCACAAATAAAATCAAGAGCAGAAAGATATTTTTCCTTCCATTAATCCATGCACCAAGGATTAAAAAGCCGAAAATTACGGGCAAAAATTTCAAAATTGCGAAAGAAAGGGAAAAATAACCCGCCGATTTCCTGAACTTTTCAATTTTGCTGGCGATTGAACTTCTTAACCTTTCAACATCTTCAAGCGAAATGATCGCAAATTCAAGAATTGACGCAGATATACCAAACAAAATTAACGATATTGAAATCAAAAGAGACATAAAATTTGGCTAAAATTTATGGGTTTGAAAATTTATTCGTCAGTTCAATTAAATCTTCAAGTTTTTTCTTTGCTTTGCCAGAATCTATCGCTTCTTTTGCCATTTCAATTCCTTCGGAAATTGAATCAGCAAGCCCAGAGACATAAATCGCAGCTCCAGAATTTAAAAGCACGACATCTCTTTGCGGTCCTTTTTCACCTTCAAGAAGTCGCTTTATAATTCCAGCATTAGTTTTTGCATCTCCACCGAGAATTAAATTTATGTCCCATCTTTTTAATCCAAAATCTTCTGGTGAAATCTCGTAAGTTTTTATCTCCCCATTTTTCAACTCGCTTATTTTCGTATGCCCAGAAATTGAAATTTCATCAATCCCACCTGCGCCGTGAACGACAAGAGCATGTTTTGAACCGAGTTCCTTTAAAACATTTGCAATTTTTTCGGTTAAATTTTCAGCAAAGACACCAAGCAGTTGTCTTTTTGCACCAGCTGGATTTGTGAGCGGTCCAAGTATGTTGAAAATCGTCCTAATTCCCAGAGATTGTCTCACAGGACCTGCATATTTCATTGAAGTGTGATAAAGCGGTGCAAAGATAAAAGCAAGACCAATTTCTTCAAGGCAAATTTTTGCTTGCTCGGGCGTAAGTTCAATTTTAACGCCAAGTTCCCTTAACACATCAGCACTGCCACATTTACTTGAAACTGCTCTATTTCCATGTTTTGCAACTTTTACACCAACCGCACTTGCAACTATTGCCGACGCAGTGGATATATTAAAAGTCCCAACCTCATCTCCACCAGTCCCACATGTGTCAATTAAATTATCATCTTGAAATTCAATTCTCAAAGATTTCTCTATCATTGCCTTTGCACATCCTGCGATCTCATGAGCGCTCTCCCCTTTCATTCGCAAACCGACAAGAAAACCAGCAATTTGCGCATGATCCGCTTCTCCATTCATTATCTGACGCATCGCAAAGTATGATTCCTCAAATGTTAAATCCTGCTTTTGAACGAGTTTTGCAATTGCATTTTTTATCATAAAACTTGAAACTTTTTGTAAAAAATTTACTGCTTGTGCGTTAAATTATCAAATTTTTTCAGCGCAACCTCAACTCAATTTGCAAATTGAAAATGTTTATCTTAAATTATTCACGCAATCACAAAATTAAACCATTGCTCCGCAGGTTGAAAAAATTTTCAGCGACAATTTTATCAATTATATTCTTCGGGTGCTCAATCTGGAAAAGTGCAACGAGTGAATTCAACGCCTATTTCAATACATACTACAACGCAAAAGTTATATTTGAGCAAGTTGAAGAAGTTATCCAGAATAGAACTTTTTCCGAAAAATTTTTAAGCATTGAAAAATTTGACGCCGAACTTCAACTCCCCCCAAATGAAAAAAATAAACTTGACGATGTCATAAAAAAATGCTCAAAAATTTTGCAATACTACATCAACACCTCAATAGCCGATGATGCACTTCTTATGACTGGAAAGTCCTACTTTTATCAGGATAACTTCACAGGCGCAGAAAGAAAATTTGCAGAGTTAATATCAACCTTCCCGAATAGCAAACTTTACGATGAAGCACTTTATTACCTTATGCTGACACTTTCAAAAGAAAAAAAATACAACGATGCCATCATCTCATTTCAGGCGAAAGCGAAGATTGAGCCAAAAAATAAAAACCTTTGGAAACTTTACAAAATTTATGGGCTCGCAAAATTTAAACTTGGTGAAATAGACAGCGCAATTTATTATCTAAATCTTGCATCAAAACAAGCAAAAGACGAAGATAAAGCCGAAATTCTCTTTTATCTTGGCGAACTCAACGAGAAAATTGATAAAACCGAAAGCGCAAAATTTTACTATGAGACATCAAAACTGACAAAGCGAACAAATTTAAAAATTTACTCCCTCATAAAATACGCAACTCAACAGCGTGAACTCGGAAATTATAAACTCGCCGAAAGAGTTTTACACGATTTGCTTTACTCAAACATTGACAAAGATTACGAAAAAAGAGTTTATCTTGAACTCGCACGCAATTATCGCATGGCTGGCGAAATTGACCTCGCAATTCAAACATACACTTATCTTGACACAACTTACAAAAGAACGGAAGAATCAGCATTTGGTTATTTTGAACTTGCACAAATTTATGAGAATGAAATCGGCAATTATGATTCCGCAAAAGTTTTTTACGAGAAAGCACGGCTTGAATTTCCACAGAGCAAAATTTCAAATGAAGCACAAAGAAAGGTTGAAAAACTTAACGAATACATACGACATCGCACATCACTTGCAAAAAACGATAGCATTTTAAATTTCATAAAACTAAATCCTGACTCATCCGTTTCAATCAATGTTGATTCACTGAAAGATCAAATTGCTCAAACAAAATACGCACTCGCTTGGATTTTCTATACTTCGCTTAACAAAATTGATTCTGCTATTTATTACTTAAACGAGATCATAAAAAATCATCCGCAATCTTCAATTGCTCCACGCTCTTATTATCTACTTGGCACAATTTACGAAGACATTGACTCGTCAAAATCCCGTGAAATTTACAAAGAACTCGTAAAAAATTTTCCAGAAAGCGAATTTGCTTCGCAAGTGATAAAATTCATCGGCATTGAAGGCAATTTTAAAAAAGACACTTTAACCGAACTTTACAACAAAGCAATTTCACTTATAGACGAAGATCCTAACAAAGCAATTGAAATTTTATATTCAATTTGCAATCACAATTCAAATTCAAATTTGAAAGCGAAAGCATATTACGCCATCGGTTGGATCAATGAATACAAGTTGAAAAATTTTGCAAAGGCGGTTGAACATTACAGCGCTATTTTAAACAATTTCCCAAATTCTGAATACGCAAAAATTGTTGAAAGAAAACTCAATCCCGAAAAACAGGAAGCAACACCGCAGACAAAACAATCAACTCCGACTCCACAACCTGAAAAGAAACAGGAAATAAAACCAGCATCAAAAGAAACGGAAGAAGAACTTGAAGACAACCCGAGAGTTAGAGAAAGAAAAAGAAGAAGGATAGATGATAATTAAAGAAATTTCCCCCGTCGTTTCAAATGAACTTCTTTCATCGGAAATTAACAAATTAACAATTCAATCTCCCGAAATTTCAAAACTTGCAAAACCTGGGCAATTTATAAATGTTAAGGTTTCGCATTATTTTGACCCGCTTTTGAGAAGACCATTTAGTATTGCTGATGTGATTGACGACAAAATACAGATAATTTTCAACATAACTGGCAAGGGGACGAAAATACTTGCGAATTTAAAATCTGGAGAAAGAATTGATATAATTGGTCCGCTTGGGAAACCATTTAACACGGATGACGATTTTGATCTGGCGGTAATAGTTGCTGGCGGGCTTGGAGTTGCACCATTTCCGTTTTTGACAAAAATTTTGAAAGAAAAAAATAAAGATGTAATTTCATTCATAGGCGCAAGAACTAAAACTCAACTTCTTCTTGACGGACTTGAAAATGTTAACACCGCAACAGATGACGGTTCAGCAGGTTATAAAGGAACTGTGGTGGAACTGTTAAGGTTGAATATAGTGAAAATTAAGGACTTTAAATTTAAAATTTTTGCTTGTGGTCCAACCCCAATGTTAAAATCCCTTTTAAAACTTTGTGATGAATTTGATTTAAATTGTGAAGTTTCTGTTGAAACACCGATGGCTTGTGGGACAGGTTTATGTCAGGGCTGTGTGGTAAAAACAAAAAAAGGCGAATATAAACTCGCCTGCAAAGATGGTCCTGTTTTCAACACAAAAGAAATCGCATTATGATAAAGACAGAAGTTACAATTGGTAAATTAACACTTAAAAATCCCGTCCTTGTAGCCTCTGGCACTTTCGGATATGGCGATGAATTAATTGATTCAATTGACATAAATAAACTTGGTGGAATTGTAACAAAATCTTTAACTTTAAAACCGAAAGCAGGAAATCCACCACCACGAATTGCGGAAACTCCCTGCGGAATGTTAAACTCAATAGGTCTTGCAAATATCGGAGTTGATAGATTTATAAACGAAAAATTGCCCCTTTTGAGAAATTTTGATACTGCTTTAATCGTGAGTATCGCTGCGAAAAGAATTGAAGATTACTGCGAAATAATAAGACGACTTGAAAATGTTGATGGAGCGGATGCTTATGAGATAAACATATCCTGTCCGAATGTGAAGGAAGGCGGACTTGAATTTGGAACGAGTTTATCAATGACAGCCAAAGTCGTAAGCGAAACGAGAAAAACAACTGATAAAACTTTGATAATAAAATTAACCCCGAATGTCACACGAATTTCCGACTTTGCAAAAGTTTGCAAAGAAGAAGGAGCAGATGCAGTTTCGTTAATTAACACAATCGTCGGAATGGCTATTGACATTAGAACGAGAAAGCCCAAACTTTCAACCATAACTGGCGGTCTTTCTGGACCTGCAATAAAACCAATTGCGCTTGCAAAAGTTTTTGAAGTATTTCAAAATGTTGATATACCGATAATAGGCATAGGTGGAATTTCAACTTGGGAAGATGCGATTGAATTTATGCTTGCTGGTGCAAGAGCAATTCAAGTTGGAACTGCAAACTTTGTTGACCCAACAACACCATTGCAAATTATTTCTGGAATAATCAAGTATTGTGAAGAAAATAAAATTCAAGATGTAAATGAACTCGTTGGCTCGGTTTTAATTGATGCTGACGACAACATCGCAAAAGTTTCTTTTCGTGAAACAACAAAATAAAATAAGGGGATTACTTTAATGAGACAGGATTACATTGAGACGATAAATTATCTTTATTCACTGCAACGCTTCGGGATAAAATTTGGCTTGCATAATATAGAAAGATTGCTTAAATTATTGCAGAACCCTGAAAGAAATTTTATCTCGGTTCACATAGCCGGAACAAATGGAAAGGGTTCAACTTCATCTTTCATCGCTTCAATTTTAACTGCAGGCGGTTTTAAAGTAGGTCTTTACACATCACCGCACCTTGTTGATTTCACAGAAAGAATCCGAATAAACGGAGTGCCAATTTCGCGCGAAAGAGTCGTTGAATATGTAAAACTTCTGCGTGATGAAATTGACATTTTAAAAGCGACATTCTTTGAGACGACGACAGCAATTGCATTTAAATACTTTGCCGATGAAAAAGTTGATTTCGCGGTCGTTGAAGTTGGACTTGGCGGACGGCTTGATTCAACAAATGTAATAAAACCAGTTGTTTCAGTGATTACGACAGTTTCATACGATCATATGGATGTTCTTGGGGAAACGATTGAAAAGATCGCTCTTGAAAAAGCGGGCATAATAAAAGAAAAAATCCCCTGTATCACCGGCTGTGAAGATGAAAAGGCTTTGGATGTGATAAAAAGCGTCGCAAGAGAAAAAAATTCTGAACTTATAATTGCAGATGAAATTTCACGAACAAACCTGAAAGAAGCCGGTGAAGAATTTGTAAAATTTGATTTGGAAACCCCTAAAAACTTTTATGAAGATTTAACAGCAGGGATTGCTGGAACTTTCCAGATTAAAAATGCTCAATTATCTGTTTTAACTTATGAGAAACTCTCAGAACTTGGGCTTGTGAATTTTGATAAAAGAAATGTTTATGATGGAGTTCTAAAAGTAAGGCAGTTTACGGGGCTCAGGGGTCGGCTTGAAATTTTGAATAACTCATTTAACTGGCAAAATAAACCGAAAATTATATTGGATGTTGCGCATAATTATCCCGCAATATGTCAGCTTGTTAAAGAACTTGAAAATTTCAAACGAAGGAGATTGTATGTTCTTTTCGGGGTGATGAAAGATAAAGAATATGAGAAAATGATAAAAAAACTTTCTGAGGTTGCTCATTTTGCGGTAGCAACTCAGCCCAAAATAGGTCGTGCTCTTGATGCGAAAACAATATCCGAAATTTTTAAATTAAACGGAGTTGAATCAATTTACATCCCTGATTCGGACAAGGCGTTTGACTTCATCTTTAACAAGGCTGAGCCAGAAGATATGATTTTGATAACTGGCTCACATTATCTTGCAGGCGAGATAATTGCTTACATTGAAAAGAGAAAAATTGAGTGTCTAATTTAAACAAAAATCAAAAACAAAATTAAAGAGGGTGCATCAAAAATGGTAATGGACATTGCAGAATTGCAGTCTAAAAAAGTAGTTGAATTGCAAAAGATCGCCAAGGAGCTTGGTCTCACTGGTTATAGCGATTTGAAAAAACAGGAGCTGATTATGAAAATTCTTGAAAAGATGCAAGAGCAAAGAGCGGTCACTGCCGAAGGTGAAGAAGGAGAAGAGCAAAATGGAATAATTTTCGGAAAAGGTGTCCTTGAAATTTTACCGGATGGATACGGATTTTTAAGGTCAGCAAATTATAATTATCTTCCGTCCCCCGACGATATTTATGTTTCTCCATCGCAAATTAAGAAATTCAATCTCAAAACCGGGGACACGATAGCTGGGCAAGTAAGACCACCGAAAGAAGGCGAAAGATTCTACGCTTTATTGAGAATTGAAACAGTCAACGGATTACCACCCGAGAAAGCAAGAGAGAGAATTCTTTTTGAAAATCTTACGCCACTTTATCCGACGAAAAGAATTCGTCTTGAAACAGTCCCGGGCGAATATTCTATGCGAATCCTTGACCTTTTTGCTCCGATTGGGAAAGGACAGCGTGGTTTGATAGTTTCACCTCCAAAAGCAGGTAAAACAGTTCTACTTCAAAAGATGGCAAACAGCATAATGAGAAATCACCCAGAAGTTAAATTGATTATACTTTTGATTGATGAACGACCTGAGGAAGTTACAGATATGGAGCGTTCCGTTGGTCCAGATGTTGAAGTTATAAGTTCAACATTTGATGAGCCACCGGAAAGACATATGCAGGTTGCGGATATGGTTCTTGAAAAGGCAAAACGATTGGTTGAATCTGGGAAAGATGTTGTGATACTTCTTGATAGTTTGACACGTCTTGCAAGAGCAAGCAACCTTGTGACGCCTCACAGCGGAAGAATTCTCTCGGGTGGTATTGATGCAAGTGCGTTGATTAAACCCAAAAAGTTCTTCGGTGCAGCAAGAGATACAGAAGAAGCAGGAAGCCTGACAATTATAGCAACCGCATTGATTGACACGGGAAGCAGAATGGATGAAGTTATTTTTGAAGAGTTCAAAGGAACAGGTAATATGGAAGTTGTTTTAACAAGAGAACTTGCTGACAAAAGAATTTTCCCAGCAATTGATATAAACAAGACAGGGACAAGAAAAGAAGAACTCTTGCTTGAGCCAGAGGAATTAAATCGTGTTTGGATTTTGAGAAAGATTTTAAGTGAAATGTCCCCGGTTGAAGCGATGGAATTTTTGCTTGAAAATATGAAAGGGACAAGAAATAACAAGGAATTTTTGAGGTCAATGAGCACTTAATCTCTTAAAACTGCTAATTTACCTATCCCAACTTTTGTTCCATCTTCGCTGTATGCAATTATTAAATAAACCCCGGTGGGAACATATTGTCCTTTTTCATCTTTTCCATCCCACAGGGCAGTTCTGCCACCGGGAGATGATATATTTCTCACAAGATTTCCGCTAATGGTAAAAATTTTTATCGTTGAATTTGCAACAAGACCGTCAATTACAACATTAAAATCTTTCTCCGGATGGAAAGGATTTGGATAAACTTTTATCGTTTTGAAATCTTCCGTTGGCTTTGCAAATTCCGTCTTTAAGCTTGTTAACCCTTTATCTGTTCCAAAATAAACTGTTCCAGATTCAAGATCAAAAGCAATTGATTTAACATCATCGCTTAAAATCGGCGAATTGCTCGTGTTATACTGTGCTATAACACTTGTTCCATCTGGTGACAAAACCCAAACGCCGTTTTTAGTTGCAACCCATTTATTGTTTGCACCATCAACCGCAATATCATTTATGTAATAATCACGAAGTGCGAAAACATTTCTTACACTTCCACTTTTCCATGGTTCATCTGGATTTACAATCACATTCAAACCATAATTAGTCCCAACCCACACATCACCCCGATTATCAAATCTTATGACAGTTGGATTTCCGTTAAGACCTTCACTTCTTGAAATCGCAATCCATTGATCATCGCTTTTATCAAAAATTGTCCCCTTATCATCAAAAATCAAAATATAACCGTGTTCCGTGACAATCCATTTTCTACCTTTTTCATCTATTTCAAGTTGAATCACGAGCGTATTTAAAAAGTTATATCCATTAGCAAATGAATAAATTAGCGAGTCATTTCTCATTAAATAAAGAATGATTGAGTTTCTGGCTTTGTAATTCAAAATCCAGATTAGATTCCCCTGTTGAGCGATATCCGTTATGACGACAAAGTTCGTATCTTCAACAACTCCCATTATTCCATCTTTTTTTGAAAAAACTTTT
>NZ_CZVW01000012.1 GCF_001536065.1 Candidatus Chryseopegocella kryptomonas
AATTATCAGTTGTAGGAGGCGTTCCAGTCCAATCTGAAGGATTACCATCAACCGTTATTTGAGCAACCGCAAATGAAACGGCAACAGCCAAAATGCCGAAAATCGCAAATATTTTCTTCATAGCGATTTCCTCCTTTTGTTTTGGTTTAAGGATTGAAAATTTTTCAAAAAATTTTTAAGCAAGGATCTGGAAATGGATAATAAGCCACTACAACCGCCGTTGCTTTCACCTCCGTTGATTTTTTGTTTTTGTTTTACTCACCCCCTGTCCCCCTCTCTACAAAGTAGAGAGGGGGAACCAAAGGGGGTGAGTTTTTATAGTTTTTACTCACCCCTGCCCCCTCTCTACAAAGTAGAGAGGGGGAATCTAAAAGGGGGTGAGTTCTCTATAAGTCATCAATAAAATTTTTTATCCTTTGCAAAACATCGTCTATATTGTCAAGTTCTTCATTTTTTATCCTCAAGACCTTTAAACCAAGTTTTTCAATGATCAAATCTCGCTCTTTATCACGCTCAAGTTGATGCTTATGGATTTTGCCATCAACTTCCAAAACGAGTTTCTTTTCTGCGCAATAAAAATCTGCAACAAAAAAACGAAGTCTTCCATCAATTTCAAACACGATCGGATGTTGACGCAAAAATTTCAATCCGAGAAATTTACGATTTCTCAGAACCTGCCACAATTTCTTTTCCGAAGATGTTTGTTCTTTTCTTAACTGCCTTGCTATTTCAATTATTTGCCTTTTAAGCATTGAGGTAGAGAATTTTGTTTTACTCACCCCTGCCCCCTCTCTACAAAAAGTAGAGAGGGGGAATCAAAGGGGGTGAGTTCCTATAGTTTCTACTCACCCCCTAACCCCCTCTCTACAAAGTAGAGAGGGGGAACCAAAGGGGGTGAGTTTTTATAGTTTCTACTCACCTCCTACCCCCTCTCTATAAAATAGAGAGGGGGAATTAAAGGGGGTGAGTTCATTGAGTTCATCAAGTGAATTTACTTCACCAGCATCATCTTCTTAACAGCATTAAACTTGCCTGCCTGCAACCTGTAGAAATAAACACCACTTGCAAGATTTGTCGCATCAAACTTCAACTCATAAACACCCGGCTTCTGCTCCTCATCAATGAGAGTTGCAACCTCTTGACCGAGAATGTTGTAAATCTTCAATGTCACACGCTCCGTGTTCGGTATGCTATACTTAATCGTTGTCGTCGGGTTAAATGGATTTGGATAGTTTTGATAAAGCTCATATGTAAGCGGAACTTCTCCTGTTTCTTTCACACCCGTGAATTTATTAACTATTTTCACCGTATCTTTAAACGCGCCAAGCCCACGCTGTCTTCCAAATTTAACAACCTCAAGCTCATTTATCGCCTTCTTCCCAGTCTGATTTGGCATATCATCAAGGAACAAAAGATGATCCTCCTGGAACTCAGCCTCATTATCAACTATACCATTTACAGCAAACTTAAACTGTATCGGTCCCTTTGACGACCACTTCGGGAATGTTATCGCTATTGAATAAATCGTATCTCCTGCAACTTTATCTGGATACCTTCCATCATCGTGAAGTTTCAAATTTGACCTATCTCTTGTTGGTTCATTCCATATCCAGAACAATGGTGGCTGGCTTCCCGCAACAAACAACGAATCAACCCTTGTAATCGGATCACCATTCTTATCCGTTGCACCCCTCATATCGCAATAAATCCAAACTTCAACACCTTCATCCTTTTGAACAAATCCCTCAGGACCTGAACCAGCAAAGTATCTTCTCGGGACTTCCTGCGTGTCTGCATCTGTGAATGTGTATCTATAATTTGAACCAGGTTCCCATCCACTATTTGGAACTCTTGCTTGATTATTTGTCCCCGTCTTGATGTAATACTTATACTCAATGAAATCACCAGGAGCTGCTGTTATCGGAATAAATCCTTCCCAAATTCCAGGCTCAAGCGTTGATGGACTCAACTGATTCTGCTCTCCCCATCCATTGAAACTCCCACAAACAAGAACAACATCTCCACTATCCGGATAGAAATATCCTATCATCTGATAAACGCTCATATCAACACTGAAATAAAGATTAACCGTCTTTGCCGGTGCAATTACCTTCCTATCAAATGTTGTCCATCTCAATGTTGTATCCCGATTTATCGTAACTTCTCTGTTTGGATCACTTTCCCACTTTATAACGACATCTGGACTGTCTTTATAAGCTATCACAAATTTATACGCAATCGGTGATGGGCTTGGAAATCTTAATCTTCCAGACCAAACCTTATCATTTGCTGGCTCTGGCTTCAAAACAAATGTCTTGTTCCTGCTCAAATCTCCAAAATCATTATGACTTGGCAACTGTGCTCCCCTTACTCCAATAACATGGTTTACAGGATCAAATTCGGGTATGTTGTAAACATAAACCCTAAACCACACATCAATTGAATCAGTCGGCGTGTAAGGCGGATTCGGTCCAAAACCCTGCTTACGGAAAAACACAAATGGAAGAGTGGTGTCGCTTGATGGAATTGTAAGAGTGTAATTATTACCAACTTCCCAATCCTCTGCGTAAAACTTATATTCAAGAACTTTTCCAACCATCGTATCAGGAAAATCAACTGTTAATGTCCAGTAATCTCCACCTAAATTTCTCATCCTGTTTGTCGGAGCACTTCCCCAGGGACCAAGTAATGGATGTGAACCACGAACTTCAACAAGTGATGTGTCAACAAGAAACTTCGGCGATGTCGCTGTGTTAACATTGAAAGTAACCTTTACAGTGCCTTGTGCAAGGGCAATTGATGAAACTGTTAAGATAAGAACTAAACCAAGTGTTAAGAGTTTAAATTTGTACCACATGGCTTGACCTCATTTTGTTTTTTGTTTGCGTTTATAATTTTGAAAATCGCCGATAAAAAGTCAAGATCTCTTTGCGGAAAATCACCTCCATAATTTTGTTTTTAAAATTGAATTGAAAGAGCAAAACTTTGAATATTTTTCAAAATCCCAAAATCTTGATACGCATAATCAAACTTGAACCCAAGCCCACCAACTTTGTAATTTAATCCAACGCCAGCGGTAAATCTCTCCTGCGAATCCTTCTGGAAAAGCGACTTATAACCAGCTCTCAAAAAAATGAAATTTCTGAAACTATACTCAAACCCGAGATTTAAACTTTCCGTGTTATCGTTCGGATGAAGTGCATCAACCGCAAGCGTAAAATAATTTGATTCCGTTTTGAAAACATCAATTGACGCACCAACTCTGAAATGTAAAGGCAATGGCCAATCATCCGTTTTTAATTTAGCACTTATTGCTGGATTATTGCCCGAAGCACTTGGATCAGGGTCATAAACCACAAAAAGATCCTTTCCATCAAGTCGCATCTCCGTCCCAAAGTTGGTTATACTCGCACCAAGTTTCAATCCTCTGAATTCGGTTATAAATAAAACCCCAACATCAAGAGCGAACCCAGTTGCTCTTTCATTCCAGAGTTTCTGCTGGATGAATTTAACAGTTCCGCCAACAGAAAATCTATCTGTTAAATTCCTTGCATAGGATAAACCTACTGCTATATCACTTGCATCCCATCTTTCACCAGTTCCCTCCGGATAATCAATCGTTGTTACTTCTTCTTCGCCATAATCAAGCCGTGTGATTGAAACTCCGACAGCATTATTTCTATCAATTGCAACAGAGACGCCAACCCAATCAAAACTCGTTCCAAAAATCCAACGCGTATGCGATACCATAATTTCATTGCTTCCAATTCTTGAAGCCCCAGCTGGATTCCAATAAAGCGTGCTTACATCGCCAGCAAATGCCGTGAAAGCTCCTCCCATTCCAATTGCCCTTGGACCAACCGCAATTCCCAAAAAAGGAGCTGCTGTTGTGCCAACTTTTGATTGAGAAAATACATCCACGCTCAAAAATAAGAGCAAAATCAAAGCCGTCACAAACTTTTTAACTCTCATAGTTTTGCCAAAATTTTATTTGATAATTGCAAATTTTCCTGTTTTCTGTCCTATTCCAGGAGCATCAACGACATAGAAATATACTCCATAAGCTGCGTCAAGATTTTCCTTCGTTTTCAAATTCCAAGACACTGTTCCATCTGAAATATCTTTATCGTGTTTCAAAGTAGCGACAAGTTCGCCACGTGCGGTGAAGATATAAATTGTCGCACCAGGTGGAACATTTGTGAAATCAATTTTTTGAGGACCACGCCCGCTTGAAATTCCCGGTGGTAAAGGTGGTTCCCATCTTTCAGCGACAACATAAGGATTCGGGACAACACGAATTTTGTCAAGTTGTGATTTTGCAAGTTCCGGATCAACACGATTTGCTCTGACTTTAAATTCAAAAACATCCTCTGCTCTGAATGGCTTGCTCAATTTGAAAATTAACTTATTCCCAGCTCCCGGCAAAGCAAGCGACGAATCACCCTGAAATATCACAGCCCATGTAAATGAAGATGTATTCTGATATGTCTCATAAAATCCAATGCTTATCTGCCTCACCTTTGTGAAAGCGTTATAAACATTCACATAAACGAAATCAATGTATTTGTCCTCGGTCAAATTCTTAACTTTGAACTTAACAGGCGTTGCTGGAATCCTCAAAGGTGAATAAGCCATTGATGTATCAACTATTTCATCATAACATTCTATCGCATAATCAGCCGGATATTCTTTGCCTCTAACTGCACCAGCGCTAAAAAGTGAAAAAGTCATCGTTGATCTCGGCGGTCTATTCCATTGGCTTGTATCAATTGACATCAATTTTATATTCCAGTGGTTATCAAAAATTAACCTCATACCGTCAAACAAAGCAGTTTCTCCCTCAAAAATTCTGCTCCATTTGACAACTGTATCCGGTGCATTAGAATTTGTAATGTCAATAACCGAATAAGAAGTTGTAATCCTGTTGAATGATGAATCCTTGAAGACGACTCTATAAGTGTGATTGTCTTTGACTTTGAACGGGTCAAGGACATAAAGATAAATGTTTCCAGTTCCAGGTCCCTGCGTATGTAAAATTGTATCAGTCCCTGCTGGAATAAATCCAGCGGTGGGTGCATTTGGAGTAACCATAACTGTGTTTTTGTCAAAAATTAATTCCCCCGTCGTCGTTCGTTGTATATATTTCGTGTTTTCAGAAGGATAAACCCCAAGTTCCGCATCACCTTTATCATAAGCCACAACAGCGTAATAATAAGTCACTCCATTTTTCACATCTGTATCAATAAATTGATGCTGAATCCCGGAGTCATTGCCAAGCCAAAACTTAACACCATTTATATCAAGCGGGAACCAACCGAAGACGCTATCTTTTAAATCAAATTGAGCAATTGGCTTGTAAAATATCGGATTTCCAAAACCATCTGTTATAACTCTTGCATCGTTGAAGTTCGGATCGGTCGCCTTGTAAATTTTATACCCTTCAAAATCAAATGCTTTGTTAATGTCTTCACCTTTATTTTTGTAAACTTCCGCAAGTGCTCTGTCAAACGATTTCTCAGCTATATCATCCCAGTACAAGACAACTTTTCTATCCCCGGCGATCGCTTTCAAGGTTGGTTTCTCAGGCGGTCTTGGGAAATTGTAATTTGCGTCATAAATTCCCTGCATAACTTTTTTATTCGCGAACAAATCATCTTTGTTTTCGCCCATGAAAAGAATAAGCGAAAATCTTTCCGTTTGCTTTGAAGTCAACGGGAAATAACCAGAGCCAGCATCAAAATCAGGTCCTTCAACATAACCAGCAAGATATTGTTCTGGCACTTGCCAATTTCCGGGCATAAGACGACGCCATAATTCTTCATCATTTGCCATATTTATCGCCCCAGCTGGAACGAAGAAATCAAAACTCGTCAATCCAACTTGATCCGACTCATTAACATCCGTTGCATCAAATCTTGATTCCCCCGGAGTTGGGACACCATCGCCTTCGCCCAAATCTCCAGTCCCCGGAACTCCGTCAGCACCAACATCATCCCAAAATGGATCCCAATCACCATCGTTGTCAATTCCATCATCTCTTCTTTCGTCAATTAACGGATCATTTAAACCGCGACCTGTGAAATAGTTTTTATATGCAAGTGGGTTCAACTTGTCAAAGATAACCCTTCCATCTGCGGTTTTTCTAATTTGCCTGTAATGAAGGTCAAAATTTTCATCAACCAAACCATCAAGATCATCATCAATTCCATTGTTCGGGACTTCAACAAGTTCTTTACCGGGCCAGATTTTAAACGGCTCGCCAAGTGAATAAACCATCACAGTATCCGCATCACTCTTGAACAAAGTATCAAGCAAGACAACATGCCTTTCATAAACAGTTTGATAAACTTTATAAATCGGCGAATAAACTTTTTTAATCTCTATCAAAACAATTTTATTGTTCGGAAAATCAGGATTCGGTCCGGGGTCGTATCTTGATAGAATTCGTCTTGTTCCATCCGGATTTAATTGAGTTGGTGGAAAATCCTGCGCTTTAAATCTCGGGCTTGTCGGCAATTTGCTATCGCCATCGTTGTCAATTCCATCAAAAGGATTTCCGGGTGTTTCAAGAAATCCATAACCTAAATAGCCAACATTTCCAATCCATTTTGGATTTGAGCTTCTGTCAATGTAATTGTCCGCATCCCACGAATATGTTAAGTCCTCAGCAGCGTCAAAAAAGGAGAGATCATCTTTCCATTCCGTATTTCCGCTTGAACCACCTCCAGCGCCAACCCATGTCCCAACAAGAAATCCAAAAACAGTTCTTCTGTAATCCGTTGTCCCCTCGTTTGTGATGTCGTATACCCAGAAAATCCCATCTTCGGCAAGCACATTTGACCATTGCATTCCTCTAACCTTTACAACAAGCCCATGCCCCATTCTCGTTGAATCAGTTGAATCAGGTCTGAAACCATATCTTCGGTTATACTTTTCATCGTTGTTATCATCCATAACGAAATAACTTTCCTGATCTGCGTTTGTAATTCCCTTTCCAAAATATCCATTCCAATAAGGTTTTCCAGTTGCTGTATCAATCCAATCGGGATGATCTGGCCAGAATGGTGGCCATGTTTCAGGCAGATGGCTCATCGCAACTCCTTTCCCAGGTGCTTGAAGCGTTGGATTCGCATAACCGGGCACAGGTTCAAATCCCCAAAACTTTCCACCGCTTCCAGTCTCACCACCAGAAGCACCGCCAGGTCTGTCAACAGGACAAATCACAACAGAATGAACCGTGTCAACGACAATTCGCTTTAAAACTGTGTCATATCTTGGGAAATAAAGCTCAAGCCCAACAAGTATACTGACATCACCAGCATAACCATTATCATCATATTTCCACGCAAGCGGTGGTCCTTGATTTGAAGGTTGCGCTATAACACCCCAGTTTCCAAAAACTGTCTTAACAAGATTTCCATTATGAATCCCAACCTTCCTAAAAGTTCTATCACCCCTTAACTTCTGCGAGAAAAGATTTTCGTTTGAAATCAAGAGCAAAACCGAAATTAACAGAAATAAAATTTTTCGCATTTTTTAAACCGAAATTTTTTGTTTCATTTTTCAAAATTATTGACCGAAGAAAATCGTCAAACCAAATTCAATCCTTCTCGGCTCTGAATAAAAAGTCGGATTTGTGAACCATTCACCAAGCGAATTAACAAGCTGAACAGGTTGCTGTCTCAAAGCGCTCAAATAATCAAGTGTGAAATCAGGTCTTCCCGTATCGTTGTAAACTCCATACGCATTTTTCGTATCAAAAAGATTGTAAATTCTCGCAAACAAAGAAAATGTAAAGAACTTAAGCTTGATGTCTTTGTAAATTCGCAAATCAACATTGAAAACAGATGGCTTCTTCTCGGAATTTATCAACAAAGTCCCGATGTTTTTGGATTGCCTCGGCGTGTAAGGTGTTCCACTCCCATATTGAGCAACAACACTTAATCCCCAATTGCCCGGAACAGAATAAGAAGCGGTCACATTTAAAGTATGTCTTTGATCCCAATCCAACGGAATTATCTTAACTTCTGGCCATTGCCCACCAAGGCGTAAATTTCTTGTCTGCGCTGGATCAGATGCGTTTCCCTTCGCAACTTGAAATGTGTAATCAATCGTTAAAGCCCAATTATTTGAAAATCTTTTATCAAGCGAAAAAACAATCCCACGGACAAAACCAAAATCTGTATTCTCATATTTGTTATACCACGCCGAACCACCAAAGATGAAAATCTCATCAGCTCTTGTTCCTGTTAAGTTCCTTATGTCCCTGAAATAACCCGTTAACTCAATCGCAATATCATTTGTAATCGCCTGCTGAACTCCAATCTCTCCGCTCACGGTTTGCTCGGGCTTCAAATCCGCATTACCAACAAGTCCGATATTTCCAGTCCCCGAACCAAGTTTAAACTCCGGATTAGTATAAAGATATTCAAACGGCGGAATCTGAAAGAAATGACCATACGAAAAATGTATAACTCCACGATCCGTAATTGGGAAAGCCACCCCAATTCTTGGACTCCATTGCCACTTCGGCTTCGCCTTTATATACCAATATGCTCTCCTATCTTCAACCGTCTTGGGAATATCCCCTTCATCTCCATAAATTCCGTTGTTATTTGTGTCAAAATATCTATTTTGCGGTTTCAATGGCTGATAAATGTTCGGATCAGATGGGTCAGCAAGAACATGCCAATCGGGATCAAAATAATCAAACCTTACACCAACATTTAAAATTATCTCGTTAAATTCCATCTTGTCCTGAATATAAGCGGAAAATTCCTTCGGGTGATTTCTGAAAAGAGTGTGCGACGGCTCGGAAATATCAGGAATTCTCGTCTTAACATAAGGATTTTTATCAAGGATTGGATCACGCGCCCTGTCTTCATCTGAAAGATCAAGATTAAATCCTTCAAAATAAATCGTATGATATCTAAATTCAACGCCCGTCTTCACTTGATGAACTTTGGTTATCTGCGATGTTAAGTCAAATTTTCCAACATATGTCCCGGTATTTCTGTAAAAATGATCCATTTTCATTCCACCAGCGATAAAGCTGTATGGTCCGGGTTGAAGCAAAAGTTTTGGATGAACATATCTTGGGTCATATGGATCTTTGAAAACATAATGTCTGTAATCTTTGAAGAAATACGAAAAGCTCGCCTGATAAAATGTTGACTTGCTCAATGTATGGTTTATTGAAAGAATGTTTGTTATACCCTTGCTGAACCTATTCAAATCACCATCGGGATTATACTTGAAAGCAAAATCAAATGTGCGATATTTCATAAACTCATACATATAGTTGTATGAAACTTTAAGCGTCGGAGAAACTTGAAATGTTAATTTCCCTTGCAGAAAAATTTTTCTGTTCCAGTTCATTGGGACATATGCGCTATCCCCAAGCCCTTGCTCAGGGTTTATGCTTATTATCCATTTGTTTGGATCGGGGTCACGATTATCAACGATATTTTCAGGCTTAAACTTTCTTATTCCATAAAGCCATCCACCAAAGTAAATCCATCTCGCATTTAAGTAGTAGAAAATTTTATTTTTCAAAATTGGACCACTCAAGTTTCCTTCATAGTTTCTAATTGAAAGCGGGTTAAATTTTTGCAAACCCGTAAATATGTCCGTATGCGTCGTGGCATAACTTCCAAGATAAGTTGTAAAACTTCCATTTAATCTGTTATCCCCATCTTTCGTAGCAATGTTAATTATCCCTGACATCGCTTGACCGTATTCCGCATTGAAAGCACCGCTTACAAGTTGAAGCTCTTGAATTGACTTTCTATCAACCGAGATAACAGCACTTCTATCGTAGACATCCGTAACAGGAACACCATCAATCCAATAAGCAACCTCACCACTTCTTCCACCTCTTATGTGCCCTGCGACGACACCAGCTTGAAGTTGAATGACTTCCTGAAATTCTGTTATAGGCAACGCCTGAATTAAATCACTCCCGATGATTGCGGTTGATGCCGTCAAATCCTTCTGAACAAGCGGTCTTTCTGCAAATACCACAACTTCCTGCCCAAGTTCAATCACGGTCGGCTCAAGCTGAAAATCAACCCTTGTTGTAAGGTCAATTGAAACTTTAACACCTTCTTTAACAACTGTTTTATAACCGATTGCGGATGCTTTTACTCTGTAAGTTCCGGGTGGGACATTAATTATCACATAATTTCCGTTTATATCTGTCGCTGCGCCAAGATAAGTGCCTTCAATGATCACATTTACTCCAACTATTGGCTCTCCCGTTTGAGCATCTGTTACTCTGCCAGCGATTTTACCAGTGTTGCCTGCAAAAAGTATTGCAGGGATAAAAAGTAAAAAGAAAAATTTTTTCAAATTCATATCAACCTCAATTTTTCTTTAAGGACAAGTTTTTCTTATCACAAGCTCCGGCGTAAATTTAATATGTTCTGGCTTTGTTTTTCTGCTGTTCATTCTCTCAAAAAGTTTTTCAACCGCAACTTTACCTATCTCATACATTGGCTGTCTTACCGTTGTGAGACCAAAATCTTTTGCAAGTTCAATATCATCAAAACCGATGACAGCGACATCATCTGGAACCTTTATTCCTCTCTCACTCAATGCTTCAATCACACCTATTGCCTGAATATCGCTTGAGACAAAAATTGCCGATGGAATTTCACGATTACGACTTAAAAGCTCTTTACATGCCTGATAACCCGCATCTCGGGTAAACCCATCAAGCCGTGTATCCCTGCTCTCAACAAAATACTCTTCATAAAAAATTTTCCCATAATCTGACAAAGCTTTTCTAAAACCATCAAATCTTTGCTTTGCTGGCATGCTTTCAAGCCGTGCAACTATCATACCAATTTTTTCATATCCGTGCTCAATTAAATGTTTCGTCGCAATATAAGCACCTTGAAAATTATCAACAGTAATTGAATCAAATTTCGGATGAAATGTATCAACAAGGACAATTGGAATTCCGCGCTGTTTGAAATAACTTGTATATGCTTCTGGAAATTTCATTGAAAAGAAAAGGACACCGTCAACTTTCCCACGATGCGTGCTTTTTTGAATGTAATGTTCAACCTGCGTTGAAGGGTCATTCACACCATAGAGAACAAGGTCAAATCCATAATCCAAGATTTTATCCTGAACCCCACGCAAAACTTCAATGAAGAAATAGCTTATGAAAAATGGAATTACTGCGGAGATTGCATAAGCTTTTTGCTTTGCTAATCTCTGTGCGTAGGTATGTGGCTGGTAATTTAAACGGCGGGCAACTTCAAGAACTTTTCTTCTCGTTTCATCCGAGACATGAGGATTCCCATTTAAAACCCTTGATACAGTTCCGATTCCGACCTTCGCCTCGCGGGCTATGTCGTAAATTGTTATCCCATAGAAAAACCATTTATTTTGGAAGTGCTTCCATAAGATAATAAAAATTTTTTTCATTGTCAAGTTTAAAAACCACCACTTAAAAAGTTTTCGCAAAGAGTAACCCATACGAAGCAAATTTTTTTTATCCCAACGATAAGTTTTACTGATTGTAAAAATTTTTGCTCTCTCCGCTCACAATATTCTCACTTGACTTTTGAGCTTAGCTTGATTATATTTAGCAAAAGTTTTTAGAGTTCTTTTAACATTTGGGATTCTGGTCCCGTTTTTCACGGGTTAAAAGGGAAGTCCGGTGCAAATCCGGCGCTGCCCCGCAACTGTGATCCCGATTTAAAACTTCGGCAAAGCGTAAAAGACGCTAAAGCCACTGTCCCAACCCTGGGATGGGAAGGCGAGCCGAAGTTTCGGGAAAGCCAGGAGACCTGCCAGAATCCCCGCGAATCCAAAACCTCCGAGGGGAGGTTGAGGATTTAAAAACCAAAAGTTTTTGAATTTTGCAACCCAACCTTCTCTCGGAATTTATTTCCGGAGTTGGTTGGGTTTTTTGTTTTAAAATTAACACAAAAATGAAAATGAAAGCTTGGCTAATATCTATACTGCTGACAATAAATGTCTTGGCACAAGATGTGACAGTTGAACTTAAAGTTATTGATGAAAATAAAACCGCCGTAAAAGATGCCATCGTTGAAATACAACAAATTAACAACAGACAAAGAAGCATAACCGACTCGCTTGGTCTTACAAAGCTAATCGCTAAAACAGGCGATGCGAAGATAACTATAAGACATCTATCTTACCGACAATATAAAAGCAATTTAAAAATTAACACAGACACACTTATCATAATCCAGCTTTCAACTCGTCTCATAAAACTCAATGAAATAACCGTAACCGCAACAGGTTATAAAGCAAACACTGCCGAAGTTGCAAACTTCGTTGAAGTCATAGACGAAGAAACATTTGATAAATTTTTGCCAAATTCATTTTCCGATATTTTGAAAACTGGAACATCAATCTACATTCGCGACTACGGAGGAACACCAGCACAATTGAAAACAATTTCTCTTCGTGGGACTGGTTCAGAACATACGGTTTTTATGCTAAACGGCGTGAGAATTTCAAGCTTTCAAAATGGTGTTTTTGATTTAAGTTTGATTCCAGCCGATGTAATTGAACGAATTGAGATAATTCACTCAAACATGTCCTCACTTTATGGTGCGGATGCAATTGGTGGCGTTGTCAATGTGATAACAAAAAGAAAAAATAATTTTACAGAATTTAACATAGCAACCGGCTCTTTTGGAACGAGAAAATTTAACTTCAATTTTTCTGGAAGTGTAAAAAATTTAAATTACCTTGCATCTTTCACAAGAAACTACGGCGCTGGAAATTTCCACTACAAATACAAACTTGGAAACAACGAAATAACTTTAAACCGAAAAAATGCTCATTTTAACATCTCAGACTTCTACATAAACTTTTCAAGCCAAAACATCTCATTTTCAACTCTTTACCTTCGCTCAGCGCGCGGGATACCAGCCCCAACGACAAAATTTGACCCATCAAACACCGCAACACAATTTGACGAAGACATTAACTTAACACTTTCAATCACGAAACCATTTGCTTCATCCATTTTGAAGGCGAATTTTCTCTTTAAAAATTCACTCTTAAAATACACAAACAACGACCTAATCATCGCTGGCTCTGGAATATCAAGTTATTCCCATAATCTTCTTTTCTCCGGAGTTATAACTTATCTTTTTAAGACAAATTTTGATCTTTTGCTTGTCCCCGGTTTTGAGGTGTCCTTTGGAATTGCAAATGGCAACTCTTTTGAAAAGGCGAAACGAATTAACACTGGTTTGTTTTTAACCGCAGAGAAAAAACTTGAAGTCCAATCTTTATTGACTACACGAATTTACATAATGTTAAGAAATGATCGCTTCTCTGATTTCGGCAATAAATTTATTTACAAAATTGGCATCAATTCTGGGATACCTAAAAATCCGTTGCTATCTCTAAAATTTAGCTATGGCACTGGCTTCCGTGCCCCAACTTTCAACGACCTTTACTGGTATGGAAGCGGAAACAAAAATTTGAAACCTGAGACCTCAAAAAGTTATGACTTTGGATTTGTGCTATTTTCTGAATCAGCCAAAAAATTTATCAAAGAATTCAAATTTGAAGCTTCAATCTTTAACATTGATATAACAAACAGAATTGTCTGGCTTCCGTCGGAAGAAAATCAAAATTTATGGAAACCCATAAACATTGACGAGGTTAATTCAAGAGGGATTGAGTTTTCTGGCGAAATTGCATTTTCAAACTTTTTAAAATTAAGCGGAAATTTCTCTATCTCGCAGAGCATAAGAAAAAATAAAAGAACCGCTGACGATGCGACACAAAACAAACAACTAATTTACATACCAAAATCAACGGGCAACTTTGGAGTTCATTTATCATTTGAAAAAATGTTTCTGCTTCTTCAAACAAATTATGTCGGATTAAGATACACAACAGAAACAAACGACAGATGGCTTCAACCTTATGTCGTCGTTGATGCAACTTTTGGATTCAATTATCAAGTTAAATTATTTTCTGGCTCTGTTAAGTTCTCAATCAAAAATTTATTCAATGAAAATTATGAAACGATCGTTGGCTACCCAATGCCGTTAAGAAATTATCTCGTTGAGTTTTCTATGCAAATAAAAAATCAAACAAAACAAAAAGGTGAGGTAAAATGAAAAAAATTAAATTCATCCTCGCTCTCGTTTCAACCGCAGTTTTAATTTTAAGCGGATGTAAGAAAAGCGAAAGCATCTCTTCTGAAATCCCGACTTTAAAAGGTGTCTATGTCCTGAACGAGGGAAATTTCGGAAGAAATAATTCAACCCTAACTTACTATATCCCCGATTCAAATGTTGTTTATGAAGATGTCTTTTACAGGGTAAACGGAAGAGAACTTGGCGACACTGGAAATGACATCGTTATAAGTGGAAATAAAGTTTACATCGTCGTGAATAACTCAGATAAGATAGAAATTATAGAATCAAAAACTCACAAATCGCTTGGAACAATTCTTATTCCGCAGGCAAGTCCGTATAAAATTGCGTTGCTTGGGGACAAGGGTTATATCACAAATCTTTATCGTGGGGCTGTGACTGTAATTGACTTAACAACAAACTCAATCTTGAAGGACACAATAAAAGTTGGAGATAATCCAACGGGAATTTTCGCAATAAATGGTAAAATTTATGTTGCAAATTCAGGTTTCGGCTATGGTAAAACTGTCTCTATCATTGATGCAAAAACGAATAAAGTTGTCAAGACAATAACGCTCTGGGATGGTCCTGATGCTTTCGCATTGGATCAAATGAACAGATTGTGGGTCTTATGCTATGGTTCTTATGGTGATTGGCAAAATCCAAATGATGACACAGATGGGAAATTATACGCAATTGACATTAACACCGACGCTGTTGTTGATTCAATTTTGATAGGTGGACATCCGTCACGACTTGTCATATTTGAAGATTACGCATATACGATTAAAAATGGGAACATTGTGAGAATAAACTTGAAAACGAAGGACAAAAATGAAAATTTCATTCAAGGGAATTTCTACTCCATCGGAATTGATCCATTAAATAAACTTCTCTACTGCGCAGATGCGAAGGATTATGTTCAAAAGGGAGAGATTTACATTTACGATTTAAGCGGTAAATTTGTGAAAAAGTTTCAAGCTGGTGTGATACCTGGCTCGTTTGCATTCGCATATTGATTCACATCGCCCCCATTTCGCTGGGGGCTTTTTAATTTTGCTTAATGAGATTTCTTCTTCCAGTAAATATAGAATGGAATTCCAAGAGCAATTATGAAAAGTCCAATTATTGAATTTTTGGGCTCCTCAATCAAAGTGTTGATTGAAATAAACAACGCTGACAGAATGAAAATTAAAGGTGTGATCGGATATCCCCATGTTTTATAAGGTCGTGGTATATCCGGTTTTTTAACTCTCAAAACGAAAACCGCTCCCGCAACGAGAGTGAAAAATAACCACTCTCCGAAAATTACATATGTGAAAAGTTGTTCAAATGTCCCTGTTAAACTCAAAATTGAACTCCAAATTCCAAGAGCTAAAATTGATATGTGAGGAGTTAAAAACTTTTTATGAACTTCTGCTATCTTCTGGAAGAAAACGCCATCTCTTGCCATTGCGAAATAAACTCTTGGACCTGTTAACATATTTCCATTAGCTGCTCCTGCGATTGATAAAAGAATTATAAAAGCAATTAAAGATGACGCTGATTCACCCATAACAATTTTCATAGCATCACTTGCTATTCTATCCGAACCAGCCATTTTAGAAGCAGGGATCACATAAAGATAAGCAAGGTTTGCGGTGATGTAAATTAAAATAACGATCAAAGAACCGATGAAAAGACCAAGATAGATATTTTTTGATGGATTTTTAACTTCACCAGCGGAAAAAGTCGCCGTCTCCCAACCTTTATATGCCCAAAGAGCGGGGATAAGAGCAAGACCAAATTTACTTATAAAATCCGAAGAAAACTTTGGTAATGGTTGATAAAAATTCTTTACATCGCCATTTCCAAATGCAAAAATCATTACACATATTGAGAGAAGAGCGAAAAATTTTATAAATGTTAAGAAATTTTGAAGCGAAGCACCCCACCTAACACCGATGTAATTGACCGTCATAAGAAAGGCAATCAAAAGAATTGCAATTATTTTCTTCATCAACGGCGTTAAATCAAAAAAGTGAGGCAGATATTTTGATGAAAAAGCGACAGCAAGAGTCGCCACAGTTCCAGAGTCAATCACGAGAAAAAGCGTCCATCCGAAAAGAAATGCAATTAAACCTCCGTAAGCTTCTCTCAAATAAACATACATTCCCCCAGCGTGTGGATACATTGCCCCAAGTTCAGAAAGAGTCAAAGCTCCAAACAATGTCATAACTCCACCGAAAACCCAGACAAGTAAAAGCAAAATCGGATAATTCACAATTCCAGCTATATTTGCAGGGACTATGAAAATTCCCGAACCAATCACACCACCAACGACAATCCCAATCACATCAACAAAGTTTAAAACTCGCGGAAGTTCCTGCGTTTGCTTAAGATTTTCCATTTTGTTAAGAACTTTTTGATTGAAATATACCACAAATGCTTCTGTAAATCAACACCAATTCAAGATTTTTGTGCAAGCGCTTCTTTTAATTTCTTAACAATCTCAGGCAAAATTTCGCCCGATTTACCAATTATGACTTCATCCATAAACCAAGAAAGATCCGTTCGCTCAATGTTAATTTCAACAGTGTAAGCACCATTTCTTTTGGCAATTTGCGGAAGAGAAGCAGCAGGATACACAACGCCCGATGTTCCAATTGAAAAGAAAACATCACAATTTGAAGCAGCTTCTTCAGCTTTTTCCCATTGATCAACAGGTAAAAGTTCACCAAACCAAACAACATCAGGTCTAATTAAACCGCCACAATCACACTTTGGTACTTTCATTTCAAGCGCAAGATTTACATCGTCATATCTTTTCCCGCATTTTATGCAGTAATTTTTTTCAATGTTTCCGTGAAGTTCAACGATGTTTCTGCTCCCAGCTCTGCGATGAAGGTTGTCAACATTTTGAGTGATCAAAGTAAAATTCGGAACAAGGTTTTCAAGCTCAACGAGAGCATAATGCCCGGGATTGGGCTTAACTTCTTGAATAAGTTTCCTTCTGTAATTGTACCATTCCCAGACAAGCTCAGGATTTCGGATAAAAGCATCAAAAGTTGCAAGTTCCTCTGGTTTGAATTTTTTCCATAAACCTTCGCTTCCCCTGAATGTCGGAACACCGCTTTCAGCTGAAATTCCAGCACCGGTTAAAACAGCGACTGATTTTGCGTTTTTTAACTTTTGAACAAGCTTTTCAGAGATCATTTCTTAATTAAATTTTTGTTTTAAAACAAAAAACCGATCTCAATCGGGTAAAGGTCCCGAAATGAGATCGGCTCAGGGGGAGGTTAGTCGGAAACATTATCTGCCTAAAGCGCGATTGATTGAAGTCAAAATATCTTCAAGATCGTATGGCTTGCTAACAAAATCAGAAGCACCAAGCTTCAAGGCTTCAATTGCATTTTTAACATCAGCGTAAGCCGTTAACATTATAACTTTAATTTCCGGCTTGTTCTGTTTTATGAATTTTAACACTTCAAAGCCATCAACTCGTGGCATCTTAATGTCAAGCAAAACCACATCATAATCTTTTTGTTTTATCGTCTCAATCGCTTCATCTCCATCTCCAGCGGTTTCAACTTCATAACCTTCAGCTGCTAATTCCGTACTTAATAGGTATCTCAGGGCTTCTTCATCGTCAACTACAAGTACTCTGGGTTTTTCTGCCATTTTTAATCCGCCTCCGTTTTTATTTAAGTTTTTTATCTCACAACTCCAGATAGATTAACCGTTGCAGAACCATTTGGACCTGTTGTTGAAATGCGAATTAACACAGGTCTTCGTGTCGTATCAGCGGTTGTATCCTGAACCGCAAATGAAAATCTTGTCCAACTTCTGTCCCTTGTGTCGGGTATAGTGACATCAAGGTCTCCAAGTGCTCTTATATCTTTGCCATCTATCAAAACCTTAATTGTCGTTCCGCCAGCAAGTGGATTTCCATTTTGATCGCTCACTGTGTAATTAAAAACTTGCGAACCAAGATTGGGTATGTCAAAATTTGTCGGCGTAACAGTTATCTGCGGAATCCCGGAGAATAAAACAATCGTCTCTGCTTTTATCGTTCTTTGATTTTCGTCAGCTGTGGTTGCAGTTATAACAGCATAACCTGGACCAAGAGATGGATGAACAGGTCTTGGTTCAGCTGAAATTAAATTAACACTTCCCTGCCCTTTATCATCTGTCAAAACAGAACCTTCAATTATTCCTCCAGTCGTTGTAAAGTAAACCGCCGTCCCTGGTTTGACAGGATTTCCGTATTTATCACCCACATAAGCAGTTATTTTGTTCGTAAGACCAAAGATATTGTATCCCGGAAAATTTAATTTTTCAGGCGCAATGCTAAAATGCGCTGAATCAGGCAAACCGCCGTGGATTACAATTACAACAGGCAACGATCTTAAAGTTCTGCTTCCAACAAATGATTCAGCAACGATTTGAACAACGCCTGATTTTGTCCCACTTACAACATTGACTGAAACTCTTCCTTTTCCATCTGTCCTCGCCTTTGGTGGATAGACAAATTCCCCACCACCAGGACCAGAACCGATTCTGAAATTAACCTCAACAGAATGAGCGAGATCAATCGGTTTTCCACTTGAATCTTGAACTTC
The DNA here is from genome assembly GCF_001536065.1 of Candidatus Chryseopegocella kryptomonas. GTDB lineage: Bacteria > Bacteroidota > Ignavibacteria > Kryptoniales > Kryptoniaceae > Kryptonium > Kryptonium kryptomonas. The sequence continues at coordinate 18,746 of NZ_CZVW01000012.1, forward strand.
AAAGACAAGTTGTGCTGTTTCAACCGAGCCACTTTCTTTTACGCCTATATTTTTCGCTGATTGCGAAACAAGAACAATGCTTGCAGGTTCTCCGCTCGTTGGGGTTTCAGGTGCAGTTCTTTTCAAAATAAGCGTCGGCACTTCAACAATTCGCCCCGGAACAGCTAAAACATTGCTTGTGTCTGGCTCAAAGCCCTCTTTGAATGCAATTATCTGAACATTCGTCTCAACTTCAACATCAAACTTAAACTCATACCTCCCCATTGAATCGGTATAAGTTATCAATGTCGGCGTAATTCCAAGAGCTCTGACAACTGCATTTGCAACAGGCGTATTTGTTAAAGATTCAAGGACTTGACCTTTGAGTGTAACAGTTTTTTGCTGTGCTGTTTCCGGCTCAACTGCTTTTTTACAACCTGTTAAAGTAATTACAAACGCAAGCGAAATCAAAAGAATTTTTCTTAACATTTAAATCCCAGAATTTATTTTCCCGGTTTTAACTGCTTTTTATAATTTTCAAGCGCCTTTAAAAACTCTTCTCTTCCTTCTTTCAAAGTCGGACGCTCACTTACTCTTTCAACTTTTTCCTTCAATCTCTCAGCAAGCGTCGGCAATATTTCAGCTTTTAAAAGAATTATCAACTCTTTCTTTGAAATTGTTTTTGTATCAAAACCGAACAAATATCTCAAACCGAAAAACCACCACGGCAAATCTTTAAGTATAGGAACACCTTCACGAGTTGTCCTTTCCTCATTTACATACAAACCTCCAATTATCGTCTCTTCACCATCAAGTAGCAAAATTTTCGTCTGAGCAGATGATTTGTTAATTGTGATCTGAGGCGCAACCCCAGCGACATTGCTTCTTTCTATGTTAAGCTCAAGCGAGATAAAATAAACTGTGTCATATTTTATAACTTCCGGCTTAACTCTTATGATTGAACCAGTTGATATAAATTGTGTTATGGCATTTCCAGCAAAATCTCTTACTGTCGTTGATACATCACTTCCAACCTGAATTTGTCCCTGTTCACCTGACTTTACTGTTATTCTTGGGTTAGCAACGACTTCGCCAATTTGTTGCGATTCAAGCGCCTTGAAGATCGCAACTAAACTCCCAAAATCAAGATCAGGTCTTACATCAATTGTCAACAAACCCGTTTTACCTTCACCGGCTGACATCGTTACCCCAGCATTTACTCCTTTACCACGGAAGAAATCCCAACTGAAACCGTATTGTTTAAGTTTTGCTGCGTCCGCTTCAAAAAACACTGCTGAAATCATAACTTCACGAGTTTCAAATTGAACCTTTGCTTTTTCTTCCTCCGTTGGAGCAGTTGGAGCCGGCGGACCTGTGACTTCCGAAAGCGGAACAATTTTTATGTAATCAGCATATTCTTCATACCAGAGCTTATTCGTCCTTAAAATCAATTCAAGTGCGTCAAGCCAGTGCATCTTGTCAATATCAACGCCAATTGGAAAAGTTCTCGCTTCGGGGTCAATTATAACTTTGCCTAGAAATTTTTTGCTTATGTCGTTAAAAATTTGAAGCGCTTGATTGAAAGGCATCGTCCTTGACATTGAAACAATCTCTTCAGGCGCAACGAAAGCCCTGCGAAGTTCTCTAGGACGACCTCCAATTTGTGAAAGAGCTAAACCTGTTAAAATTTCAAAAAGAAGTAGAAAAACAATTATTTTTCGCTTCATCTCACCTCTCTTTATTATTTTTGTTGTTCAAATCTTAACTTCAAGACGAACTTCTCTACTATGCCAGCTTTATTGAGCGTAAATTCAACTTGGTTTTTTTCAATATCAATTTTGGTCACATAGCCAAGATAAACCTCGTCCCCCTCTTTCAAAACATGAATTTTACCCGTATGATCCGCAACAAAAGCTCTCCCCGGGATAACCGCTTTTAAATCTGCCCTTTCAACTTCAAGAAGTCCCTTCGTATTTGGTGGAAGTTCTCTATAAATGTAAGGAGTAAATGGATTTTTAACCTCTAAAATTTTCACATCACTTAATGTCCTCTTTATAGGTGGCAAGTCCTTAACATCAGCATAAAGTGCGTGAATTTCCATTTGAAATGGAACGACAATTGCAAATTGCTTCGTTTCCTCTTCCCTTGTTTCAACACCACGCAAATCAAGTCGGGCTATCCTGTAAATTTGCGGTCCTTGTTCAAGATACCAAATAAATTTATAAATGTTATCAAATGATGCTTCGCCTTTTATATCGTAAATGTTATACGCATATTTTTGCGCCCTTTTGCTTCCCATGTAAAGCATATCAAACTTGACAAACCCAGCGTAATTTAAAATTGAATTCAAATAAGAATAAGTCATCGCAGGCGTTACCTCCGGGACAATCTGCTTATCAAGCTGTGCAAGTTTATCCTGTTCCTCTTTTATTTGTTTCTGCAAATTAAAAAGCTCAATCTGCAAACCCGAAAGCGCATTTATTTGTTGATCCGTTCGTTGAATTTCAGCCCTCACTTCATTTATTTTCTTTGGATAATGATAAAAAATAAAATATACACCAACCGCACCAATTATCACCAGAAAAGCAAGAAGAATAAGCGTGTTTCTTGTTTTATATGGCAATTTAACACCTCAATTTTTATTTTTTAACCTGCTTTGGCGCAGATGGAACAACACTTGCTCTTATCTCAAATTGATATACCGTCCTTCCTCTTATTTCCTGAACCTGAACCTGCATAAGTGTAGCATTTCCAATGGCATTTGAAAACCTCGGTATCCTGTTCCTGTAAAGTGAATAACCTTTGATAGTGACGGTATTCGGATCAGGAGCGCTTATATCAGTTATCCATATCCTTCCAATTCTTTGAGCTTCGGTTGAAATTTTATGCAAAAATTTGCTCCATATATCAGTGTTAACTTTCATTGAATCAAGAACTCCAAATGTTGACTTGTAATATGCCAAACGCTGTCTCGCAAGATCAACCTGCTGTTGCAGTGTCTGAAGCTCGGAAAGTTCAGATTTTTTACGCTGTAATTCGGTTTGATATTCAGACAAAGTTCTATTCATCTGTGCAATTTTTGTCGTTATTTGAAATGTCAAAGCTGGTATCAAAAGCAAAAATAACCAGCCAAGAATCCCAAGCTTAAAGACCTTTTGCCCCTCTCTTATTTCAAACGGAGTTAAATCAATTGCGTAAAGTTCTTTATTTTCCATCACAAGAGTTCTCCACGCTGAACCAATTGCAACAGCAACCCTTGGCAAATTCTCAATTAAAATCGGATCAGCACCATCTGGAGATAAATTCGGCAACTTTATATAATCTATGTTAACATCTTCTGGAAACATTTGCTCTAAAATTTCCTTAACCCCGGCTGTTTGTGCCTCGCCAGTGAGAATGATGTTGTTAACAAGTGGAATCCCAAGGTTATCCTGTTCAAGAATTAATCTACTATAAATTGTGTTTGCAATGTTGTATGAATCAACACCTTCACCAATTAACGGAGAAATATGGTATAGATCATTTCCTTTCATAAATATCAACCTGCTGAATTCATGCCCGACATAAACTATAACAGTTATAGCATTATTCGGGAATTTGTAATTCAACTTGACAAGATTAACAAGTGAAAATTCTGGGCTTTCTATAAAAGAGATTTTTGGTATTCTACCTCCGATTGATTTCTTAACACTGTCAAGCAAATCAATTAATGTTACTCTCAAATCACGAACAACTGCAAGAACTGTGTTATCTGGAAGTTCAAGATAATTCATCGCATCTGGTTTTATTGGTTCACCCGCTCTGTTTTTTGAAAGTTCCTCAATTATTTTTTGCCTTAACCTATCTTTTTTAAGTCCCCAGTTTGTTTCAAAAGTTGTGTAATAGACATATGGCTCTGGAATTGATATAGCAAGTTTATATTTTCGCTTTGGATATTTACTTAAAACACCAACAAGTATAGATGCATTGTCCTGCGCTCCTTTACCCCCTACATCTGTAAGAAGCAAATCTGGAGCGGTTGCTTCGGAAGTTATATCTATCGGCGATGTTTCAACGGTTGTCGTGCTTGATTGAGGTTGTTCAAAAAATTCAACTCCAGTTGTTACTGCGGTTTCAAGCTTTGTCGCAAGATTTACAATTTGCGCATCAACAAATCTTATCTTCTTCCCCGACCTCGCAAGGCAGGCAACCTGCAAAGATAAGCCGTCAACGAAAATCCCAACCGCAAGCTTTCCCGAAAATTTTTTATTTGCCATTTTGAAAATCCATTTTAAATTTTTAATCGTTCAAAACTTCAAGCAGCTTGCAAAAGTTGTTGCATTCGTCTCTTGTTGTTTGCAAAATTAATTGCTGTCTCAAGCGAAATTTTCCGCTCAAGATAAAGTCGTCTCAAATCCTGTTCCATCGTTATCATACCATATTCAGCTCCCTCTGCTATCATCTGGTAAATTTCTCCTGTGTTGTTGTTTTTAATCGCTGACCTTATTGAAGGTGTCATAACCATAATCTCTTTTGCAAGGACACGTTTCCCATCTAAACTTGGAACAAGTTTTTGAGAGATAACGCATCTTAAAATATCGGCTAATCTATTTCTAACTCTCTCCTGTTCAATCGGTGGAACTTCGCCAATTATTCTATCAATGCTTTCAACAGCCGAGGAAGTGTGAAGTGTTGATAAAACCTTATGACCGCTATCAGCTACTTCAAGCGCAGCCATTATCGTATCTGGATCTCTCATCTCACCAATTATGATTATATCGGGATCTTGACGCAATGCCTCAATCGTCCCCTGCTTGAAAGACATAGTATCTCTCCCAACTTCTCTATGCCTAATTATACAACGTTTTGATTCGTGCACATATTCAACGGGCGAAGCAATTATGATAATATGTCCATCAACAGTGCGATTGTTTAAATCTACGATTGCATCAAGCGTTGTGCTTTTCCCAGAGCCGGTTATTCCGGTGACAAGAATTAAACCTTCTTTTGTGTATTGTAAGCTTAAAATTCGTGTGACATTTGGATGAAATCCATAACTTTCATAAGGTCTTATTTGAGTGTTAATAGCTCTCATATTTAAAGCAAGGTCATCCAGATCAAAATAAGCATCCGCACGATAACGCAGTGGAACCCCCTTTTCATCTTTGAAAGTGTATGAGAAATCAAGATTCCTATTCTCATAGAGATATTGCCTTTGTCTATCCATCAACAAACTTTGTATCAAAATGTTAAATTCATCAAGTTCGTAAGTCCCAAATTCCGGGATTGGCTTCTTCGCTCCGTGAATTCTCAACCAAACCATTTTTCTTGAGCCCCAACCCCCAAAATCTATATCCGACGCTTCAAGTTCTCTCATTCTCAAAAGAAACATATTTATCAAATTTCTCAAAACAAGTTTTTGATTCTCGGGCATCTTTTTTATCAACTCATCTCCAATATACATCTGCTTTTCAACGCTGAATAAAGTCACTGGAATTTTTGAAGCAAGCGAACTTAACAAATCTTTTGCCTCTTTTATCAATTGCGGATTTACTGGCATAACATTCATTCATTTTGTTTTTATTCCCACCACGAAACCAATCTTAACTGCCTTATATCTGGATAACTTACAAGCGGATAAAACGGTGGTGCTTTATCTCTGAACCTTGGATCATATCTGTATCTTTTACTGAAGCCATTTTGAATTATACCGCTTCCGCCAGCAAATCGTCCCACAGGTCCTCTTTGCTCTTGAACTATACTTCCTGTTAAATAAATTGCTCCAGATGGCGGACGTTTATCCCAGTTCTCAGCGATAAAATCTTTATCATTTGCACCTCCATCCCAGGCTAAAATAGCTGCTTGTATCACAACATCATTCTGATTTGGGTCACTATCTGCGATAATTACATCCCCACCGTTTGAAACAAGCCCGAGAAAATCATCTGAATTAGGATTAACATTCGGATCCTCAGCATATTTTATATCGTCCCAAATTCTTATATCTCTATCCGCAACAATTGTAAGTTGACCATTTATTGTCCCTTCAACAACTAAATCCCCCTTCACCCAAACGACCCCGGTTGAACTTAGGTTGCTAACGTTCAAAGTTTCAGGTCCAGCTGATGAAAATTGTGGAACTTTTCTCTGTCTTCTGTAAGAACCGCTACCAATCCATTCATTAGTGTAACCCGTGACATATTTTCTTATCACTTTTCCATTTGGTAAAAATTTGAAATATACACCTTGAACTCCAGGCGGTAGAGTATAAACACCACCGCCATTTACCGCAGCTGTTTTAGTCCTTGCCATATCAACTGGAAGTTCAGCTCTTATCCCAACTTCCCAACCCCCGTAAAATTTCGCTTTATTTTGATTTGAAGTCGGTTTTGGATTTATCCCAGAATAAGCAGTAACTTTATCGTAAAATACAGGCGTTCCATATGTATGCAAAGTTCCATTTGTATGAACAGGACCCCAGACAGTATCACCATCTATCCAATAAACAGGGGCACCGTTGTAAAATTCAACCCCCGTGAACCAGAAATATCTTGATGCAGGCGTTACAGGTCCACTTGAATAGACAAAATATGCGAATGCAGAATCTTCAATTCTGTATGGTCTTTTATACTTTGCATAATATGTATCAACAAAAGCATAACCCCACGCTTTAACGATTAACTTAACAAGCGAATCAGGTTTGACTGGAAAAACACGCACAATAGCAGTGCAGTTATTCATAACAACATTGAAACTTCCATTTACAAGCGAATCTTTCCAAACTTTATTTACGCCTATATTCATCGCGCTTACGGCTGTTTCGTGAACAAGCGTTTTTGAATAATAATAATTAAAACTATCCGTTGCAGAGATAACCGCTCGTGTTAATCTTATTTGATAAACTGAAAAAGCAGTGATAAAACCAAGCAAAATTAAAAGCGATGTCTTCCCAAACATATCACTATCCCATTATCTTCTCAAATTTTTTGAAACCAAACGAGTTTGCCTCCAAAACGATGTCCTTAACAATCTTCTTAACTCTTTTTTCCTGAACTCCTGATCTTGAATGCCTGAAACTTCTTTCCTCACAAGCTCTGGTGATAGAACAACTCTCGGATTGAACGCCGTTAATGTCACTTCAACCATCTTTGAAGCAATAAGTTCTGTCCCAGGGTCAACTGGGTTTCCAATTTGATCCAAGTATCTAAAAACTCTGCCATTTCCAATTCTCCCGATATCCGTTGATTTTACACCTTCGCCCGTGATTTTAAGTATCCGCGTGATTTTATACATCGTCAAACTTGTGTCTCCGTAATCAATTACTTCTGCAACAGTGATTAAATACTCAATCGTGTCAGCGATGTTATCTTTATGCGGAATGAGATGTCCATAATAATCAAAATCACGATTTAAATGCGCTATAAATTTTAAATGATTTGGCTGTGCAATAAACAAAATCTTCTCTCCTTCAGGAACTCCATAACCCATCTTTCTCAAGTCGTATTCAATCACGCTTGACATATTTGCAAGATTTATCTGCGTAATTGCATCTGAATTGTAATTTAAAAACTCTCTTGTGCTTGTATCCGTGACAGTAATTGTGATAAGCAAAACCGCTCCGCCAATTATCATCGCCATTATGTAATCAAGCATTGAAGTCATAAAATTCAAAAATTAGTTGTAAAACCAATAGCTGTAGATGAAACTTATTTTCACCGTGTCCCTCACCTTTCCTCTAGCTGTTTCCCTGTAAATTAACGGCGGGTCATACACATCCGTAACGAATACAGTCATCCTCTTGTGAAATGTTTTATATGTAACAGGAACAACTTTGCTTCCTGATAAATCAACATACTCAACTTTAAACGAAACTCTGTAAACTACACTGCTTCTTCCGGTGTCAATTCTCGTAATTCCGTTGTAATCATCAAAATCGTCTATCTCCATCTGTCCAATCATAGTCGTATCATCTGGATCAAGCCCAAGCGCGGATGAGAAAGTATTTGGATTTGTTTTTTCGGTATTGTTTGAATCAGCAACCGCTTCATCGAAATAGTATTGCGACGCCTGCTCTATGTAAGATGTGGCGATTGATAATGCTTCAAGACGATATCTATTTTGAGCAAGTGAAACATCGTGGCTTGATAAGCTTCTGTTTATGTTCAAAACCGCAAGCGAAAGCAAAGCAAGAGCAAGTATCGTTATTAACGTTTGTCCTGTGCCCATAAAAATTTTTTGTTTTGTTAATCTTCTGTTGTTGCGTGTGCAACTTCCTCAAGCGTCGTAAGACCTTGCTTTATCCTTTCTCTTCCAGCTGCTCTCAAAGTTAACATTCCATCTTTTATCGCCTGCTCCCTTATTGCTTCTTCATCTATATCTCTACCTGTTTTGAAAATTAACCTTCTAATTTCCTTCGTGAAATAAAGTGCCTCGTGAATTGCTATTCTTCCTTTATATCCGCCGTGACACTGGTCGCATCCAACTGCTTCATAAAACACCGTGTTTTTTATCTCCTCTTCCGTAAATCCCAAACTTAATGGTATCGCCGGGTCAAGGTCTTCTATCGGACGTTTGCACTTATCACAAAGTTTGCGAATCAATCTCTGCGCTATGATAATGTTTATTGCATAAGCAATGAGAAACGTCTCAATTCCCATCTTATACAATCTTGAAATTGCGCTTGGCGCATCGTTTGTGTGAAGTGTTGAAAATGTTAAGTGCCCCGTATTTGCAAGTTTAATTGCTATCTCAGCGGTTTCTTTATCTCTTATCTCACCAACCATAACAACATCTGGGTCATGTCTTAAAATCGCTCTCAATGCCTGCTCAAAATTCATCTTCGGTCCAATTTTCAACTGCCTCGCCCCAGGTATAATGTATTCAACAGGGTCTTCAACTGTAAGAACATTTATCTCAGGTTTTATGATGTAATGCAATGCAGCCATCAAAGTCGTTGATTTACCGCTTCAAGTCGGACCTGTTACGATAACCATACCCTGAGGTTTTGAAATCGCCTTGATGAAAAATTCCTTCGCTTTGCCTTGAAATCCAAGCTTATCAAGATCGGTTATAACTTTTCTATCATCAAGAACTCTTATAACAATGCTTTCAAATTTATACTGAAACTCTCGTCCAACAATAGGAAGCACCGAAACTCTGTATCTTATCATATGCCCATCAACTTTTCTCTGAATAAAACCATCCTGCGCCATTTCACGCTCAAATCTGTCAACATTTTTTGATCTATCCTTCACAACAGCAGCAATCGCCTCAGGTCTTATTCCCTCCTGAACATGCCATAATCTAAGCTTCCCATCAATTCTGAAATGTATCTCCGTTGTTCTCGCATCTTTTGGAATAATGTGTATATCGCTTGCCCCTTTTCTCACCGCCTCAACAAGCATACCTTCAACGAGATTAACAAGCATACTTTTGTTAATTTCCGCTTCAATTGCAGCTTCGTCAAGCGTTTCCTCTTCAAGCTGATCCTCGGTTATTTCAATTTTTGATTCCTCAAGAACTTTCAAAAACTCATTCTCCGGCGGAAAAACTTTATCAAACAAATTTTGCATATCCTTAAATCTCACATAACACACTTCATATCTTTTCGCACCAAGCGCACGAGCTATCATCGGAATGCTTCTGCTTGTCGGGTCAGCGGAAATTATGATTAACTTATCAGGTCTTTGCTCATCGTATTTCAATGGCAGAATTTTCTCCTCACGCATCTGCTCCTTCAAAGGTTGCGGTAGCGGATCAACAAGTTTTTTGATAAAATCAATTCTATTTTTGTCAATGTTTTCATCAGCAAGATAAATCTCTCTGAAACCATAAAGGTTGGCAACTTCTTTGAACACCAGATCGTGATCAACCCCAAAATCAGTCACAAGAATTTGAGCCAAACTTCTACGGGTCTTTGAATCTTCTTGCTCTTTGATTTTTAAAGCTCTCTCAAGCGTTTCATAATCAATTATTCCTTTCTTCAAAAGTGTGTAACCAAGTTTATCCGTAATGTCCACACCAACCGTCATCTTAAATTCACCTCGTTTTTAAATTTTATTTAGAAAAACGGAAGCAAAATTGTATATGGCGTCTTCGGTTTGACCATCGCTGTTTCAGAAGAAACAAGCGTAAGAAGCGTCATCACAATCATAATTATCATCGCAATTATAAGCTGAATGAAATCAACGGCGTTTTTAAGTTTATAAACTGTCTCTTTCTCATAATAATTTGCTATTTGAAGTGCTGTTTGCTTAACAGTTCCTGTCTCTGCACCAGAATGAAATCTTGCAAGCGCGGTTTTCGTGAAAACACCAGTTGCCTCAAAAGCTTCAACAAGACCTTTACCTTGACTTAACATCATTGGAATTGCTATTGTTTTTATCTGATGTTCCATATATTTATTTCCACAAGCTTCTGCTGCAAGACGAATTGCGTCAATGTTCTCCCCCGAACCAGCATAAAGAGCGTAAAAAACTCTGCAGAAAATTTCAATTGTCGTTTTGTGAATTAAAGGTCCAAGGACAGGAATCTTTATGATATACTTGTCCCTCAAAAATTGACCTTTTGGAGTTCTAATGAAATAAATAAACGAAAGCACTATTACAAGAAAACCCAAAATTATGAAAGTCATATTGTCAATCAAGAAATGGCTCAGTTCAAGAGTTGCTTTTGTCATCGGCGGTAATTCTGTGCCGAGTTTGAGGAAAAGTTCTGCCGTCTCTGGAAAAATGTATGCAACATAGAAAATAACTGCTGCGAAAAGAACGATCAAAGTAAAAACAGGCATTATGAGAGCGCTTTTAAGATTCTTTTTAAACTCTGCATTTCGTTCAAGAAACTTTGCCGTGCTTTCATAAATTTCCGCCATATTGCCACTTTTTGACGCAAGCCCAAGCATTCTGGCAGTGAATTTCCCAAGCACTTTTTCCTGCTTCAAAAAAGCTTCTTCACTATCTTTACCCTGACGCAAATCGTTATTTATCTCTCTTAATGCTTCTCTCAATGTTGGATGCTGAACATCATTTATCAAAAGTTGAAGCACTTCATTATAAGGAAGTTTTTCTCTTAACAGATCAGCGCTAACACGAACAAATGTAACTATCTCCGTCTCGGGTGGTTTAAATTTGAAATCAAGAACTTTTGGCTGAATGCTTACAACTTTATAACCAAGTTTTTCAAGCGCCTGTTTTACTTCTTCTTTCGTAAACGCTTTCTGCTCGCCCGTGATTGGCTTTTCACTATCGCGCTGAACCTTGTAGATAAAAGTCCTTCGCTTTTGAATCTTCGTAACTTTAATTTTTCTCTGCTCAGCAAGCTGTTTAATTTTCTTCTTTGCTTCGGCAAGATTATCAGCAGTGATAATACCTTGAACAGGACGCCCCGTTAATGTAACACCTTCAAATCTATAATCTGGCAAGCGACTTCACCTCCCCGTAAAATTAAAAATTAACAAACGGGCGCCCTAAAATCAGGCGCCCCTAAATTTAAATTATTGCGTTGTCCAACCTTGCAAAGATCCACCCGAAAATCCTGTAGCAAGACCATGAGTTATTTTACTTTTATCAGGAGTAACACTATCAACCGCTGCTACAAATTTACCACCAACCTTCTCCTTACCAAGAGCATAAATTACAACCAGGGTATCATTCGCAACTACAGCCCTATAACTACCATTTGCGTTTGCAGTATCAAGTGGGCTTAAGGCGAAGTTTGCAAAACTATTTCCACCTCCACCGAGCTCAACCGGCGTTCTGTAATATCTCTGTGCCTTTGAAGCAAGGTTTGCAAGATCACTGGCAATTGCACTTCTGTTGGCGTCCACCGCACTGCTCTTGAACATTGAAATTCCAACCGCAATTGCAATTCCAACTATGATGACGCCAAGAACGATGAGTAAAAGTTGCTGCTGACCCATAGTAATTTACCTCCTGAGTTTAGTTTTTGTTTGTGAAATTTAACTATGACCGAAAGAACTGAATCCTACCCAAAAGATAAACTTATATTTTCAAAAAGTCAAGTGTTTCAAGCATAATCCATAAAATCTATGCCACAAATCACAGATCAAAAATCAATTAAAAATCAAACAAAACTGAAAACAAGTTTTTCATTTTTTCAAATCAATCTGAAATTTTTACAAATCAGGTTGCTACAAATTATTACAAAATTTAAAACGGCTTGAAAACCGCAAGAAAAACTATCAAAACAAAAACAACCGCATTGACGACAGAATAATTCCAAATCGCACGATTAATTTTAAAAATCTCATCATCACTAAAATTTTCTCTGCTTAAAACTTCACCACGCTTTGAAAAATACAATCTCCCTGCGATAATGCCAGAGACGACAAACCAAACAAAAAGAATTATTTTAACAATCAGCCATCCTCCAGTTTCTCCAATGCTAACCCAATTATAAATTCCCGTCAACAGAGCAAGAACACCACCAAAACTTGCAAATCTTGAAAGAGATTGAGACAATTTATGTAAAGTCAAGGTTGCAATCCCCTGACTTTTTCTCAAAAATGATTCAACAACGAGAACGCCAAAAACAGAAACAGAGATCAACATCGCTGAAAGAAGATGAATGAAAAATGAAAATTTCATTAGCAAATTTAATTTTTGTTTTTAATTTCAATGCACTGCTAACTTTCTCTCAAAGACGCAATGTAAATCTCAACATCACGAATTTTTGAGAAATTCGGATATTCTTTCTTTATCCTCTCGTATAAGCGAAGTGCTTTTTCTTTTTCCCCCGCAAGTTTGTAATTTCTTGCAGAGTTGTAAAGATATTCGGGAACGAGGATATTTTCTTTAAATTTCTGCGCTGCTTTTTCAAAGTATTCAGCCGCTTTTCTGTAATCCCCCTTTGCCTCATAAACCGAGGCAATTCCAGCAAGCGATGCAGAAAGCAAAAGTTTATCACTACCATCATACTCCTTGAAATACTTCAAAGCATTGTCATAATCTCCAAGCATAAAATATGCATTCGCAAGATAATAAGTTGCTATTTCCCCAGCGTTTGTCCCACCGTAATTTTCTACAATGTATTTCAAACCTTGAATGTTTCTTTGTGGAATTCCGTCAATTGCAGTTTTATAATCCCCGTTATCATAGTAACTTATTATTTTTGAAAACAACGCTTCTGCTCTCTCATTTTCCGCCTTCAAATTGTTTCTGTAAATTATTATCCCAGCAATGATGATTATAATTCCAGTTAAAACATAACTCAAAATTTTCTTGTTTTTCTCAACAAATTCTCTGGCTTTGTAATATGTGAGAACAAGTGTGTCTTCCTTTAACTCTTGTTTCTTTATCTTTTTTCTTGGCTTGATCATAAAGTCGCAAACTTTGTTTTAAATTTTTAAAAATATAGTCAAATTTAAGCGATAAAGCAAAATTATTGCGCCAGAGTTTGCTCAATTTGATTTTAAAAAAGCCAAATTTTAAATTCTTTAAAAAGGACTTTGGAATATGAAAACGCTCGGGAAAGATAAAAATTTTCTCTCTATTCCTGATGAATTTTCTACGCTTGAAAAAATCAAAAATTGTAATTTTACCTGCACCATACGAACACACAACAAGTTATATCAAAGGAACAATCCTCGGTCCTGAAAAACTTATTGAAGCATCTCACCAAGTTGAATTATACGATGAAGAATTTGACATTGAACTTTATCGTGAAGTTGGCATTGCGACGCTTGAACCTCTTGACTTTACCGATTTAAAAGATGAAAAAGCAGTTGAACTTGTCTATAAATTTGTCCTTGAACTTTTGAAAAAAGATAAATTTGTCGTCACAATCGGCGGGGAACATACGATAGCAATTGGAGCGATAAAAGCATATTCTGAAATTTATCCAAACTTAACAATTCTTCACTTTGACGCTCATTCTGATTTAAGAGATGAATACGAAAGGAACAAATACAGCCACGCATCAGCGCTTGCACGAGTTTTTGAATTCAATAAAAACCTCGTTCAAGTTGGAATAAGAGCGCAAGATGTGGAAGAAGCGAAATTTATCAAAGAAAACGGGATAAAAACATTTTATGCATGGGAAATAAAATCTGGGCTTTACAACAAAGATGGGAAATCGTGGCAGGATGCGGTGATTTCAGAACTTGGTGAAAATGTTTACATCACATTTGACCTTGATTATTTTGACCCGAGCGTTATGCCTGCGGTTGGAACTCCTGTGCCAAATGGTTTATACTGGGACGAAACGATTGAATTGCTTAAAAAAGTCAGCAAATCCAGAAATATCGTCGGCTTTGACATCGTTGAACTCTGCCCCTTGCCAGGGATTGAGTATCCAAATTTCACATCCGCATTTTTCACAAATAAATTGCTCAATATAATTTTTGCAAACAAAATTAAACGCCGAGATTGAGCGTTAAAACATACATAATTGACGGCTATAATTTGATCCATAAATCAACACGATTGAAAAAAATTTTCTCTCAAAACCCCCAAATCGCTCGTGAAACATTAGTTTCAATTCTTTCTGACTTTTTCACAACAAGAAAAGAAAAATGTATTCTTGTCTTTGATGGAAATCTCAACATCCCCAGTGCTTTATCAACCCCAAAAGTAAGAGTCATATTTTCAACGCCACCAGATAAAGCGGACGATGTGATCAAGAAAATCATCCTTGACAAAAACTTAACAGAAAGAAAAAATTTTATCGTTGTCTCATCAGATAATGAAATAATAAATTGCGCTAAATCCTGTGGCGCTGGGAGAATTTCATCCGAAGAATTCTTAAAAATTTTGAACTCAAAAAACTTGACAACGCAGGATGAAAAACCTTTCGTTAAACTTACAGACGAAGAAATTAAAAAAATGCTTGAAAGATGAACATTCTCATAGTGGATGACAATGACGAAGCAAGAAAACTTCTTGCTGAACTTCTGACGCAATCTGGATTTAACATCGTTGAAGCAGAAAACGGGAAAAAGGCGCTTGAAATTTTAAAAGATAGAAAAGATTTTGACCTCATCATATCAGATGTTTTGATGCCTGTTATGGATGGCTTCAAATTTTGCCACGAAGTTAAAACAAATCCAGAACTTAATTTCATACCTTTTATATTCTACACGGGAAGTTATGCTTCACCCGAAGATCAAGCATTCGGGATAATGCTCGGTGCGGATGATTACATCGTTAAGCCAGTAAAATTTGAATATCTTCTTGGGAGAATAAATGAGATAATTCAGAAAAAAAGTCCGAGAAAAATTCACCCAAGCATTGAATTTGACGAGGTCACATATTTAGCCGAATACAACGCACGACTTGTGAATAAACTTGAAGACAAACTCATTGAACTAAATCAAGCGTATGAAGAAATAAAGAGAAAAAATGAAGAACTTGAAACGATAAACTTCATCCTGACATCGCTTAACTATTCAAAAGACATAAAACATCTTTTCAAACTGATTTCAAAACCATTTGCAAATCTTTTTTGATGCTGACGCTGTAAACTTCTTTATTTACGACAGCAAAAATGACGCATTGAATCTCGTCCATTCATTTTTGAAAACAGGTGAAAAGAACATCTTTGAAGACCACCCCATCCTCAAAAGAGGTGAAGATTTCGCAACCGAAATTATAAACCGCAAACTTGTGATGTATCAAAATCTTTCAAGAGACAGCACGAAGATAAGAAATGAGATTTTTGAACACGATTTCAATATATTTCTTGAAATAGGTTTAAGCGTAAGAGAAAAATTCATCGGTGCAATTGAATTTGTTTACAAAACAGACGAACTTCCGATTAACGACAAAAAACTTCAAATCCTTGACACACTTTCACAGCAAATTGCAATTGAAGTTGAGAATTTCCTTTTAATTTCGGAGTTAAAAGAAGCCGAAGAAAAATATAGAACATTTATTCATCTTACGCCCGCTGGTTTAATTGTCCTTGATGAAAATCTTAACATATTATTTGCAAGCGAGAACGCAAACAAAATTTTCAACAAAAATCTTGAAGGAAAAAACTTAGAAGAATTTATAAATTCAAGCATCGTTGAAGAAATATGTCGCAACGCATCTGTGATTGATAAAACTTTTGAAGTTGAATACAAAGGCAAACAATTTTTGATTTCAATTTCATCAAGGTTAAATGACCCGAAACTTGGCAAATGCATTGCAATCATAAACGATATAACAGAGTTGAAGAGGTTACAAGAGGAGAAAAGAAAAATTGAAGCAAAACTTTGGCAGGAATATCGTCTTGCGGGGATTGGACGACTTGCTGGCGGAATTGCGCATAACCTCAGGAATCCACTTGCGGTTTTAAATCTTGGGCTTCAGTCACTGAAAAGAAAAGGCGTAGAACCAGAGCAAGTTGATAGATTGCTCAAACAGGTGGAAAGAATAAATCAAATCGTTGAAAATCTTTCTCTGAAGACAAAAGAAGAAGTTGAAAAAAGCAAAAAGAGATTTGACTTAAACGAACTCATAAAAAGAGAACTTGAAACGCTTGAATTTGACCAGTTTTATAAACATCAGGTTGAGAAAAAAATTGAACTTTGCCCGAAACCAATCGTGATTGAGGCGGTTTATTCAGATTTTTCAAACGCTATATCTCACATTTTAAGAAATGCAATTGATGCAATGATGGAGTCAGAGAAAAAAATTCTTGGCGTAAGGACATGGGAAGATGAGGAGAAAATTTACATTGAAATTTCAGATACGGGAATTGGAATTCCAGATGACATAAAGGACAAAATTTTTGAGCCGTTTTTCACGACGAAAATTCCAGAAAACTTTACAGAGTTAAAAGGAGTTGGGCTTGGTTTGACGATAACATATCAAAATTTGAAAATTTACGGCGCAGATTTTGAAATTGATTCAAAAGTTGGGGAAGGAACAAATTTTAAAGTCATAATTCCCAAAAAAATATGTAAATGCAACTTAACAATGATTTTATACAGATACATACTTCGCTCTCACATTGGACCTTTCTTCTTCTCGTTTTTTTACGCTGATATTGATTTTTCTCTTACAGTTTTTGATGAAATACATTGACCAGCTTATCGGAAAGGGGCTCGGTTTCTGGGTTATAGCTGAATTAATCGTGTTAAATCTTGCGTGGATAGTCGTTCTTGCTGTGCCGATGTCGGTTTTAGTTGCGGTTTTGATGGCTTTCGGAAGTTTATCAGCAAATAATGAGGTCACGGTGATGAAATCAAGCGGAGTAAGTTTATACAGGATGATGTTCCCTGTCCTTGTTGTTTCGTTTATAATCACGGGTCTTTTGATCATCTTCAATAACAAAGTTCTTCCAGATGCAAATCATAGATTGAAAGTTTTAATGATTGACATACATCGCAAGAAACCAACACTAACATTAAACCCTGGCATATTCTCAACTGATATTCAAGGTTATGCAATCCTTGTCCGAAAAACATATGAACACACAAACGAATTTGAAGATGCGACAATTTACAACTACTCTGATCCAGCGAAACAAATTGTTATAACCGCAAAGCGTGGGAAAATATCTTTCACTCCAGATTACCGAAAACTCATAATGGATCTTGAAAACGGAGAAATTCACGAGCAAGATTCGGAGAATAAAAATCTTTACAGAATTGTAAAATACGAGAAATATAGAATTGTGATGGAAGTTGAGGGTTTTGGATTTGAGCGTTCTTCCGATAACGCTTTCCAAAGAGGTGATAGAGAATTAAGCGCAGGCGATATGTTAAGAATAGTTGACAGTTTGAGAAACATTCAGAGGAAAATTTATGAAAGTTTAAATTCAATTGCATCAACAAATTTTAAAAATCCGTTTGAAGGCAAAACGATAATGAGCGGTTCATTTTATCAGCCACCGCCAAAAGATTCCATAAGTGATTATGAAGCGATCATCAGCTCAACGCAAAAGATTATAAGTTTAAATTCAATTCTCAAAAATTATTTAGCACAGATTGAATATTACAATCGCTCAATTGATGCTTACATGGTTGAGGTTCACAAAAAATATGCAATTCCATTTGCAAGTGTTGTTTTCGTTCTCGTTGGAGCACCACTTGGGATGATGGCAAGGAGAGGAAATTTCGGAGTTGCTGCGAGTTTAAGTTTGGCTTTCTTCCTTTTTTATTGGGCTTGTTTGATTGGCGGAGAAAAACTTGCAGATAGAGATATTCTTTCGCCGTTTTTGAGCATGTGGATTGCTAATTTCGTCGTCGGAGCATTAGGAATTTATCTTACAATAAGAATGGGGAAAGAAGCGATGATAATTGATTGGTATAAATTCAAAGAAATTATGCCACAAAGAGTGAAAACATGGCTTGGTATCCCAGAGGAAGAAGAAATTTTAACGGATAGATATGCGAGGTAAAATCAAAATAATTGACATATACACGACAAAGCAATTTATCCAGATGATAATTTTCGGGCTCATTGCTTTTATACTTATCTTCATTCTCGTTGATTTGATGGAAAACCTTGACGATTTCATTGATCAGAGAGTTTCTCTTTCAGTAATTTTAAAATACTATCTTTACTTTTCACCCGAGATAATCAAATTAACACTTCCTGTTGCAGTTCTTCTTTCTTGCCTTTTCACGACTGGAAGAATGTCAAATTTAAATGAATTGACAGCGATAAAAGTTGCTGGCGTGAGCTTGTATAGGTTTATGATGCCGTTTTTAATTGTCTCATTTATGTTAAGTTTAATTTCGGTTTACTTCAACGGCTGGGTAGTTCCGAAAACAAACAAAAAGAAGTTTAATCTTGAGAGAGTTTATATGCGAAAACATCTTGAATCGTGGGGAAAGTATAACATTTATATTCAGGATTCATACACGAGATTGCTTTCAATTGGCTATTTTGATGACGAGCTTAACACCGCACATAGAGTTGATATACAAGACTTTGACCCGAAAGATGTGACAATTATGGTTGCAAGGTATATTGCACCTTCAATGAAGTGGGATAGTTTAAGAGACAATTGGTTACTTGTTAATTGCACTTTGCATAAATTTGATCAAAGTAGTGATTTCATTGAAAAAATTGATACTTTTAACATTGGGAGGTTAAATTTCAAGCCGATAGATATAAAACGAAAGCAAATGAAACCAGATGAGATGAATATAGATGAGATGCGTGAATTCATAAAAGATCAGATAAGAAGTGGGAACGATCCATCACGCTGGCTTACGGATTATCATTTAAAGTTTGCTTTTCCTTTTTCAAATTTTATAGTGGTTCTATTTGGCGTGGCGTTGGCTTCAAGGAAAAAAAGAGCTGGGCTTGCGATGGAGTTTGGAATTAGTTTGTTAATTGCTTTTCTCTATTTTATCTTTATGAAAATAAGCACATCGTTTGGTTACGCAGGAATTATCCACCCGTTTATCTCAGCATGGCTTGCAAATATCGCTTTCTTAATCGCTGGAATAATTGTGATTTTAAAAGTTAGAAAATAAAATAAGGAGTTTGAAAAATGGGACAACAACAGCTTTTACTTTTGGTGTTAGGAGCGATAATAGTCACAATTGCAATTGCAGTTGCAATTAACATATTCATTTCAAGATCAGGAGCAATAGCAGAACAATATCTGAATGACACAATAAATGATTGCCTTAGAATAGGTCAGCAGGCACAAGCCTGGGCGAGAAAACCAGCAATACTTGGCGGGGGCGAGTGGTCATTTGTTGGCTTCAACCTTTCCTATATAAACTTTCCAGAATCAACAAACTACGCTAAATATCAAATACAGGTGAAAAAACAAAGACAGCATGATTGTAATCGGAAAAACGATCACCGGACAAATTGTTGAAGTTTCGGTAACTCATCACGACATAAGCAAACCAAGAGTTACAAGATGATCATTTAAAATTCGGGTTTTGATATACAATTTTACCACCGACAACGGTCATAAGAACTTCAACATCTTTAATTTTTTCACCGGGAATGTTGAATATATTTTCAGAGAGCACGACAAAGTCGGCAAATTTCCCGGGCGTTATACTTCCTTTCTCATTTTCAGCGAATTCAGCATAAGCGTTGTTAATTGTATAACATTCAACAGCTTCCTCAACCGAGATTTTTTGTTCGGGAAACCATCCCTCTGGATGTTTCCCATCAAGCGTTTGTCTTGTGACAGCTGCATAAATTCCAAGTATCGGGCTCAATGGCGCAACATTCCAGTCGCTGCCGAAACAAAGTTTAGCCCCCGTGATCAAGAAAAGGTCTAAACGCATAACTGGTCCTGCATCTTTCTTTCCCTATTCTCTTCTCAGCCCATCTTCCATCATCAATTGCGTGATACGGCTGCATTGATGCGATGACATTCAAATTTTTAAATCTTGCGAAATCTTTCGGATGAATATGTTGGGCGTGTTCAATTCTAAATCTTCTGTCCCAAGATGGATTTTCACGAACAATTTTTTCAAATAAAGTCAAAACTAAACTATTTGCACTATCCCCAATTGCGTGAATTGAAAGTTGAAGTTTTGCTTTGTCAGCTTCAATTGCCCACTTTTCAAGTCGCCCATCAATTACAATGTCAGTTGCTAAACCTTTTGTGTTTGGATTTTCATCATAAGGTTCAAAGAAAAGCGCAGTCATTGAACCAAGCGAACCATCTGCAAATGCTTTTAAAGAGCCAATCCTTATGAAATCATTTCCAAATGGAACTTCAATCCCAAGTTTAGCAAGGTCTTCCCATTGTGAAATCGGCAATCGCAAGTAAACTCTTAATGTCAATTCACCTCGCTTGTAAAGTTCTTGATAAGCTCTTAAATCTTCCGTTGTCCCTATATCGTGAATTCCCGTTAAACCAAGTTTTTTTGCTTCTTCAAGCGCAAGTTTAATTGCATTTATTCTCTCTTCAAGCGTTGGTTCTGGAATAACTCGGTAGACAAGCGACATTGCCTCATCTTTTAGAATTCCCGTAGGTTCGCCATTTTCATCACGCACGATCAAACCGCCGGGCGGATCTGGTGTTTCTCTCGTTATCCCAGCAAGTTTCAAAGCTAAACTATTTGCAAGTCCCATATGTCCGTCATATCTTGTAACAAAGACAGGAACATTTTGCGTGTATTTATCTATCCATTCTTTTCTCGGCAATTCGCCACCCCAGAGCTCATGGTCCCAATCTCCGCCCGTTATCCATCTACCTGGATTTTTCTCAGCATATTCTTTTATCCGTTGTGCAAATTCCTCCGGAGTTTTAGCATCTCTTAAATTAACGCTCATAAGCTGAAACCCACCACTTACAAAATGAGTGTGATCATCAATGAATCCCGGCAACATCAAATGTCTTTTTAAATCAACTATCTTGGTGTTTTTCCCGGCATATTTTTTTATCTCTGAATTTGATCCGACTGCAATTATTTTATCACCCAAAACTGCAACCGCTTGTGCAACTGGCTTGCTTTTGTCAACAGTCCATATTTTCCCATTGACGAAAATTAAATCTGCTTTGGGCATCTGAGCAAGAAGAATTTGTTGGAAAAATAAAATAACTAAAATTTTGACGGAGGAAATAGTCAACAATTTCATATTTTAACTCAAGTATTTTATTAAAATTTTGCTGTTTGATCTTTCAAGCACCGATTTTGCGATATCAAAGCTTGCGGTATGAAAAGAAGGAGAAATCTCGGATTTTACAGGTATTTCAAGATTTACTTTGTAATCTGAATTTTCATCAGAAAAAATTTTGATAGAATTCACATTGATAACTATTGCATCACCTTTATCAATTGTCCTGTCTCCCAAAAACCTAGAATCAGCATATACAATTCCAAGCCCTGAGATCAAAAATATAGTGGGCTCGTCCCAAAAAATTTTACTTCCCTTACCAAGTTTGTTTATTAACCTTATATCTCCTTTGCCTGTGAAATTAGTTTTAATTGAAAACTTAAGTTCATTTCCCCCGTATTCAACCGCAATATCAGTTCTTTTATCTTTCTCACCCAAATGAGAAGCGTTAAAACCCAACGCTTTTAAAAGAGCAATAAAAATATATTCAATTACTCCACCAGCTATGAACCTATTCTCGTAAATAGATGTGTCATACTCTTTTAATAAATGCTCAATAGCTTTGACAAACTCATTGACAATTTCCCGATTTTGAATTTTCATACACTTACTTCTAAAATCTTTGAAAAAATTTCTCTCAAGTTCAAATTCTCTCACCTCGTGTTAAATAAATTAATTTCCATATTTTTTAACCTTTTAAGCGCAAATTCATAGTATTCAGGCACGATTTCAAACCCAAGATAATGTCTATTCAACGCTTTTGCCACAACTGCAACTTGCCCCGAGCCCAAAAACGGATCAAAAACAAGATCGCCCTCATCAGATGCATATAAAATTATCTTCTTTACAATTGCCGTTGGAAGCTTGGTGGGAGTTTTAATTTTACCTGTCCAGTACTCTCTATTTATAATCCAGACATCTTCGGGATAGTGTTCAATTTTGTTAAACTTGTAGCTTTTTTCATCCTTAACAACAAAAAGTATATGGTAGTGACTTGTTACAAACTTTCTTTGCGTAAAGACACCGAATTGATATTTCCAAATTATGTGATTTATGGTTATAAATTTTGCTTCATCAATTGCGTTCAAAATATCTTTAAGATTTGTCCATCCTGAAAAAACAAACATAGAGCCGGTTGGCTTTAAAATTCTGTATGCCTGACTTATCCAAGCAAGCGAAAATTCATAATACTTTTCTTTTGGTATTTCGTTATACCCTTCCAAAACTCTTTCCGAATCTCTATTGTAGTTATTCCTCTTTGCTTTAAAATCAATTGCAAAAGGGGGATCAGTAATTATCAAATCTATTGAATCGGAAGGAATATCTTTCATCAAAATCAATGAATCACCACAATAGATATTGTCAATTTCAAATTTCCCAAGTTTCATTAAAGCGAGCTGAATTTTTTGATAAATTTAAAACATTAAAAACAAAAGGGCAATAGTTAAATCCTTCACTCATACCTCAACGCCTCAACGGGATTGAGGTTTGCTGCTTTTCTTGCTGGATAGAAACCGAAGAAAATTCCAACTGCAGCTGAAAACCCAAACGCAAGTATTATTGCCCCGGGAGAAATAAAGACAGGCCATCCAGCAAATTCCGAAATTATCCGCGATATAATCACGCCGAAAATAATTCCGAAAACTCCACCAGTCACAGTTAACACAACTGCTTCAAGCAAAAACTGAAACAAAATATCTCTTTTTCTCGCCCCAACAGATACCCTTATTCCAATTTCTCTTGTTCTCTCAGTCACAGATACAAGCATTATATTCATCACACCTATGCCACCGACAATTAAAGAAACAGATGCTATACTTCCGAGCAAAATCGTCATTATCCTTGATGTCTCCTGCGCCGTTGAAGCTATCTCAGTTTGAGTTCTAACCGTGAAATCATCCTCCTGCCAAGGTTGGATCTTGTGTTTTTCTCTTAACACCTGAGTCACCTGTTGCTGTGCGACCGGGATTAGGTTCTGGCTTACCGCAGAGACAAGGATTGAGCCGATAAAGTAAAATCTTGACAAACGCGACATAACCGTCGTATAAGGAGCGATTATTATATCATCCTGATCCTGCCCCATCACATTCTGCCCTTTCGGTTCAAGAACTCCAACAACTCTAACAGGGACATCGCGAATTCTTATGATTTTTCCAATCGGATCTTCATCTCCAAATAGTGCGTTCTTAACAGTTTGACCTATTACGCAAACTTTTGCACCAGCTTTTACATCCTGTTCCGTAAAATAACTTCCAGAAGAAAGACCCCAAGCTCTAATTTGGAAATAATCTGTATTCACGCCGTAAATCCCAGTTCTCCAATTGTTGTTCCCATAAATAACTTGAGCCATAGTTCGCACAATCGGAGTTGCATAAGCAACCGCATCACACTGATTTTTTATCGCTTCAACATCTTCAATCGTCAATCTGCTTGTAAAACCTGCTTCCATCCTCACTCTTCCCGTTTGCATTTGCGCGCCAGGAAAAACAACAAGAACATTTGTCCCAAGTGATTCAATTTGCTTTTGAACCGAATACTGCGCACCTTGACCAACAGCGACCATCGCTATAACAGCTGCTACTCCGATGATGATGCCAAGAATTGTCAAAAACGAACGCATCGGATTACTTCTTATAGAATGATATGCCGAAAGAATTGTATCTTCAAGATTCATGGCTTATCTTTGTGATGCTTTGTTTTTTAAAATTTAGATGGATTTTGCTTAAAAAAGTTTCACAAATTTGACCAGTAAATTTTCCCTTTGTTTAAAATCCCGACCGGCTTCCCTTTCAACTTCCATCCTACAAACGGCGAATTTTTTGACTTTGATTTAAATTTCCCAGCATCAACAATCCATTCTGCTTCTGTGTCAAGAATTGTAAAATTTGCAATTTCTCCCTCACGAATTCTCATCTGCGGAAGACCGAGAATTTTTCTCGGATTTATTGAAAACAATTCAATCATCCTTTCAAGCGAAATTATACCTTTATTCACAAATTCACTTAAAATCAATCCAACTGCTGTTTCAAGTCCGATTATTCCAAACGGTGCAGATGCGAAATCAGATTCCTTTTCCTCCGGCGCATGTGGAGCGTGATCTGTTGCAATAACATCAATCGTTCCATCTTTCAATGCCTGAATCAAAACTTCAATATCTTCTCTTGATTTCAACGGCGGATTTACTTTCAAATTCGTATCATAGTTTGACTTCCATATATCTTCATCTGTTAAAAGCAAATGATGCGGTGTGACCTCCGCAGTTATCTCAAATCCCGCGTCCTTATACTCTCTCAATAACTTAACAGAACCCCTACTACTTATATGAGCGATGTGATACTTAACATTTTTAATTTTCGGCTTTAAATACTCAATCAATCTCAAATCACGATACAAAATAATTTCCTCGCTTATGTCCGGATAAGGAGAAAGTCCGAGCAAAGTTGACCAATATCCTTCATTTGCCATTCCATTTTGACTCAATGTTTTATCTTCGCAATGTTGAATAATAACTTTATCAAACATACTGACATATTCAAAAGCTTTTCTCATAACTCCAGAATCTTGAACTGAATTGCCATCGTCAGAAAATCCAACTACGCCTGCTTCAACAAGTTCAGCTATTGGTGCAAGCTCCCTACCTTCTCTTCTTTTCGTAATTGCACCGACTGGATAAACATCAACGATTCCATTCATCACTTCGCTTGCTCTTTTCTTAACATATTCAACGACGCTCGGGTCATCAATTGGTGGTTCTGTATTCGGCATACAACACAGGGCTGTAAATCCGCCATTTGCCCCTGCTTCAACGCCACTTTCAATTGTCTCTTTATGTTCAAATCCCGGCTCTCTCAAATGAACATGCATATCAACAAACCCCGGCGCTATAACTTTACCTGCCATATCATAAATTTCAAAATTTTCAGATTCCTCAACCCTGCCAATCTTTTCAATTTTCCCATTGATTATCAAAATATCAACCACCCCATCAAACTTTTGCGCTGGGTCAATCACCCTTGCACTTTTAAGCAAAATTTTTCCCATTTGAGAAAAGTTTTTGTTTGAAATCTTTCTTCAAAAGTCAAATTAATCTAAACACGGCGGAACAAAAAACAAAATTTCATAACTTTAAACTTGCCCCTTAAACTCTTGACTATTTCCGATAAAAAATTTAACTTTTGAAAAAAAGCACAAATATGAAAAAACTTTACATTTTTTTACTTTCAACATTTCTCCTCTCCTGCACCTCCTCAAAAATGACTCTTACAAATAAGCAGTTGATTTCAAAAATTCAAGATGTGGCGGAAAAATATGGCGTTGGTCGTTTAGGCGTATCTGCGAAAAATTTTGTAACTGGCGAAACAATCCAAATCAACGCTGATTCCCTCTTCCCCACAGCAAGCGTGATAAAAGTCCCAATTCTTGTTGAACTATTTTACAGATTTAATGAAGGGAAACTTAAAAAAGACACGCTTATCAATCTTGAAGATTCACTCAAATACGGTGGCTCTGGAGTTCTACAATACTTTTACGATGGAGCAAAACTTAAATTAATTGATGTTGCGGTTTTGATGATAATTTTAAGCGATAACACTGCAACGAATCTCGTCCTTGATTGTTTCGCTGATGAACACGACGCAAAACTTGATGCTGTAAACAACAGAATGAAATCTCTCGGACTTAACAACACGAAAATTTTAAACAAACTTATGTCTTTCAAAACTAAAAAGAACACGCCTGAATCTTTGAGATTTGGCGTTGGATATACAACCCCGAATGATATGGTAAAACTTCTTGAACTTTTAGCAGGTGGAAAAATAATAAGCCCCGAAACATCCGCTGAAATCATAAACATTATGAAGAACAATCAAGATTACGAAATGATGAAAAGATACTTACCTGAAAAAGTAACGGTTGCAAATAAAACTGGCTCAATTGACAGAATGAAAGCGGACATCGGAATTGTTTATTCTCAATGCACAAGTTATGCGGTCGCAATCTTTTGCGATCAACTATCAGAAGTTTCTTATGCGGTTGATAACAAAGGGCATCTTGCGGTTGCAGAAATTTCAAAACTTATATTTGATTACTTCACAAAAGGAAATTGTAAGTAGCCTAAATTTGTCTTTATATTAAAGTAGTTGGTTTAAATCAAAATCAAACTATGCTAACTAAAATGAAAACGCAAAATCTTCCACCGCCATCACATGAAGAAAGTTTCGCCGATTTTGCCTGCGATTATTCAATCAAAGCCAGAATAATCGCCTCAATCTCACTTGCGGTAACTTTCATCGCTTTAAATTTCATTTATAACCTCAATCTTCCAATTCACATTTTTATAATTTCCGCACTTTTTCAATCAATCATAAATCAACCATATCGTTTTTTGCGAAATCTTTTGAAAACAAGAGATAAACTTTTATTTGCAACGAACCTAATTGACATAATTGTCATAAGCATAGTCGTTTATTATGTCGGTGGTATAACTTTTATCTTCGTTGGCTTTCTTTACTTGATTGTCATAGTTTTCAACGGAATTTTCGGCGGGACATCAAGTGCTTTAATACTTGCGAGTTTGAGTTCAATTGCAATTTTAATTCTCAGCGCACTTGAAAAATACAAAATATATCATCCGACGATATTCACGCTTGAAGTCACGGAAATTGAACGATGGATTCTCACAATATCTTACATAATTGTTTTCTTCATCTTTGCAGTCCTTGCAAATATACCCTCACGCAGGCTAAGATACGAGGTAAAAAAGAGAATAGAAACAGAAAAAGAACTTGAAAAGCAACTTATCTTAACAGAGACACTTCTCAATCTTTCAAACACAATTTTGAGGACTGAATCAACAGAAGAGATTTACCAGCAAGCGTTGAACACAATTTTAAGGTTGTTGAATGTAAATAGGGCTTCGGTTCTTTTGATTGATCCAGATGGCGTTATGCGTTTTAAGGCGTGGGCGGGACTTTCGGAAAATTATAGGAAAGCGGTTGAAGGTCATTCGCCGTGGAAACCTGACGAAAAAAATCCTCAACCAATTCTCATTTCAGATGTAAAGGAAGACAAAACTCTTGATGAAAATCTCAAGAAAACTATTTTAAACGAAGGAATTCAAGCGCTTGCTTTTATACCGCTTGTTTTCAGAGATAGGTTGATTGGTAAATTTATGATTTACTACGACACGCCACACGAGTTTAAACAAGAAGAAATAAATTTAGCCATCACATGCGCAATCCAAATTTCACTTGCGGTGGGCAAAAAAACGCTTGAAACTGAATTGATAAACTGGCGAGATAAATTTGAAAAGATAATTTCTGCGATGAAGGAAGTTGTTTATGAATGGGATATTGAGAAAAACGAGACAAGTTGGGAAGGAGATGTTGAAGCCATATTTGGTTTAAGAAAAGGCGAATTAAAAAATACAAAATTTCATTGGAGCGATTTTATCCATCCTGATGACAAAGATTTAACACTTTCAAAAATTGAATCAGCTCTTAAAGGTGATGTCTCAACGCTTGAACTTGAATACAGAATAAAAAAATTAGATGGAAGCATTATTTATTGCCTTGACTACGCATACATAATTCGTGATGAAACAGGCAAAGCAATTAAAACTCTCGGGATGATAATTGACATAACACGACTCAAAGAAACGGAGCAAAAACTTTTACAGCGTGAAGAAGTTTTAAAAACTATAAATAACTCAGCAAGCGTTCTGCTGAAAACGATCAACTGGGAAAGTGAGATAAATAACCTAATCGCTGAAATTGGAAAGGCGATGAAAGTAAGCTCGGTTTATGTATTTCAAAATCAAACGCTTGATTCTGAAATTATCACGAGTTTAAAATTTAGATGGTATTCAACTGAAACAAAACAAAAAATTGAAGACGCACAACTTCAAAATATATCATACAAATTGAGCGGATTTGAGCGTTGGCTTGATGTTCTCGGAAAGAAGGAAGTTATTTACGGGCTTGTCAAAGATTTTCCGTTCAGAGAATATCTGTTTTTAAGTTTTCTTGGTGTTAAGTCAATTCTGGTTGCTCCTGTTTTCGTCGGAGATAAATGGTGGGGCTTTATAAGCTTAAATGATTGTGAAAATGAGAGAAGATGGGAAAGTTCAGAGATTGACGCTATTATAACATTTGCAGATATTTTAGGGCTTGCAATTCAAAGAAGCGAAAATGAGAAAGTGCTTCGGAATTCCGAACAAAGATATAGAAAACTTTTTGAGGACTCAAAAGACCCAATTTATATAAGCACCCCAGAAGGAAAACTCGTTGATGTAAATCCTGCATTCGTTGAGCTATTCGGCTACTCATCAAAAGAAGAAATTTTAAAGGTTGACATTGCAACTGAACTTTACGAAAACCCTGAAGATAGAAAGAAAAATCTTGAAGCGATTGAAAAACAGGGTTACATAAAAGATTACGAACTCCATCTCAAAACAAAAGATGGAAAGAAACTTATAGTTTATGATACTTCAACCCCGATTTACGATGAAAAAGGGAATATAATTGCATATCAAGGAATTTTGCGTGATGTGACAAGAGTTAAAATTCTTGAAAACCAGTTGCTTCAATCCCAAAAGATGGATGCGCTTGGGAGATTGACCGCAGGTGTCGCACATGACATAAACAACGCCTTAACCGTAATACTTGGGAATACTCAACTTGCGAAGCGATTGCTTTCCCAAGACATTGAAAAAGCTAAGGAAAAACTTGTTGAAATTGAGCAGACGATAAGGAAAACTGGTGAATTCACGAAGAAGCTTTTAATTTTCAGCCGTGAACAGCCAGCGGTGATGAAAACGATTGACCTAAACAGTGTGGTAAATGACTTGACAAAAGTTGTTTTAAAAGCGATTCGTGAAAATGTGAAAATTGAACTTATCCTTGACCCGAAACTTCCCAACATCAAGGCAGACCCTGCACTTATAAATCAACTCTTGCTTAACCTTATAATCAACGCTCAAGAAGCAATTCCCGACGCTGGAAAAATAATAATTGAAACTTATACAAGACACATTGATGAGGAATACAGCATGTTTCATCTTGATGCAAAACCCGGAGATTATGTTGTTTTATCAATTACTGATACAGGCATTGGAATAAGCAAAGACATAATTGACAAAATTTTTGAGCCGTTTTTCACGACAAAAGAACACGGCACAGGTTTGGGGCTTTCAATAGTTTATGGAATTGTCAAACAACACGATGGATTTATAAATGTTTATAGCAAGCCCGGGCAAGGAACAACTTTCAGGGTTTATTTCCCCGCTGTTTATGAAGAGGAAAAACAAGCAGTAGAAGAAGAAAAAGTTGAAATAAGAGGCGGAAATGAGACAATTCTTGTCGCAGAAGACGAGGAGAAATTGAGAATAACTGTTGCAGATATTTTGCAAAATCTCGGCTATAAAGTTTACACCGCAAGCAACGGACTTGAAGCGGTTGAGATATTCAAAGAAAAAGCAAATGAAATTGATCTTGTCTTCCTTGACATAGTTATGCCTGTTTTAA
Source organism: Candidatus Chryseopegocella kryptomonas (assembly GCF_001536065.1). Classification (GTDB taxonomy): domain Bacteria; phylum Bacteroidota; class Ignavibacteria; order Kryptoniales; family Kryptoniaceae; genus Kryptonium; species Kryptonium kryptomonas. The sequence continues at coordinate 48,717 of NZ_CZVW01000012.1, forward strand.
GTGGATACGATGCAATGAGAGAAATACGAAAAATTAAACCCGATGTTAAAGTGCTATTTGCAACCGGTTATAGTTTAAATGGATTGAACCTTAATCTTGAGGGCTTTGACCTAATTCAAAAACCATATTCATATGAGATAATCGCATTGAAAGTTAGAGAAGTTCTTGACAGAAGATAAAAAATAAAATTACCGCAACTAAAATGCTCAAAAAATTATCAATTATCCTGCTTGCGGTATCAACCTTAACATTTTCACAAACCAAAACAAAAATTGACAGCGTAACATCAATTCTTGACTCTTTAAGTTCCATTTCAATTAGAAAATGGAAAGTTAGCCCCGACATCAAATGCTTGAATGTAAAAACAGAAGAACCTACAAAACCAGAATTTGACGATTCAAAATGGGACACGCTAAATTTAGGGCAAAGAATTTATGTTGACTCGTGCTGGATAAGAGCAAAATTTAAAATTCCGGAGAAAGTTTTCGGGAAATCAGTTGATGGAAAAATTATTTTCAAAGTTTCAGTTGATGATTACGGCTATCTTTGGGTAAATGGAAATTACATTGGATATATCCCGTGGGATGGTGAATTTGATTTAACAGGAAAAGTTAAGCCGGGCGAAGAAACAACGCTCGCAATCAAGGCAATTAACACAGGTGGACCGCTTAGACTTTTAAGAGCTGAGTTTGAAATTGAAAGTGTAAAAGACATCCTTGATAATTTGAAAGGCTTGTCTTTGAGCTTCAAGGTCGGACAAAAATTGTTAAGTTTTGACACATACCAGACAAATGATATGACACGCTATGATCCCAAAATTGATCGCTCAACGGTCAAAAAAGAAGAACGAATGAAATTAAATTCCCTTTTGCAAAATAGCCTTTCTGAACTTGCCATAAAATCATTGATGAGTGGAAATTTAGAAAAATTTTATCTTTCGCTTGAAAAAATAAAACCCAAAATTAAGCCGGTCCGTGATTTCGCTAAAAGATATACGCTTGTCTTTGTTTCAAATGCTCACATAGACGCTGCGTGGCTCTGGCGTTCAAAAGAAACAGTTGAAGTTTGCAAAAATACTTTTAAATCTGTGATAAACCTTATGCGAAAATATCCATACTTGACATACACTCAAAGCTCTGCTGTCTATTACGAATGGATGAGAACTCTTTACCCCGAACTTTTCAACGAAATAAGAGAAAACATAAAACTTGGAAGATGGGAAGTTGTCGGTGGAATGTGGGTTGAAACTGACTGCAATTTGCCCGGTGGCGAATCTTGGACACACAATCTTTTATATGCACAAAGATATTTTAAAAATCTTCTGAACCTTAAACCTGAAATCGGCTGGATTCCTGACTCTTTCGGCTACAACTGGAACTTGCCAACATTTTTTGCAAATGCAGACATTACATATTTTGTGACTCAAAAATTAAACTGGAACGAAAGGAATGTTTTCCCCTACCGACTTTTCTGGTGGGAAAGCCCCAATGGATCAAGGGTTTTGACATATTTCCCATTTAGTTATGTTAACACAATTGAAAATCCGTTTCGTCTTGTTGATTGGCTGAGGCAGTTTGAAGCAAACACTGGATTAAAAGAGATGCTTGTTTTATTTGGCGTTGGCGACCACGGCGGAGGTCCAACAGAAGAAATGCTCAAAAGAATAGAAAAACTTCAAAAACTTGACATATTCCCCGAGATAAAATTTTCAACAGTTGGAGATTATTTCAAGGTGATAAAATCAAAAGATTTGAAAAACATCCCCGTCTGGAAAGATGAACTTTATCTTGAATATCATCAAGGCACTTTCACGACACAATCGGAAGTTAAGAAATTCAACCGCAAACTTGAGATTTCACTTTCAAACGCAGAGAAATTTTCATCCATTGCAACTATCTTCGGTTTAAATTATGACAATAAACTTTTTGAAAAATACTGGCTTAAATTTATTTTCAACCAATTTCACGATATTCTTCCTGGATCAAGCATACGAGAGGTTTATTTTGATGCAATCAAAGATTACAAAGACATTGAAAGTTTCGCAAAGTTTCAAATAAGAAAATCACTTGAAAAAATAGCGGAGAACATAAATACAGCGGAAATAAAAGAAGGCGATGCTCTCATCGTATTTAATCCGAGTTCGTGGGCAAGAACAGATGTTGTTCAAGTTGAATTTGACAAATTTGATGAAAACGAATATGCTATCTTCAAACTCTCAGGCGAGGAAGTTCCAACACAGATTGTGTTTGAAAATGGTGTTAAGAAAATTTTATTCATCGCTGAGGATGTTCCACCGCTTGGATATAAAACTTACATAATCAAACGACGGAAGCCGTCGGAATTTGCAAGTGAGATAAAAGTTTCAAAAAATGTAATTGAAAACAAATTTTTCAAAATTGAGATTGATACAGCGACGGGATGGTTAAAAGAAATTTTTGATAAAAGATATAACAGGCAGATTTTAAATGGCTTCGGGAATAAACTTCAACTTCTTGAAGACAAGCCAACTGCGTGGGATGCTTGGAATGTTGGTTTAACCGGCGTTGAATTTAACACAAACTACGAAGGTTATGAAATTGTTGAAAATGGACCTGTTCGCACAGTCATCAAAATTGAACACAATTTCAGAAAACCAGAAACAAAATCTTATCCGCCAACAGAAACTTTCCCGACAAGCTTCTTCACTCAATATGTGATACTTTATGATAAAATTGAGCGAGTTGATTTTATAACAGATGTTGATTGGTGGGAGAAAAATATAATGCTTAAAGTCGCTTTCCCTCTTGCGGTGAAAGATTCATTTGCAACTTATGAAATTCCGTATGGCTATATTCAAAGATCAACTTTGATGAGAAACTCATTTGACAGCGCAAAAGTTGAAGTCCCAGCTCTGAGATGGGCTGACTTATCAGAAAAAGATTTTGGTGTAAGTTTAATTAACAACTCAAAATATGGTTATGATTGCAAAGGTTCGCTTATGAGATTATCACTGCTTAGGTCTCCGAACTGGCCTGATCCAACAGCGGATAGAGGATTTCACAGAATTGAATACTCAATTTATCCACATCGTGGAACTTGGAAAGAGGCAAAAACTGTAAATGTTGCCTATGACTTTAACAATCCGATGATTCCAATCATAACAAACAGACATAGCGGGACTTTGCCAGTGTCAAGTTATTCTTTCGTTAGGTTAGAACCTGAAAACTTGATCCTCACAGTTATGAAAAAATCAGAAGACACAAACTCATTGACTTTGCAATTTTACGAATCCGAAGGAAAAGAAGTTCAGGCAAATCTTGTGCTTCCATTTGTCCCATCAAAAGTTTTCAAATCAAATTTTCTTGAGGAAGATAAAGAGGAGGTGCGATTTTCCGGAGATAGAGTAAATTTGAGAGTTAAACCTAACTCAGTTGTTACCTTGAAAATTTATTTTTAAACTCTAAGGCGTTTTTTGTTTCAAATTTTAACCGATCGCTCTTGACAAATAAAGCAGATTTTATTATATTTAGTTTGAGTTAAAAATAAAATCTGGAGAGTTCAATGATGAAAAAAATCGCCTCACTTTTGTTAATTTCTTTGTTTGTTTTCTTTATTGCAGGTTGCACGAAATACGCAAAAGATGAAGAAATTCAGCAGTTAAATAATTTGAAGGCGGAGACGGAACAGCTTGATAAGGAAATCAAAGCGAAAGAGCAAGAAAAGGCAGCGTTGCAGAAAGAGATTCAGGCGAAAGATCAAAAGTTGAAAGAATTGCAAGCAGAGAAAGAAAAAGTTCAACAGCGTCTCCAACAACAAAAGTAAGTTTAACAAAAATAAAATGGAGAGTAAGATGAAACGCAATTTTATAATTCTACTTTTGATTTCAATTTTCGTTGTAACTGGCTTTGCCCAGGAGAAAGTTAAGATGAAATATGAGGATTGGCAGAAAGAAATGGCTTCATGGACCGCAAAAAGAGACGAGTTAAGGGCAAAGCTTGATGCGCTGAACAAAGAAATTGATGCTTTGAAGAAACAATCTGCTGATAAAGATGCTCAAATCAAACAGACGCAGGATGAAATTTATGCTCTGGTTGGGACAACGCCTGAAGGAGTTAATGAATATAGGCAAAAGGTTGCAGATTTTGAAAGAAGATTGAATGAACTTTCACGTCTTTCAAATGAACAACTTTATGAAAGAAGAGCAGAGGTTGAACAGCTTTATAAAGATTATCAGGCTTTGAAATCAGACAAAAGAGTTGCTCTTTCGGAATTTTATGACAAAGTTATGGGGTTTGAATCACAGGTCAATAATCTTAACAACACGGTTAAAGCTCTTGTGAAGACGAAAGAAGGACAGGTTTTAGTTGCCGAAGCTATAGTAAAAGAAACAACTTATACGGTTGGGACATGGAAAAAAGATCGCGATTGCCTCTGGAACATTGCCAAGAAACCGACGATTTATGATAATCCATTCTTGTGGCCAAAAATCTGGCTTGCGAACAGAGATAAAATCAAAGATCCAGATTTGATTTATCCGGGATGGGTTTTGAAGGTTCCACCGAAGGCGGAATTGACAAAAGAAGAGAAGAGACAAGCGAACGCATATTACCGCAAAAAAGCGGAAAAAGCTGGCGGTGGAATGTAAGAATTTTCTCGGGCTATGAAAGGTTTTCCAGAACCCCTGAGAGCTGTTTCAAATCGCAGCCTCAGGGGTTTTTTCTTTTGGAACTATTTTTAAATTTTGCAGTTTATTTTTGTAGAGAAACATAAAAAACAAAACAGGAGGCAGGTTAAGGATTCAAATTATGGTAGAAAGGAAAATTAAGCTTTCTGGAATTAACACACTTGCCCTTTTGGGCTATAATGATACAAATCTTCATTTGATTGAGAAAAAATTTGACGCCGGCATAACCGTCCGTGGGGATAATTTAATTCTCAAGGGAGAAAAAGAAGAAGTTGAAAAAGTTGAACGTGTTTTCAAGGAGTTAATTTTTATTTTGAATAAAAACGGACATCTGACGGAAAACGATGTAAACATAGTGATTGATCTTGTTAAACTTGACAGCGAAGATACAGGAACATCGCACCACAGGAGAAAGAAGCACACTGATGATTTTGATTCAATAATTCTTTTCACAAAAAATGGACCTATTAAAGCGAAGACGCCGGGACAACTTGAGTATTATCGTCAGGTTAAGAAAAATGATATTGTTTTTGTTATTGGACCTGCTGGGACGGGTAAAACATATCTTGCGGTTGCAATGGCTGTTGCAAGTTTGAAAAATAATGAAGTGAGCAAAATAGTTTTGTGCAGACCCGCAGTTGAAGCAGGAGAAAATCTTGGATTTCTACCCGGCGATTTGAGAGAAAAAATTGATCCTTATTTGCGACCTCTGTATGATGCACTTGATGATATGCTTCCATCCGATAAACTTAAATCATACTTTGACAAACGAATAATTGAGATAATCCCACTTGCCTATATGCGTGGTAGAACATTAAGCAACGCTTTTGTAATACTTGATGAAGCCCAAAACGCAACAAGCTTACAGATGAAAATGTTTCTCACACGACTTGGTGTTAATTCAAAAGCAATTATCACTGGCGATATAACTCAGATAGATTTGCCTTCAAAAACTACATCTGGACTTGTTGAGATACAAAACATATTGAAAGGAATTGAAGGAATTGCTTTCGTTTATCTTGATAAAAATGATGTTGTAAGACATCGGCTTGTTAAAGATATAATTGAGGCATACGACAAATATAATGCGATGAACGGGAAAACAAACGAAAAGAAGGAGCAAAATAATGAGCAAGGACAGTGAGCTCTTTCACGAGTTCGTTGAAATAGTTAGAAAATTAAGAAAAGAATGTCCATGGGATAGAGAGCAAACGCATAAATCAATACGACATAATTTGATAGAAGAAGCATATGAGACAGTTGAAGCGATAGATAATGATGATTTTGACGAATTAAAAAAAGAACTTGGTGATTTGCTTTTGCATGTGGTGATGCACTCGGTTATGGCGGAAGAAGAAAATAAATTTACACTTGATGATGTGATAAACGGGATAAAAGAAAAGTTGATTTACAGACATCCGCATGTTTTCGGCGATGTCAAAGTCAAAGATGCGAAGGAAGTAAAGAATAACTGGGAAAAATTGAAACAATCTGAAAACAACCGTGATTCAATTATTTCTGGAATTCCAAAATATCTTCCAGCTCTTATAAAAGCCCTTAGAGTTCAGGAGAAAGCAGGAAGCGTTGGTTTTGACTGGACAAATCCAGATGATGTATGGAAAAAAGTTGAGGAAGAAATTTCCGAGTTGAAAAAAGTGATTGAATCCGCAGACGCTGAAAAAATTGAAGAAGAGTTCGGGGATTTACTTTTTGCGCTTGTAAATTATGCGAGATTTTTAAAGATAAATCCAGAAAGCGCCCTTAACAAGACGATTGAAAAATTTATCCAACGATTTCAATTCATAGAAAAAGAGCTAAAATCACAAGGCAAAGATATTTACACATCAACGCTTGAAGAGATGGACGAACTTTGGGAAAAGAGCAAGAAATTATTTTAACATCGGGATTTTAATTCCGTGCTTCTTTGCGATTTCAATTGCCTTTTCATAACCTGCGTCTGCGTGCCTTACGATGCCAAGCCCTGGGTCAGTAGTTAAAACTCTTTCAAGCCGTATTTCCATTTCTTTCGTTCCATCTGCTACGACGACCATTCCGGCGTGAATTGAAAGTCCGATGCCAACTCCACCGCCGTGATGAACCGCAACCCAGCTTGCGCCAGCGACAGCATTTAAAAGAGCATTTAAAATCGGCCAGTCAGCAATTGCATCGCTTCCGTCTTTCATTTTCTCCGTTTCACGATTTGGAGACGCAACAGAACCAGTGTCAAGATGATCACGCCCTATGACGATCGGTGCTTTAACTTCGCCAGTTCTCACCATTTCATTAAATATCTTTCCCATTTTCGCTCTTTCACCATACCCGAGCCAGCAGATTCTTGCTGGCAAACCCTGAAACTTAACATGCTTTTGCGCTTTCTGAATCCAACGAACAAGCGATTTATTCTCCGGAAACGTTTTCATAACCGCTTCATCAGTTGCATAAATATCTTCTGGGTCACCGCTCAAAGCAACCCATCTAAATGGTCCTCTACCTTCACAGAACAAGGGACGAATAAATTCGTGAACAAAGCCGGGAATTTCAAATGCATCTTTAACACCATTTGCGTATGCTTCACCACGAATGTTATTTCCATAATCAAAGACAATTGCACCTTTTCTTTTGAATTCAAGCATTGCCTTCACATGCTCAACAATTGAGCGTTTTGCCATTTGAATATATTTTTGCGGATCTTTTTTCCGAAGTTCAAGCGCTTCTTCATAAGGAATTCCATTTGGAACATAACCATTCAAAGTATCATGAGCTGAGGTTTGATCCGTCACAATATCAGGAATTATTCCCCGCCTTAAAATTTCTGGCAAGACATCAGCTGCATTTCCAACGAGCCCGACTGAAACTGGCTCTTTTTTCTCTTTCGCCTTCAAAACGATTTCAAGAGCCTCATCAAGGTTGTCTGTCATCATATCAAGATAACCCGTTTGAAGTCGCCTTTCAATTCTTTTTCTATCAACTTCAACTCCAAGGAAAGCAGCTCCATTCATAGTTGCAGCAAGAGGTTGAGCTCCGCCCATCCCTCCAAGTCCAGAAGTTAACAGAAATCTACCTGCTAATGTTCCACCGAAATACTTATCCGCACACGCTGCAAATGTCTCATAAGTTCCCTGCAAAATCCCCTGCGTCCCGATGTAAATCCAGCTTCCTGCGGTCATTTGACCATACATCGTAAGTCCCAAAGCTTCAAGTCGCCTGAATTCATCCCATGTAGCCCAAGCAGGGACAAGCATTGCGTTTGAAATTAAAACCCTTGGCGCAAATTCATGTGTTTTAAAAATTCCAACTGGCTTGCCCGATTGAATTAAAAGCGTTTCATCATTTTCAAGTTCAATCAAACTTTTAACGATTGCGTGGAAGCATTCCCAGTTTCTTGCTGCTTTGCCTGTGCCACCATAAACGATCAATTCCTCGGGTTTTTCTGCAACTTCTGGATCAAGATTGTTCATTAACATTCTCAAAGCTGCTTCTTGCGCCCAACCCTTGCATGTTAACTTGTTTCCTCTTGGCGCTTTTATATTTTTTACATCAAACTCAACAACTTGATTTAAAACTTCCGCCATAAATTTTCACCTCCTTAAATTTTTAAAATGAATTCCTTGTAAAAATCGCCTTGAAAACATAACCCGCTATCTGCGGATTTTCCCTGAACCTTCGCATTGAATATGCATACCATTTCTCTCCAAATGGAACATAAATTCTCAATTTATATCCATCCGAAACAATTTTATTCCCAAGCTCGGGACGAACGCCAAGAAGCATCTGAAATTCAAATTTTTCATCTTTCAAATTATAATCTTTTATCAAGCGGTATGCCTCGTTTATCAATTCATCATCGTGGGTTGCTATGCAGGTGTAAGCGTCGCTTTGAAGTAAAATGTTAAGAAGATGTTTGAAATTGTGGTTTATAAGTTCTCTTTTTTTGTATGCAATTGTTTCTGGTTCAATGTAAATCCCCTTACACAATCTTACTCTCGGTTTTAGAGGCAAAAGCGACTTTATATCGCTTTCGCTTCGCTTTAAATATGCTTGAATCGCAACGCCGACATTATCAAATTTTGACTTCAACTTTCTGTAAATTTCAAGCGTCGCATCCGTGGTTGATGAATCCTCCATATCAATTTCAACAATGTTGTCATATTGTTTCGCAAACTTTACAAGTTCCTCAACATTGGCATAGCAAAAGTCAAAGTCAAGTTTCAAACCAAGTTGAGTTAGTTTAATTGAAAGGTCGGAGTTGAGATTATTTTCTTTAATCGTTTGAAGAACCTGCTTGTAAGTTTTTAACGCTTCAAGCGCCTCATTTTCATTGGTGATGTTTTCACCAAGGACATCAATTGTAGCAAGTTTTCCTTGTTGATTTAACTTTTTAACTGTTGATATTGCATCTTCAAGTTTTTCCCCCGCTATATAACGGCTTGCGAAATGACGGACAATTTTTCTTGGAACCAAAGGCAAGGTGCGAACTATAAGTTCATTCAATGGGTTCATAACAAAGCAAATTTTTATTTTATTTTGCCAGAAAAATTTAACTCCCAAAATTAAAAAAATCAAATATAGCAACAGCGATGAAAAATCTTTTACGCTCCCCCGAATCCTAAAAATTAAGATTCCACAATACCCAAATTTTGATTTTTTCATCCAGAAGTTGCATTTTTAAAACAAAAACAAAACCTGCTGACGAAATACAATGTCCTCAGGAAAATTTAAAAGCAAATTGAAAACCGTTCTCTTACTTTTGAGCACATTTTTTGCAATTGAATTAACAGCAGGGTTTTTAACGCACAGCTTGGCTTTGATTTCGGACGCTGGACATATGCTCACAGATATTTTTGCAATCCTTGTGAGTTTATTCGGATTTAAAATCGCAGAAAGCAAGGCAACGAAAAATAAAACATACGGATTTTACAGAGCAGAAATAATTGCTGCTTTCATAAATGGAATTATGCTTATCTTAATCTCCGGGTATATATTGATTGAAGCGATTGAAAGAGTGAAAAATCCGCCTTATGTTAAAGGATTGGAAATGTTAATTGTTGCTTTCCTCGGCTTAATTGTAAATGTTGTTGCTGGCTTGATAATTTTCTCAGAGCGAAAGAAAAATTTAAACATGCACTCCGCTTACCTTCACATTCTTGGAGATACGCTCGGCTCAATTGGCGCTATAACCGCTGGAATTATAATCACAACAACGGGTTGGTTCTATGCAGATATAATCGCAAGTTTGTTCATAAGCATAATAATAGCATACAACTCAATAGGATTGCTCAAAAACTCAATCAACATACTTATGGAAGGTGCGCCATCCGATGTTGATATTGAAAAAATTAAAAAAGCACTTCTTGAAATTCCAGAAGTCATAGCGGTTCACGACCTTCATGTTTGGACTATCTCAAGCGGAAAAAATATATTAACAGCACATGTCAGCGTCAAAGGTGAAATTGACAGAAATAAATTGCGAAGTTTATTGAGCGAAGTTGAAGACACGATAAGAGAAAACTCAAACATTGAACATATAACAATTCAAATAGAGCCAGCAACATTTGATGCTGAATTGATTTTAAAAACAAAAAACTTAAATAGCATCAGAAAAAATTAATTTGCAAAAACAAAAACGGAGGTTGCTATGAAAGGCGGGCTTATTTTTCTTGCTATCTTTGTAATTCTATTTTCAAGTGGTTGCGCCATCAATGGAATTTTACTTAATCCATTGCCATCCCCAGTTTATCACAAAGATGCAACATTAATCTCCGCAGGCGCAAGCTTTCCGGTATACAGCGCAGAAGCACAAATCTGGGGCTCCAAAAAAGATGACCTTGACATAGGACTGATGATAGGTCAATATATCAGGAATAAAAAAGATGAGGACCATTTTAATCTATCCGGATTTGTGAGAAAGTGGATCAAATCAAGTGGAGCAGAAAATCCCTGGGCTAATGTATATGGCGGAATTCAAGCATCTTCAAACTGGGATTTAGATTATGGTGATTATTCATCTGGTCATTTTGAATTTGGCGTTGCGCCGGGATTTTATAGAAAAAGATTTAACTTTGCTTTTGTTCTAAGAGGCGGAGCTGGGTTTGCTTTTCCTTATGAACCAACAAAGTATGGCTTTAGCTATGGTTTTTCAAGCGCTGGAATGCAAATTGTTGCGCTTCCATTTAACAATTTTGGATTAGGGATTGAGGGTAACTATGGACTTGGTGCGGGTGAAATGAAGGGTGCGAGAATTGTAGTAATTCCACCATTGTTTAGAGTTTTTCTATTTTACAGAAAATAAATCAAGGAGAAAAAATGAAAATTCAAATTGAATTTTTCCACGATGTTTTATGTGCGTGGTGCTTTGCCATTTCACCACGCATTCATAAACTTGCAGAGGAAAATCCAGATGTTGAGATAATACATCGTGCCTTTGCTCTGACATTTAATTCTGGCACGAAGCTGGGATTTCGGTTGGATGTTTTTTTATCCGCAAAAATTGATCTCACCTTTGGAAGTGCAAGTCCTACGATTGCAACAGCAACAAGCAAAATCAATCCTTTGTTTGAAATTTTCACTTTAAAACCGTTGTCTTTGTTTTTCAAATTAGACGCCAAAAAATTGGGCAGGTTTCCTCAACTTTTTCATCAATTCAAAAGCGAAGGCGGAATTTAAATTCTTATGGTTTTAAAAGACCCAATTCGCTTCTTACTTTATTAAGCCATGCTGAAAGTGTTTCATATTTATGTGCTCCAACAATTCCATATCTTCTGTTTGCAACAAGCGTCGGGACTCCGTTTATTCCGTAATGCCTTGCGAGTTCAAGATCAAAAGCGAGAGATTGAAATACTTCTTCACTTTGATAATCTTTTTCCCATTTTTCAACATCAAGCCCGATATCTTTTGCACACATTTTTAAAACTTCAAAATCAGCTATGTTAAGACATTCAACAAGATGTGCTTTTTGAATTCTATCAAACATTTTCCAGTGCGCATCTTGTCCGCCTTGAAGTTCGGCTGCTTTACATGCAAGAAGTCCAGGGATTGAATGAGGATAATCAAATTCTCGCTGTTCCATCAAATCAGCGTTGATTCTGTGTTCATCGTCGT